>NZ_CAUPXD010000063.1:0-3573 GCF_963515095.1 uncultured Granulicatella sp. | reverse complement strand
AGTTTTCCTGTACTAGAAGCCAAAGGGATGGCTTCTAGTACTTGCGCTACTGCGGTAAGTCTATGTGTTTGGCATTCATTTATGAGAGTACGTTTTTGAATATGACTTTCCTGTAACTAGCGGGGGACGTAAGTAGTCTTGCAATGCGAGTCTCATGGCTAAGCTACTGCGGTAAGTCTATGTGTTTGGAAATCTTATAGGATTATGTTTTAATATATGGCTTCCTCATTTGTAGCATTTGCTTTGCTGCTGTGAGGAAGTTTTTTAGTTAACAAAAATGTAAGCGTGAACAATAATGTTTGACTGTATAGTTGAAAGGTGTTAATCTTGGGTAAGAAAGCGTATTCTTATAAGGAGGATATACAATGGAATTTAAAAAACGTGGATGGAATTGGAAGCTAGTGGGAGCTTCCGCAATCGTCTTGATGACGTTACTTTCTAATGGAGGAGTGTTAGCAGAGGAAACTAGTTCAACTACGGTTACTACACCAACTAGTGAAGTAACAAAGCCAAAAGAGGAAGTTGCAAAAACAACATTAGAAGTGAAAGAAAAACCTAATTTTGAGAATCGACAAGTAACGAAAAAAGAAGCGGTATTAGAATTATTACAATGGGCAGATACATCTCAAAAATTAATTGGGCAAACTGAAAGAGATCAATTACGATTTGCAGAAAGCTTAGGTTTGATTCAACCAGGTGAAGATATTTCTCAAGTGATTACAGAATTTGATTCACTAGTTTCAATCGCTCAAAAACTTCATGATGCTTATCGTACTGAAAAGAAATCACCTTTATTTTTAAATGGAAAGGCTCAACCAATTTTTCCTTATTCAACAGGTCAATTAAATCCAGATGAGTATTCATTTGAAAAAAGTGATATTGTTCGTTTCCCTGTATTTGTAGAAACAGATTATGATACAGATGGAGATGGAAAACGAGACTTGGTAAAGGCAATTGTTCAAATGCCTAAAGTAGTAGCTCAAGGAGATTACAAGGCTTCTACCATTTTTGAAGCAAGACCTTATGTAGCAGGAACATTGGATCAAGACCATGTAACATTAGAAAGTCATAATTTACCAACGGATGGTACTTATGATATGAATTGGTTACGTAGAAAACCAAAACGCAGAGTACCTGTTGGTGTACAATCTACTCTTGAAGCAGCAAAAAATGCAAGTTCTTCTTCTTGGTATTATTATAATGAGTGGGAAGGATTTAATGATTATGAAGATTTAAACTGGTACGATTACTTCTTAATTCGTGGCTATGTATTTGTTTCAAGTGCAGGTTTAGGAACAAAAGAATCGGAAGGTTATAATACTGTTGGATCAGATTTAGAAATTGGAGCATTTAAAAATATTATCCAATGGATTAATGGCAAAAGAAGAGCTTATACAGATAGAGAAAATAATATCGAAATTAAAGCTGATTGGGCAAATGGAAATGTTGGTATGACAGGTTTGTCTTGGGCAGGGACATCTACTTTCGGAGTAGGAGCAACAGGAGTTCAAGGATTAAAAACAATTGTCCCAGCGGCAGGGATTGCTTCTTGGTATGATTACTTTAATAGTCAAGGAACGCCATATAGTTCTGAACCATTTAGTAACTTATCTTGGTTGTCCATTTATGTCACAAGCCGTATGTTTGAAGAATCTGATTGGTATAAGATTTGGAATAATTATTCTTCTTATATTAATCAATTAAATCATGATCAAAAAGAACATGAATATTTCTATAGTGATTTATGGAAAGAAAGAGATTATACCATTTCTCCTCAATTAAAAGTTCCTGCATTATTAGTACATGGGTTAAACGATGATAATGTAAAAACAAAACATGTTGAATTAATGTATCAAGCTTTGAAAAAAGCTGGCGTATTAACAAAAATGTATCTTCATCAAGGGGAGCATATTTACCCAGCCAAAATGTCTCAAGGATATGGAATTCAACGGAATGGTCAAGATTACTATGATTTATTAAATGAATGGTTCTCTCACTATTTATATGATGTCGATAATAAAGTGGAATCATTACCACCTGTGATGGTTCAAGATAATAATAATGTGAACCATTGGACAGATTATAATAGTTGGGAAAGTGACCATCAATTAGTATTAAAAGCAGACAATAAAGAGAAAGAAACTGTAATTTCTAGCGATTATGCAAGTGCAAAATTGGATAAAGAAAATCGATTTGAGAAAATTTCAAGAGTGTCTTCAAAATCAAATGCAAGTTATGCTGCAGAAGTGTCTGAAGATGTGACGATTAAAGGGAATATTCCAGTGACCTTTAAAGCAGCCCTTGAAAAAGGCGAAGGTCATAATTTCCAAATGTATGGAGTATTAATGGATGTTTCAGATAAAGAATTCGATGCGGTAGTAGATGGTAGTGCAAATGATACTGGTGTACAAGGCGCGTTTTGGCAAGGTGGAACGCTCCAAAACTTAGATGTGAAGAATTTTAAGACAGCTCCTACGAAACAAAAAGTTATTGCAAAAGGTTGGATCAACTTAGCAAGTCCAAACTCTAAATATGAGTCAAATTCTTCAACAGATTCTATTGAACCAAAAGTTGGAGAATTCCATGAGTATACAATGTACTTACAACCAAATGTATATAAAGTTGAAAAAGGACATCGTTTAGTTTTAGTTTTAAATCCGTATGATTTAAGTGATTTATCTATTGAAAAAGAATATCAAATTCGTCTTCAAACTGAATCTATTCAAGCAGTTTTACCAGTTGTTGAAAAAGATGCTACACTAACTGCAAAATACTTACCAATTAAAGATGTTATTGAAGAAAAAGGTGAACCAGAAGTTCAGCCAGAATTGCCGGAATTTAAAGGTGGAGTAAATGGTGAAGTAGCAGAACAACCAGAGTTGCCAGAATTCAAAGGTGGGGTAAATGGTGAAGTAACAGAACAACCAGCATTACCAGAAGCAGAGATTCCTACAACAGAATCGGTGAGAACTTCACAAGGAAATACTAGTGTGTCAACTCCAACTACAAAAGTAGGATTCCAAGGAGATTCCTATTATGATGAAAATGGACAAAAAGTAAAAGATAAATGGATTTATGATGAACAACATCAAAAATGGTACTATTTCCAACAAGACGGAACATCTGCTAAAAACACTTGGAAAGATGATTATTACTTGAAAAATGATGGTACAATGGCAGCAAGTGAATGGGTATATGATGAAAATTACAGTTCATGGTATTACTTAAAAGAAGATGGTAAATATGCTCGAAATGAATGGTTCTATTATAAGAATGGATGGTATTATTTAAATGAAACAGGAGCTATGGAAAAAGGTTGGTTAGAAGTTTCTAATAAATGGTACTATTTAGATCAAGATGGAAAAATGGAAACAGGTTGGGTTCAAGTAGATGGTAAATGGTACTACTTGAATAAATCTGGAGCATTATTAACAAATACAATTACACCAGGTGGTTATAAAGTTGATGGTGACGGTGTTTGGGTTAAATAATAGATTTTATATATGACTTCCCTGTAAGTAGCGGAGGACGCAAGCAGCCTCGCAAATGCGAGTCTCATTGCTAAAATTTGAG
>NZ_CAUPXD010000062.1:0-3591 GCF_963515095.1 uncultured Granulicatella sp. | reverse complement strand
TAATCTGGGCTTATAGCCCCGGTTCAAACCACCCGTTAGACGGGTGGTCATGATTCTGTCTAAAGGAGGAGAAAGTATGAATCAAAAAATTGAAGAGATTTTAGAATTTCATAAAATTCGACATGCTGTAAGAGAATTTGCGAATACTCAAAAAGCAAAAACAATGATTCTTCAATTACCAATTGAAACAAATGCTCAAAAAATTCGAAATAAAATTGAAGAAACAAGAGATGCAGTAACACTTTTACGATTAAAACAAGGAATTCCAATTCCTAAATTAGCTGATATTAGTGTATCTATTAAACGATTAGAAGTAGAAGCAGGATTAAATGGAAGAGAATTAAGCGAAATATTAAAAGTATTACAAACAACGAATCAAGTGGCTAATTTCTTTGAAAAAGTGAAAGAAGAAGAGATTACATTAGATCGATTGCCACAATTAGTAGAAAAATTAGAATATTTACCTGAAATTTCGAAACAATTACAGTTATCTATTCGCGAAGATGGGTATGTATTAGATGATGCCTCCATCGCATTAAAAGGAATTCGTCAAGGAATTTCCAGAACTGAACAAGAAATTAAAGGGCAATTGGATACATATGTTACTGGAAAATATGCAAAATATTTAACGGACTCTTTAATTACAATTCGTAATGATCGTTATGTTGTTCCTGTTAAAGCAGAATATAAATCAACCTTTGGTGGAATTGTGCATGACCAAAGTGCAACAGGTCAAACATTATTTATGGAACCACAAGCGATTGTAAATTTGAATAATAAATTACGAGATTATCAATTACAAGAAAAGAAAGAAGTCGAGCGCATTTTACTTGAATTATCTGAAAAATTAATGCCTCATACACCTTCTTTAACACAAAATCATTATGTATTATCTCGTTTAGATATCGCAAATGCAAAAGCACTCTATGCCAAACAAATAAAAGCAAATGAGCCGATTATCGATGAAGAAAATCACGTTGCGATTTGGCAAGCTAGACATCCGCTTATTTCGTCAAAATCAGTAGTTGCTAATGATATTATTTTAGGGCAAGAATATCAGTCAATTGTCATAACTGGACCAAATACGGGTGGTAAAACCATTCTTCTAAAAACAATTGGGATTATCCAATTAATGGCACAAATGGGATTATATATTCCAGCACTACCGGACAGTCGTGTAGGTGTCTTTACTCAAATTTTTGCAGATATCGGAGATGAACAATCGATTGAACAAAACTTGAGTACATTTTCATCGCATATGTCAAATATCGTTTCGATTTTACATAAAATTGATGAGAAAAGTTTAGTATTAATGGACGAAATTGGTTCAGGGACTGACCCACAAGAAGGAGCATCACTCGCGATTGCGATTTTAGATTATATTGGGACAAAACAAAGTTATGTGATTGCAACGACTCACTATCCAGAGTTGAAAGTCTATGGATATAATCGTGTAGGAACAATTAATGCAAGTATGGAGTTTGATAGTGATACCCTTCAACCTACGTATCGTTTCCTATTAGGAGTTCCGGGACGAAGTAATGCATTTGATATTTCAGCAAGACTAGGACTTCCAAAAGTTGTCATTGAACAAGCTCGACAATTTATTTCTGTTGAAAGCCAAGAATTGAATGAAATGATTTCTGATTTAGAAAGAAAACGTCGCATTGTAGACCAAGAAAAATCAGTCATTCAACAACAATTAAAAGAAAGCTCGCAATTATTAGAAGCATTGAAACTTGAAACAGAAAACTTCAAAGAAAATAAAGCTCGACTCATTGAACAAGCAAAAGAAAAAGCCAATGAATTAGTATCTCAAAGTCAAGAAGATGCAGAAAAAATCTTGTCAGATATTCGTGCAATGCAATTGAAGAGTAAGGAAACAGTTGTGAAAGAACATGAATTAATTGAGAAGAAAACAGCTTTAACGGATTTAAAACATGAGCAAGCGTTGAAGAAAAATAAAGTATTAAAACGTGAAAAAGCTAAGAAATCATTGCGTCCAGGACAAAGTGTAGAAGTTACAAGTTTTGGACAAAGAGGAACATTAGTTGAAAAAATTTCCGATCAAGAATGGGTTGTTCAAATGGGCATTATTAAGATGAAAATGCCGGTTGAAGATTTGATTAGTATTGATGAAGAACCAAGTAAACCAACTCAAGTGATTGTGAAGAGTCATCGTTCGAGTCATGTTTCAACGGAATTGGATCTACGTGGGAAACGTTATGAGGAAGCGATTAAGGATTTAGAATTGTTCTTAGATGCTGCTTTATTAGCGGGATATCCTCGTGTGACGATTATTCATGGTCGCGGTACGGGTGCGATTCAACAAGGTGTTCATAAGACTCTGAAGAAACATCGTAGTGTGGCTTCTTATGAATTTGCTCCAATTAATATGGGAGGAAACGGGGCTACAGTTGTTTTATTTAAATAGTTTAGAAATAGACTTTTCTGATTGAGTTTTACTGATGTAGTAAAGGATGATGTTTCGTGAGCAGAATATTTTGTAAATAGAATAAGGCTTGATATACTATGTTTACAAGTGAGAAGAAAGGGTGATTTTAATGGTACAATCATTAAATGATAGCAATTTTGTAGAAAAAACAAATGAAGGAGTTGTGTTAGTTGACTTTTGGGCACCTTGGTGTGGACCATGTCGTATGCAAGCTCCAGTTATCGATGCATTAGACGAAGAATTGGGAGATAAAGTGACTTTTGCAAAAGTAGATGTTGATGAAAATCCTAATACTGCTCGTCAATTTGGAGTAATGAGTATTCCAACTTTACTTGTTAAGAAAGATGGAGAAGTCGTAAATAAAGTAATCGGCTACCATTCTAAAGAACAATTAGAAGAATTGTTAGAACAATATTTATAAGATATAGACTTTTCTATTGCCCCCTGTCGGTGAGAAATCACGGACAGGGGTTTTTCGTATATAAAATTCCAAAAGAAAAAATTCCTTTGTATGCAAGGTCGCCAGCAGCCTCGCAAAGCGAGTCTCATGGCTAAAATTCGAGCCTTGGTCTCGAATTTTCCCTATAAAAATCCATTAAGAATGGATTTTTATTGATGCAGCAAAGAAATTTTTTCTTTTGGAATTTTATCAGAGGGGACCGTAATTTCCTAATTGAATGAAATAAAAATAGAGTTATTCCATTTTAGAAATGTTTATGGTACAGTATATGCGTAGAAAGTTTGAAAGCGGTGGCAATCTCTTAATAAGGTAGGTGATGCTTATGAGCATTGAATTAAATCTACTAGGAAGGAGGTTGCGATTTGTCAAGCTATGAAGTAATGACATTGATAGGAACCTTTGCCATGGTACTATTGGCATTGTTATCTTTGATTGTCAAAATCATAGAAATAATGACAAAAAAATAACACCGCTCACAACTTTGACGAGTTGAGTGGTGTTATTTAAATCATTCAATAAGCCACCGTCTTTTTAACGGTCTACAAGAGAGTCGAGTTCGAGCTCGGCTCTTTTTGTATCTTTAGTATAACACAAATTGTGTAATATACAAATTATTCGAGCTATTCCATTTTAGAAATGTTTATGGTACAGTATATGCGTAGAAAGTTTGAAAGCG
>NZ_CAUPXD010000061.1:0-3721 GCF_963515095.1 uncultured Granulicatella sp. | reverse complement strand
TAATCTGGGCTTATAGCCCCGGTTCAAACCACCCGTTAGACGGGTGGTCATGATTATAAATGTTTTAAAAACTTAGATAAAGGTGAGTGTATGCGTAAGTCTTATCGAGTAAAGAAAGAGCAAGAGTTTCAACGAGTTTTTCATCATGGAAATTCAGTAGCGAATCGTCAATTTGTGGTTTATCAAATCGATAAATCGAATCAATCTCATTTTAGAGTAGGAATTTCTGTGAGTAAAAAATTAGGAAATGCAGTTGTTAGAAATCGTATCAAACGATTAATACGAAGTGTATTAACAGAACTAAAGCCACAATTACAGTCAGAGATTGATTTTATCGTGATCGCACGTAAACCTGTAGTATCTATGAATTATCAAGAAGTAAAAAGATGTATGATGCATGTATTAAAATTGGGAAAGATTTTAATAAAAGATGATTATAATGGAGAAAGTAGGGAATTAAGTGAAGAAAAAGCATAAATTAGCTTTAACATTAGCGGTTTTAACATTATTTTTAGCAGCATGTAGCACAACACCTGTAACAGCAGAAAGTACAGGGATTTGGGATCGAGTGATTATTTATAATTTATCTCAATTTATTATTACTTTATCTCATATTTTTGGAAATAGTTATGGTTTAGGAATTATTGTATTTACAATTATAACAAGAATTGTACTAGTTCCTGTGATGCACTTCCAATATAAGACAACAAGACAAACAGCTATTTTACAACCAGAAATTAATAAACTTCGAGAAAAATATTCTGCTCGTGATCACCAAACTCAAGAAATTTTACGAGAAGAAATTTCAGCATTATATGAAAGAGAAGGTGTGAATCAATATGCTGGATGTTTACCAGTAGCGATTCAATTACCTGTAATGATTGCTTTATATCAAGCAATTAGTCGTACAGAAGCATTAAAAACAGGTTCATTCTTATGGTTTAATTTAGATCAACCAGATCCATTTTTCATTTTACCAATTTTAGTAGTAGCTACAACTTATGCAACTTCTTGGTTAACAATGAAAATGCAAGATAGTGGAGCGGCTGGAAAAATTATGTTATTTGTATTACCAGCAATGATTGGGTTTACAGCTTTAACATTCCCAAGTGCGTTATCATTATATTGGGTTGTAGGGAATATCTTTATGGTTATTCAAACATTATTAATGAATAATCCATTTACATTTATTGCAGAACAAAAAGCTATTGCACATGAAAAACGTCGTCGTGAGAAAGCTTTAGAAAAAGCTAAGAAAAAACACGGCAGAAGTTAAAGAATAGACTTGTTCAGATCCAAAGAACATGAGATAATACATGTAAATTTGCAATATGGAGGATATAGAAGATGACACAAACAATTCGAGTAAATGATGCTTCAGTAGAAAAAGCTATCCAAAAAGGATTACGTCAATTACAATTAACACAAGATGATGTAGAAATTGAAGTAATTGAAGAAGGTAAAAAAGGATTATTTGGATTCGGACAAAAAGATGCGGTAGTATCAATTACTGTTAAAGAAAAAACTAAACAAGAAGAAGTAGTTGTTGAAGAAGTCGAAGAATCTTTTGATGACGAAGAATTTGATATTGAAGATAACTATGAAGAATCTGATGAAGCAGTTGAAGTATTAGATAATCATATTGAAGAAGCTGCTCATGTTACAAAAGCTTATTTAGAACAAATTGCAGAAATTTATGGTGCACCAAGTGACGTTCATGTAGAAGTACAAAAAGAAAAAATGAACTTTATTTTTGAAACAGATAAGCCAGGATTATTAATTGGTAAATATGGTAAAATTTTAAATGCTTTACAAGTATTAGCACAAGTTTCAGTTCATCGTTTTGTTAAAGGTAGAATGTCTGTGCAAGTAGATGTAGGGGATTATCGTTTACGTCGTACTGAAGCGTTACAACAAATTGCAGAAAAAACAGCACGCCGTGTTTTAAAAACAAAACAACCGGTATATTTAGAACCATTACCTGCATATGAAAGAAAACAAATTCATGCATATTTAAGTAAAAATAAACGTATTTCTACTCATTCAGAAGGTAAAGAACCACATCGTTATTTAGTAGTAGAAATTGCAGAATAAAATAGTTAGAGGCTGGAATGAAGAATTCCAGTCTTTTTTTGTTTATCAATATCATTCGGATGAATAAACTATAATAGTAGAAGGAAAATACAATAAAATAGAAAGAAACTTGATTAAATCCTACTTAAAAGGTTGAAACTTTTTATGAAACAGGTTAAAATGAATTGTCTGCAGTGTCTTTAGGGGGAAGACAATGATAAATATTTGTATTTTATATAAAACATACGACAAATTTTATATAAGGAAAAATAAATAAAATTATTGGAAAAAATCCTAAAAACAATGTACAATAAAAGTGAAATTATATAGTTAGGAGAATCATTATGGATATTCAAGTGTTTATAAGGCGTCGTAAGGAAAAAGGCTTATCTCAAATTGAATTGAGTCATGGGATTTGTACGCAGGCAACGTTAAGTCGATTTGAAAATCATGGTCAAATTCCTTCAATGAAAATATTAAGTCAATTGTGCGCACGACTGCAATTAGATGTGGGGGACTTATTTGCGAGTGTTAATACCAAAGAAGTTGCTACAAATAAACTTTTGGATAAAATAGAAGAAAGTATTGTAACAATGGATTATGAATTGGCTGAAAAATTAATTGGAAGCATTCAAAAAGAACAATTAACAGATGAACAAAAAATCCACTTGTTATACTTAAAAGGATTCACCCAAGTTTTACAAGGAAAAAAAGTGGAAGATGATTTGTTTTACTTTAATAAAATTTTAGCAGAACAAAATGAAAACCAAGATACTTATCTGCACTTAGCTTATGCAGGGCTAGGATTAGTTTATCAAAAACAAGAAGATATAGAAAAAGCAGAATATTTCTTTATTAAAGCTATTCAAGAAATAGAAAAACATAAATTAGAAAAAATGGAAGATGTATGGAGAGTATTAATGGTTTTATATCATAGTGCTATGTTCTTTACTAAAAATAATAATTATAAAAAGAGTAATGATTTATTAAAAAAAGGTATTGAGTTATGTAGTCAATACCATATTACTTATTATTTAGCAAGATTGTATTATCAATTAGCAATGAATTCATTAGGGAATAATTCTAATGTTGAAGAAGTAAAAGTATACTTAAATGATGCAGCAGCATTTGCAAGAATTAATTCTAATGATGAATTATTAACTGAAATTGAAAAAATAAATGATTCTTTATAATAAATAAAAAATAATGTAATCAGGAAGAATTGGATTCTTCCTGTTTTTTTGTAAAGATAAGAAAAAATAATTGAAAAAGGGAAAAGGATACTTATAATAGAATAAAAGGAGTGATTAAAATGGGCTTACGATTCAATAAAGATGAATTTTTAAAAAAAGAAAAAGTAATTTTACCGGAAGATATTCAATTACCATCAATAGAAGAAGAATATGACTTTGATAATTTTGGAGATGCATTTATTATGATGCCGAAAATGGAAGAAGATCAACGTCAAAAAAATCTAGAAAAAAATATAAAAAAAGAATGGTTAGAGCCAATAGAAGATAAGGATGAAATTAAATAATTTTTTTATATAAAAGGACTTGCAAACGAACTCTTGCTATGGTAAATTATATACGTTGTTAACGAACGTTCGCTTTTGAAGCGATTGCGAAAAATAAATTTTAAATAAATT
>NZ_CAUPXD010000060.1:0-3735 GCF_963515095.1 uncultured Granulicatella sp. | reverse complement strand
GGATTATCTGTAGGTGTTGATTCCGATTTAGGCTCACTTTCTTTTGGTTGAGACGCAATGATAAGATGCTCCGTTTCAACAGTTGGTGCATTTGTTCCATTCACAGCTGATCCATCTGCCGGTTTTGTTTCTGGTTTACTCTCCTGTTCTCCAGCTTGAACCGCAGGTGCCAATCCGCTCAACAAAAACGCTGACCCCATTAACCCAATTAATACCGAACTTGCACCATACGCTTTATTTTTACGGATAGAATATATTTGCTTTTGTTGACCTGTATTTTCTTTTTTCACACACTTACTTCCTTTCTTAATTCTAATTTAGTTTTTTCGTTTTAATGATGGTTTTGAATTACATCAGGTATATAAATAACTTGTTTAGAACTCTCAAAAGCTTTTTCTGACTGAGCAATCCCCTCCTCTAAATGTTCTTTTATACGAGTAAAGTCCTCCGTCTCTGAGGTTTCAAACGCATTTTTATAACGTAATAAGAGTTCTTGCAATTCCTTCGATAACTCGGCTTTCTGAGCCACAACTTTGTTCTTCATTTCATTTAACGTATCCATCGTTTGATTAAATCGCTCAAACTCATCTGATATTGTTTTATTTGCAGCGTCAATCATCTCTGTTGCTTGTTGTTTAGCTTCCTCTACCAATTGCTTGGATAGCTGTTTTGCATCAATAATTGCTTCGCTAATTAGCTCTTCTTGAGAACGATATTTATATAATTGAGCATTCAACTGTTCAATCGCTTCGGATTTCCCAGTCAGTTCTTGTTTAAGGATTTTATTCTCTTCCTCCAACTTTTTCACTAAATCTTCTACTTCCTTTTTGTCATATCCAAAAAGACTTCTTCTTATAGTTTCCATATTTCCTCCTTCTTTCTTGGTTACTAAACTTTAGAAAAGAACGGTATATATCCATAATCTTTCCTATGCTGCTAGCACCTTCTCTATTCAACTTCATGTCATACTATTTTATGCAAAAAATCACATAACAATGTAACATTAGCCCATTACTAACCTTTCATTCTTTTAAAATTCATACCTCCTTAAAGCTTTTATGGGTCATTTTCAAGGTTCTTAAACAAACAAAAACAGACAACAAAGAAATACCTATCTTTGATAGATAGTGCTCCTTTATTGTCTGTTATAAAAAATGTATTCAAATAAGACAGACTTACCCCTGTCTGTCTGTCTGTCTGTCTGTCTGTCAATGATAGCAACATCTCGATCACCTTGTCAACACTTATTTACTTCGTATTTTATATAAATTCTCAATTCTTTGCAAGCGAAAACATAAAATTATTTTGATATATAAAAATACTACACATATATAGTCCAACATTTAATGATAGAAAAAATACGATACAAACTACTCCCTCATAATTTTTCTCTAAATAAGGATTTATCGAACAACCTAAATAAGAAAAGACTTCCTATAATAGCATGAGCAAGATACTCGTAAAGCGAGGCTACTGCCGTCCTAATGCTACTATCACAGGAAGTCTCATCTTATACGCCCTCTCATAATTATCCGTTCAATAAGAAAAGACTTCCTATAGTAGTATGAGTAATATCAGCCATTCTGGCTGATATTACAGGTAAATTCGAGACCCTAGGCTCGAATTTTAGGCAAGAGACTCGCTTGGCGAGGCTTCTGCCGTCCTAATACTACTATTAAAGGAAGTCCCATCTCATACGCCCACTCATAATTATCCGTAAAACAAGAATAGACTTCCTATAGTAGTATGAGTAATATCAGCCATTCTGGCTGATATTACAGGTAAATTCGAGACCCTAGGCTCGAATTTTAGGCAAGAGACTCGCAAAGCGAGGCTACTGCCGTCCTAATACTACTATTAAAGGAAGTCTAATTCGAATATCTAAGCTTGGATTAAAGCCAACGCTTCGTTTAAGTGTACAAGGCTACGTTCTTTTCCTAATAATTCAATCGTTTGACCTAAAGATGGACCATGAGTTTGACCACTTGTTGCCACACGAATTGGCATAAATAAGTTCTTACCTTTTACACCAGTTTCTTTTTGAACAGCCTTAATTGCTGCCATCACACTAGCCTCATCAAACACTTCTAAAGCTTCTAGTTGAGCTTTGAATGCATGAAGTACAGTTGGCACTGTTTCACCTTGAAGTACTTCTCTTGCTTCATCATTTTCCACAACGAAGTCTTTTTGGAAGAATAAACTTGAAATAGAAACAATCTCATTCATGTAGCTCATTTGATCATGGTATAACGCTACTAATTTATTCGCCCAAACTTGTTGCTCTTCACTCAATGTTTCAGGTAATAAACCTGCTAATTGTAATTGTTGAATTGCTAATGGAGCAACTTCTTCTAATGGAGTTTTCTTCACATAAGTGTTGTTAATCCATTCTAATTTCTTAGGATCGAATGCAGCTGGAGATTTACCAAGACGTTTTTCATCAAAAATTTGAATAAATTCTTCTCTTGAGAAAATTTCATCTTCCCCTTGTGGAGACCATCCTAATAAAGTAATGAAGTTGAACATCGCTTCTGGTAAATAGCCTAAATCTTTATATTGTTCAATAAATTGTAAAATAGACTCATCACGTTTTGATAATTTTTTACCAGTTTCTGTATTAATAATTAATGTCATATGACCAAATCTAGGAGTATCCCATCCAAATGCTTCATACACCATCATTTGTTTAGGAGTATTTGCAATATGGTCATCCCCACGTAATACATGAGTAATTTCCATAAAGTGGTCATCCACTGCTACTGCAAAGTTATACGTTGGCATACCGTCACGTTTTAAAATAACAAAGTCGCCACCGACACTACCAGATTCAAAAGTAATTTCACCTTTAACAATATCATCAAAAGTATATGTTCTATTTTGAGGAACTCTGAAACGAACAACTGGAGTACGTCCTTCTGCTTCAAAAGCATCACGTTGTTCTTGTGTTAAATGAGCATGTTGCCCACTATAGTGTGGCATTTCTCCATTTGCACGTTGTGCTTCACGTTCTGCTTCTAATTCTTCTTCAGTCATATAGCATTTATAAGCTTTATCTTCAGCAATTAATTGTTCAATTAATGGATTATAAATATGTTCACGTTCTGATTGACGATATGGTCCTACATTTTTTGGTTTATCTGGACCTTCATCCCAGTCAATTCCTAACCAAGTTAAGTTTTCTAATTGACTTTCTTCCCCATGAGCAATATTTCTTTTACGGTCAGTATCTTCAATACGAATAATAAATTCTCCACCGTAATGTCTTGCGAATAAATAATTAAATAGAGCTGTTCTTGCATTACCAATATGCAAATGCCCTGTTGGACTTGGTGCATAACGTACACGCACTTTATCTGCCATTTTTAATAACTTCCCTTCTATTTTGTCTATCGCTTCTATTGTAAAACTTTTTAGTTAAAATTGCTATGACTTTAACGCTTTTTCTTTAAAATTCTAGCTGTAATCAGCAAACTATTTTGTTTTTTTCATAAATTCCGTCAATTTTTCAATCACTTTCTGTTGTTGTTCTTTATTTGAAATCGAAGCTTTCCCATCTCCTTTTTGTTCTCCATACATTCCAAAACCACTATGATTTCCACCTTCAATCATAAGTTCTTCACTAGACTTAGGCAAACGAGACTTACTAGCTTCATATTTTTCCCAATTTAAAATCTTATCATTACTTGCTACAATCGATAAAACTGGAATATTGCTACTACTGAAATCAACACTTTT
>NZ_CAUPXD010000059.1:0-4130 GCF_963515095.1 uncultured Granulicatella sp. | reverse complement strand
GAATTCATTCCAAGCATTGATAAATGTATAAATAGCTGTTGCTACAATACCTGGTGCTACAATCGGTAGCACAACTTTATAAAACGTAACAAATTTATTTGCACCATCAATTCGAGCTGCTTCTTCAATTCCAATTGGAACTGTTTGGAAAAATCCAACTAAGAGCCAAACTGCATATGGAACACTAAAAGATAGATAAACCATCATCAAGCCAAATAAACTGTTTGTTAACCCAACTTTAGCAATAGCAATTGAATAGGGAATTGCTAACAAAATTGGTGGGAAAATGTAGGTAATGACAAGTAATCTCGACATGATTGCTCCCAATTTAGGAAAGAATCGAACAATACCATAGGCTGCCATAGCAGAAATAATAATCGCAATAAGGGTTGTAGCTAAGGCAATGATTAAACTATTTCGAATGTTATCAATAAAGTGCAAATCGTTGATAACATGAGTAAAATAATCTAATGTGAACTGTTCAGGCCAAAATCGTGTTGGATACTGAGTCAATTCCCCTTTCCCCTTGACAGACGATATGATAATCCATACCAATGGGAAAATTGCAACAATAGTCGCACCAATCAAGAGTGCATGTGAGAGAATATCTAAATAAATACTGGATTTCTTCTTCATTATTTTCTACCCTCCTTTTCCCACTTACTGATGATAGCAAAGTAGATAAAGCAAATCGCCACCAAGAAGATAAAGAGCAATACTGTGACTGCTGAAGCACGACCCAACAATTTAGTTCCCCAACCCAGGTTGTAAGCAAAAATTGGAAGCGTCGTTGTAGCATTGGCTGGTCCACCACCAGTAATTAGGTAGATGATATCAAAGTTATTAAAGATCCATACAGTTCTCAAAACAACTAAAAGACCTACAACCACTTTAATATGTGGAAAGACGATAAACTTGAACACCTGCCAACTTGAAGCACCATCTATCTTAGCAGCTTCAAATTGTTCTTCTGGTACTGTTTGCAAAGCTGAAAGCACATTAACCATAATCATCGGCGCTCCAAACCAAATGTTGATAAACACCAAACATAGGAATGCCCATGTACTATCTGTCAAAAATGCAGGTGTATGATCCATTAAACCTAATTTTACGATTAGATTAGGTAAGTAGCCATAAACCCCGTTTAGAATCCACTGCCAAGAAAAGGCAATGACGATTGTAGGAAACGCCCAAGGAACAATCAATAAGGTCCTATATAATTTCTTGAAGTGGCGTACTCTGTGAAGAGCTAAAGCCAATACAAACCCTACTAAAACTTGACCAACTAATGAGAACACGGTCCACTTAATTGAATTAAAGAACGCATTAAAGAAGTTGGGATCTGATAGCACAGCTTTATAGTTAGCTAAACCAACAAATTTATAATTGGGCATAATCAAATGCTTATTGGTAAAGCTATAAAAAATACTCGAGAAAAACGGATAAACAAAGAGTAATCCTACGATAATCATAGCTGGCAAAACAAATATCCAGCGAGTTAAATTACGTTCTTTAACCATTCTCCTTCTCCCTTCTTTTACAAGATTGGGCTAGGGCTTTTCAGCTCACTAGCCCACCTATTTTCTAGTCTTTTACATCTACTGAACAGCCTCAAATAAATCGTTTAATTGTTTTTCTGCTTCTTTTGCTGCTTTCATAGGATCTGTTCCATTTGTAATGATATCTTGGAACATTTGTTCAATAATGTGTTGGTTAGTCAACATACCAGCTTGTACACTTGGTCCATTTTCATAACCAATAGCAGTACCTTTTTTAACAGCTTCAGTAATTACTTCTTCAGCATGTTTAAATTTCTTACGAGTTTCATTTTCTTTATAGGCTGCAGAATCGCTAATCCCCTTAATAGTTGGCAACATACCTACTGGAGTTGAATCAAGGAATTTAATGTAGTCTTCTTCGTTATAAAGTGATTCTAAGAATGCTTTAGCAACTTCTGGGTGTTTTGAATTTTTCCAAACAACCATTGGAATGTTTGAGGTTTCAATTCCTTGGTCCTTATCAGATTCTTTGATTTTTGGAATAGGATAAGCATCAATCGAATCAATCAATTGAGGACTGTTGGCATTAATTCCTCCAATATGGAAGCCAGAGTTAAAGTCAAATGCTGTTTTTCCTTGATAGAACAAGGTAGCTTGTTGAAGGACATTAAAGTTCAAAGAATCTTGAGGTGAGATTTCTTTATACATTTTAACCCAGTATTTAATACCATCTTGAGCAAGTTGGCTTGTCAAATCTGCTTTAAGATCTTTTGTTAAGAGGCTTCCTCCACCACTACGTACGTAGAAGTTCAAGAAGCGTGTTGCCATTAAGTCATTTGTTCCGAACGGAACAGATAATCCATAAACTCCAGCTTCTTTCAATTTTTTAGAAGCTTCATAGAGTTGATCCCAAGTTTTAGGAACCTCAATATTATGTTCTTTTAACAAATCAGTTCTAACCCACATAACTTGTGCATGTGAATAAAGAGGAACAGAGTAGTAATCATCTCCGATTTTTGCTTCATTTAAGGCAGTTTCGTTAAATTTATCCTGTCCAATACGCTTGATAGAATCATTTAGCGGAACCAAAGCATCTGAGTTGACCATTTCCATTACTTGGTTAGGAAGAGCTGTACTGATATCTGGCACATTCCCATTTGCTAAACCTGTAGTCCATTTAGTATAGAAGTCATTCCAAGAGAATGTTTCAATCTTAATTTTCGTTTTCGGATGCTTTTGCATGAAGGCATCTGCTGATTTTTGAATACTTTCTAAACGTGGTCCTTGAGTAAAGGAGTGCCACATTGTAATCTCACCAGATAATTCTGTCGGTGGTTCAGTACTAGTTGTAGCTTCTTTTTTTCCTGAACAAGCTACCAAGGCAACGGCTGCTAGCGCAACTCCAGCTAGACATAAAAACTTTCTCATTTTTTTCATCGTTCTTCCCTTTCTACATTAAGAAATCGCAACTTTAAAGACAACTTTTTTCACAGGTTCATCATTTATACGAACCTTGGGTTGATGTAAATCTTCTGGAAAAGTGATGAGACATTCGCCAGCTCTCAAATGAACCAACTGTTCCACTTTCCCTGTGTATAATTCAATATCCTTCTCTTCATCATACTCTTGGGTAACGCTTACATTTTCCGGCGACGTAACAGCCATGGCTTCTTCGTTTTCCAAAACTAAATGAATATCCAAATATTTTTGGTGTGTTTCAAAGAAAGCCCCTGCTTGACCATCTGCTAGATAAGTAAAGCAATTCCCAAACAATCGATTACCATCGATAGCAATCGGACCTTCTGTTAAATTTTCTAGTCCTGTTTTTTCTAGAAAATCTATCAATGTTGCAAAATGTGGATTTACTCCCACATAAGTTCCTAAACGGCTAATTTTTGTAATAATCATACCCTATCCTCCTTTCTACAGATTTTTATTTGTATACAGCAGCACCACACTCCCTATTTTAAAAATATATAGTTTACGATATGTTAATTCTCAATTCTATCAAGAATCTATTTCTGTTTCTTACATACGATAAACTCCAAGAAAATTATTTATTACATTTCTTATAACGTATCTTGTCTATGTTTCATTTTCCTTGTTTTATGAACCCATTATATACCTTTTTAAAAGCGCTTTCAATATTTGTTGTAAGATAGAATATACTTTTATAAATATTTTATATAACACATTATTAAGAAACTACTTTCTATGCCAAATATATTAATACTTTTTTATACTTAGGTGATATAATCATAAAACAACCATTATAAAATGGCTTAAAATTTTTTATTGTCTAAAACCACTTTAAATATAAATCTAATTTTATCAATTATTAAAAACCAATCTAGAACCCTCACTATCTTCTTAGGCTCTAGACTGGTTTATTTAAAATTCAGATATATCCCTCTTTGTTATAGTTCATTCAGAACATATATGGCATTTTCTAGTCACATTAGTAATGTAAAAAGAGATTGAACAAAAACTCAATTTCATACTCAATGAAAATCAAAGAGCAAACTAGGAAGCTAGCCGCATACTGTACTTGAGTGCGGCAAGGCGAAGCTGACGTAGTTTGAAGAGATTTTCGAAGAGTATGAATTTCAAAGTATATATGAACTAGAATAT
>NZ_CAUPXD010000058.1:0-4132 GCF_963515095.1 uncultured Granulicatella sp. | reverse complement strand
ACTTAAGTATATCAGATAGTTATGTTTTTTGTTGCACTTCATTTTACAATTCGGCGATTTAAAAAAATAAAAATAATTTTGTAGAAAATTGTTGACAAGAGTAGAGGATTACTGTAAACTACAGAAGTTGAGAAAACAAGCAGAAGCATCCCGCTTCTCGCCTAAGTTGACAAAAGTCCTTGGGCCGATAGTAATGTTTATTTAATGAAGACATTGGCAGCGGGGATATTTTGTTCTCGTTGCTTTTTTGCTTTTTTCTCTCAAAAATTTTGGAGGTGAACAATCATAGCAAAAGATATGATGGTCAATGATGGAATTCGAGCTCGTGAGTTACGTGTTATTGACAATAACGGTGAACAGATTGGTGTTCAAACAAAAAACGATGCATTACGTTTAGCAGAACAAGCTGGACTAGATTTAGTTTTAGTTTCGCCAAATGCAAAACCACCAGTTGCTCGAATTATGGATTATGGTAAGTATCGCTTTGAGCAACAAAAGAAAGAACGTGAAGCTCGTAAAAATCAAAAAGTCATCAATATCAAAGAAGTGCGTCTAAGCCCTACAATCGATGAAAACGACTTTAATACGAAATTGAAAGCAGCGCAAAAGTTTCTTGAAAAAGGCGACAAAGTGAAAGCTACAATCCGCTTTAAAGGACGTGCCATTACTCATAAAGAGATTGGACAAAAGGTTTTAGAACGTTTGGCAGAACAAGTTAGTGAACTTGCAACTGTCGAACAAAAGGCAAAAATGGACGGACGAAGCATGTTCTTGATGTTAGCGCCCAAAAATGATAAGTAAAAAGTAACAGGAGGAAAGTCTCATGCCAAAACAAAAAACACACCGTGGT
Organism: uncultured Granulicatella sp.; assembly: GCF_963515095.1. Lineage (GTDB taxonomy): Bacteria > Bacillota > Bacilli > Lactobacillales > Aerococcaceae > Granulicatella. The sequence continues at coordinate 3,282 of NZ_CAUPXD010000058.1, read as the reverse complement.
TCAGCTAAACGTTTCAAACGTACAGGTGGTGGAGGATTAAAACGTTCACAAGCCTTCACAAGCCACCGTTTCCATGGTAAAACTAAGAAACAACGTCGTCACTTGCGTAAACAAACAATGGTTCACGCTACTGACATCAAACGTATTAAACAACAATTAAGTCAAATGCGTTAATTCAGCACGCAAAACTATTACATTTTCTAGACAGTCGCAAGAGACTGAAAGACCAAGGAGGAATTAATTATGCCACGTGTTAAAGGTGGAACAGTTACTCGTCGTCGTCGTAACCGTGTTTTAAAATTAGCTAAAGGTTACTACGGAGCGAAATCAAAATTATTTAAAACAGCTAAACAAGCAGTCATGAAATCATACATGTATGCTTACCGTGACCGTCGTCAAAAGAAACGTGATTTCCGTAAATTATGGATTGCACGTATCAATGCGGCAGCTCGCTTAAACGGATTAAGCTACAGCAAATTAATGCACGGCTTAAAATTAGCTGGTATCGAAATGAACCGCAAAATGTTAGCTGACTTAGCAGTTAACGATGCAGCAGCATTCACTGTTTTAGCTGAACAAGCTAAATCAGCATTAGCTAAATAATTATCTGAGAGATTATTTACAATTAGTAAAGGAATCACTCGATATTCCAATTAGATAAACCACCATTGAGCCCCGTTAAACTCAATGTGAAGAAATACCAAGAAGAATTTGGAGGAAATAATCGTGCGTACAACATTTATGGCAAAAGCTAGCACTACTGAACGTAACTGGGTTGTAATCGACGCTACTGATGTACCATTAGGACGTCTTTCAGCTGTTGCTGCAAGCATTTTACGTGGAAAAAACAAACCAACATTTACACCTAACGTTGACACAGGTGATTTCGTAATCATCATCAACGCTGATAAAGTTGCTTTAACAGGTAAAAAAGCATCTGATAAAGTTTACTATCACCACTCAAACCACCCAGGTGGATTGACTGCTCGTACAGCTGGTGAATTACGTGCAAACAACTCTCGTAAATTAGTTGAATTATCAATCAAAGGCATGTTACCTAAAAACTCTTTAGGACGTCGTCAATTTACTAAATTACATGTTTACGGTGGAGCTGAACATCCACATGCTGCACAACAACCAGTAGCAGTAGACATCCAATCACTAATTTAAGGAGGAAAAAGCATTGGCTCAAGCACAATACCGCGGCACTGGACGCCGTAAAAACTCAACTGCCCGTGTTATCTTAGTACCAGGGACAGGTAAAATTACTATTAACAAAAAATCAATTGAAGAATACATTCCATTTGCTTACTTACACGAAGTAATCAAACAACCTTTAAACATTACTGAAACAATCGGAACTTACGATGTATTAGTAAACGTTAATGGTGGTGGATTCACTGGTCAATCAGGAGCTATCCGTCATGGTATCGCTCGTGCATTATTAACAGTTGATCCTGATTTCCGTGGCGCTTTAAAAGCTGCTGGTTTATTAACTCGTGATCCTCGTATGAAAGAACGTAAAAAACCAGGTCTTAAAAAAGCTCGTAAAGCATCACAATTCTCAAAACGTTAATATTATATATTACGAATTCAAAGTACTCTGTTTTTACAGGGTACTTTTTTATTGAGAACTGGTGTGAACAATTGACGTGGGTGTTGTTGCTTTAGCAACTTACAGCCACGGCTGCGAAGCTCTGAAAGAGCCATAGCCTCAAAACGTTAATATTTTATATATCAACATTTCAACACTCTGTGGATTTCCACAGGGTGTTTTTTCATATAAGATCATAGAAATTGACTTTTCCGAATGTAGCAATGGACGCCAGTAGCCCTATCGGTCTCTTGGCTAAAATTTGAGCCTAGGGTCTCAAATTTTCCAGTACTAGAATCCGATGGGACGGCTTCTAGTACTCGTGCTACGGGGAAAAGCCATTTCTATTTTGACGGGTGTTTATGAGGGGGTGTTTTAGAGATAGTTATTTCCAAATTATTGTAAATAATAGTAATGATTATCTAAAAATCTTTAGAGGGAAAAATAATAATAATAAAAGTGTTTGAACTGACACGAAGTAGCAATGGATGAAAGTAAGTTTGTAAAAGTGAGTCTTATTCTCACAGAAAAAATCATTTAGTAGATAAATTTTTTCGTATTGTTACAAATGCTTGTTTTTTTGGAAAAAATTTAATTCATAAAATATTCGGTATATTGACGTACATTTTCATTAGGTTTAGAATTTGTAGTGTAGAATAGGAGTATTTAATATGGATGCAAATTTGTATGAGATTTTAACTAGACTTTCTGAAAATGAATTTAAGACTTCACGCGATTTATCAAAAGAGTTATCGATTAGTGATAAAACATTTAGAAATAGAATTAAAGAAATAAATGAAATTATAGAAAAATATGGAGCAAGTATTATTTCCAAAAAACATTACGGATATTTATTAGAAATTAAGAATCATCAATTATTTGATAAACTTATTGAGGAGTCAAATGAAATTAATTTTCCAAATACAACAGATGAGAGAAAAAAATTTATTTTAAAAATACTATTGAATGAAGAAACGTTTGTGAAAATTGACTATTTTAGTGAGGAATTATATATATCTAGAAATACTATTTCAAATATTTTAAAGAAAATTGAAAACGATGTAGCTACATATAATTTAGAAATTGAAAGACGACCTAATTATGGTGTTAGAATTGTTGGTTCAGAATTAGATAAACGAATTTGTATTATAAATAACTATAGTGACGAATTCAATACTAGAGAATATGAAGAACTAATTAAAAGTATTGTTGAAGAGAATAATAAAAACGGAATCTCAATGTCTGAAATTTCATTCGACTATTTTATGAAATATATTATTGTTTCGATTAATAGAATTAGTAAAAATCACCGTATTTTAGCTTCTTACCAAAATGAAAAGTTTAGTGATAAATTTAAAAATATTACTAGAGAATATATTAATATTATTGAAAATATGTATGGTGTTCTTTTTTGCAGAAAAGAATCGGATGCTTTCATGTTACAGTTTGTTTCTGTACTTCCTTCTGATTCATATATAAAATTCGCACCAAATTTTGTAATTACAAATAGAATTAATAATCTCGTATTAAAAATTCTAGATATTATAAATAGTACTCTAAGAATTGATTTTAGTGATGATTTAGATTTAATTTTATCACTAAGCAAACATTTAGTATTAATGGATATTAGAATAAAATCGTGAATTGTCAAGTCAAGTGCAACAAGCACTAACTTATCCTATATAGCT
>NZ_CAUPXD010000057.1:0-4156 GCF_963515095.1 uncultured Granulicatella sp. | reverse complement strand
ATCTTTTTGTCTTTTTTTGGTACTTTGTTTCAAATAAAATTCGATACCTAGGCTCGAAGTTTAGGCATGAGACCGAAAGGGCTGCTGCCGTCCTTCGCTACTTCAGAGAAGTCCATTTCGCCTATTTCACTTGTTGAATGTGCCAAATTCTATCTGCATATTCTTTTACGGAACGATCCGCTGAGAAAATACCCGCTTTTGCAGTATTTATTAAACTCATCTTTTCCCATTGTTTTTCATTATTATATGCAGCTTCAATTTGTTGTTGCGCATGAATATACGATTCAAAATCTGCTAAACACATAAATGGATCATGATTCAATAAATAATCTACTAAGAAATTAAAGTTCATACCACCAACCGTCATCGTACGAATAAAATCAAGTGTTTGCTTCACTCTTTCAGAACGATTATACCATTCCCAAGGTTTATACCCTTCTGCAACTAATTGATTGACTTCTTCTGTTTCTAATCCAAAAATTACAATATTTTCTTCTCCAACAGCTTCAAGAATTTCAACATTAGCTCCATCTAATGTTCCTAATGTAATAGCCCCATTTAACATTAATTTCATATTACCAGTACCACTTGCTTCTTTACCTGCTTGAGAAATTTGTTCACTCACATCTGCTGCCGGTAAAATAATTTCTGCAAGACTTACTTTATAATCTGGAATAAAGACTACTTTGATATATTCTCTTACTAATTCATCACTTTCAATTAATTGTGAGATGGAATGGATAAATTTAATAATATTTTTCGCCATATCATATCCAGATGAAGCTTTTGCAGCGAAAATAAAGGTTCTTGGTGTTGGTCTTAATCCTTGATATTTAATGGCTTGATATAAATAAACAATATGCAAAGCATTTAATAATTGACGTTTATATTCATGAAGTCTCTTCACTTGTACATCAAAAATAGAATTTGGATTTACCGTAATTCCTAATGTATCTTGAATGTACGCTGCCAATTGTTGTTTCTTCTGATGTTTAATATTTTTTAATGCATGTAAAACTTTCTCATCATCTTTATACTCTAATAACTTAGAAATTTTAGATAAATCTTTTACAAAATCAATACCGATTAATGATTCTAAATAATTCGTTAACTCAGGATTTGCTTGTCCTAACCATCTTCTATGTGCAATACCATTCGTTACATTGCCAAATTTATCCGGATATAAAGAGTAGAATGCACGGAATGTAGAATCGACTAAAATATCACTATGCAATTTCGATACACCATTGACATAATGGCTACCAACGATTGATAAGTTCGCCATTTTAATCATACCATCATAAATAATCGCTGTTTCTGGTAATGTCATTTCATAACCCATATCAATCACCCATTGACAGAAGCGACGATTAATTTCTTCTATAATAGAATAAATTCTTGGAAGAATTGGTTGGAACAAATCCACAGCCCATTTTTCTAACGCTTCAGACATAATGGTATGGTTCGTATAAGCAAATGTTTTCGTAGTGATGTCCCATGATTTTTCCCAAGAATAATGATATTCATCAATTAATAATCTCATAAATTCTGCCACTGCCATCGCTGGGTGAGTATCATTAATATGAAGTGCTGCATATTCATGGAAGTTCTCTAAAGTTCCAAATTCACGGTAATGATTTTTCACTAGTTGTTGTAGTGAGGCACTAATGAAGAAATATTGTTGTTTAATTCGTAATTCTTTTCCTTCTCTTGTGCTATCTGCTGGATATAATAATTTAGAAATAGAAGATGCAATCGCTTCTGCTTCTGAAGAACGAGAATATTCTCCACGTTCAAATAATTTCATATTAAATCCTGTTTTGGCTTTTGCTTCCCATAAGCGTAAAGTATTAACAGTATCTGTATCATATCCTGAAATTAATAAATCATATGGTTCAGCTTGAATAGCCGTATAATTTTCATGAGTCACACGGAATCCTTCTGATGTCATTTCTTCTTTAATATTTCCATAGAAACGAACTTCTACTTCTTCATCACTACGATAAACTAATCCATATTTTCCTAAATCTAACCAGTGATCCGGAAATTCTTGTTGCCAACCATTATTAATCACTTGTTTGAAAATTCCATATTCATATAGAATAGAAAATCCTGTTACTGGATAATCTTGACTCGTTAATGCATCTAAATAACAAGAAGCTAGACGACCTAAACCACCATTTCCAAGCCCTGGATCAGGTTCAATTTGATAAATTTCATCCAAAGAAATATGATGTTTACTTAAATATGTTTGAATTTCTTGTTCAATTCCTAAATTAAATAAATTATTTCTTAACGTTCTTCCCACTAAAAATTCCATAGACATATAGTACGCACGTTTCACTCTACGTTTTTTTAATTCTTGTTCATATCCAAATTTCTTTTGAGATAAAATCTCACGAACACTTCTCATCATCGCTTCATAAACTTGACGTTTACTAGCATGATCAATTGTTACACCAAATTGAATTTGTAATGTTTGCTCGATACGTTGTTGAAAATTTAATGAATTCACAAAAATCACCTTAACCCTTTTTATAAAATTGATTGATATAATGAAACATATTGCTTCGCAGATTGATTCCAACTAACATCTTTACTCATTGCTTGAGAAACAATGGATGTCCAATTTTCCTTTTGAAAATCATAGACTTCTTTTGTTCGTCTTACTGCATCTAATAAATCTCCAGAATTAAAACTTTCAAATGTAAATCCTGTTCCATGAACCCCATCAAATGGTTGAACAGTATCATATAATCCTCCTACACGATGAACAATTGGAACTGTTCCATAACGCATAGAAATTAATTGTGATAAGCCACATGGTTCAGTTTTAGAAGGCATTAAAAATGCATCACATGAAGCGTATACTTTTGAAGACATTTCACTTGAGAACATAATTAAACTTCTAACAACATCATGTCTACGATATTCTAATGAGCGTAAGGCTGATTCATAATGAGCATCACCCGTTCCTAAAATCACTAATTGGATTCCTAAGTCTAACAATTGATCTGCTACGTCTAAAACTAAATCAATTCCTTTTTGATGCGTTAATCTTGTAACCATTCCTACCATCATCTTATGAGGATTTTCTTCTAAGGCCATTTGTCTTTGAAATGCTAATTTATTTTCCACTTTTTTTGTGATTGAGGATAAAGAATAATTTTTTTCTAAATGAGTATCTGTTTCTGGATTAAATGTATCTGTATCTAGTCCATTCACAATTCCTACTAATTTTCCTTGCTCTACTTGCAATATTTTATCTAGTCCATAAGAAAAATATGGATTTAAAATTTCTTTTGCATAAGTTTGACTGACTGTATTCACACGATTTGCTAATTGAATCGCTCCTTTTAATAAGTTCAAATCACCATTATAAATCAATGCATCAAAATACTTATTATCTAATCCAAATAAATCTCCCATACTATACGGATTAAACTTTCCTTGGAATTCAATATTATGAATAGACAATACAGTTTGCATTCCTTGATAAAATTCCATTTCTCTTGATTTGAAGTCATCTAAATAAATAATGGATAATGCTGTATGCCAATCATTCGCATTAATAATATTCGGTTGATAATCAATATGAGGTAAAATTTCTAATGCAGCTTTTGAAAAGAATGCAAAACGCTCACCATCATCTTCTTGTCCATAAACAGTTGAGCGATTAAAATACTGTTCATTATCAATAAAATAATACGTAATTCCATCGATATTACACTCAAAAATACCACAATAAGCTTGTCTCCAGCCTAATTGCACAAAAATATGTTTTTTATATACTAAAGGAAATTTTTCACGATTGATACTTGAGTAAAGTGGTAATACTACTCTTGCTTCTACTCCTTCGGCTTGTAACGCTTTGGGAAGTGATCCAATCACATCTCCTAGTCCACCAATTTTTACAAAAGGGGATGCTTCTGCAGCGATAAATAGAACTTTCATCATCATTCTCCTTTTTAGGTTAATAGGAACTTGCTTCTAATCAGTTTGAAATAAAATTCACTGATTATTTCCTATTATACTCTTATTTATCACAAATTAAACTATAATATTGTTTTGTTTTTTACTTTTTAATGAACTTTACAGGAACAATCATGACCACCCGTCTAACGGGTGGTTTGAACCGGGGCTATAAGCCCAGATT
>NZ_CAUPXD010000056.1:0-4184 GCF_963515095.1 uncultured Granulicatella sp. | reverse complement strand
TACACTAAAATAGGGTTGGTGGATTTTCTCCATCAACCCTATAAATTATAGAACCAATTTACTAAAGATTAGTAAAAAATTCTGACAAATGTGCTTTCATTTGATACAATAAAGAGTACATTATGTTTTTAAAGGGAGAATTGAAATGGCAATTATTGGTGTCGGAATGGATGCAATTGAATTATCACGAATTGAAAAAATTGTAGTACAAGATTCATCTTTCATTCAACGAGTATTAACTCCAATGGAATATTCTGTGTATGAAACTTTAGGGATGAAAAGAAAAGTTGAATACTTAGCTGGAAGATTCGCAGCAAAAGAAGCGTATTCTAAAGCGTTAGGCACTGGAATAGGGAAAGCTGTGTCTTTTCAAGAGATTGAAATTCTAAATGCTGAGACTGGACAACCAGTATTAACTGCTCCACACCATTATCAAAAACATATCAGTATTACGCATACAAATCATGATGCGTATGCTGTCGTTATATTAGAAGAGACTCCCCAAATATAGAAGAAGGAAAGTGAAGATATGTTTCCTGCAATTCATAGGAATACACGTGTAATCGTTCATTTAAATGCAATTAAACAAAATATTAAAGCTGTTAAAGATCATTATCCCAATACAGATATTTTTGCAGTAGTAAAGGCAAATGCTTATGGACATGGAATGCTGGAAGTTGCTAAAGTGGCTCATGAAGAAGGAGTTGCAGGATTTTGTGTGGCATTATTAGATGAAGCGATTCAATTAAGACAAGAAGGATTCCAAGAACCGATTCTAATATTAGGAATTAGCCGATTAGAAGATGTACCAATCATCTGTGATTATCGTATATCTACTACAGTGAGCTCTTTAGATTGGTTAGAAAAAGCTCAGACTCTAATTCCAGATGGAAAGAAACTGATTGTGCATCTAGCGATTGATACAGGAATGGGAAGAATTGGAGTTCGAACACCAGAGCAAGTTCAAGAGATAGAACAATTTCTAAGAGAATATGATGAGCAATTTATTTTTGAAGGTATCTTTACTCATTTTGCGACTGCTGATGAAGCAGATACGAGTCAGTTTGAATACCAATTGATAGCTTTTAACGAGTGTGTGGAAGCTTTAGAACAACGTCCAACTTATGTTCATTGTTCAAATTCAGCTGCGGCTATTTGGCATGAAGGATTAACAACAAATGTCATTCGCTGGGGGATTGGCTTGTATGGATTAAATCCTTCTAATGGAGGGTTAAGACTTCCTGATACATTAACATTAGAAGAAGCATTAACTTGGGAAACAGAGATTGTTTTTGTAAAACAATTACATGCAGGGGATACGATTAGTTATGGAGCTACCTATACTTGTAGTGAAGATGAATGGATTGCTACATTACCAGTAGGATATGCTGATGGCTATCTTCGTGCGTATGCTCCTGGTGAAGTCATTGTTTCAGGAGTAAGATGTCCGATTGTTGGACGAGTTTGTATGGATCAATGTATGATTCGTCTTCCTTATGAAATGCCTGTTGGAACAAAGGTAACTTTATTAGGAAAAAATGGTAATGAGTGCATTACAGCAGAAGAATTGTCTCATAGAAGCCACACAATTTCATATGAATCACTTTGTGTAATTAGTGATCGTGTGCCAAGAAGTTATAAATGATGATTAGGAGAAAGATAAATGGTAAAAAGAGGAGAAGTATATTTAGCGGACTTATCTCCTGTAGTAGGAAGTGAACAGGGAGGAAAACGTCCCGTTCTAATTGTTCAAAATGATGTTGGGAATCATTTTAGTACGACGGTAATTGTCGCTGCTATTACGGCAAAACATGAAAAAGCAAATTTACCAACGCATATTGAATTTCAAAAAGATCAATTTCAATTTAGTAAGGAATCTACTGTTTTATTAGAACAAGTTCGTACCATTGATAAAGTGCGATTAATTGAAAAAATAACAGAAGTCGATGATGCCTTTATGGAAAAAGTAAATGAAGGACTCAGAATTAGTTTTGGAATTTAAAAGTATAGATGAAAATTAGTATTTCGTATATAGTTTGAATTGTAAAATAATATAAGAAAAAAGAGGGATTTAATATGAGTCAATTATATGTACATCGTAATCAAGTAAAACAAGGAAATGAATCATTAGAAGTAGCATTCCCAATGGTGAACGATTATTATTGTTTTGATTCTTACAAAGCATTAGCACATTTTATTTCAGAACATTGCTTCTCAGATGAAGATGAATGGAAGAGTACATTACCATTTGATAGAGAATTTGAAATTTGGAAAGAAAGCTTTGAAGCAGACCACTTAAATTTGGACTATGACTTATTTATCGCTAGCTTATCTGAATATGATTATCAAACAATTTGCGAAGAGTATAAGGATGAGTTGCAAATTGGCTATCGTCAAAGTGAAGAAGAGTTGTAAAATTGGAAAAATATGGGTGGAAACGATAGATTCTGCGAAAGTGAGGAATAGACAGATGATAGTATCCATACATCTGAGTGAAGAAGAGGAACAACTCTTCAAAAATTACGCTGAATTTACAGGAGTAGATTTGTCCACTTTATTTAAACGAGCATTATTGGAAAAGATTGAATTAGAGCATGATTTAAACACAATTGCTAAATATGAAAAAGAAAAAGCAAAGGGTAGGCTGGAGCTTTTTGATGTGGAAGAAGTTATGGATGAATTAGGAGTATAGGGGTATTTTTTATCTCTCGCTCTAATGGTAGAAGTGGACTTCGTAGACGGTTGTTTTCTAATTGTATTTCATTTTTTTCTTTGATATAATTACGGAGTAAAACTAATTCGGCTTTTTGTTTGGTTCGATTTTTTCAAACCAGTCAAAAAGCTTTTTCATTAACTGCATCTATATACAATTATGATTAGTAATTGAGTGATTGATTATGATTTTTATGCTTTGGAGCTGTTAGAAAATGGGATTTGATAGAGATTTTATAGATAAGGTATTTACTAGCGGGAGAGATAGAGTTAATAGAGGAATTTATGTAAAGCCTGAAGAACTTATTGAAATATCAGATGAAGATTTGAGTTGTTTTGGTGAAGGTATTTTCTATTGTCTACCTCGGAACCAGTATGTAATGGAGCATAAAGATGAAATTAGAAGAAAATATAACCTTTCTCCAAACATGCCTAAAATAGATGGGATCTATTTACCAACATTTTTAAAAGTGAGTTCATGGGGTAGAATTGGAAAAATCAAACCAAGTTTAAAAGAAATAATTGAAATAGCAAAAAAAGAAAGCAGTTAGAGGAATTATGTCATTCTAAATGATTTAAAGATAGCTTGATTACAGATAGTCGAGAGTGTGAATTGTTAGCAGAAATAGAAGTTTAAGAGTAATTAATAACTGTAGAGAAAGAGTATAATATTCCAAAATCTGAACAAAAACAAATACAAATTGTTCTAGAAAACTATAAGCAGGAATTAAAGGAGTTGAAGAAACATGAAAAATAAGATTATAGATGTTTATAAAATCCCAAACCGTCTTGTTTCTATCACTGTTGAAAATCCTGATTTTTCATATTTGAGAATTAATCAATTTGTGGAGATTGGAGGTAAAAAATACAAAGTTCACAGTATTCCATTTTTAAAATCAATACCTCCAAAATCTATCCTAAAACAAGACACTTTTACAATTGATTATACGGATGACGAATTGATTGATAAAGAAGTCTTGTTTAACTAATTCTCAAACTATTTAGTTAACACTAGGTGCTAATAATGTTTTGGAGGTTTTAGAAAATGGGATTTGATAAAGAGTTTATAGATAGAATTTTTGCTAGCGGAAAAGATAGAGTTAATAGAGCGATTTATGTACCCCCTGAAGAACTTATCGAAATATCTGATGAAGATTTGAGTTATTTTGGTGAGGGTATTTTCTACTGTCTACCTCGTAACCAGTATGTAATGGAACATAAAGATGAAATTAGAAAAAAATATAAACTTTCTCCAAAAATGCCTAAAATAAATGGCATCTATTTAGGTACTTTTGTAAAAATGAACTCATGGAATAGGATTGCAAGAACTAAACCAAGTTTAAAAGAAATAATAAGTATGACTAGAAATTAAATCATTTAATAATTTTTTCATCTGGAACAAATACTTAACAATCATGGTTGTTCGACAAATCCTGTTGGTGAGAAATCACCGACAGGATTTTTTACATGCA
>NZ_CAUPXD010000055.1:0-4632 GCF_963515095.1 uncultured Granulicatella sp. | reverse complement strand
AATCTGGGCTTATAGCCCCGGTTCAAACCACCCGTTAGACGGGTGGTCATGATTGATGTTACAACGGGTGATAAAATTACACCTAGAGAGATTTCTTATTCAATGCCTTCGCTATTTACTAATCATACTATTGATGTATGGACCTATAATTTAGAAACTGTACTTGCAGAAAAACTAGAAACGATTATTAGTAGAGGAGTTGCTTCAACACGTCCTCGTGATCGATATGATTTATTTACCTTATTTAAACTTAGAAAAAATCAAATAGATTTTACGATTTTAAAAAGAGCTGTAGAGAATACAAGTGAAAAACGAAATAGCAAAGAATTGATTCAAAATTGGAAAAATCAGGTTAGAGGGATTGAAACTTCTGATTATCAGAAAAATCTCTGGATTCGTTACCAACGTCAATTTAAATATTCAAAAGATATATCCTTCGAAGAGTCTGTACAAATTATAAATGAAATTATGAAACAAATTATGTAGTAATTTAGATGTTGAATATCCTAACGGAAATAGATTTTAGGAATTTAGTAAAAAAGATTTACATCTCAAATTTATACAATTGACATATTTATTTAAACCACCTTACAATATTTTTGTTCAAAGTTACAAAAAAGGAGTTCATTCATGACAACTATTGAAAATCCGATGGGAACGCAGCCCATCAAAAAATTATTGATGCAATTAGCGATTCCCGCAATGATTGCTAATGTCGTCAATGCCTTATATAACATCGTTGATCAAATTTTTATTGGACAAGGAGTTGGTTATTTAGGAAATGCTGCGACGAATATTGCTTTTCCAATTACAACAATTTGTTTAGCATTAGGATTAATGACAGGAGTAGGAGCGGCGTCTAATTTTAATTTAGAATTAGGTCGTAAAGAAGTCGAGAAGGCTAGAAAAATTGCAGGAACAGCGGTCGTTCAATTAATCGTGATGGGAATTGCAGTTTGCCTGCTTGTTCAAATCTTTTTAGCACCATTAATGCAATTATTTGGAGCAACGGATCAAATTTTTGATTATGCCATGGAATATTCTCGTATTACGGCATATGGAATTCCGTTTTTCTTATTTTCAACAGGATTTAACCCTCTTGTTCGTTCAGATGGAAGAGCGACTTTTTCAATGATGGCAATTATTGTAGGAGCTATTTTAAATACAGTATTAGACCCAATTTTCATTTTTGTATTTCAAATGGGCATTGCCGGAGCAGCTTGGGCAACGGTAATCAGTCAGATGGTTTCAGCATTATTATTATTTGCATATATTCCAAAGTTTCGTTCCGTGAAATTTCAATGGGAAGATTTTATCCCACATATGAAGCAAGTAGAAGCAATTGCTGCTCTAGGATTGACTTCATTTATTTTCCAAATTTCAGCCTTAATTGTACAAATTGTGTCGAATAATTTATTGAAAACATATGGAGCTATGTCTATTTATGGGAGTGAAATTCCAATTGCAGTTGGTGGAATTGTAGCAAAAGTATTTGTTATTTTTATTGCATTAATTATTGGAATGACGCAAGGAGTTCAGCCGATTGTCGGATATAATTATGGGGCAAAATATTACGAGCGAGTACGTCAAACGATTTTTCTAGCGTTAAAAATAGGATTTGGACTTTCATTTGTTACTTGGGCAGTATTTGAAATTTTCCCGTTACAAATTATTCAACTATTTGGGAATGGAAATGATTTGTATTTTGAATTTGGAATTCGTTATATGAGATTCTTTATGCTATTTACTTTAATTAATGGAATAACGATTTTAATTACAACATTTTTCCCGGCAATTGGAAAAGCAAAAACGGGAGCATTTTTATCATTAGCAAGACAATTATTGATTTTATTACCTGTCATGTTATTGATGACTTATATTTTTGGAGTAGAGGGGATGATGTTTGCGACTCCTGTATCAGATGTCATTTCTTTAGTTCTTTGTCTATTTTTCTTTAAGCGAGAATTACACGATATTCATATGAAAGAAGAATTGATTTTATCCAAATAATCATTAGAGAGTGAAGTAGTCGAATACTTTGCTCTTTTTTCTTTCTAAGATGGAAATGTTTCGTAAATTGGTTTAAGATAGAGGAAAGGAGTGATGACATGGAATGGAAAACTTTATTGGCAACTACTCGTCTTTCAGACAAAGATTCAAACCATCGTAACGAGTTTGATGATGATTATAAAAGAATTGTAACAAGTCCTGCTTTTAGGCGATTACAAGATAAGACGCAAGTATTTCCATTAGAAAGATTAGACTTTATTCATACAAGGTTAACACATTCTTTAGAAGTAGCAATGATTGCAAGAACATTAGTGAGTGAAATTGTACGATTATTGCAACAAGATTCATTGACCGAAACAGATTACAGCAAACAAGAAATGATTAACTATCAAAGTGATATTGCTCGAATTGTGGAATGTGCAAGTTTATTACATGATATTGGTAATCCTCCGTATGGACATTTTGGAGAAGATATTATTCGACAATGGTTTAAGAAAAAGTTACCACAGATTTTAGCAGAACATTCAGATGTAGCAGATGAATTTTTAGCAAGTCCCTATGTACATGATTTTTATCATTTTGAAGGAAATGCCCAATCATTACGAATTGTATCGAAGTTACATGATTTTAAGGGAAACTTTGATGGGTTAGATTTAACTCCTGCTACGATTAATACGATTTTAAAATATACACGTGCTTCTAATCAGCCAAAAACAGAGAAAATCACTTCAAAAAAAGTAGGATTTTTCAGAGCTGAAGAAGATATTTTTCGTCAAATAACTGCTATTACAGGTACTGGTGAAAATCGCCATCCTTTGACATTTATTTTAGAAGCTGCGGATGATATTGCATATTTAATTGCAGATATGGAAGATGCCATTGGAAAAGGTGTGTTAAGATTTGCCGTTGTAAAGGAATATTTACATTCCGTATTAAAAGAAGATAAAACTTCTTCGCATTCTAAAAAAGTTGTGAAAATATTAGAAACGATTGATGAAGAAATTTTTAGTATTAATCAATTTTTTGTCGATTTAAGAACGATGTTAATCGATGCAGCGACAGAGTCTTTCGTTCTTCATTATGAGAAGATTATGAATGGAGAGTATCAGCAAGATTTATTAACGGACTCTAGCGCACATGAGTTATACACTCATTTAAGAAAAATTTCTGAAGATAAAATATATGATCATAAGAGTATTTTACGTTTGGAAATTTCAGGTTATTCTACTTTAACGTATTTATTAGATAGTTTTGTTCCACCATTAGTAGCCTATGATACAAAACGTCGATTAGATTATGTTGATTTGAAGAAAATTGGCATCATTTCAGAAAGTCAAAAACGTTCGTATCATTATTTTGCAGAAGGTAAATCTGAAGTGGAAAAATTATATTTACGCTTATTATTGGCAACTGATTTTATCTCAGGAATGACGGATAGTTATGCACATCAACTTTACCGAGATATGGTAGGAATTTAGAAGTTATTTGAAAGGAATTTATACATGAATCAAACATTAGAATATTTACAAGAATTATTAGCAGTCCCTTCTCCAACGGGATATACAGTAGGAGTACAAGAGTACTTAATGAAAACTCTTGAAAAATTATGTTACCCTTACAAAATAACACCAAAAGGGAATATTATCGTAACGGTAGAGGGAAAGGACAACACGAGTAGTCGTGTAGTAACTGCCCATGTTGATACATTAGGAGCGATTGTTCGTGCTATTAAACCAAGTGGTCGTTTGAAATTAGATAAAATTGGTGGTTATCCATGGAATATGATTGAAGGAGAAAACTGTACCGTTCATATTGCTTCAACAGGTGAATCTGTAACGGGAACGATTTTAATTCATCAAACAAGTTGTCATGTTTATAAAGATGCTGGTACAGCAGAACGTACGCAAGATAATATGGAAGTTCGTTTGGATCTAGAAGTAAATTCTGAACAAGAGACAAGAAGTTATGGAATTGAAGTGGGAGACTTTGTTTCCTTTGATCCACGCACAACGATTACTTCAACTGGATTTGTAAAAAGTTGTTTCTTGGACGATAAAGTTAGTGCAGCTATTTTATTAAATTTATTAAAAACTTATCGTGATTGGCATGTTCAGTTACCAGTAACGACTCATTTTATGTTTAGTTGTATTGAAGAAACAGGAACAGGGGCGAATAGTAGTATTCCTGAAAATGCTGTGGAATTTTTAGCAGTCGATATGGGTGCAATGGGGGATGACCAACAAACAGATGAATATACGGTTTCTATTTGTGTGAAAGATGGTTCTGGTCCTTATAATTATACGCTACGTCAACATTTAGTAGACTTAGCAAAAGAAAAAGAGATTGACTATCGCTTAGATATTTATCCATTTTATGGAAGTGATGCTTCAGCTGCCATGCGTGCAGGAGCAGATGTCAAACATGCTTTACTAGGAGCAGGAATCGAATCAAGTCATTCCTATGAAAGAACTCATATTAAATCAATTCAAGCAACTGAAGCTTTAGTAGATGCTTATTTGAAAAGTGAATTAGTATAATCATGACCACCCGTCTAACGGGTGGTCATGATTTTTATAATTGGATTAATAGAATTATTAAACTATACAATAAAATCAATTTAAA
>NZ_CAUPXD010000054.1:0-5168 GCF_963515095.1 uncultured Granulicatella sp. | reverse complement strand
AATTTTCTTCCACCTTGTTCAGTTAAAATTAAAGACTTAATTTGGTGTTAAATTTAATCCACCAACGGAATTTGTCGATGAGCCGTAAAATGCTAAATATTTTTTATATTTTCAATGCAAAATATTTGACAAAATTTTCGGGGGGGGGGGGGGTAGAATATAGTTTACTTATTTTATTATTTTATTTTTGAGGTGAAGAATGTTAGGCAAGAATAATCAATTTATGAATCAAAAAAAGGCTGGTAGAAAATTTGAAAAATATTCTATCAAAAAATTAAAAGTGGGAGCTGCTAGTGTATTAGTCGGAGCGGGCTTCTTTTTAGGCTTCCATGTTGAAGCTAGTGAAATTAATGAACCGGTAACAAATGAAGTTGTTAGTGTGTCAGCAAAGGAACAAAAAGAAAAGGCGAGCGAAGCTCCAAAGGAAGTTGCAGCAAATGAAGAGAAAACGAATCAAGCAACTTCATCAGTTGACAATAAAAATAAATTAGTAGAAGAAAAAAATACTAATGATACAACGGAAAAAGCAATTTCAACAGAGGAACAACCTTCTACTATCGTAGAAAAAATAGAGCAACCATCTGTAGAGAAAAAAGCTACAGTTGAAACAAGCCAATTATTAGATAAAATGATAGCTTTACAAGAACAAGTAAATCGTATTCGTTCAAATGAAAAACAAAAAACTTTTATTGAAAAAGCTGAAAAATTATTAGAAGAAGCAAAAAAATTACAAACTTCATCTAATGCAACACAAGAAGTAGTAGATGCTAAAGCAAAAGAAATCAGCTCATTAACTTCTATCTTAAAATCAATGAAAGCTGAAGAAACACCTAAAGAAAATAAAAATCAAGATAGTCGTAATGGCAAAAAGATGGAAGAAGGAGTAAGCTTTAGAGATGGAGTTACAAGCCATGCTATATCAGGAGGTGTTCATTTTGATAGTAGTAATGGACCAACAGAAAAACAAGTTCCTGTTGCAAATGGAGGGAATGGGAGTCGTTATCAAAAAGTATCTATAACTTACTCTGCATCCTCTGATGAAACGGTTGTTGATGGAAAAGTTCGTATTACAATTCCGAAACAATTTTTACATTCAAAATCGCAACCAGTATTTAGACACTCCACATTTGTCAAAAAAGTAGAAGATGAATCAACAGAATCTGCTTATGTTTATGAATTGAGTCTTAATGATATGATAGGTGGAACAGTTGCAGAGAGTGAGATGATATTGCAAATTGGTACCTCTATAAAAAATGCTCCAAGTAATGGTGATCGACTTCCTATTACTGTAGAATTAGGAACTGGTGATAATTATACGGTTTCTAAGACTGCAACTGCAACGTTTGATTATTTATCTGAAATCCTTTACCGAGAATCAGATAATCGTACAAAAGAAGTAGGAAGTTTTATTTTTAATAATCCATTTATTCAATATGAAAAAGGTGAAGCTGAATGGAAATTGGGAAGTGTTGTTGATGGCATTTTTAAACCTATCGAAGATGCAACATACAGATTACCTTTTATTGCTGCAAATGCAGCCTATATCCGGAATAGAGAAGCAGATGACAATGAATTTAATTCTCATAACGGGAATGGTCGTTTGTTAAAATATGATTATACAATTAGTGGAATTCCTGACATTTTTGAAATTGCTCCAGGTATTGGAAGTAATGATATGTGGAAATTAGAAAACGGAGTGGCAACTTTTACACCAAAGAACGAAGTTAGTGGAGGTACTACTTCATCTTCTTATGATCTTTATTTACGATTAAAAAAGGGTGTTTTGACGACTGCTGAAGAAATTCAAAAATATATTGATACTACGGCAACTAGAGGGGATCTTCCAGCTATCACTTATACAGCAGTAGGGTATCGACCAGATGGTACAACATTTACTCAATCGTTACCAAGTAATAATGCATTTCGTGTTTATGCAACAGAAGGAGTTCCTGCTATTGGAAGCTTATATACTTATATTTGGACTCCTAATAATCAGAAACTATTTTCAAATCAATCGGACACAGATATGTTTAAAGCTTTTGTTAAGTTAGAAGATTCTAGTATGAAAGGTGATGGGGGAATCTTTTCGGGTAATTTTGTCAATTACTTTATTCCAGAAAATCAGAAAGATAATTATTTTACATCTTTTAGACTAGGAGATTTAAAATATGCTAAGTTAAACGCAAATAGAACTAAATCAACGATTGATTATACAGATGCAAGCGGAACGTTAGTAAAACCATTCAAGTTGTATGGAATAAATGATCAACATCAATCTGAATTGATTAAAGAATATTCAAATGTAGAAGAAATGACTACAACTATTAAACTTGATTCATCTAAGCACTATCAACATCTTGTATTAGAACATTCAGGAATTGAAGATAAGTATTATAAAGATGGAGAAAAAATTAAAATTAAAGAATTTAATGCTTTTCTAGATGTGAAAGTTCCTAGTTGGAAAGAAAAGAGTGAAGATAATCAAATTACTAGGTACGAAAATCAAATCAATTTAAGTTTTAGTGAAAATCTGAATCAGGCTTCTAGTGAAGTACGACCAAAAACAGGTAGAGATGTTTCAGCTATTCATGCTAAGACACCTTATGATTTATCACTTGAAATGAATGCCTTGAATGGTAGAGGAGTAAATAGTCGGGATATTTCCAGAGGACAAACTCTTCCAGTAATTGTTAGTTATCATGCGGCTGATTATTTTAAATCATTAAATGACACAGAAAACGGTGTAGAGACAAGAAACCTATCAAAATTGGATCCAAATGTAACTGAAACGAAAATTATGTTACTTGCAGATCCTAAACTTCCGCTAAAAGACTTTCGAGTGACAACTGATAATCGATTATTAACAACAGATGTAGTGTATACTCCAATTGAAGATAGAGCTTTATCTGATTATGATAAAATAAAAGAAAAATATACTACTGTAATACCAACTAGAACAATTACTAACTATAAAAACACAGGAAAAACAGCATATATTTTTGATACAAAAGATTTAGGAATAACGAAATATGATGTTTCTGAGAATATAACGGGAGAGTATGGATATAAACCTGTGGCTTTAGCTTTTGAAGTTGAAAATACTGGACTAGTAGAAAGTAATACTTATAATATTGAGTCTTATTTGGTTTGGAATAGTAACTCACAAACATTAAAAGGACGCGACCGTTCGTTGAATTCGGATTATGTTGATGGTCATGAAAATGGTAATACAATAGCTAGAGCAAGTGTTGATGTAAAATTAACAAATGTTATTGAGTATTATACTGCACTTGGTATTTCAAAACCTGGAACTCCTGTTGTACGAGGAATTATAGATGTAGTAAATGGAAATGAAGTAACCTTAACACCGACTATTCAGAACTTAACAGATAGTCCACAACAAGTTAAAGAAGCAATTGTGTTGGTGCCCAAAAAAGAAGCAGTAACATATTTAGAGGGGCCAATTGTTGATAATTCTGATTCATGGGAAGTTCTTTATACGACTTCAACTGTGGAAGATAAAACTACAGCGACATATGTAACAGCAAATCAGGTTTCTAATTGGAAAGATGTGACAGCTGTAAAATATGTTTTCAAATCTGATTATCGAGTAACTAAAGCAGCACCCTTTGTGGATCATTTTAATGTTAGAGTCGACCAACAAAATGCAAACTTTATCCGAAGTACATCACAAATATTTTTGAAAAATGCTCAAGATACTTGGCTAGAATCAAATGTTGTAGGTCTTAGAACAGAAGATATTAGAGGTAAAGTTATTTCTCGTTATTATACAACTAGTGGATTGGACTTATCACCGGAATATTCTGAAGCAAGAAGAACTACTGAAGGTTTTGCAAATGAGTCATACACGACCAATAAAAATGACGTTATGAATAAAAATGGACGAACTTACATTTATAAAGAGTTAGATCCAACCTCTGCAACACCATCGGGAACATATGAAAAGCAAGTCACTAAGAAAGTAACTTATTTATATGAAGAAGCTAAGGAAGTAACTGAAACAAAAGAAGTTAAACGAACTATTAATTATTTAGAAAAAAATAACGAAACTAATGTGCTTTCACAACCTGTCGAACAAGTTGTTACAGTATCAAGAAAAGTTTATACAGGAAAAGAAACGGGACGAAGAATTGAGGGAGAGTGGATAATAGAAAATAACACTAAGTGGACAGAAGTCCCATCTCCAATTCTTTCTGGATGGGAAAAACCAGAAGTAAAAGTTAATGATCAATATATTGCTAAAGCGGCAATTGATGAAGTAAGAATTACACCTGAAGTTCTTAATAATGGTAATGTAGTTGAAAATGTATACTATGAAAGAATTATGCCAGTTGGTGGAGATGTAGTTGCAAAATACGTTATCGAAGGTACAACAACTGAATTAAAAGCAGCAACAGATGTTGCTAAGGGATTAAAAGTTGGGAAAAACTATACTTCAACAGCTCCAGTAGCAGGTGAAGAATTAACAGCTACCGATGGGAAAGTTTATGTATATAAAGGACATAAAGCTACATCAGCTGGAGAACAAGGTACAGTTACAGCAGATAAACAAGAAGTCGTTTATGAGTACGCACCAAAAGTAGGTGGAAACGTCGAAGTGAAATATGTCATTGCAGGAACAGAAACAAACCTAAAAGATCCAGTAACATTAGTAACAAATGGACAAGTAGGAAGTGACTATACTGCGACGAAAGATGCAACTATTACAAAAGAAGATGGAAGAGTTTATAAACTTGTTGCAGCAAATAATGGACTAAAAACAGGTTCAGCTGGAGAAACTGGTAAAGTAACTACAGAAAAACAAACAGTTACTTATGAGTATGAGTTGCAAAATGGAGATGTAACCGTTAAGTTCGAAGACGAAGCAGGAAATGCGATCTCAACACCAAATGAATTGAAAAAAGGTGTAGAAACAGGAACAGCGTACAATACCACTTCAGAAGATATTAAGAAACCAAGAATTCAAACAGAAGATGGAAAAGTATACAAACTGAAAGAGAAAAAAGCAGACTCAGCTCCAGAAGATGGAAAAGTAAGTGATACACCAGCGGTCATCACATACGTATATACATTAGAAAATGGAGATGTAACAGTTAAGTACGAAGACGAAGCAGGAAATGCGATTTCAACACCAAATGAATTGAAAA
>NZ_CAUPXD010000053.1:0-5182 GCF_963515095.1 uncultured Granulicatella sp. | reverse complement strand
TCGCACACCTGTACTAAACTAATTTTTTCGGGACATTTTAACTTGCGCTTGACAGTGTTTTACAAAAAGAATTATTTTTATGTCAAACACAAGTGATATAGAAATGACTTTTCCTAGTAACACGAATATCACTAAGACTCGCTTTTGCGTGTCTACTTGCGTCCATGCTACATGGAAAAGTCAAATTCTATAATATCTATTACCATTCTAAGCCTGCTTCTCTAATTTCTTTCTTAGAAGCATACTTACCATTTGGTCTGTGCCATCTGCCTCTAGAATCTTTAAAATATCCATATGCATTAGATGAGCCGACATTTGATTTTTGCTTTTCTTGATTTTCTTTTTGAATTCTTTCCTGTTCTTCTTTTTTAGCTTTCTCTTGTTCTTCTCTTTGAGCTCTTTCTTCTTCTTTTTTAGCCTTTTCTTCGGCTTCCCTCTCCGCTTTTTCTTTTTCTTCTCTTACTTTTTGACTTTCTACCGTATTTGTTGCAGTTCCATCTAAATAATTTATCTCTACATTATCTGAAATATTATCTAAAACGACATGAGTTACAGAATATTGATCTACCTTCTCCTTAGTACCACCTAATTTAATTTCTAAAAGAGTTCCATTTTCATCTATACCAACATATTGTAGCTCAATCTGTCTTGGAATTAATTCATCATCTTGATAAATTGGTGTTACTTTATAATCCAAATAGTAATTAGGATGAGTAGCAAGCCATGAATCTAATTTATTTTCATAAAAAATCATACTATTCTCATTAGAATCATCTATTCCAGTATAGTTTCCAGAATTTAGCCAGTTAGTCATCGGAACTAAATTTCTTTTTTCATCGTTTAGTCCACTAAACTGATATCCAATTAGATGACCTCTACTCATCAACCATGCATCTTTTGCTCCATCACCATAATAGAATTTATAGTTGTGCCATCCCACAGGATCATATGTCAGCTTAGAATTTCTTTTTTGTTTTGGCTCATCACTATTCTTGAGTTGAATATGAGCACCTTTTGCACGTGATAATGAATCCAATTCTTCCAGTACTAATTGTTTTTTATTTTCAAAAGGTAATAAACCTGCTTCTTTAAATAAATTTTCATCGAACTTTACTTGTTGCTGCTCCACTTTTTCTACTGGTTCTTTTGTTACCTCTTTAGTACCAGAACATCCAACAAGTGTAATCATAGACAATAACACAACTGTAAGAGAATGTAGTCTTTTCATGTAAAAACCTCCTTATTATCCAATAAATGTTTGTGACTTAAATGTCATTATACTGAAAAAGAATATTCTACTCAACAAAAATTAGAATTATCAATCCATAAGGGAACTTTTTGAGTATAGAAATTTTTAAATAAGTCACTCTCCTAAACACTCCCTTGTTACGCCAAAATAGAAAAGGAATTAATTAACTTGAAATTAATTAATTCCTCTGATAATTCTGCGTTATTATTTATAGTTTACAATGGGCATACTTTTTAAAGTAGTTTCAAATAAGTTAACTATTTGAAAAATCAAATACTTTATAAAATTTACACTTTTGAATTTAATTTAGTTTCTAACATGTTTACTTTTTCAGTTAATTTTACAATTTCCTTAGTTAAATCATTTATTACCAAACTTGTCATTAAATGATCCTGACTGTGAATTGTTATTAGATTTAACTGTACATCACTTTCATTTGCTTCTAAACATATTAATTTTGTTTGATCATTATGAGCTTCTACAAGAGATAAATGAGCTTGCTTCAAACACTCTTCACATTTTTCCTTATCATTCTTAATGATACTTTCAATAGCTTCTAATGATTTACTTCTCGCCTCACCTGCATTTATTATAATAGACATAACAGTTTGTACTTGTTCATCATTCATAACTTTAACCTTCTGAAATCAAATTTAATGCATCATCTAATACCTTAGCACCGTTCATAGAACCATAATCAATTATATTGATTATGGAGAATTTTACACCTAATTGAGAGCATTTTTCTTTATATTTTTCTTCCAAAAACTTAACTTGAGGTCCTAATAAAACTAAATCAATTTTTTCAGTTTCTAACACTTCTTCTGCTTGTGCCTCTGCTTTTGCAAAGATTGAAACTTCTATATTTTTTTCATCAGCTACTTTTAACATTCTAGATACCAACATACTAGTACTCATTCCAGCTGAACAAACTAACATTATTTTTTTCATATTATTTTACTCCATTTTTATCTAAAAGAATTTGATTTTTTTCTTGTATTTTAAAGAAAGGATAGTATATAAATACACTAATTACTACTAACACCAATGTGAATATTACATTTCTCCAGTCAAAACTAGACAAATATGCTTGAGCAAAAAATGGTGTGAAAGATGGATCAACTAGATAACCATTTGATATAATATTTAGATTTTCTGCAACATAAGTTAGTAATAATGAAACAATTGGTGTTAAAATAAATGGAATTCCTAAAATAGGATTAAAAACTATTGGAAGTCCAAATATTACTGGTTCATTAATTGAGCAAATACCTGGTATAAGAGACAACTTACCTATTGTTCGATATTGAGGAACTTTACTTTTCATCATTACTAAAACTAATCCTAGTGTATTTCCTGCACCACCTAATACTGCAATTCTAAACATCTGTAGGTTCATAGCATGAGTCATAAGTTCTCCATTAGAAAATTGTTCTGCATTTAAACCAGTTTGTGCAATTCCTAATGTAAATACTATTGGGAATATAATTGAACTTCCATTTATTCCAAATAACCATAACAATTGTCCAATGGTAACAATAATTATAAAGCCCCAGATACTTCCTGCTACATTTATTCCTGGTGTTAAAATTTTCATAACAATGGCAGGGAATTTATCACCTAAATAACTAATAAACAATAAATTGGTTCCATAGAAAATAATTATATTTACTAATAAAGGTAACAATGAATTTATAAAATTTGATACCATAGGTGGAACTGTATCAGGGAGTTTAATTTTAAAATTATTTTTTTCAAATAATCTTGTTAATTCTACTGAAATTAATCCAATAATAATCGCAATAAATAGACCATTAGAACCTAAAAATTCAGTATCAATTTTTCCTTCTACTACCTTAGTACAAACCAACAAATAAGACACAATAGCAATTAAACCATTTGTAGCAGCATCAAGTTTATAATTTTTTGCTAACGAATAAGCAATTCCGAATACACTCAAAATTCCAATCAAACCAAATGTTAAATTATAAGGAAGTGTAATTGCATCATAATTTTGAACTGCCCAATTTTTCCATAGAGCTAGAAATTTCAAAATAAAATTCGCATTATTAAAATCAAAATTATCCATATTAATTGGAGGATTTGCAATAATCAAAAAGAACGCGCCAATTACCATAAAAGGTAAAGAAAAGAACATACCTGATGATATAGCTTTTAAGTGTCTCTGATTAGCCAACTTATATGCGAATGGACTTAATATATCATTTAACTTTTCAAGAAAAATTTTTTTACTCATGATAAAACTCTCCTAACTTTGCCAATTATTAAATTTAAACTCTGTTTCAGTTCTACTACTTGAATAATATTTTTCTAACAGTTTTTCATATTCTTCTTTATAATTATTGTCTACTTCTGCTTGAGGAAAGACTTTACTCGCTTCCTTTAAAAAGTGTTCAGAACCTCTACCAAGTTCTTGGCCTCTTAAAGTATGTTTATCTAAGGCAATATCAGGTATCTCTGGAACATATCCCATTGCAAAATTTTTTATAATAATATTTTTTAGTAAATCAGATGAGCGATCTTTCATAGATTCACACATTAATCTAATTGCATGAATAAAGAACATTGCTCGATCTGGTTCGGCATACAAAAATTCTTTTCTCATTGTATTTAAAGATTGAACAATTACTGCCATCTGTGGATTTCCCATTCCAACATCTTCTACTGAAATTGCTAATAATCTTCTCCATAATTTTTCTTCCATTTGAGGAGATGTAATATACATTTCATATGCAAACTCGCATGCTTCTCTTTCTTTTCCCCTACGTATACTTTTTTGTAATGAAGAAATCACCTCATCAGCAGCTAAATCATTTCTTGTTCTCATACGAGCCCAAGGATCACTTACATATTTTTTACTCATTTTTTATTCCTCCTTCTTTATTTATGGTTTTATTATAGTTCTGGCATATATTAAACTCCATACAAAAAACTACCGTATATAAAACGGTAGTTTAGTGTAATATCTCTAATAAAGCTTCATACGAGGAATTATTAATTAGATAGTTTATTCTATTCTCATCAAAAAAGACATTACTAATTTTATCGTAGAATTCTTCAAGATTTTTATTTTTTTCATTACCTATAGAAATCAAAAAAACAACTTGGACTTTGCGACTCTCCCATAAAATAGGGCGTTTTAATGTTGCAACTACAACAAAACTAGACTCACTCATCATTTCATATGGGTGAGGAATTGCTACTAAATTTTCTAAATCAGTTTTCCCCATTTTTTCTCTTATAAGAACTGATTCTAAAAAATTATCATTAGTTAAATTATTTTTCTTAGCACAATTGCACATTTCCTGTATTATATCTTCTTTTTTATCTAAATCTAAATTTGAAATAAATAATTCTTTCGAAAAGTACTTTAACCAACTCTCAGAAACAGAATTTTCTAACTGCTTCCGATATTTATTTATGTCTTCTTTTCTTGGAAATAAATTAATCTCTAGTATTGGAACCTTAAACTTCATATTTAGGTGTATTGTAGTAAAAATGTAATCAATATTATTTTTTTCAAAATCAATTTTTTTTATATCTTCAACACTACATTCATAAATGTTTCCTAAAAAATCTCCAAAGTTTCTTTTACATTTTAGTTTTAAAAGATTACTACTCCTCAAACCTGATTCACAAACTAAAATTATATTTTTCTTTCGTTTATTCTCATTTTTCTGTTCCAATGACAATGCAAAAATAATTGCAATTAAACCAATTTCTGCCTCTGGGAGTCGCTTATTATAATACGATTCTAATATAATACTTCCGGTAAGCGCAATTGTATATGATAAAGAGTATTCTCTTTTTAATTCATCTAATAAAGGATTTTTGATAAAAATATCATATTTTATTCTAATGCCGAATTGTAAAATGAAGTGCAACAAAAAACATAACTATCTGATATACTTA
>NZ_CAUPXD010000052.1:0-5439 GCF_963515095.1 uncultured Granulicatella sp. | reverse complement strand
TATACCGGCGGCCGGGGTCGAACCGGCACGTCCTTGCGGACACTGGATTTTGAGTTCTATGAATACATTTTTTAAATCTTACAACCTTGATTTAATAGGTTTTTAGTACTTTTAAATCTTGCAAAATAGACTCATTTTTCAAATTTTAGTAACTTTTTGGTAACCCCGTTAAAGACACGGACTCATACCCCAGATAAAAACAATTCAAATTAGATTACGTCTAGATATTTAGTCGCCTTTTGTTTAGCTTAAACCCTTTATGTCTTTTAGAATTCCAAAAATAAAGAAACTAAATAGAACTATATCTAGGATATCAAACAAAAAGAAGCTTCTTTTCCCTAATAAGGAGGATATGGAACGTTATGTAGTTATCTTGTTTAAAGATTATAATTTCAAGCAAATTAAATGAATCCAAAAAGGGGTTAGCTACTGTTTTAACACACTTCAAAGCTTATTTGATAACACTCTGAAACTATTCGTGAGTGTTTACACAAAATTATTGACAGGATTCAAGTGTTTCTAGTTTTTTTTAATATAATTTTATCTGATTCTGTCTGATTAAAACTTTGAAAGTCGGTTAACTACACTCAATTTTCGCATAGTCATCCGAATTCCAAATTTCTTTTCAAGATAATTAGTGTTTAAACGTTTTTTTCGAGCATCACGTGGTAAATATAGGTAACAACACTCGTGACCACCATAGAACTCTTCAGCTCCAAAATTCTCTCTACTAAGTTCTGTTAGAGTACTTTCAGGAATCTCTTCGTTAGTAAAAACTAGATGAATACGAGAACTATCATAAGTATTATCAAATGGGTTTTCTTGAACAGCAATCTCTAATTGATTAATTTCTTTGATAATTATTGATAAATCAGCTCCAATTTTATCCAAAATCGTATCATGAACTAACATTCTGATTTCTTCGTCAGATAACTCTGATTCTAACAGTATATTCCCACTCTGAATATATGTTTGAACATTTAAAAAACCAACTTCTGTTAGGATTTCTACTAAATAAGACATTTTTGGAATTCTATTGGTACCAGTTGGTGTTACTCCACGAAGGAAAATAATCTTTTTCATATTAACTTTCCAATGCATCTTTTTCTAGAGAGTTCATCATTTCGCCATAATATTGAGGATCGCCCGTTGAAAAATAATTAAACCATGCTTCGACTGTAGTTTTTGAATACAGTCCCAACTCCTCGACAATAAACTTAGCCCATAATAAAGAACCAGCTGAACTCGCAGTAATAAGCTTTCCGTCTTGTACTGCAATCTCATCTTTATAATAACCATGTCCTTGATAATGTTGGCTCATCTGGCTTAAAAAGAATGAAGCATTACTTGTATGATATCGATTATCTAAAATTCCTTTTTCGGCTAATCCCAAAGTAGCTCCACAGATAGCTCCAACTAAGATATTTTCTTGTAATAGTTTAGAGGCAAGTTCTAAAACGTCATCTTGCTCATTGTTCAACCAACTATCTCCTCCGATAAGCAATAGAGCATCTGTATTTGCAGTATCTATATCATATAGATTAAAATCTGGAACAATTGTCATTCCTCCAGCAGTTTTTATAGACTTTTTCCCTTTAGAAACCGTTAATAATTTTACTTTAGGTTCTCCTAACATAGCCTGTAAACTTAGTGCATGCATCAAATAGCCGTGTTCAAAATCGGCCATAGTATCTTGAACATACATATAAATATTTTTCATAATGCTTACTCCTCTTTGATAAATGTTCAAACTATTGATTGTTTTTATTGTATCAGAAGAAAGTCATATATTCTTTAGTATTTAATTTACTATTTATCGACTACTTCGTATTCTACTTCTTCACCAAAGAATTCGTCATATAATGCTTGAATCGCACGTTTTTCGTACTCTTCTCTAATACCAAACATCATAGAAACTTCTGATACCCCTTGGTTGTATAATTCAATATTGATTTGTTCACGGGCTAATGTGCTAGCAACACGAGCAGTTGTACCGACCATGCTAACCATACCTTCCCCAACTAACATGATTAAGCATAATCCACGTTCATAGTATGCTTTATCCGCATTTAGTTCTACTTTCAAACGATGTACAATACGATCTAATATTTCATCCGTAGCATCTTCTCCACGAATAATAATTGTTGCATCATCAATCCCTGTTGGAATATGTTCTACACTGACTCCTTCATCTTCGAATAGTTGTAATGTTTTTCTTAAAAATCCAATTTCGTGATTCATTAAATATTTTTGAATATAAACACTAACGAAACCTGAAGAACTTGCAATTCCAGAAATAATCGAAGGAGAATTTACTTTTCCTTTCATAATGTAAGTTCCTTTTGCAGAAGGATTATTCGTATTACATACATGAACAGGAATTCCTTTTTTAATGGCTGGTAATAACGCTTCAGTATGGAACACTGAAAATCCTGCGTAAGACAACTCACGCATTTCTGTATAAGATAATACATCAATTCCAATTGGTTTATGAACTAGTTTTGGACTTGCTACAAAGATTGCATCCACATCTGTAAAGTTTTCATACTCTTCAGCTGAAACTGCATTCGCTAAAATAGATCCCGTAATATCTGACCCTCCACGAGAGAATGTCACAACTTTTCCATCTTTTGTTACTCCAAAGAATCCTGGGAATACAATAATTTCTTTTTCTAATTGTAAATATTCTAATTCCTTATACGCTTCTTCCAATACTTGTGCATTTCCTGGAGTATCACTTACGAATAAATTCGCTTCTTTAGGGCTAATATATTTTGCTGGTAATCCTTCTTTTGTAAAGTAGTCTGCAATTAATTTTGCATTATTATCTTCCCCACTTGCTTTATAAGCATCCATCAAATAAGCAGGTTCTAAATTACTCTCTTTTAATGTTGCAAAATGTTGACGAATGTTATCCATTACATCTGAATTTAATTGTAATTCATCATAAATTTCTTGATAACGTTCTAAAATCACTTCTAAAACTGCTTCATTATATTGCCCTTCAATATGCGAAGTTGCTAATTGAATTAATAAATCCGTTACTTTTTCATCGTCTGAATGACGTTTTCCTGGTGCAGATACAACGACAATCCTTCTATCACTATCTGCTTGTACAATTTGAAGTACTTTTTTGATTTGTTGACTATTGGCTAATGAACTTCCACCAAATTTAATTACTTTCACTTTGACACCTCATTTAGATGATTAACTCTATTTTCTTTCATAATGGTAACAGAATAGCAAATTCTTTTTTGAACTGCAATCATTTTTACTCAATTTTTATCAAAAAGTGTATTTATTTTATATACAAGTGTTTACATTTTGAGTTACACTCCCTTCCATCCTAAGTTGTATATTTCTTGCATTAGAATCTATAATCCGTTATGCTAATAAGACAAAAACACTAAAAGGAGAGAATACTATGTCAAAAATGTTACACACTTGTGTTCGTGTTAAAAACTTAGAAGAGAGTTTAGCTTTCTACCAAGAAGCATTTGGATTTAAAGAAACTCGTCGTAAAGATTTCTCAGAACACAAATTTACAATCGTTTATTTAGCTTTTGATGGTGACGATTACGAATTAGAATTAACGTATAACTACGGACATCCAGGATATGAAATCGGAGACGGTTACGGTCATATTGCAATTAGTAGCGATGATTTAGAAGGATGGCATGCTGAACACGTAGCTAAAGGCTATGATGTAACAGAATTAAAAGGTCTACCTGGAAATCCAGCAAACTATTATTTTGTAAAAGATCCAGATGGATACAAAATCGAAATTATTCGTCAAAAATAATCCCATTTAAGGAGAACTTTTATGAAACCTGAAGAACTATATGTACATGCAAAAAATGCATTGGAACATTCTTATTGTCCCTACTCTAACTTCCCAGTCGGTTGTGCCATTTTATATAAAGATGGAACAGTAATTACCGGAGTTAATGTGGAAAATGTTTCTTTTGGAGCAACAAACTGTGCAGAACGTACAGCTTTATTCACTGGGGTAACAAAAGGCTATCAAAAAGAAGATGTGGAAATGCTTGTAGTAGCTGGTAAAACGGACTACTTCTTACCTCCATGTTGTTTATGCCGTCAAGTATTAGTAGAACTATGCCCTGCCGATACTCCAATTTACCTTTCTAATAATAAAGGGGAATTAAAAGAAACCATTTTACGTGATTTAGTTCCATTAGCATTTACTGAAATGTAATCAACTTAGCACCTTTTGGGGTGCTTTTTATATTGAAAAATTTTGGATGTTTAGTGTTTTTACGTGACAGCTACTCTCTTGTCTGCTATAATACTATCTATGCGATGAGGCGACAAGCAGACAAAGAAGTCTGCTAAGTCAAGTGGAACAGATGTGCTTGCACACTACCGGATGTAGCTGTTTGTTCATGTGTGATGTGAACACCATGACACGTATATTAGTATATGCCACTATAAAAGGATTAGAGATTTCTAGTCCTTTTTCTTTTGTCCAATTGCATTCTATGATACAATACAACAGAGAAAATCAATTATGATTGATAAAGGAGAATTCACGTGAAAAATTGCCCATTCTGCCACGAATTAATTGAAGAGAAGGAACCTTTATGTCCTTTTTGTGGCACTGTACAAGATGAACATTTAGAAAAAGATGCAAACACTATTCAAACAACATTATTTGATGAAGAAAATAAAATTACTCAACCTAATTCTGTAGAAAACAGAAGTGATCAAGAATATCGTATTAAAAATAACCAAGCGATTTATTCAAGTTTTTGGAGAAGAATTACTCGTTTCTTTAGCTTCTTCTTTGGAAAACTAGTCCATCCAACGAATAATTATTCAAGAAAACGTCAAAATAGTCGATTATTTGGTTATATTATGATTGTTGTTTCGACTTTATTATCTTCGTATATTACTACACACGGTATTCGAGCAATTTTATCTCAATATCAACTACTTGCGGATATTTCTATCCTACCAAGTTTAACAGTTACTCCTAATTATATTTTAGTTTTCTTAAAACTATTATTATTCTATGCTGTTTTTTATTTTGGATTTCCAATCATTGCCTTTGGAGTAAAACATATTTTGTTGAAACGACAACATGTATTTCATTATTGGTTAACACAATATGAATCAATGAATGCTTTAGCGATTATTTTATTAATGATTACAGCATTTATGACATTTGTATCTCCAATTGCTTTATTAGTTGTCATTTTATTCTTTTTTACATTGCATTTATTTACATTTATCGTAACATTTGTCATTTCCATTGCTCAGGAACAAAATGATACTCGTATAGATACTCCATATGTAGCTTTAATTGGTTTATCGATTCAATTAATTATTATACTAAGTTTCTTATTTATTTTATTTTAGACAGTAAAAAGAGGCTGGGCATAAAGTCTCAAAAATAGAAGAAAGCACGTCCTGATTTTG
>NZ_CAUPXD010000051.1:0-5679 GCF_963515095.1 uncultured Granulicatella sp. | reverse complement strand
TACTTGGGACATTTTTACTTGTGTTTAATTGAGACATTATCACTTGTGTTTGACACATAGGAAGTACCGTTATTGTTAGAATTTGCAATGAGTTATAGGAACATGATATAATGTTACCTAAAGAATTTACTAAAATTCTAAAATTAAAGAGAAAAGGATGGATAAAATGACAATCAAAAAATCATTAGCAACAGCAGCTGTTTTATTATCATCAGTAGTTGTATTAACTGCATGTGGTGGAGGTTCTAAATCAACGACTTCATCGACTGCAACTACAACAGCAGCAACTACTCAAGCAGCAAAATCTACTGCTTCAGGAGAATTAAAAGACGGTACTTACAAATTAGTATCTGAAGCTGACAAACGTGGTTGGCATGTAGAGTTTACAATTGTAGTTGAAGGCGGAAAAATTACATCTTCAGATTATGATAACTTAAACAAAGATGGCAAACGTAAATCAGAAGATGAAGCATATGAAAAACAAATGAAAGATAAAGTTAAAGTTGGACCAGCTGAATACTTCAAAGCATACAATGTTGGTTTAGTACAAAAACAAACTCCATCAGATGTTGAAGCAGTTGCGGGAGCAACAAATGCACACACTTCATTTGTAGAATATGCTAATAAATTAATTGAAGCAGCTCAAAAAGGTGACACTAAAGAAATTAAAGTGGCTGCACCTCAAGGCTAATTTAAAATGAAAGTAGGAACCGGGCTTAGGCTCGGTTTTTTTATATTGAAAAATAGGAGTATTGCTTGAGTTATTGTGAAAAATTTAGTAGACTATTTGAATGGAATTTAAACAATAAGGAGAAATATATGAAAATCAATAAATGGTTGCTAGTGGCAACTCTCGCTTTAAGTTCAATTGGCTTAGTGAGTTGTCAGCAAAAGAAAGTTCAAGATGCAGAAGTTGTTTCATCAGCTTCCGTAAAAACACCTAGAGAAATTATTAAGTCTCCTGTGAAAAAAACAGATTTCTTACTAGGGACTGCAGTAGCATTGTCTGTCTATCATCCAAATACTGAAGATTTATTAACCCGTGCTTTCGCATTGGTGAAAGATTTAGAAGCTAGAATTACAGTAAATGAGAGTGGGTCAGAAGTAGATGCGATTAATGAAGCGGCAGGAGACCATGCGGTAGCAGTCAGTGATGAAGTGTATGATGTCATTAAGCAAGGAATCGCTTATAGTGAAGAATTTAATGGTAGTTTTGATATTACGGTAGGTCCGCTAACAAGTTTATGGAGAATTGGGTTTCCGGATGCTAGAAAACCTTCCCAAAAAGAAATTGACGATGCATTGCCATTAGTGAATTATAAAAATGTTGTGTTAAATGATGAAGAAAGAAGTGTCTTTCTAACTCAAAAAGGAATGTTATTAGATTTAGGTGGAATTGCGAAAGGTTTTATTGCCGATCAATTATGGAATTTCTTCAAAAAAGAAGGTGTAACAACTGCAGTTATTGATTTAGGTGGAAATATTGTCGTAATGGGTGGTTCTCCAGCACGAGATGGTGTAGCGTGGAATGTAGGATTGCAAGATCCGTTGGAAAGTCGTGGGACAACATTAGGAACGATATTAGAAAAGGAAAAGACCATTGTAACTTCAGGAATTTATGAGAGATATTTAGAAGTAGATGGTAAGACGTATCATCATATTTTAAATCCAAAAACAGGTTATCCATATAAAAATGATATTGCAGGAGTTTCGATTATTGTCTCAAGTTCAACCCGAGGAGATGCATTATCAACTTCAATGTTTTCAATCGGTGTAGAAGAAGGGTTGAAATATGTGAACCAAAAAGATGATGTAGATGCAGTATTTATGACGAAAGATAAGAAAGTCTATGTGTCTAATTCGATTAAAAATGCGTTTAAATTAACGAATGATCAATATACATGGGAAGGGACGCATTAATATGAGAGATATGATTGAATTAGTAGAGTTAAGAACGAAAATTGCGAGTGTTATTCCTTTTGTAGTTGGATTACTCTATTCGATTTGGACGTTTGGGAATTTTAATGCTGTGAATATGATGTTGTTCTTTGTCGGAATGGTATGTTTTGATATGGCTACGACCGTTATGAATAATTTAATGGATTATGTCAAAGCAAAAAATGAGACGTATCGTCAAGAAGAAAATATTATTGGAGCTTCATCTTTAACAGTGAAACAGACAACAATTATATTTGCTGCTCTAGTCGTTATTGCAACAATTATTGGAATTATTTTAGTAGTGAGAACGAATATGATTTTATTATTCGTGGGTGCAATTTGTTTTGTGATTGGAATTTTTTATACTTTTGGTCCGATTCCAATTTCGAGAATGCCATTAGGGGAAGTGTTGTCTGGAGTTACTATGGGATTTGGGATTTTTTGGATTGTGATTTTTTTAAACTCTCCAGAAGCAAGTTTTGCATGGATGGGATTAGAACAAGGAATGTTGGTCGTTCGATTAGCGTTATTAGATCACTTCAAAGTTGCACTGCTCTCATTACCTTTAGTATGTACGATTGCGAATATTATGTTGAGTAATAATTTATGTGATTTAGAAACAGATATTACGAATCACCGCTATACATTGGTGTATTATATAGGGAAAATTGCTGCGTTGAAATTATATCAAGTCCTCTATTTCATTAATTTTGTAGCAATGGTGTTAGCAGTCGTATTTAAAATTGCACCAATTCTAATGTTAGGAACTCTAGTAGTTGCAATTCCAGTGTATAAAAATGTTCAACACTTCCTTCAAAAACAAGAGAAACGAACAACTTTTGCATTAGCCATTAAGAATATGGTCATGATTCATGTCATGCAAATGTTATTATTAGTCATTAGTGTGATATTTTTTCGCTAATGCTTGACAATTGGCACTGAGAATTTTATGATTGAATAGATATGATATAGTAGAAGAAAGAGAGTAGTGAAAATATGGCACAAAAGAAAGCGGCGTTGGCATGCAGTGTATGTGGTTCAAGAAACTACACACTTACTTTAGGGCAAAATAAGCGTGTTGAGCGTTTAGAATTAAAAAAATTCTGTAAGTTTTGCAATAAACAAACACTACATCGAGAAACTAAATAATCGAGAGGAGAAGTTTCGAATGCGTTTTTTAGTAAATGTTGTTAAAGAAATGAAGAGAGTAACATGGCCAACTGGTAAAGAAGTTAATAAATATACATTAACAGTTGTAATGGCAGTATTACTTGCGTTAGGATTTTTCACAGTAGTGGATTTTGCCATTTCAAATGCATTTAAATTAATTATTAAATAATTCGCAAGAGTTATAAAATAGTGGTATAATAAAAACAAGCAAAAACCTTCAAGTAAGAAGGTTTTTTTGTATGAAAAAATATTAGGAGGAATTACGATGAGTAATGCAGCAAAAGAATGGTATGTATTACATACTTATTCAGGATATGAAAATAAAGTGAAATCAAATATTGAATTACGTATTAGTTCAATGGGAATGGAAGAAAATATTTTTCGAGTAATTGTTCCAGAGGAAGAAGAAGTTGAAGTAAAAGATGGAAAAGAAAAAGTTACAGTAAGTAAAACTTTCCCAGGTTATGTATTAGTTGAAATGATTATGTCAGACCAAGCATGGTATGTTGTACGTAACACTCCAGGAGTAACAGGGTTTGTTGGATCACACGGAGCAGGTTCTAAACCATCTCCATTATTACCAGAAGAAGTGGATACATTATTAGGACGTTTAGGAGTTCCAACTCATGCGCCAGTAGATTTACAGGCTAAAGTTGGGGATTATGTCATTATCACTGAAGGTGCCTTTGATGGTATGAGTGGAAAAGTAACAGAAATTGATGACGAAAAACAAAAAGTTAAAGTTACGATTGAAATGTTTGGTCGTGAAACTATTGCAGAATTAGAATTTTATCAAGTGAAAGAAGATGACTCTTACTAATGCGAGAAAGTCTGTTAGATCGTTTTGTACGATATGCAAAGATTAATACAAGAAGTGATTTAAACGCAAATGCCGTTCCAACAACAAAGAGTCAGTTAGATTTTTTACAAATGTTGGAACAGGAATTGAAGGAATTAGGTTTTTCAAATATTACTTTAGATTTAGAAGATGCCTATTTAGTAGCTTGTATTCCGAGCAATTTGCCAGAAGGTAAAACAGCACCAGCCATTGGATTTGTAGCACATGTCGACACTGCAGATTTTAATGCGGAAAATATTCAGCCACAAATTTATTCGAATTATGATGGGAAAGATGTATTGTTGAATTCTGAATTAGGATTGATGATGCGAGTAGAAGAATTTTCTAACTTGAAAAATTATATCGGTCAAACTCTTATTACAACAGATGGGACAACCTTGTTAGGAGCAGATGATAAAGCAGGATTAGTTTCAATATTAGAAGCAGCTATTGATTTGCTAGAACATCCTGAGATTCTCCATGGAGATATATGGGTAGCGTTTGGACCAGATGAAGAAATTGGAAAAGGCGCCCACCGATTTAAAGCAGAGAGAATGCCAGTTCAATTTGCCTATACATTAGATAGTGGTGTAGTCGGAAAATTAGAATATGAAACTTTTAATGCCGCAAGAGCTGTTGTAAAAATTAATGGAACAAGCGTTCACCCCGGACAAGCAAAAGATGTTATGGTAAATGCATTGGCAGAAGCAGCAAAACTATTTTCCAAATTACCGAATCAAGAAGTTCCTGAAAGAACAAGTGGGTATGAAGGATTTTATATGCTTGCTAAACAATCAGGAAATATCGGAATGGTAGAAGCGGAATATATTATTCGAGATCATTCTATGGAGAAATTCCAAGAACGTAAGAAAAACTTTGCGAAAATTGTAGAAGAACAAAATGCAACTTATGATATTCCAAGAATTGAATGTCAAATTTATGATGAGTACTTTAATATGTATGAAGTGTTAAAAGAAGATATGACTCCAGTCGAAGTAGCAAAAGAAGCATATCGTCAATGTGGAATCGAACCAGATATTCAGCCTTTTAGAGGAGGTACAGATGGATGTATTATTACCTTTAAAGGAATTCCGACGCCAAACCTATTTACAGGTGCAGAGAATTTACACGGGCAATATGAATTTGTTACATTAGAAAGTATGGAAAAAGCTAAAGAAGTCGTATTAACAATTATTCAAAATATAGTGAAATAAAAATAGACCTCAGATGGAAAAGTCTGAGGTCCTTTCATATATAATTCAGTTGTTCCTAAAATGTTCCGTAAAGTTAGAATTTAAGCAATATATTAGCAATATTAGAGTAGCAAAATGTTAATATAGCAACATTCTGAAAACGAAATTTAAATAAGATGCCGAAAGCAGGGTTCGAACCTGTGACCTACGCGTTACGAGTGCGTTGCTCTACCAACTGAGCTATTTCGGCTTGATAAATATAGTATACTCCTCTAAAAGAGAGAAGTAAATAAGTAAAAGGGCGCTAAAATAAGGTTTTTAGCAGAATGCAACAAAAAATCTGCTAAAATATAAAAAAAGTTGTAAAAAGGACTTGAAAAATAAATTCAGCTATGGTAAATTATAAACACTGTTAACGAACGTTCGCATTTAAAGCGATTGCGAAAAAGAAATTTAAAATAAATTTTAAAAAGTAGTTGACAGACAAAAACGCCTATGATAATATATAGGAGTTGTCGCGTAAAGCGACGTTGACCTTTG
>NZ_CAUPXD010000050.1:0-5695 GCF_963515095.1 uncultured Granulicatella sp. | reverse complement strand
GGGTGGTTTATTTGTCACGCACCTACGGAGCGTGACGGACTGAAAGTCACATAACTAGAAAATCCATTAGAATTTAGCAATTCTAATGGATTCCTTATTTACTTTAAAGAATTAAACCCATTCTCCATTTTCGTTTACATAGTATCCATCAGGAGTTTTCGTATTGACTAATAATTCACCTGATTCATCAACATAGTACCATTTTCCATTGACTTCAAACCATTGGTTTTCTTTCATTGCTCCACTTTCTTCTAAATAGAACCATTTCCCATTTAAGAATACCCAATCACTTTCCATCTTACCTGATCCATTATAGTAATACCATTTATTATCAATTTTTTCCCAAGTATTTCTTAAGTATTTTCCTTCAGAATTTACAAAATACCAAGTATTAGATTTTCGATCATGAATCCATTCTGACTTCGCCATGTATCCGCCAGGTTTTACATAGTAATCTCCAACCCATTGATTTTCAACATATTCTCCATTTGAATCAATAAAGAACCAGCTTTGATAAGTCACATCATAAACCCATTGATTACTTACCTTTTGTCCTTCTTCATTGATATAATGTTTACCATCAAAACCTTTCTTTTGAACAGGTGTTGTTTGAGTTGTATTAAAAGAGGTTGAAGATTGATTATTTGAAGCAATATAAGTATTCGTATTTGTCGTTGATGCAGCTGTTGTTGTTTCGGAAGGTTCAGCTGGTTGAGGTACAGTAGGTTGTAGACGAGCTAATACTTCTTTTAATGGTGTCACATCGATAAATGGACTTGCTAGTGGTGTTTTTGTTTCAACAGCTTTTTCCATCTTAGCTTCTACATCTTTCATCAATTGGAAAACAGATTTTGCAACTGCAATTGATTTAGCAGTATATTCATCAGCATGTTCTTTTACATAATCATCAGATTTACCTGTATATTCATCAATTAATTGGTTTTGATAATCCATTAGTAATGCTTCCATTTTTTCCCAGTTCGTACGAATAGATTTTCCAAATAATTCTGGATGATCCATTACCATTGTATCAATATTAGTAGCTACCCAATACCAAGAATCAGGTTTATATCTATCTCCTCTTACTTTATAAGCTTCAAATGTATCTTTAATACTACCAAAGTAAGGAACATATGGTGTATTACGAGAACGACCTAAACTTAACCACATTACTCCACCTAATGATTGCGGTAATTTTTGATTAATTTGATAAACGTGTGGATCAATCACATTTTCGTTTCCTGGAGCATAAGCATATTTTCCATAATTTGGATCTGATGGATCTGCTTGTTTTCTATAATAATCTTTCTTAGTATCATAACCTGGTACTTGATCATCAGGTACTAATTCTCCGTTTAATGTTTCGAAACGATTTCTTTGAACATTTAGTCCATCTAATACAGTGAAATCTCTTCTTGGACTATCTTGTAAAAATTCATAACGTTTATCTTGATAGGTTACATTAGAAGATGGATTTAGTAACTTAATTCCTGCATACACACGAGAACGGTCCCCATTTTCTAAAGGTGGCGCATAAGTAGCTGCTAAATCAATTTCCCCTTTACTTTCATCTCCAACAAATACTCCTGCCTTTTTAGCAGTTTCAATAATTCCCTTGGAAGCAATAATATTTTCTTTATCATTAATATTGACTTTACCTAAGAAATAAGTATTAGGGAATACAGAATATTTATCATCTGGATATTTAAAGGCTACATATTGATGTCCAGAATAAATTTCCACATACCATAATTCATTTTCATCGGCAAAAACAATAATATTTCCTTCAGTAGATCCTTTTTCATCAATTTCTTTTGCTAGTAATTCAACTGCTTCTTTAGCTGTTTTTACACGCGGTAAGATTAAATCTGTTACTATAGCTTCACTAACTCCAGTTTCAACTAATGGATCAATTGCTGGATAATCAATTTCATTTTCTGGTCCTTCTAATGGTCTTCCGTCAGCAGCAATTTTTGGTGCTTTTCCACCAACAACTTCATTACGTGGTGTAGCAGTTACTGTTGCAGTCATTGAAACACCATGTTCATTAAAACCATGTTCAGAAAAAATACCATCATCTGTATCTCTTGAATCATCGGCTACTACTGTATATTTATATTCATATTTTAAATGAGGATATTCAGTTCCATTTGTTCTATCTAATAAAACTTCGCCTTCTTTATAATCCTTAGCAGGATTTACAAAAAAGTTTTTATTATGAGTATGTTGTTGTGTACCATCTGGATGGTAAGATGGATAATCTTCCGTACGTCCATACAAGAACGAACCATCTTTTGTTAGTCCTTTACCAATAATAAATGCAGAACAAGCTTCAACAGCTTGTTGAGATAACACAAGTCCAATAAGGACGGTAGATAATAATGTCTTACTAACTTTTTTATTCATAGCTATCCCCTCTTTTTAAAAGAATCTATTTTGGTTAAATGATTATTTTAACCAATTGTAGAATACGCTTTCTTTGTTATAAAATCAATACTTTTCATTGATTTATAATAATTATAATTATTATATAAAAAAAGAACCGAATTCGGTACAATTCGGTTCTTTTTCGATTGCCACTATATGTATGTTCTACAAGTAGTTTGGCTATCAGTTTATCGACATATTAAGCGTGTGGTTGTTCACTAGCTGACGTTGCAGGTTGTGAAGCAGTTGTTGCAGTAGCTGGTGCTACAGTTTCTTCTGCTTTATCAGTAACCACTGGTTTCTCAGCTTCCGCTGGAGTACTTGCTTCATTAGCAGTTGATTCTTCTGCTTTCGGAGTTGTTGTATTCTCTGAAGTTGCTTGATCTTTAGATTTTGGTGTTGCTAAATCTTTCTTCACTTCTTCAGATAGTTCTTCTGTGAAATCTGAAGTTGGGAGTGAATCATCTTTATCTGCTTGTTCTAATGCCATTTCAGCAAATTCTTTCATCTCAGCTAATTTACTCATTGACTCTTCATCATCTGGTTTTGCAATTGCTTTATAGTTATCTCCAACTCTTGTATCCGCTTTTTCAGATGGATTTTCATGAGCTTTTTTGATTTCTTTTGTGGTAAAATAAGATGGACTAATAATCGCTTCAGTTGTTCCTGTTTCACCAGGAATGAATTTTGCTTTCGATAATTTTGCAATTAAATCAGAAACTTTTTCTCTTAATTCAAAAGGTAATGGTTTATCTTGAACATGTTGTGTTAAGAAGTATAAATACTTCATACCTTCAACTCCAAGACGCTTATTCGCATCCTGTAATGCTTGTACATAATCTCTTACAGCTTCTAAAGCTTTCATATCTTTTGATTCAATTGCTTTATTCGCTGCATCTCTCAACTCATCTTTTGTAACATTATAATCAGTTAATTCTAAATCATTAATTGTACGAATAATACTTTCGTGTAATGTATTTAATGCTTTTTCCTCTTTAGAAAGTTCTGAAGATGTAACTGTTGTTGCTTTTTCAATATATATTTCATCAAATTGTTTTAATAACTCTAAATATCCTTGAGTTGAATTTCCTTTTTCATCTAAACGTTCTTTGATTTCTCGTAAACTTGTTAAGATACGGCTTAATTCAACAGGTTGAGTTTTATATTTTTCAGATGCTTTATTCGCTAAAGCTTCAATTTGACTTTCAATGGCTTTCGTATCTAAATCTCCTGCGACATATTTAGGAGTTATTTCTTTTAATTTATTCGCAACATATTTTTTTGCACCTTCAATATTTTGAATTTTTAGAGAGTGACTATGATCTCCATGTGGTACTTCAAATTTATCGCCTAAAATTCGAATATCTTTTACAGAAATTCCCATACGTTTTGCTAAAGAAGCAATTTCTTGTGCAAATCGTAATTCAGGATCAATTGATGTATCTGAACTAGGTACTTCAAAATTACGTAATGGAATTGCCCATGGATGAATATGTGTCTTATCTTGTCCTTGTTCCATATTTTGGAAAGCAAACACTTTACCTACATATTTTCCATCTTTATAGGCAGATTCTAACTTAATAGTATTTCTTTCTACTCCATAGGCATAAGTAATATAATCTAAATATTTTTGCACTTCTGGAGATTT
The DNA here is from genome assembly GCF_963515095.1 of uncultured Granulicatella sp. Lineage (GTDB taxonomy): Bacteria > Bacillota > Bacilli > Lactobacillales > Aerococcaceae > Granulicatella. The sequence goes on along the minus strand of NZ_CAUPXD010000050.1, from coordinate 1,620 downwards.
TTCGGTTAAATTTCTCTCATTTGGAATCGGAGAAACATAATCTTCTGAAGTTGCTTCATTTTCATGTTCATGTTTGTTTCCATCATGGTCGTGATGTTCGCCTTCGTGCTCATGTTTATCACCGTCATAATCATGGTGTTCGCCTTCGTGCTCATGTTTATCACCGTCATGAGCATGGTGTTCACCTTCGTGCTCATGTTTATCGCCAGCATAATCATGGTGGTGATTATCTAAAATTGGTTTCCCATTTTTGTCTTTATAAACAAAGTGGAAATGATTTCCATGACGAACTACATATCCTGATTCAGTTTCGGATTCAATATCTTCTTTTCTAAATACAAAGCCATCATGGTCATGGTCGTGGTCGTGATGTTCGCCTTCATGCTCATGTTTTTCACCTTCGTGATCGTGGTGTTCACCTTCATGCTCATGTTTATCGCTTTCGTGATGATGGTGTTCAGCACTAGCTGCTGGTTTCCCATCTTTATCCTTGTAAATAAAGTGGAAGTGATTGCCATGACGAACTACATAACCTTCTGATGTTTCACTCACTACATCTTTCTTATCAAAGACATATCCATCATGATCGTGATCGTGGTGTTCGCCCTCTTCTTCATGATGATGGTGTTCATCTCCCTCTTCATGATGTTCAGCAGTTGCTACTGGATTTCCTTCTTTATCTTTATAAATAAAATGGAAGTGGTCGCCGTGACGAACTACGTATCCTGTTTCTGTTTCACTTACAACATCTTTTTTATCAAAAACATAGCCATCTTCTACTTCTTCATGATGTTCATGTGCTACTGAATTTGTAGCCATTGTTGTAGCAATTGTTTGTTGCGCATTATTTTTATAAATAAAATGGAAGTGATCCCCATGGCGTACTACATATCCCATTTCGTTTTCTTCTACAATATCATTGGGATTAAAAACATACCCGTCATCTGTAGAGCTAATAGCTTTCGTAGTAGAAGTTTTTTGTTCATAAATAGCATCTGCTGGTGGAGCTCCATATACAAAATGGTAATGATCTCCGTGTTTTTTCAAGTATCCATTTTCAAATACTTCTCCCACGATTGTTTTAGGTTTGTTATTTTTAATTTCTTCCGCAAGTTTTTCAAATTTTGTCATTTGAGCATTAGAAACTGTTATTTCTTCTGCTTGTTGTTGATTTTGTTGTTTTGAATGGTCTTGCGTTATTCCACAAGCTGCTGTACTAATCGCTAGAACACTAGCTAATCCGGCCATCCATAGTTGTTTTCTAGTAGGTTTCATTGATATCTCCTTTACAAATCGTAAATATTACGTTTTATAAAATAACCTTTTTTCATCCTTTTGTCAAGCCTTATCTCTTAATTTTTTTTATAAAAAAAGAGACGACATTTGTCGCCTCCATATTTCAATAATTTTTCCCCGTAGCATTAAGCATGAGACCAAAAGGGCTGCTACCGTCCTTCGCTACTTTAGAAAATCAAGTCCTAGTTACTCTCTCATAAGCTTACGCACAAAATAGAAATGACTTATCGCTGTAGCGTCAGTACTAGAAGCCAAATTGGCTTCTAGTACAGGAAAAACTCCAAGACGGTTTCACCGTCTTACTCATGACAGAAACAAAAGTTG
>NZ_CAUPXD010000049.1:0-6069 GCF_963515095.1 uncultured Granulicatella sp. | reverse complement strand
CCAACACAAGTAGTTTTAATTCCAGTTGGACCATGGAAGAAAAATCCAGCTATCTTAGAAAAATTAGAAGAATTACAACAACAATTAAAAGCAGCAGGCTTACGTGTGAAAATTGATGATACAGACAACTCACCAGGATTCAAATTCAATGAATGGGAATTACGTGGAGTGCCAATGCGTATTGAATGTGGACCACGTGACTTAGAAAATAATCAAGTAATGACAAAAATGCGTGACTTAGATGAAAAAGTTGCGGTAGGTTTTGATGTGTTAGTAGAAACAATTCAAGCTGAATTAGAGAAAATGCAAGGACGTTTATTAGAAACAGCTCGTGCAATGCGTGCTTCTAATGAATATACAAACATTGATACTTTAGATGAATTAAAAGCTCATATTGAAGCAAAACGTGAAGCTGGCGAAGTACCTGGTTGGGTATTAGTTGGTTGGGATGGAACAGAAGAAACAGAAGCGAAAATCAAAGAAGAAACTGGATTTACGACTCGTAATATCCCATTCAACCCACCAGTGAAAAAAGAAACATGTATCGTTTCAGGCAAACCAGCAACACAAACAGTATGGATTGCTAGAGCGTACTAATAATAAGATGCGAAGAAAGATGCTCTGAATCGAACTGAAACGCACGTCGATTCAATCTTTCTGAGCCGTATTCAAACAATGTGTGATTAAATAAATGATTGAAGAGGGTAAAAGTGTAAAGGGTAGCACGACTTGCCCTCCTTCACACTTTTTATACAAAAAATTAGAAAGGAAGTGCTCTATGCCCGTATTGGCTATTGATACCTCAAATAAAACTTTATCGGTTGCCATTGTCAAAGATGAGGGAACGATTGTTGAACAAACAGTTTCAGACACTTTACAACATAGTGTCAAACTAATGCCGGCAATTCAAGCAGTACTTCAAGAAAGTCAAGTCAGTATGCAAGAACTAACAGGTGTGATTGTTGCCAAAGGACCAGGTTCGTATACTGGACTTAGAATTGGAGTAACAGTTGCGAAAACTCTTGCGAAGACATTGCATATTCCGCTAAAAGCTGTTTCCAGTTTACAAGCGATTGTAGCAAATGTTGTAGAATCTGTGCCTGAGGGAGCCTATGTTGTTCCATTTTTTGATGCTCGTAGAGATAATATTTTTACCGGTCTTTATCAAGTGAGTCAACAGTTTCCACAATTGATAGCTACAGAACGTCATATTTCTTGGGTTGGTTGGTTAGAAAAGTTAGCTACTTATGAAACTCCTCTATATTTTGTAGGACAATTGACTGATTCACAAAAAGAGATGGTTGTAGAGAAATTAGGAGATAAAGTGGTATTTGCTAAAGAAAATGATGCCATTGCTCATGCCGGACTCTTTGATAAATTAGCACAAGATGCACCAGAAGAAGATGCAGATGTTTTTGTACCGACGTATTTAAAATTAGCAGAAGCAGAAGAAAATTGGAAAGCGGGCCATCAAGAAGAACAGGAGACAAACTATGTGGAGCGTCTGTAAGGATTGGACGCAATCTTTATGGCAACAATTAGAAAGATTAGCAGAACAAGCAATTCCTGTAGGAGACTTTATCGTAACGCAATTGCCACAGCAATTAAAACGAATCCCTTTATCTAATGGATTCATTGCAACCATTCGTCTTGCGACTATCGAAGATATTGATGCAATTGCCTATGTAGAAGAAGAAGCATATATGGGAAATCCACCTTGGGAAAGAGATGCTTTTGCAGAAGATTTAACATATAATACAAAAGCCATTTATATCGTTCTTGAACTAGATGATGAAATTCAAGCGTTTATTGGTGCAAGGCTGACAACGGAGGATCTTCATATTACAAATATTGCTGTTCATTCGGATGTACGATTTTTAGGATGTGCGACCTTATTAATGAAGCAATTAGAAAAGTATGCACGATTTTTAGAAAAAGATTCCATTTCCCTAGAAGTTAGAGTTTCCAATAAAAAGGCGATTCGTTTATATGAAAAATTTGGATTTATTCAAACAGGATACAAAGAAAAATATTATAAAAATGAAGTAGAGGATGCAGTACTGATGACTTATCCATTACCCCCTAAAACACCAGAATCTTTCTCCTCATCAGAGTTTTCGTTTAAACGATTAACGGTTGAAGATGAGGTGGCAGAACAGTTATACCAATTAGTGCAACAACATTATAAACATCCTGGACATTGGAGTGCAAAAGCTTTCCAAGAAGATATTGCTTCTGAACATGGAGCTTATTATGGCGTGTATCATGTGGATACTTTAATTGGATTTGTTGGGATGCAAGTCGTCTTAGATGAAGCAACGATTACGAATATTGTGATTCATACAGGATTCCAAGGGAAAGGACTTGCTCAACGTTTATGGCAAATGGCGTGTTATGATTTAGGAATACAAGAAGTCGCAACAGTATTTTTAGAAGTACGAGAATTTAACCATCGTGCTCAACAATTATATGAAATTTTAGGATTTGAGTGTTATCACAGAAGACGTGATTACTATACAGATCCATTAGAAGATGCCTTACTCTATCGATTAGAACTCAAGAAAGGAGCATGTGAACAATGACAAAGGAAGTCGTTATATTAGCCATTGAAAGTAGCTGTGATGAAACAAGTGCAGCAGTTGTTGTTAATGGCCGTACGTTATTATCAAACATTGTCGCTTCTCAAATCAAAAGTCATATGCGATTTGGAGGAGTTGTACCAGAAATTGCAAGCCGTCATCATGTGGAACAAATTACGCAAGTGATTGAAGAAGCATTAGTGCAAGCTGGAAAAACAATGGAAGAAATCGATGCAGTAGCAGTGACGATTGGTCCAGGATTAGTAGGAGCTTTATTAATCGGGATTTCAGCTGCAAAAGCAGTAGCACTAGCAGCGAACAAGCCATTAATTGCCGTCAACCATATGGCAGGACATATTTATGCAAACCAATTAATTGAACCTTTACAATTTCCATTAATGGCATTAGTTGTTAGCGGTGGACATACAGAATTAGTGTATATGCCACAAGACGGACAGTTTGAAATTATTGGAGAAACACGAGATGATGCAGCTGGAGAAGCCTATGATAAGATAGGAAGAATTTTAAATTTACCTTATCCAGGTGGAAAGAAAATGGATGAATTAGCACATATTGGAGAAGATGTCTATGATTTTCCAAGAGCAATGATTCATGAAGATCATTATGACTTTAGTTTTAGTGGATTAAAGTCAGCAGTTATCAACCGAATTCATAATGCGAAACAAAAAGGCGAAGAAATTATGCCAGAAAATGTTGCGGCAAGTTTCCAAGCAAGTGTTGTAGAAGTATTAGTGGAAAAAAGTAAACGTGCACTACAAGAATATCCTGTGAAGCAATTTGTATTAGCAGGAGGAGTCGCAGCAAACCGTGGACTTAGAACAGGATTACAAGAGATGATGCAAAGTCATTATCCAACTGTAACATTCTCCATTCCTCCAATGAATTTATGTGGCGACAATGCTGCAATGATTGGTGCAGCAGCTTATTCAAAATGGTTAGAACAAGATTTTGCAGCGATGGATGTAAATGCAATGCCTGGTTTAGAACTAGGGGATTAGGGAGAGTTTGGTTGAAAATTTTATACTAAGAAAATCCATCAAACCTAACAAAAATAGTTGCATTCTAGGTCTAAGCATGCTATTATACTTGTGTTGCTTTATGCATAAAAATAAATAACTCTGGATTAGGCAATAATTCAGGGCAGGAGGAATAGAAAATGAAACAAGGAATTCACCCAGAATATCGTCCAGTTGTTTTCATGGATACAACTACTGGATTCAAATTCTTATCAGGTTCAACAAAATCATCAAACGAAACTGTACAATGGGAAGATGGTAACGAATACCCATTATTACGTGTTGAGATCACTTCAGATTCTCACCCATTCTATACAGGTCGTCAAAAATTCACACAAGCAGACGGACGTGTGGATCGTTTCAACAAAAAATACGGTCTCAAATAAGAAGACAATTCTCAAACCTTTCTCGATTTCGAGAAAGGTTTTTTTGTGTTTTAAAGAGGGAGAATATGTGGTTTAAATTATTCAAGAGGAGCCAAAAAATTCTGTTTAGATTATTTGGATAAAAAGCTAGATTCATCCTCCCTGTTAAGAAAAAAGACGAAGAATAAACGAAATCCGTTTTATGAAATGTCATACGACACCCTCGAGAAAAACGGGGGTGTTTTTCATTAAATGATTCAAGCCATCCGTCCTTTTATTTTCATGAAAAGTATGGTAAGATAGAAAAGCAGAATCTCTATAAAAGATAGGAGATTTATATGACGGAATATATACAGATCGTACGATTGGTGCTTACATTAGGAATGATTGTTATTGCCTTTTGGTCACTTCAATGCATCAATTTAGAAAAAATCATATTAAAAAAACGAATTGAACAAGCAAGACTATTCATACTATTAGTGGCACTTCTTTTAGGAGTAGGGGCTACTAATGCAATTTTCACGATATCAGATTTAATCAATTCAATCGTTCAATTCATTACGACTAAGTAACCTTGGAGGTTTGTAGAATGGAAAAGATGATTGTACAAGGTGGTACACGTCTAAATGGATCAGTAAAAGTAGAGGGAGCAAAAAATGCTGTGCTTCCAATTTTAGCAGCAAGTATTTTAGCAGAGTATGGAGTAACGCATCTTACAAATGTACCGAATTTATCGGATGTGCATACAATGTTAGCGGTATTAAATAGTTTAAATGTCACAAGCACTTTTGATGAAGAGGAAAAATCAATTACGTTAAATGCTACAAAAAATATTCAAACAACAGCAGCATTTGAATTTGTGAGTAAAATGCGTGCGTCAATCGTTGTAATGGGACCTCTTTTAGCTAGATTTGGTCATGCTCGTGTTGCAATGCCAGGTGGGTGTGCGATTGGGACTCGTCCGATTGATTTGCATTTAAAAGGTTTTGAAGCAATGGGTGCAACTATTACCCAAGCAGATGGCTATGTAGAAGCTCATGCAGATCAATTAGTGGGTGCAAGAATTTATATGGATTTCCCATCAGTTGGAGCAACTCAAAACCTAATGATGGCAGCTACATTAGCGAAAGGTACGACTCTATTAGAAAATGTAGCAAGAGAGCCTGAAATTGTCGATTTAGCAAACATTTTAAATAAAATGGGTGCGAAAATTATTGGTGCGGGTACTGAAAATATTCGTATCGAAGGAGTAGACCATTTAGAAGGAACAATTCATTCGATTATCCCTGATAGAATTGAAGCAGGAACATTTATGGTTGCTGCAGCTGTTACTGGGGGAGATGTTTTTGTTGAAGATGCAATTGCAGAACATAATCAACCATTAATTTCTAAACTATCTGAAATGGGTGTTCAATTTATTGAAGAAGAAAATGGAATTCGTGTCATTGGACCGGAAACATTAAAACCAACAGATGTGAAGACATTACCACATCCAGGATTCCCAACAGATATGCAAGCTCAGATGACAATTGTTCAATTACTAGCCTCAGGTGTGAGTACAATGACAGAAACAGTGTTTGAAAATCGTTTCAATCATTTAGAAGAATTACGCCGTATGAATGCGGAGTTTAAGATTGAAGGTAGAACTGCAGTGATGAATCAAGAGTCACAATTACAAGGTGCTCAAGTAAAAGCAACGGACTTACGTGCAGCCGCAGCCTTAATTATTGCGGGTATGGTGGCAAAAGGTTACACACGTGTCACTGAGTTAAAATACTTAGATCGTGGATATTATCAATTCCATCATAAACTACGTGCATTAGGCGCAAATATCGAACGTGTTCATGAAGATGAAGCAACACCGTTCACACAAGTAGAATTAGAAAAAATGTTAAATCGTTAAAGAGAAATTAGCCGAATCGTTCGTAAAAGAATTGACGGCTAATTTTCATTTAAATCGTCATAATTTGTAACATTACCTGGATATGATTATTTGTGTTTGACAGAATTCATTTAAATCGCCCGAGCTTTTGCTGTCAAGCGCAAGTTAAAATGTCCCGAAAAAATTAGTTTAGTACAGGTGTGCGA
>NZ_CAUPXD010000048.1:0-6788 GCF_963515095.1 uncultured Granulicatella sp. | reverse complement strand
TACGGTAACACCAAGAACAACTTATCTTTATGTGACTAGCAAAGAAGACAAGACGTTACCAAATAGTGTGGTAGAGGGCTGGAGTAAAAAAGATGGTCATTGGTTATATCAGCTTGAAGATGGTTCTCACATTGTAAATGAATGGAAGCAAATAAATGGAACATGGTATTATTTTGATAATTCAGGAGTAATGCAAACTGGATGGGTAAAAGATAAAGGAACATGGTATTATTTTGATAATTCAGGAGTAATGCAAACTGGATGGGTAAAAGATAAAGGAACATGGTACTACTTGAACGATTCAGGAGCAATGCAAACTGGATGGGTGAAAGAAAATGGAATATGGTACTATTTGAATCAATCAGGATCGATGGAAACAGGATGGTTCACGGTATCAGATAAATGGTATTATGCGAATGAATCAGGTGCTTTAGCAATTAATACAACTACACCAGATGGGTATACTGTTAACGCTGATGGTGAGTGGGTAGAATAAAAAGAGTTTTATACACTCATTTGCCGTAAATTGAACCATTCAAAAAACTTGTAAATAAGAAATAGCTCTCCGAATTATCATTAAGGAGAGCTGTTTTTTTTAGGTTGTTTGACAAATCCTTAATAGTAGTATTAGGACGGCAGTAGCCTCGCCAAGCGAGTCGCTTGCTCATGCTACTATAGGAAGTCTTTTCTTATTTAAACGGATAAATATAAGGTTGAGGTAAGGAGTTTTTATGCATAAAAAAGAACTATCCGATAAATCGGCATTTTTATGGACTTTGTTTGGAATTACGATGTTATTGTTTGTTTTTCAGCAGTTGGGAAATCAAGTGCAATGGTATTTAAATATGGCTGGGTTATTATTAGCAAATGAAATTTTTGGGTTTTTAGTTTCTGATAAAGATAGTGTAAAAGTTTTTTCGATTTCAAAACAGATGTATTGGTGGGTCTGTTTAGTGATTATTGGATTTGTTGTTTCAATTATGATGCTATCTAATAGACTAGCAATTTTAGTGTTTGAAAATGCTACTGAATTAGATTTATATCATTTGCTGTCCTTGCTCTTAATCGTATTAAGCAGTTCTCAACTTTATTATGGATTGATTTATCCCAAAATAATAGATTCTTATACTAATGAATGGATTCGAAAGGATATTACAAGAGATATTAAAATTGGTATAAACTCTTTCCTTCATTCCCTTCCAATGGTTATTTTTATTATTGGAATTAGTATATTATTTCATTTTAGTGAGTTCTATCCGACCTTGTGGCAATCTGTCTTGTGTTATATGTGTATATCGAGTGCAATTTTCATCATGAAAATATCGTACTAAATATTGAAAATATTACTTTGTTTTCAAAAAGAATATGATATAATGAGTCCATTGAAAAGAAAGGAGAATGAATATGGATACAAATAAAACTTATTCAGCAAAAGAGTTTACAATGACCGTATTAAATGCATTAGCATTAGGGGTAGTTGTAACTTTAATTCCGGGTGCGATTTTAGGTGAATTAACAAAAGCGTTATTACCAGTATTTCCACAAGGACAATTAATTATTCAAGCGACTCAAGTGGCTAATACTATGATGGGTGCTATTATTGGTTTAATGGTAGGACATTTCTTTAAATTTACGCCGATTCAATCAGGAGCCATTGCTTTAGCAACTGTTTTTGCAGGTGGTGCACCGGGCTTTAATCCAGATGTTAAAGGTGTGGTGTTCTCTGGTACTGGAGATATTATTACAATGGGTGTAACGGCAGCAGTAGCAGCTGCATTTATTTTATGGATTGGAGATAAAGCAAGAGCTTATTCGATTATTGTGATTCCAACGGTTACATTAGTCGTTATTGGTGGGATTGGAAGACTTTCTCAGCCATATATTGTTAAAATTACAGCATTAATTGGTCAAGGTGTGGAATTCTTATTAACCTTACAACCAATTATTATGTGTATGCTAATTGCGATGACATTCTGTATTTTAATTGTATCACCATTTACAACTGTAGGAATTGGCTTAGCAATTGGACTGTCAGGTATTGGTTCTGGTGCAGCAAACTTAGGAATTTGTGCGGCAGGTTTTGGTTTAGCAGTTGCAGGATTAAAAGTTAATTCAGTAGGAACTTGTATTGCACACTTTATTGGCTCTCCGAAAATGTCAATGGCAAATGTGATTGCAAAACCTAAAATTTTATTACCAATGTTATGTTCTTCAGCATTATTAGGTATTTTAGCAGCAGTATTTTCTATTCAAGGAACTCCTGCAAGTGCAGGGTTTGGATTTAGTGGATTAGTAGGACCTATTTATGCTTTAAACTTAATGGAAAATGGATGGACAGTAGGAAATATTTTATTAGTAGCAGTCATTTTCGTAGTTGCACCAATTATTTTTAACATTTTCTTTATCCATGTATTCGAAAAAGTGGTACAATGGATTCAACCGGAAGATTATAAATTAACGGTATAATAAGGAGGAATTATAATGAAAATTGCAATTGCAGGTGCGGGAGCAATGGGATGTCGCTTTGGTTATATGTTAACAAAAGCAGGACAAGAAGTTGTTTTAATTGATGAATGGCCAGCTCATATTGAAGCGATTCGTACAAATGGGTTACAAGTAGTAGATGGAGATACAACAGATACATTACAAATCCCTATCTATAGACCTGAAGAAGTTCATGAAGAAGTAGATGTCGTTATTGCATTTACAAAATCAATGAAATTAGGAGAAATGCTTGAAAAAATCAAACCAATTATTCATGAAGATACAAAAGTAGTCTGCTTATTAAATGGTTTAGGTCATGAATATACAATGGAAAAATATGTACCACGTAAAAACATTATTATGGGTGTAACGATTTGGACAGCGGGAATTAATGCTCCAGGTGTGGCTCGTTTAGGTGGAACAGGTACTGTTGAAATTCAAGCAGTTGAAGAAGCAAGCGGTCGTGCTATTGCAGAAGAATTAGTCGCTGTTATGAATCAAGCGGGATTAAATGCTAGTTACAGTGAAGATGTTTTATTCTCAATTTGGAGAAAAGCATGTGTTAACGGAACAATGAATGCGACTTGTGCAATTTTAGATGCGAATATTGGGGAAGTATTCGATACTACTACAGCAGAAGCAGTTGTTGAACAAATTATTCATGAGTTTGTTTCAGTTGCTCATCATGAAGGTGTGAAAATTGATGCAGCAGAAATGAAAAATTATGTTTATACAGCATCAAATAAAGTACGTGCACATTACCCTTCAATGCATCAAGATTTAATGCAAAATCATCGTTTTACAGAAGTAGATTACTTAAATGGTTTTGTTGCAAAACGTGGAAAAGAATATGGAATTCCAACTCCATATTGTGCTTTGATTACGCAATTAATTCATGCGAAAGAACAAATTTTAAAAGTTCAATAAACGGATGGAATGAGTAAGGCGGGACGAAAGTCTCGTCTTTTTTTGTGCTTAAATGAATAACCCACCTAACAGTTCAGACCGTAGTCTAAAAGGTTAGGTGGGCAGTCCTTGATGGCAGAGTTTCTGGCATAAGTGTATGATGGTTGATATTTTTAGAATAGCTCTGCCAATCAAAGGAAAGATTAACGAAAAGAATGAAATTCTTTCCGGAAATCACAACAATAAAAAAGGAAAAATAAGTAAAATGATTATTCTTAATTAATCATTTTATTATATTGTTTAAGTAATGAATTATCACTACTTTTACATTTATATTATACGATTTTTATTTCTTATTTGAAAGTAAAAATATCTAAAATTAATAAAAAATTCTTTCTTACAAAAATGTAAGAAACAAAAGGAAAATGATAGCTAAAATATAGGAATACATTGTTTTTATTTGATAGAATAAATACAAATCAAAGAGAAAGTAGGAATTGAAATGACATTATTAGATGTAAAACAAGTACAAAAAATTTACCATACAAGATTTGGAGCGATGCAAGTAGAAGCATTAAAAGATATTACTTTTAGTGTTGAAAAAGGAGAATATGTTGCCATTATGGGTGAATCAGGTTCTGGTAAAACAACGCTACTAAATATTTTAGCAACATTAGATCGTCCAACAAAAGGGCAAGTATTATTGAATCAATTAGATATTCAAAATATTCCAGACAAAACATTAGCAGCATTTCGTCGTGATCATTTAGGATTTGTCTTCCAAGATTTCAATTTATTAGAAACATTGTCTGTGAAAGATAATATGTTACTTCCATTAGTACTAGCGAAGAAAACTGTTCAAGAAATGGAGAAAAAAGTAAAACCTGTTGCTACGATGTTAGGGATTGAAAAATTACTAGAAAAATATCCTTATGAATTATCCGGGGGGCAACAACAAAGAGTAGCCATTGGACGTGCAATGATGGCTGACCCTAGTATCTTACTAGCAGATGAACCGACAGGGGCATTAGATTCAAAATCTTCAAGTAATATTTTAGATGTGTTTGATACTTTAAATGAAAATGGTCAAACAATTTTAATGGTAACGCATAGTACATTAGCCGCTAGTCGAGCTAAACGAGTGTTATTTATTAAAGATGGAATCTTGTATCATCAATTATTTAAAGGCGAACGTACAGATGAAGAAATGTTTGAAGCAATTTCTGATACGTTAACAGTAATGGCTAATCGAGGTGAAAGTCATGTTTAAATTAATTAGTTCATTAGCAGTATCCAATTTAAAGAAAAATCGAACACTTTATATTCCGTTTTCGATTGCTACTATTACGATGATGGTGATTACGTATATTTTAATGGCGCTATCTTCGAATAAAACAATATTACAAAGTAATGGTGGAAACACGGTAGTCATGGCATTAGGGTTTGGTGTTGTGATTATGTTATTGGTTTCTACCTTAACGATGATTTATGCGAATGGCTTTGTAATGAAAAATCGTTCAAAAGAATTTGGATTATATAGCATTTTAGGATTGGGTCGCTCACAAATTCAATTGTTACAAGTTGTTGAAATGGTGTTGTTCGCAGTGATAAACCTTATTGTAGGTCTGGTATTAGGTGTATTGTTCAATCGATTAGCATTTGCCTTATTATTGAAAGCAATGCGATTTACTGTTCCTATTTCATATGAATTCCAATTTGCATCAGTCATTATGATTGGAATTTTATTTAGTGGAATTTTTATATTTTTAATGATTTTAAATGCGATTAAAATTAGAGTGAGTCGTCCATTAGAATTATTGCGTGAGAAGAAATCGGGAGAAAAAAAAGGGCGTTTCTTAAGTATTCGTGCGCTAATTGGGGTAGTGATTTTAGGGTCTGCTTATTATATTTCTCAATCAATTGAAAGTCCGATTAAAGCGTTAGGTTGGTTCTTTGTTGCAGTTATTTTAGTAGTCATCGCAACTTATATTTTATTTGATGCTGGTAGTATTGCACTGTTACGTTTCTTGAAAAATCGTAAAACTTTCTACTATCGCCCAATTAACTTCATCTCAGTTTCTAACTTAATTTTTAGAATGAGAAAAAATGCGATGGGCTTGGCAAGTATTTGTATTTTATCAACAATGGTTCTTGTAACTCTTGGAACGACTGGTTCACTACAATTTGGTGCACAGGAAGTCATTAATCGAACAAGTCCAACGGATTTTTCTTTTAGAAATATGTTTCGTAATCCTGAAGAAACAGTAGAATATTCAAAAGAGGCGAAACAATTAGCGGCAGGAACTGCTTCGAAAGTCACAGATTTCTATGAATATTCGTATATTTTAACAGGGGGAAATCAAGAAGGAAATGTATTAGATACAAACGTTAAAAAACTAGGTGCTCTTCCAGAATCAATGGTCGTTCTTGTATCCGTGGAAGATTATAATCGTAATGCTGGAGAAAATATCACTGTTAAACCTGGAGAAATGGTGATAGGAGAACAATATACTGAAAAAACAAAACCTAGCTTTACTCAAGTAGCAGTTGGAGAAAATACTTTTTCAATTGGACAAGTCATTGAAGTGAATAAGTTTGCTGCAGGATTAATTGTAAATCCGAATATAACAAATCATTCTTATATTGGACTTTTAAATGAAGAAGATATGGCAAAAGTTGTTCCATATTACAGTAAAGATAACGATGCAGGATATCGTGCTTATACAAGACATTATATTGCATTATGGAATACTTCTAGTCAAACAGATGATGAGAAGAAAAAAGAACTAGAAGCGTATCAACAATCTGATATTGCTGGAGGAGTCGATGGGAAAATTGAAATTGCTCAATTACTATTCCAATTTTATGGTTCTCTATTATTCTTAGGAATCTTATTAGCGATTGCCTTTTCAGTAGGAGCGGTCTTAGTCATTTATTACAAACAAGTTTCTGAAGGATATGAAGACCGTGAACGTTATGTTATCTTAAAGAAGATTGGTATTGATCAACCAATGATTCATCAATCGATTAATCGTCAAGTATTAATTGTATTCTTCTTACCATTATTGACAGCATTCTTACACACTGCATTATCGTATAATATGGTGAGCAAAATCGTCTTCATCTTTGGAATTAAGGGAAGTATTATTGCCTTAACGATGTTAGCAGTAGCTGTAGTATTTATGATTGCTTACTTCTTAGTTTACAAAATTACTTCAAGAGAATACTTCAAAATTATAAATCGATAGTAAAAAGAAACGTCTTTAGTGAAAAGCTAGAGACGTTTTTTATTGCGTATTTTCTTCGGAGATTATGCGAAAAAGTTCGTATAAAAAATATTTTTTGCTGAATTGTAAAATGAAGTGCAACAAAAAGACATAACTATCTGATATACTTAA
>NZ_CAUPXD010000047.1:0-7177 GCF_963515095.1 uncultured Granulicatella sp. | reverse complement strand
ATTTCAGAATTTTATAGTGCTTTCTTCTATTTTTGAGACTTTTTGCCCAGCCTCTGCTTGTTATAGTTATAATTCACCTACCCCAATAATTTGAAAAGAAAAACGCGCCAAAAATTTAGCGCGCTTTCTCTAGAGATAGTATATTTATTAGAAATCAATCTATAATCAAAGTCTATTTTAAATGACAAAATCGTTTAGTATTTGTCGCACTTAACTTAACAATTCACAGATAAATCCACTTTCCTTCATACTATACACTTCAATCATCATTTCTTGCTCAACACTTTGCTGAACCACAAAGTCTAATGCCTCTTCTTCCGTAAAGAATCGAAGCGTGAATACTTCTTCTCCCTCATTGACAAATAACTCTAAACTTGAGTAGTCCATCCATGCATTTAGATGTTTCAATGGAGATTGTAACGTTCTTTCTCTTGTTTCTCTTTCTCCTGTTTCCCAATCGGTACGACTGACAGATAATACTTGAGTCTCTGCATCATATTGAATGAAAATTTCATTACGTAATTGAATTGCTAATTTATCCTGAACGGCTTCTTTCCAATTCACTGTCCACACTTGTGCAGGTGAAGAAAAGACCGATTCAAAACGAGTCGCATTCCATTGAATTTTTTGTACATCTGTTGTTAAATTCCATAATTCACGTGCAGGTTTTTGAAGATATTTTCCATTTTGAACGGATACTTCACGTGGAATGGTTAAGGCATGAATCCAGCCATCTTGAATTGTGGGGATGAGCCCTTCTTTTCCTTCTGGAATTCCCATCCAACCATATTGAAGAATACGTCCATCTTCTGCTTGAAAACTTTGTGGAGCATAATAATCAAATCCTGCATCAACTTCAGTTAAATTTTCCTCTTCTACAATGAATTTACCATCAATTGTAAACTTCCCTAATTGCACAACAGTTTGGTATAAATTATTGAATCGTTCTCCAATAGCTTCAATTCCTTGTGGAGAATAAATAAACGCATCCTTTTCTTCAAATGGAATCACATCTGGACATTCCCACATATAACCGAAGTCTTTTTCTTCCGTACTAATCGAACCATTCAGTACCCAGTGAAGTAAGTCTTCTGAACGATACACTAATGTATCGCCTTTTAAGTCTTCCGTTTGAGCTCCTACAACCATCCAGTAATGATCCACACGTGCATCATACCAAACTTTTGGATCACGGACATGTCTTGTATAACCTTTTGGATGTTCGAATAATGGCCCCTTTTTTTCAAAATGAATGCCATCTTCTGACACCGCTAAACATTGATAACTAGAAGCATTTCCTTCTTCATCTTTTACATTTCCTGTATAAAATAACCATAATTGATTCTGATGAACATATGCACTCCCAGAATAAACACCGCTTTTATCGAACCATTTGTCTGGAGCTAATGCTAGTTCTACTCTTTTCCATTGAATCATATCATCAGAAATAAGATGTCCCCAATGTTTATTTGCATGCTTTGTATCCGTTGGATTCCATTGGAAAAACACGTGATATTGTCCTTTGAAATAAATCAATCCATTTGGATCATTCATTAATCCATAAGGAGGAACAATATGATAGACTAAACCATATTTTCCAGTATTACTATTTCTCATTAAACTCATTGATACTCCTCATCTACATAAAAGTCGAAGCTATCATATGACGCTTCGACTTGCTTTTTTATTTTATTTTTTCAACATATCGTCGCTATAACCGATTGTATATGTTAAAGCAAAACTTACTGCAAAAGCTACTGCGATTGCTAGTACATATAAAGGGAATTGGCTATTTAAGAATAATAACATCCCTGGTAATACTGTTACAGACATACCTGTTGCTTTTAATCGGAATAAAGCTGCTAAGAATCCTCCTGTAGCTCCTCCGATTAATCCCATTACAAATGGTTTACCAAAACGTAAGTTAACCCCGAAAATTGCTGGCTCTGTAATTCCTAATGCAGCTGAGAAAGCTGATGGTAATGCTAGAGCTTTTAATTTTGTATCTGTTGTTTTGAAGGCAACTGCTAATGTTGCTCCTACTTGTGCAGCCATTGCTGCTGAGATAATTGGGTTAAATGGATTTAATTCCACACCTGTAGCAATTTTTGAAGATTGTAATAATTGTGTTTCCAAGAAATTAAAGATGTGGTGAACTCCAGTTACTACGATAACTTGTTGTAATCCACCAATAATAATTCCTGCTAGACCAAATGGTAATTGTAAAACAAATTCAGTTGCATTTAATACTACTGTTTCAACTGAGTGGAAGAATGGTCCAATGATGAATAATCCAAGAACACTCATTACTAAAAATGTTAAGAATGGTGTTACTAATAAATCTAATGCATCTGGAACTTTTGTACGTAACCATTTTTCTAATTTAGCACCAATCATCCCAACGAAGAATGCTGGTAATACTGTCCCTTGGTAACCTACTACTTTAATGAATCCAAAGAATACGATTGGCTCTGCTCCACCGGCAGCTACTACATAAGCATTTGGTAAAGCACTGTTTACTAACATTAATCCTAAAACAATTCCAAGTACTGGTGAACCGCCAAATACTTTAAAGGTTGACCATGCTACTAAGGCTGGCAAGAATGCAAAGGCTGTATCTGTTAATACTTGTGTGTATAATAAGAAGTTTTTGTCGATAACGTCAGGTGTCATTCCGAATAATCCTAGGAAAATTGGGTTTGTTAATAATCCACGTAATCCCATGAATAATCCTGTTGCTACTAAGACTGGGATAATTGGAACGAATACGTCTCCGAATGTTCTACTCATTCTTTGGAATAAGTTGCCTTGTTTTTTCGCTTCTTCTTTCATTTGTGCTGTTGAAGTTTTTGCTACTCCTAAACGGGCAACAGCTTCATAGACTTTATTCACTGTTCCTGTTCCGAAGATAATTTGGTATTGACCTGAGTTAAAGAATGCTCCTTTTACTCCTTCTAATTAATCAATCGCTTCTTTATTGATTTTTGATTCGTCTAGAACCATAATTCTTAATCGTGTAGCACAGTGTGCGACAGATTGAACATTCTCACGTCCTCCGATATTTTCAAGGACTTCTTTTGCAATTACATCATAATTCATGTTGAACTATCCTTTCTTTTTTCAATTGGGAACCACATTGTGGAACCGGTTTGCATACATAAGATAAAGGAAAATGAAAGACTTGTCAACTACTTCTAACAATGTAAATGATGTAAATTTTATGAAAAGGTTGTTTTCAGCTTTAATTAAAATTAAAATTCAACGGACTTTTGGGACTGTAGCAATGGACGCCAGTAGCTTCGCTTTGCGAATCTCTTGGCTAAAATTTGAGCCTCGGTCTCAAATTTCCCAGTAATAGAAACTGATACGACAGTTTCCATTACCAATGCTACTTGAAAAGTCTGTTGTATTTTTATTTTTTGTACGGATAACAAATTTATCGGTGGCATTAACAAGGAACGTAAGATCCTACCACAAAAGAAAAGACTTTACATAGTAGCACCAAAATGAAACCTCAGGTTTACTGCCGTCCGTTGCTACTATAAAGCAAAGTCTATATCATAAACGTACTCTCATAAATATCGATCCACAAGAAAAAACTTTGCATAGTAGCATTAGTCCAATAAGCCAAGTTGGCTTATTGGACAGGAAAAATTGAGACTACAGGCTCAATTTTTAGGCATGAGACCAAAGGTCTGCTGCCGTCCTTTCCTACTACAAAAGGAAGTCTATCTCTTAAACGTACTTACATATACACACGTCTATAAGAAAAGACTTTGCATAGTAGCATAAGTAATATAATCTGCACTGGCAGATTATATTACCGGAAAATTCGAGACCCTAGGCTCGAATTTTAGCCATGAAACCGAAGGTTTGCTGGCGTCCGTTGCTACTATCACGCAAAGTCTATTTCGAAATTTATCAACGTTTGTCGATCCTCTTCACCGCATAGTCTCCGACAAATTGAATCAAGAACACAAGAATTAAAATTGCAACCGTAGCCACAAAAATAATATCCTGCTTATTACGAGTAAAACCAATCATATAAGCCAAGTTCCCTAATCCCCCAGCACCAATAACACCCGCAACAGCAGTTGAACCCACTAACGCAATCGTTGTTACCGTAATACCTGACACTAACGCAGGAAGCGATTCAGGAATTAACACCTTCGTAATAATCTGACGAGTCGTAGCCCCCATTGATTCAGCAGCTTCTACAACCCCAGAAGGAATCTCATTTAATGAAATAGACACTAAACGAGCATAGAAAGGAGCCGCACTAATCACTAAAGTAGGAATCGCACCCTTAGGCCCTAAAATAGTTCCCATCAACGCTTTCGTAAAAGGCATTAATAAAGCCAGTAAAATAATAAATGGAACCGAACGGAAAATATTAATAATTCCAGAAAGGAATAAATTCACCCATTTATTTTCTAAACTTCTACCCGGACTTGTTAAATATAAAAACAAACCAAGCGCTAAACCAATAATAAACACGTAGAAAGTAGATAGAAAACTCATATAAACTGTTTCGTTAGTCGCTTTAATCACTTCATTCCAATCTACATTTTTTAAACTCAACATCTCTTGGAATAATTCTGAAAAACTCACTTGAGCTAAAAACACATTAAACATTTTCTAGTACCTCCACAATAATTTCTGCTTTTCTTAAGTAATCAATCACTTCTTCAGCTTTAGCAGATTCTTCTTCAATTAAAATAATCATACTTCCAAGCACACCTTTTTGCGTTACATTTACATGCGCTTGTAAAATCGAAATTGAAACATCTAGTTTACGAATGACTTCTGATAAAATTCCTTCAGCAGTTGTATCCCCTAAATATTGAATACGAACAGCTACTCCAGGACGAAGTGAAGTTGATAAATGCTCAAAAACATCATGTAAATCTTGTTCAGAACGTTCTTCCCCCACAAATTGTTTTGTAATGGTTTGTTGAGGATTTTTAAAAACGTCTAATACTTCCCCAGTTTCAACCACTCTACCTTGTTCCATTACCGCAACGCGATGGCAAATTTGGCGAACAACATGCATTTCATGTGTAATTAATACAATTGTTAATCCTAAACGTTTATTAATTTCTACTAATAAATTTAAAATATCTTTTGTCGTTTTTGGGTCTAATGCACTTGTTGCTTCGTCACATAATAATACTTCTGGATCATTAGCTAATGCACGAGCAATCCCAACTCTTTGTTTTTGTCCACCAGATAATTGAGACGGATAAGATTTTTCTCTTCCAGTTAAGCCTACAATTTCAATTAATTCAGCTACTTTCTTTTGACGAACATCTTTTGCAACTCCAGCAATTTCTAATGAAAAAGCAATATTTTCTTCCACTGTACGTGACCATAATAAATTGAAATGTTGGAAAATCATCGCAATTTTACGACGTTCTTGTAATAATTCTTTTTTCTTTAATGTAGTAATATCTTTATCATTGACAAAAATATGACCTGTTGTAACAGATTCAAGACCATTTAATAAACGAATTAATGTACTTTTACCAGCTCCTGAAAAACCAATAATTCCAAAAATCTCGCCTTTTTTAATATCCAATGAAACATCTTTTACTGCTTCAACTATCCCTTGTTTGCCATGATAAATTTTAGAAACTTCTTGTATTTTAATCATCATTCTTCTCCTTATACTCTAAAAAGGTGTGGCAAATAGCGTATGCCACACCTTGTATTTTATCATTATTTTGCAGGAATTACAGATCCATCTGCATATTTATCAGAAATAAATTTACGGATTTCATCACTTTGTAATGCTTTAATTAAAGCTTTGATTTTATCTGAATCTTTATCTTTTGGTTTAACTGCTACTAAGTTTGCATATGGTGAGCTTTCATCTTCTAAAGCAATTGAATCTTTTTTAGGAGATAATTTTGCATCGATAGCGAAGTTTGAGTTGATGATTACTGCATCACCTTCATTAGCTTCATATGTTGATACTAATAATTCAGGAGCAATTTCATTTTTGATTTGAATGTTCTTTTTATTTTCAACGATATCGCTTAATTGAGCGTCAACTGGTTTAACACCATCTTTTAATTTAATTAAGCCTGCTTTAGTGAAGAATGCTAAGAAACGACCAACTTCAGCTGGGTTTGTTGAAGCATATACTGTTGCGTTTTCTGGTAAATCTGCTAAAGATTTATATTTTTTAGAGTAAATAGCCATTGGCTCGATGTGTACATTACCGATACTTACTAAATCTTCGTTGTGTTCTTTATTGAATTTTTCTAAGTAAGGTGTATGTTGGAAGTAGTTTGCATCTGCATCTCCTCCGAATACGATTTGGTTAGGTGTTACATAGTCATTTACGATATTGATTTGTAAATCATATCCATCTTTTTTAAGAATTGATTTAGCTGCTTCTAAAATTTCACCGTGTGGTGCTGGTGAAGCGACTACTGTAATTTTTTTATCTTCTACTTTTGGAGCTGCTGTTGTTGCTGCATCTTTTGATTGAGATGCTCCGTTTCCACATGCTACTAATGTTGTTGCTACTAATCCTAATGCTGCTGTTTTAATTAATTTTGAAATGTTCATAAATAAATTCCCCTTTTCTTTTTACATTAATATATGATGATTAACGGGCGCGCTTTCCGTCAATCGTCGAATCAGATAATTGATGTTATAAGTATTTGAGCCATAAAAAAACTCCACCTTAGTTTTTGACTAGAGGCGAAGGATCGCGTTACCACTCTATTTTTAACAATCTTCACAGCTTGTTACTCTATAAGTACATATTTATACTCTAGTACGGTATCGGGCACCATTCGCAGAAGCTTTATCACTCCTGTTGCTCCCAGACCATTTTCAATAAAGTTCCTGCATCCTTTTTCACCAACCGAACTCTCTTTTTACGTTCGCTTTTATTTACTTATCTGTTCATTGCATCAGTTATTTATCTGTTGTAGATAATATAATATATATTCAAGTTATTGTCAACGACTTTAGATAATTATTTAATATAGTTTTTAACTATTATACACCATAGTTTTTCTGCATGGTAGGAAGAATTAATATATATTCTAGTTTCTCTACGAAAAAAACGGAGAAAGACTTCCTCATAGTAGCATGAGTGAAAGCAGCCTATAAACGTCAATCTAAAAATGTACAAAAGTGGGAATTTAAAAATGTACAATTT
>NZ_CAUPXD010000046.1:0-7585 GCF_963515095.1 uncultured Granulicatella sp. | reverse complement strand
AGATAGCTGGATTTTTCTTCCATGGTCCAACTGGAATTAAAACTACTTGTGTTGGCGCTACTTTTGGAGGTAATACTAATCCTTGTTCGTCTCCGTGTGTCATAATTAATGAACCGATTAAACGAGTAGAAACTCCCCATGAAGTTGTATGTGCATGCACATGTTCATTTTCTTTTGTTAAATATTTAATATCAAATGCTTCCGCAAATTTTGTACCCATATAATGAGAAGTTCCAGCTTGTACAGCTTTTCCATCTTTCATCATTGCTTCGATTGAGTAAGTATCTACTGCACCAGCAAAACGTTCTGATGGAGTTTTTTGTCCTTCATAGACAGGAACTGCTAATACACCTTCTACTACTTCTTTATAAATATCTAACATTCTCATTGTACGACTACGTGCATCTGCTTCATCTGCATGAGCTGTATGTCCTTCTTGCCATAAAAATTCTGATGTACGTAAGAATGGTAAAGTTTTCTTTTCCCAACGGAATACATTTGCCCATTGGTTTACTTCATATGGTAAATCACGGTATGAATTAATCCAGTTTGAGAATGCAGTTCCAATCATTGTTTCACTTGTTGGACGTAAAGCTAAACGCTCTTCTAATTTTTCACCTGCTGCTTCTGTTACCCATGGTAATTCTGGAGCAAATCCTTCAATATGATCCGCTTCTTTTGTGAAGAAGCTTTCTGGAATTAACATTGGGAAGTAAGCATTACGAATTCCTTCCTCTTTAAAGCGACGGTTAAATTCTTCTTGAATATGTTCCCAAATTTCATATCCGTCTGGTTTGAAAATCATACATCCACGCACTGGTGAATAATCCATTAAATCAGCTTTTTGAATGGTTTGAATATACCATTTTGAGAAATCTTCTCTTTGTAAATTTGTTTTTTCTGCCATAGTAGCACTCCTTTTCTAATGATTGTGGAACAAAAAGAGCCACTCCTCCTATAAAAGGACGAATGACTCGCGGTACCACCTTTAATTACATTTTCATTGTTAAATGTCTCTTGGAACGTGATAACGGTACGCAAACCGGATTATTTTCATAATCAATCTATTGGTAGGTTCAATTCTAAAAGCGGGGGTTCTCTCTCAGCCATGAAGAACTTTCTGTACCCATTAAAGAACTTACTATTCCATGCATTATACTACCGAAAAAATAGCTAGAAAGCAAGTGTTATGTATATTTTCTAAAATAAATTCACTTGTTGAAGTATAAAATGAAGTACAGAAAAAATTGCATAGCAGCACTACCCATGAGACCGCAGGTCTGCTGGCGTCCTTTTGCTACTATCTCGCAAAGTCTAACTCATAAACGAACTCTCATAAATATCATTCCAAAAGAAAAGACTTTGCATAGTAATATTAGTGATATAATCAGCAACTGCTGATTATATCACAGGGAAAATTGAGACCTTAGGCTCAATTTTTAGGCATGAAACCAAAGGTTTGCTGCCGTCCTTTATTACTATAAAGCAAAGTCTCTTTCGCCTCTATTAGTTGCGGAAAATCTTAGCCTCCAAGAACAAGTCATTATACAACCCTAGCAACTCAGAACCTAGATTCTCATACACTTCCATATGCTCCATCTGCTCATCCGTAGGATAAAAAGTTTCATCACTCGTCACATCTTCCGGCAACAACTCTAAAGCATCCTTATTAGGAGTTGAGTACCCAACATATTCCGCATTTTTAGCAGCCACATCCGGTCTCAATAAAAACGAAATAAAACGATACGCACCATCATAGTTTTTAGCTGTTTTTGGAATAACAATATTATCAAACCATAAGTTCGTTCCCTCTTCCGGTAAGACATACGCTAAATCTTCATTTTTCTCCAACATCTTCGCAGCTTCTCCAGAGAATGACACACCAATGGAAGCTTCCTCTTGCGCCATATACGTCTTCATCTCATCCGCAATAATCGCTTTAGCATTTGGCATTAATGTTTTCAAGAATTTACCCGCTTCTTTTACAACTTCAGGATCCTTTTCATTCAAAGAATATCCTTGAGTTTGAAGCGCAATTCCCATCATTTCTCTAGCACCATCGATAAATAAAATCGAATCTTTATAGTCCTCTTTCCATAAATCAGACCATTTCGTAATTTCACCTTCAGCAATATTTTTTTTATTATAAATAATTCCTAAAGTTCCCCAGAAATAAGGAATACTATAACGATTATTTGGATCAAAACTCTTATTCAAGAATTTCTCATCTAAATGCTCAATTCCTTCAATTTTAGAATAATCTAATGGCACTAATAAATCTTCTTTTAACATTTTATGAATCGCATATTCACTTGGAATTGCCACATCATAATTCGTTCCACCTTGTTTAATTTTTGTATACATTGCTTCATTGGAATCAAATGTTTCATAAATAACTTTATAACCAGTCTCTTCTTCAAATTGAGTAATTAAACTCGGGTCAATATAGTCTCCCCAGTTGTATACAATAATGGTATCAGGATTTCCAGCGATAGCAGTTTCAAAATTTTTTCTAAAAAGTAATAACCCAAAACTTGCGACTAAAATTGCCCCGACAAACATCATTAATCGCTTCATCGTATTACCCCCTTCGCTAAATCATTCTCTGCATTTTTTTGATTTAAACGTTTGGCTTGGTATTGTTGAATGAAATAATATCCAATCACTAAAATTAATGAGAATAAGAACATTAATGTACTTAAAGCATTAATTTGTAAACTAATTCCTTGACGAGCTCTTGAATAAATCTCAACCGCAATTGTAGAGAATCCATTTCCTGTTACAAAGAAAGTTACCGCAAAATCATCTAAAGAATACGTAAATGCCATAAAGAATCCACTTAAAATACCAGGTGTAATCGATGGTAAAATAATACGTGTTAACACTTGAGAACTTTTTGCACCTAAGTCACGTGCAGCAGTAATCATTGAACGATTCATTTCTGTTAATTTTGGTAAAACCATTAATACAACAATCGGAATATTAAACGCAATATGCGAAAGTAGTACAGACCAAAATCCTAATTTAAATCCAATAAATGTAAATAAAATTAATAAACTTGCCCCGATAATAACGTCTGGTGAAACTAATAAAATATTATTCATTCCAAGAACAAATTGTTTTCTTCTATTTGAACGAATAAAGTCAATCATAATTGCACCAAGGGTACCAATAATTGTTGCACATAGAGCTGATAACAAAGCTAAAACTAAAGTATCAATTACAATACCAATTAATCTTGTATCGCCAAGAACAGCCCTATAATGTTCTAAAGTAAAGGATTGGAAATCATTCATTCCCCCACCACTATTAAATGAGTAATAAATCAAATAGAAAATTGGAGCATACAGTACTGCAAATATAAATACTAAATAGGCATTTGATAACCAATGATTTTTCTCTAATTTCATTATGCTTCTCCTCCTTTTCTACGATCACGTGTTACAAACATTAAGACAATCATCGCCACAATTAAGACAACCCCAATTGTTGAACCCATTCCCCAGTTTTGTGTTACTAAGAAATGTTGCTCAACGGCAGTCCCTAATGTAATCACACGGTTCCCCCCAATTAAACGAGTTAACATGAATAGAGAAAGTGAAGGAATAAATACTGCTTGAACTCCACTTCTTACACCACTCATTGTTAATGGAATGACGACATTTTTTAATGTTTGCCAAGGAGTCGCCCCAAGGTCACGGCTTGCCGCAATTAAAGAACTTGGTAATTCTTGTACCGCATTGAAAATTGGTAAAATCATAAATGGTAATTCAATATAAGCAGCTACTGTTAAGAAGCTAAAATCTGTAAATAAAAACTCTTTTGGTGCAATTCCAAATAATGATAAGAATTGATTCACTGTACCTGTTTGGCTAAAAATACCAATAAAAGCATAGGCTTTTAATAATAAATTGACCCATGTTGGTAAAATAATTAATAATAACCATAAATTTTTATGTTTAGTTTTACTTAAAAAGTAAGCTGTTGGATAACTCACGACTAAAGTCACTAATGTTACTAAAAAGGCATACCACACTGAGTTAAATGTCATTTCTAAATAATTACCAGAAGAAAAATAATTCGTATAGTTTCCAATTGTTAATTGATTATTAATATCGAAAAATGATTTATAGAAAATCATCGCCAAAGGCGCTACTACAAATAATGCCAACCATAAAAGATATGGAATGGAAAAGAACATACGAGAATTTTTAGTCATTGCTATTGTCCTCCACTTCCTCATAGCTTTCTAGACGTGCATCAAATTCTTCTTCACTTTCTCCAAAACGCATTACGTGAATATCTTGTGGTTCAAAGTATAAACCAACTTTAGAGCCAACTTCTGCTTTCTTCGTTGAGTGAATCATCCACTCATTTTTATTTTCGTCATAACAAATAATTTCATAGTGAACTCCACGGAATAATTGTGTATCCACTTCAACGGTTAATTTTCCTTTATCTACACTTGTTAAAGATAAATCTTCCGGACGAATAACGATTTCAACTTTTTCATTTGGACGCATACCGGCATCGGCACA
The DNA here is from genome assembly GCF_963515095.1 of uncultured Granulicatella sp. GTDB lineage: Bacteria > Bacillota > Bacilli > Lactobacillales > Aerococcaceae > Granulicatella. The sequence continues at coordinate 3,047 of NZ_CAUPXD010000046.1, read as the reverse complement.
TTCAAATTCTTTACCAACAAATTCTACTAAGTAATCTTCCTTCATCACACCGGCAACGATATTACTTTCCCCGATAAAGTCCGCAACGAAACGGTTGATTGGTTCATCATAAATATCTACTGGAGTACCTGATTGAATAATTTCTCCACCATTCAATACGAAAATTTCATCACTCATCGCAAGAGCTTCTTCTTGGTCGTGTGTAACGAAAATAAATGTAATTCCTAAACGTTGTTGTAATTCACGTAATTCATACTGCATGTCTGTTCTTAATTTTAAGTCTAATGCTGATAATGGTTCATCTAATAATAAAACCTCTGGTTCATTAACTAAAGCACGAGCAATCGCTACACGTTGTTGTTGTCCTCCAGACATTTGAACAATCTCACGTTTTTCATATCCTGATAATTGAACTAATTTTAATGCTTCAGAAACTTTTTGCTTAATCACATCTTCAGGTAATTTTTTCAAACGTAAGCCAAATGCTATATTTTCAAACACATTCATATGTGGGAATAATGCATAGTCTTGGAATACAGTATTTACCTTACGTTTATTCGGTGGTAAATCTGTTACATCTTCTCCATTTAAAGTAACAGAACCTGTTGTTGCATCCGTAAAACCAGCAATAATACGAAGAATAGTAGTTTTACCACATCCTGAAGGACCTAATAATGTATAAAATTTTCCTTTTTCAATTTCAAAGTTAATATTTTTTAAAACTTGAGTATCATCATAAGATTTTGTAACATTTTCAAATGTAATAATTGCATTGTTGGACATGTTTTGTACCAATCCTTCCTTTTTATAAATAAGAATTTGTTGCGACAATTAACACCTTACTTGTTTCATTGCCAGCATTTTTAATTTGGTGTTTAGCAGAAGCTTCAAAATAAAAAGATTCTCCTTTAGAGACAACTTCTATTTGTTTTCCTACTTTTACTTGTACTTTACCTTCTAGAACATATCCAAAAGTTTCGGATAATGATGGTTGAAAAACTTTGTATTCCCCTTGAGGTTTAAACTCTAATATTACAGGTTCCATTTCATGTTCATTTGAATCTGGATTTAACCAAGTCACTATTGTTTTATGTTTTGGATCCTCCATCACGGTCATATCTTCAGGCCCATAAACGGTTAAAGCTTCTTCTGGTCCATCTTCAAAGAAATCCTTTGGTGCACATCCTAATACTTCTAAAATATCAAAAAATGTGTCCATCGAAGGTGAACTTAGGTCGTTTTCCAATTGGGAAATATATCCTTTAGATAAATCCGTTCTCTCGGCTAATTCTTCTTGGGTAAGTCCTTTTTGAACACGCAGAGCTTTCAAATGACTCCCTATTTCCATCTTACCCCTCCATTCTTTAAACTAAAAGTTTAATAACACTATGACTCATTATACTCTAAGTTTAGTAATAGTCAACAAATAAATTACAAAAAATAAAAAAAGAACCCTATACAATGTATAGAGTTCATACAAATAGATAACGAAATAAACATGGAAAGTAGCATTCAAGACATGAAACCGAAGGTTTACTGCCGTCCATTACTACAGTATAAGAAGTCAGTTATTATTAACGCTCTCTTATTATATCCGTTTAAAAAGAAACGACTTCTCACAGTAGCATTAGTAATATAAGCCAAATTGGCTTATATTACTGGAAACTTTGAGACAATAGGCTCAAAGTTTAGCTATGAGATTCGCATTTGCGAAGCTGCTAGCGTCCAATATGCTACATTCAGAGAAGTCAATTTCTTGAATCTATCTATTTTAAAAGAGCCTTCGCCATTGCTAAGCATCCAATTGTTGCTGCATTATTTCCTAAAGCAGGAGTTTGTAAATATTCATCAACAGAAGGATATCCAACATAACCATTCATCAATTTCTCAAATTCTTGCTTAACTTTTTCCAATAAATGAGACTGCTGCATAACCCCACCACCTAAAACAATCACTTCAGGTGCTAAAATTAATGTCGTATTATAAATACATTGTGCAGCATAGTAAGCCTCAATATCCCAAATTGAATCAGTAGGCTCTAACTCAAATGCAGGACGTCCCGCTTTTTCTTGTAAAGCAGGCCCAGCTGCTAAACCTTCTAAACAATCAGAGTGGAAAGGACAAACACATTTAGCAGTATCTTCTGGATGACGTTTTACAATCATATGACCCATTTCAGGGAAATTCATCCCACCAACAAATTCACCACGTTGAATAGCACCGCCACCAACACCGGTTCCAAATGTATAATACACTAAACTTTCTAAATCTTTTCCGTGACCAAAATAATATTCACCATAAGCTGCTGCGTTCACATCCGTTGTCCAATTGATTGGAACATTTAAATGACGTTTCAATTCACCAATAAAATCAAAATTTTGCCATGCTAATTTAGGAGTAGAAGTAATATAACCAAATGTAGCAGATTTTTTATTACTATCAATAGGTCCAAATGCACCTACACCAACAGCTTCTAATTCTTGCTCATATTTTTTAAAAAATTCAAAAACTTTGGGTAAAGTTTCTTCTGGAGTTGTGGTTGGAATTGATATTCTTTCTAAAACTTCCATATCATGATTTCCAATCGCACAAACAAACTTTGTACCACCAGCTTCTATACTACCTAATACCATATAAAATTCCTCCAATTTGTTAATAATTTTATTATATACAAAAAAAGACAAGTAAGCTAGCACTTACTTGCCAATAAATCGGGAATACAGGATTCGAACCTACGACCCCTTGGTCCCAAACCAAGTGCTCTACCAAGCTGAGCTAATTCCCGTAAGTAAAAAATGCACCCAACAGGAGTCGAACCTGTAACCGCTTGATTCGTAGTCAAGTACTCTATCCAATTGAGCTATGGGTGCTACTTATTCACTTATATATAGAAAAAATGCACCCAACAGGAGTCGAACCTGTAACCGCTTGATTCGTAGTCAAGTACTCTATCCAATTGAGCTATGGGTGCTACTTATTCACTTATATATAGAAAAAATGCACCCAACAGGAGTCGAACCTGTAACCGCTTGATTCGTAGTCAAGTA
>NZ_CAUPXD010000045.1:0-7715 GCF_963515095.1 uncultured Granulicatella sp. | reverse complement strand
AATCTGGGCTTATAGCCCCGGTTCAAACCACCCGTTAGACGGGTGGTCATGATTTTTTATAAATGAGGAGTAGAAAGTATGAAAGCAGAAATAATTACAGTCGGTACAGAATTATTAATGGGACAAGTCATTAATACAAATAGTGCAACCATTGCTAGAGAATTAGCAAAGTTGTCTATTCCAACTTATTACCAACAAACTGTTGGAGATAATCCAGAAAGAATGCTTGAAAGTATTCAACTAGCTAGTAGTCGTAGTGATTTAATTATTTTAAGTGGTGGATTAGGGCCGACAACAGATGATATTACAAAACAAGTTTTAGCGAAATTTGTTCAAAAAGAATTAGTAGAAGATGAAGAAGCAATGGATAAAATTATTCGTTTCCATAAACAATCTCATCGTCCAATGAGCCCTAATAACCGACTCCAAGCATTAGCTTTTGAAGGAGAAACAGTTTTTAAAAATCATAATGGGTTAGCGATTGGTGGTGCAGTAGAAACAGATTCAACTATTTTTATTGTATTACCTGGACCTCCAAGTGAATTAAAAATGATGCTTGAAAAAGAGGCGATTCCATATTTAAAAGATAAAGTTTCAAATGAAGGAACTTTTGTATCTAGATATTTACGTTTCTTTGGAATCGGAGAATCTAGATTAGTCACTGATTTAGAACAATTAATTGAAGAACAAACGAATCCAACGATTGCTCCATACGCAGGAATGTATGAAGTAGTCCTTCGATTAACCGCAAATGGGGATACAAAAGAAGAGTGTGAACAGTTATTAGATGAATTAGAAGAAAAAATATTGTCCGTTGAAGGTGAATATTTTTATGGATATGGAGAGTATGAAACACTATTATCGATTACAAGCAAATTATTAAATAATAGTGGATTAAGTATTGCTTCTGCAGAGAGTTTAACAGGGGGGCTTTTTGCTTCAACATTAATTTCTGTGGAAGGAAGTTCACAGTATGTATTAGGTTCTTGTGTTGCTTATCAAGAAGCTGTAAAGAAAAATCAATTACAAGTTTCTCAAGAAATATTAGAAACATATGGAATGGTCAGTGTTGAGTGTGCTGAAGTGATGGCAGAAAATGTACGGAAAATATTTGGCAGTGACTTAGGAATTTCTTTCACAGGAATAGCGGGTCCATCACCAATGGAAGAAAAAGAAGTAGGTACTGTATTTATTTCATTAGCAGATGGGTTAGAAACGAAAACAATAGAATTACATCTAGCAAGAAATCGTAATGGAAACCGTGAATTTGCGGTTCAATACGGACTTAATGAGCTAAGAAAATATTTATTAAAAAAATAACAGAACAAATGTTCGTTTTTCTTGCTTTCAGTATGAAGTATAGTGTATGATAAGGATGAATTAAGAGGACATGGAGGTTTAACATGGCAGATCAAGAAAATCGTCAACGTGCATTAGATGATGCATTGAAAAAAATTGAAAAGAGTTATGGTAAAGGTGCAGTAATGAAATTAGGAGAAAAAGCTGATTCGCAAGTTCAGACTGTTTCTTCAGGTTCATTAGCATTAGATATTGCATTAGGAGCAGGTGGATACCCTAAAGGAAGAATTATTGAAATTTTTGGTCCTGAATCAAGTGGTAAAACAACAGTTGCTTTACATGCGGTAGCAGAAGTACAAAAACGTGGAGGAGTAGCAGCATTTATCGATGCGGAACACGCTTTAGATCCAGAATATGCAAGAGCATTAGGCGTTAATATTGAAGAATTATTATTATCTCAACCTGATACTGGTGAACAAGGATTAGGAATTGCAGATGCATTAGTAGCTTCAGGGGCAGTTGATATTGTTATTGTCGACTCTGTAGCTGCATTAGTACCACGTGCTGAAATTGAAGGAGATATGGGACAATCTCATGTGGGGCTTCAAGCTCGTTTAATGTCTCAAGCGCTTCGTAAATTATCAGGAACAATTAATCGTACGAAAACAATTGCCATCTTTATTAACCAATTACGTGAAAAAGTTGGAATTATGTTCGGTAATCCAGAAACAACACCTGGTGGTCGCGCATTAAAATTCTATGCAAGTATTCGTTTAGATGTTCGTCGTAGTGATCAAATTAAAAATGGAACAGAAATTTTAGGAAATCATACTAAAATTAAAGTAGTGAAAAATAAAGTTGCGCCACCATTTAAAACAGCTGAAGTGGATATCATGTATGGAGAAGGAATTTCTCAAATTGGAGAAATTTTAGATATGGCTTCTGATTTAGATTTCGTGAAGAAGAGCGGAGCTTGGTATGCCTACAATGATGAAAAAATTGGCCAAGGCCGTGAAAATGCGAAGAAATACTTAACGGAACATCCAGAAATTGTTGAAGTACTAACACAAAAAATTCGTGCGCACTATAATATTGGTGGGGAAGTCCTTTCTCAAGAGGCAGAAGATTTAGGTCAAACAACATTATTAGAAGAAGAATAGCATGATAGAGGAGAATGAACTAGTATCAGTCATTCTCCTTTTTTGAAAAATAATTTTCATCATCACTTTAATATATTTTTCTATATCAAAAAACTAATCTATTGATGAATATCGGTGGAAATTCAAACAAATTCGTTATAATGGTGTTTTTTTGATGGAAGGGCTATAATGAATTTGAAGAATATGTTATGATAACTATGAATATAAAAAATATTAGGGTGAGGTGTATCCATGTCAATGAATCAAAGAATCTTAATTATTGAAGACGAAAAAAACTTAGCACGATTTGTAGAATTAGAATTACAACATGAAGGATATGAAACAAAAATTTGTTTCGATGGACGTAGTGGCTTACAAGTAGCTACTGAGGAAGAATGGGATGTTATTTTATTAGATTTAATGTTGCCAGAATTAAATGGACTAGAAGTCGTTCGTCGTCTTCGCCAAGTGAAGAAAACACCAATTATCATTATGACTGCTAGAGATTCTGTAATGGATCGAGTAACAGGATTAGATCAAGGGGCAGATGATTATGTTGTTAAACCATTTGAAATTGAGGAGATTCTAGCAAGAATTCGTGCATTATTTAGACGATTAAGTATCGAGGAAGAAGCACGTGTTCAAAAACAAACGATTTTAGAATATCGTGATTTAGTCATTGAAAAAGAAAATCGTACAGTGCGTCGCAATGGAGAATTAATTGATTTAACGAAAAGAGAATATGAATTACTATTAATGTTAATGGAAAATATTAATGTTGTTCTCTCACGAGAAGTTTTATTAAACCAAGTATGGGGATATAAAATGGAAGTAGAAACGAATGTTATTGATGTATATATTCGTTATTTAAGAAATAAAATTGATATTCCAGGACGTGAAAGTTATATTCAAACCGTTCGTGGAACTGGTTATGTAATGCGTCGTTAGTGAAGAAAATGGAGGATATCATGAAAGCAAAACATGAAGAAACTTCCGTTGGGAAAAAATGGTGGTTGATTATTTCGACCACTATTTTTTTACTATTCACATTGGTTACGATTGGATTTTTAGTATTTGAACTCCAATATTATCAAAATCAAAAAATAGCCCTAACGGAAAAATACCAAGAACAATTAAGTGAAAAATTATCAGAATATGAAGCACCACTCACTTCCGCAAATATTCTTGCTACATTAAATCAAAATAATAGTTACCAGAAAGATAAAGATGGTATTTATCAAAAGAAATTTTATATTAATGATCAACAATTTAATGTACAAGTATTTGGAACAAATCGAAAAGAAATTTTTAGAACTCAATCTTGGAATGATGGAGAATTGATTGGGAATGAATCTAAAACTCAGATTAAGAAATTAAAAAATGGACAAACAATTTTTCAAACTTCTATGCCTATCATTTCTAACAAATCAAGAGTTTTAATAGGGTATTTAGCAATTACAAACCGATTAGATAATTTAAAACAATTAAAAGAGGAATTAAATCAGTTAGCTCTGTCAATTCTTTTTGTTTCAGCAATTATTGCCATTGTTTTAGGATACTTACTATCGAATCAAATGACAAAACCGATTAAAAAGATTCAAGAAATTATTTCATCCATTAGTGAAGAAAATATTTCAACGAAGCGAATCAAAGTTTCAGAAAAGAACGATGAATTTGCTATTGTTTCTGAACATTTTAATGAATTATTAGATAAGATTAGTTTTTATATTGAACAACAAAAACATTTCGTAGAAGATGTTTCCCATGAATTAAGAACACCTGTAGCGATAGTAGAAGGACATTTAAAACTGTTAAATCGATGGGGAAAAGATGACCCTGAGGTGTTAGAAGAATCTCTACAAGCTTCACTAGTAGAGTTACAAAGAATGAAAACTTTAGTTCAAGAGATGTTAGATTTATCTCGTGCACCTCAAGTAAAAGAACAATATAAAGATGCTACAACGAATGTTACTGAAGTTGCTAAACAAGTGGTGCATAATTTCAGAGTTTTATATCCTGAATTTACATTTACATTTGATGATGATTTAAAGCATGATTTATGGATTCCTATTTATTTAAATCATTTAGAACAAGTAGTCATTATTTTAATGGATAATGCCGTGAAATATTCCCTTGATCGCAAAGAAATTATTTTGAGTTTATCAAAAGGAGAAGAACATGTAGAAATTGCGGTTCAAGATTTTGGAATGGGAATGACGGAAGAAGATCGGAGAAAAGTTTTTTCAAGATTTTATCGTGTAGATAAAGCCCGTTCAAGAGAAAGAGGCGGTAATGGTTTAGGATTATCTATTGCTAAGGAATTGATTGAAAGCTATGATGGAGAAATTTCAGTGACAACTTTATTAAATCATGGTTCTATTTTTAAAATTACATTACCTTTGACGAAAAAGGATAAAGGAATGAAATAATGGAATGCTAAAAAATGATAAAAACTACGCAAGAAGAATGGCAAAAGAAAAGTTATTGCGGTTGAGTAAGGAAGAAAGAATCGTTCAAGAAGATAAGATTATTGATTATCTAGAAAAGAATGCTCAATGGCAAAACGCTCAAGTAATTGCATTAACAAAATCAATGCCAATGGAATTTTCGTTGGAAAAAGTTGTACAGCTGGCTCAAAAAATGAATAAGTCGATTGTAGTTCCAGTAACTTTGCCACATCGACAAATGAAGTTTGCATTTTGGGATGATAAGACTGAATTTCAAAAGAATTCTTTTGGAGTCGAAGAACCAATTCAACCTGTCTGGGTAGAGCAAGAGCAAATTGATTTAGTTATTGTTCCTGGACTTGCCTACTCTAAAAAAGGTGAACGATTGGGGTTTGGTGGAGGCTATTACGACCGATTTTTAGAAAAACTGAACTATTCTACAATGAGCCTTGCTTATAAAGAACAAGTTTATGATGAAGCAAGTTGGGAAGTTGAAGTGTTTGATCAACGTATTCAAACACTGATTACAATGGAAGGAGTGACGAATACAAATGAATTATTGGAGAAAAGAAAGATATAAAAGAACCATTTTACAAAATTTAACGGTTTCGAATGCATTTTTATTGATACAAATCGTGATGTTTATCGTTATGACATTACATGGTGGTTCAACCAATCCAGCAGTATTAGTCCATTATGGGGCAAAGTATAATCCGTTTATTATTGCTTTTCATCAATATTGGCGTTTTATTACTCCGATATTTTTGCATATTGGAATGGAACATCTTGTTATGAATAGTATCTTTTTATATTTTTTAGGAAATCAGCTAGAGAGTATTATTGGTCATGGAAGATTTTTTGTAATCTATCTACTAAGTGGCATCATTGGAAATGTGGCAAGTTTTGCTTTTAGTCCATCTATTTCAGCGGGGGCAAGTACGTCCTTATTTGGCTTATTTGGAATTATTTTATATTTATCTACGAAACATAAATATATTTATTTTTTCAGAGAATTAGGAATGCAATATAAAGCTCTATTAATTATGAATCTTTTATCTAGCTTATTTTTAAGTAGAGTAGATGTTTATGGACATCTTGGTGGTTTAGTGGGTGGTTATATTGCGACTGCTGTTTTTACATTTAGAAGTGATGGAGTAACAAAAATTTATGAAAGAATCTTATTTGGGATTGCTTACATTATTGTGTTTATCGTCTTATTCTTAATTGGACTAAAACAATTTATACTATGAAATCCCTTTACAAACTGATATACTATAGATATATGAATACGTTTTATGAGGTGAGTATTATGAATAAAAAAATTATTGGAATTGATTTAGGAGGTACATCGATTAAGTTTGCTATTTTAACGCAAAATGGTGAAATTCAAGAAAAATGGTCTATTCCTACAAATATTTTAGATGAAGGAAGCCATATTGTTCCAGATATTATTCAATCGATTAAACATAAACTAACGCTATTAGGCTTAACAAAAGATGATTTTTTAGGAATTGGAATGGGTTCTCCCGGTGTAGTAAATCGTCAAGAAGGAACGGTTATTGGTGCATACAATTTAAACTGGAAAACATTACAACCGATTAAAGAACAAATTGAATCAGAATTAGGCTTATCATTTTACATTGATAATGATGCGAATGTAGCTGCTCTAGGAGAAAAATGGGTTGGAGCAGGAAATAATGAACCAGATGTTGTTTTTGTAACACTAGGAACTGGTGTGGGTGGTGGAGTGATTGCCGGTAACCAATTAATCCATGGATTTAGTGGTGCTGGTGGTGAACTTGGTCATATTGCCGTTGATTTTGAAGAACCAATTGCTTGTACATGTGGTAAAAAAGGTTGCCTAGAAACTGTAGCAAGTGCAACAGGAATTGTGAATTTAACTCGTCGTTATGCAGAAAAATATGCAGGAGATTCAGAGTTGAAAGCAAAAATTGATGATGGACAACAAGTCACAGCTAAAGATGTTTTTGATTTAGCAAAAGAGAATGATACATTAGCATTAATTGTGATTCGTCATTTTTCAGAATATTTAGGAGTAGCATGTTCTCATATTGCAAATATTTTAAATCCATCAAGAATTGTTATTGGTGGTGGAGTGAGTGCTGCTGGAGAATTTTTATTAAAAGGTGTTCGTGAGGAATTTGAAAAAAATGTTTTCCCTCCAATTAAAGATTCAACTGTTTTAGCATTGGCTGAATTAGGAAATGATGCTGGTGTTATCGGAGCAGCTTCATTAGTGTTAATTGGAAAAGCGTAATTAGAAAGGTAGTATTGTATGTTATTTTGGATTGTATGGAGTATTTTAGCAGTATATGTTGCGTATATTGCGGTATTATTTTGGATGCGTCGTAGTGCAGCAGAAACTTTAGATGCAACGGAATTTAGTAAAGATTTGCGTCATGGTCAATTGATTGATTTGCGTGAAAAGGATGAGTTTAGAGCGGGGCATATTTTAGGAGCTAGAAATATTCCTTATTCTCAATTTAAGGATCGTATGTTTGAGTTGAGAAAAGATCAACCGATTTATTTATATGAGCAAGGAATGACAATTTCTGGAAGAGCGGCGTATCGTTTAAAACGTAAGGGTTATTCTAATATTTTTATTTTGAAAAATGGATATGATGCTTGGAATGGGAAGGTCAAAAAAGGGTATTAGAGATTAAAAGAGACTTTGTCTTGTGTAGCATAGGACGCCAGTAGCCAGCGAAGCTGTCTCTTGGCTAAAATTTGAGCCTAAGGTCTCAAATTTTCCTTGTGAGGCTGGGCAAAAAGTCTCAAAAATAGAAGAAAGCACTATAAAATTCTGAAA
>NZ_CAUPXD010000044.1:0-7799 GCF_963515095.1 uncultured Granulicatella sp. | reverse complement strand
CCTACACATTTGGTTTGTCTTCTTTGTTTAGTTTTCAAAGGTCAACGTCGCTTTACGCGACAACTCCTATATATTATCATAGGCGTTTTTATCTGTCAACAACTTTTTTAAATTTATTTAAAATTTATTTTTCGCAATCGCTTCAAAAGCGAACGTTCGTTAACAGTGTTTATAATTTACCATAGATTTTCTTCCTTTGCAAGTCCAATTTTTAACTTTTTTTATATTTTTTTGCAAAAAAAGACTGTAGTTTTTTAGGCTACAGTCTTTCACGCTATTGAACAGTTCCGGAAGCAATTTCCTTACCATCACTAACAATTTTATATTTACCTATTGGTTGGCTATTGCTTAAATTAAATGTTACATTCACACTTGTATCTTCACTAATTTCTAAAGTTTTATATACATTTTGAAGTTGGTTTACTGAGTCTTCAACGTAAATAGAAATTTTATTAACTTTTCTCTTCGAGTTGTTTGCTGATTTTTGATATGGAATCATAATTTGTTTTGTTACAGTATGAGCTTTTTTCCCCTTTGATAAAACAATCGTTAAAGGTGTTCCTTTTTTAATATCAGATCCTTCACGAATTGATTGCCTTATAACAGTATCTACTGTAGCATCATTTTCTTCTTCAGTAATCGTTAAGTTTAAATTATTCGTACTTGCGTATTCAATGGCTCCTTCTCTTGTATATCCTTTTAAATTTGCCATTTTAATTGAAGTTTCACCTTTACTTACCACTAATGTGACGACTGTATCTTTCCCTTCAACTTTTTGATTTGGAGCAATACTTTGTGAAATTACTTTTCCCGCTTCAACACTATCAGAATTTTCTTCTTTTTTCTCTACAGTAAATCCTAATTTTTTCAATTCATCTCTTGCAGTTTCATATGTTTTATTCCGATAATCTTTCATGGTGACTGCTTCTTTTCCGGAACTTACTTTAATCGTTATTTTTGATTTTTCTTTTACTGTACTACCAGCTTTCGGATTCGTTTCAATGACTTTTCCACTCTCTACTTCGTCCGATTGTACTTGTATAACATCTGTTACACTTAACTTAGCATCTGCTAATTTTATTTTAGCAGCAGCTTCTGTTAAATTCGTTACATCTGGCACTTGAACTTCTTTTGGGCTTGAATGTAAAAATGCAAAAGCCATAATTCCAATAACGGATATCATGAGTAATAACACCCAAGGCCATTTCCTTTTTTTCTTAACTGGCTTTTCTTCATCCATTTTTACTATTGGAATTTCTCTACTCGTTTGAATTGGTTTAACTTTTTGAGTATTTATTGGTGTTAGTACTTTTGTTTCTCCTGAAAAACTTGTTGGAACAAATTTCTTCTCATATAATCTTGTAGAGTCTAAACAAGTTTTTAAATCTTGGAACATTTCGTAACAACTTCTGTAGCGGTTCATTGGATCTTTTGCAGTTGCCTTTAACACTATATTTTCTAAACTTTGCGGAACCATCGCCGTTGGATTTACAACTGATGGTAACGGCTCTTGGAAATGTTTTAACGCAATAGACACTGCTGATTCACCATCAAAAGGAACTCTACCTGTTAACAATTCATATAACACAATTCCTAATGCATAAATATCTGTTTGAATTGTTGCCATTCCACCTCTTGCTTGTTCTGGAGATAAATAGTGAACAGACCCTAGTAATGTATTTGTTTGAGTTAAAGAAGTATCGGATAATGCGACAGCAATCCCAAAATCTGTAATTTTTACATTTCCTTCTCGATCGATTAAAATATTTTGCGGCTTAATATCACGATGAATAATACGATTTTGATGAGCGGCAGCAATTGCTGAAACAATTTGCATCATAATCCGAACTGCTTCAATTGGATGAAGAGCCCCTCTTTGTCTAATGTAGTCTTTTAAATCTGTTCCTTCAACATATTCCATCACAATATAATTCATTTCTTGTGACTGTCCTACATCATACACCCCAACAATATTCGGGTGAGTTAATTGAGTGGCTGATAAAGCTTCGCGTCTAAATCTTCTCATCGCATCATTATTTTGTCTAAAATCCAATCGTAATACTTTAATCGCTACTAATCGATCTAATATTAAATCTTTTGCAAGGTAAACCGCAGCCATTCCACCGGTTCCAATTAAAGTTTGAATTTTATAACGTCCATTTAATGTTTTTCCAGTTTCTAACATTAGGCTACCTCCTCTTGTAATTGAATTTTTGCAATTGCAACCGTAATATTATCACGGCCGCCTGCTTCATTAGCTTCTTGAACAGCTTTTTCTACTTGTTGTTCGACATCTGAATAATGATTCATTACATTTCGAATCTCTTCTAGAGATAACATATCACTCAAACCATCACTACATAATATTAATGTGTCCTCATTTTTTATGGTCATTCTTACAAAATCAATTTCGACTGAAGAAGTTACCCCCAGAGATTGAGTAACAATATTTTTATTAGGGTGATTTTCTGCTTCTTCAGGAGTAATTTCACCTGATTTTAACAACGCATTGACTAAGCTTTGATCTTCAGTTAATTGTTTCAATTGGAAATTTCGCAACACGTATGCCCGACTATCACCGACATTTGCAATCATTAATTGATTTCCAATAATACTGGCTACTACAACTGTCGTTCCCATTCCATATAAATCTTCATATTGAGCTGAACGGGTAAATATCGCCTCATTTGCTTCTGTAATTTTTTTAATAAGCCATTGATAAACTTCTTCAATATCGTTAAATTCTGTTTTTTCCCACGCTTGACCTATCGACATTAGAGCCATTGCACTAGCTATTTCTCCCGCATTATGTCCACCAATGCCATCGCAAACCATCATAAGCGGGATGTTATTTTTGCTTTCAAAGTAGCCAGCAGCATCTTCGTTTACTTTTCTTCTTTGACCAACATCACTTTTTATCGCAAATTTCATACAATCCCTCCTTAATGTTTAAGATTTTTTAATTAATTTACAAATATAAAAGCCATCACTATTAAAGTCACTTGGTAATATTGTAATGTCTTCTGTATCTTTATGAATCCACTGTCCAATCGGTTCAATTCCAAACTCTGGATTCATTTTTAAAAATTGATTTACTAGCTCTCTATTTTCTGACTTATTTATCGTACAAGTAGAATAAACTAGACTTCCTTTTGATTTTACCATTTTTGAAGCAGATATTAAAATATCAAGTTGAATTTTTTCCAAACTCCTTAAATCTTTTAATTCTTTTGTATATTTAATATCTGGTTTACGACGAACTAATCCTAAACCCGAACAAGGTGCATCCACAAATACCGCATCAAAACTTTCAGTTGGATATACTTCATGAACAGTACGGGCATCTAGTACTTTCATGGAAATACAATCTTCTACTTGCAGTCTGTTAGCATTTTCTTGTATTTTCTTTAGTTTATGTTCATATAAGTCTAGGGCATCTACCTGTCCACCTTTTGATGGATCTATATAGCTTGCAATATGCGTCGTCTTTCCACCGGGTGCAGCACATGTATCAAGCACTTTATTTGCTGGTTGTAAATTAGCAACTTGTGCAACTAAAGAAGAAGCTTCATCTTGAATCGTAATCAGTCCTTGTTCAAAAGCTTTCGATTGAAAAACATTCCCTTCTTCCACAATTAGACATCTATTTGATAACATGCTCTCTCTAGTCTGAATTCCTTCTTTTTCTAACAGTTGTTTTACTTGCTCTTGACTGAAATGATTCGGCTGAATACGAACACTGACACTTGGCGCTGTTAAAATAGACTCAGAAATTTGTTGTGCTTGTTCTACTCCATACTGTTGTTTAAATAATTGGTACATCCATTTTGGAATACTATACTGTACACTCATTCTTTCATCTGCATCTTTTATTTCCTCAAAACTTCTTAAATCATTTCTTCGGAAATTTCTAAGTACACCATTTACAAATTTAGCAATGCCTTGGTGACCACGTTTTTTCGCAATTTGTACTGCTTCAAAAATCGCTGCATGATCTGGAATTTTATCTAAAAATACCATTTGATAAATGGAAATTCTTAGCAATTGTTTCACCCATGGTTGAATTTTCTTTGCTTTTTGAATATAAGGGGCTAAATAAAAATCAATCGTCATTTTTCGCTGAATCGTTCCATAAAATAATTCGGTTAACAGACCTTTATCTTTTGCAGTCCATTTTTGTTGCTCAATTACCTTTTTCAAACTAATCGTTGAATAAGATTGATCCTGTTCCACTTGAACTAATAAGTCTACAACTGCATTTCTGACTTTATCCATGATTTACCCCTTCAAAGCAAGCTTTCTCTTCAATAACAGAAGCAAAACCATTCATAAAGGCATCTGAACTCATTTTAGCTTTTCCTGCAGGTTGTAATTCAACAATTTCTAATACAGTTTGATTACCACATGCTACATACAAATGATGATTCTCTTTAAATAATGTTCCTGGTTGTTCAGCAGTTGTTTGATCTGCTACCTTCACTTGCCAAATTTTCACTCTTTCACCATTTAATACAGTAAATGAAGTTGGCCAAGGACGTAAACCACGGATAAAGCAATCCACCATTCTCGCTTCTTTTGTCCAATCGATTTGTTCTTGTTCTCGTGTAATATTTGGAGAATACGTTACGAACGCTTCATCTTGTACAATTTCAGTAATTGTCCCATCAAAAATTTTCGGTAATGTGTCTAATAATAATTCCGCACCTACCACACTTAATTTTTCAAACATGGAAGCTACATCATCAATTTGTTCAATTGGAATCGAGCGTTGTGATAAAATATTCCCCGCATCCATTTTGCTAACCATTCGCATAATGGTTACACCTGTATGAGAATCCCCATTCATAATAGCGTAATGAATCGGTGCACCGCCGCGATATTTTGGTAATAAGGATGCATGAACATTGACAGCACCCTGTTTTGGAAATTCTAAAAATTTCTTTGGTAGAAACTGACCATAAGCAGCTGTTACAATTAAATCAGCATCTAATGTCATTAATTGTTCTAATTCTTCTGAACCCGTTAATTTTTCTGGTTGATATATAGCAATATTTTGCTCTAATGCATATTGCTTCACTGGTGATGGCGTAATAACTTTTTTTCGACCAACCGGTCTATCTGGTTGAGTCACAACCGCAATCACTTCATATTCTTCTGAATTCACTAGAGCATCTAATACTTTTGTTGAAAATTCGGGTGTCCCCATAAAAATAATTTTTTTCAAAATTCCACTTCCAATCTTTATAAAAAATATTGAGGTTCTACATCGATAGATACCGCTACTTTTGATTGCGGAGTCGATTGAGTATTGACTAAGACCTCATGTAATAAAATATCTAATACTGGATCTTTTTTATATTTAATAATTAATTGATAGTAATAACGATTATTCATTCTAGCAATTGACTTTGCACTTGGACCTAATAAGACAGATTGAGAAGATAGTTTACCTTCCAATACCTTTTTAATTTCATAAGCCTGTTTCTGTGCAGCATATTCTTGTTCACTAGAAACTGTAATCATCACTGTAAAATAATACGGCGGATAATGAGCGAGATGTCTCATTTTCATTTCTTGAGCAAAGAAAGCCTCGTAATAGTGATTTTGTGCTAATTGGATAGCATAATGGTCTGGGTTATATGTTTGAATAAATACTTCTCCAGCCTTATCTCCTCTACCAGCTCTTCCTGCTACTTGCGTTAATAATTGGAAAGTTTTTTCTGCAGCCCTAAAATCCGGAATATTTAAAGCTGTATCTGCATTGACGACTCCTACTAAAGTGACATTTGGAAAATCTAACCCTTTAGCAATCATTTGTGTTCCAATTAAAATATCCGCTTTTTGTTCTTCAAATTGTTTTAACAACGCTTCATGTTGTCCCTTTTTACGAGTTGTATCGACATCCATTCGAATAACTCTTGCAGTTGGCAACAATTGCTCTAATTCTTCTTGAAGCTTTTGAGTCCCCGTTCCAAAATAACGAATTTGTCGACTATGACATTTTGGACAGTGATTTGGAATACCTTCTTCATGCCCACAATAATGGCATTTCATCACTTTTGTATCCATATGAAGCGTCAAAGAAATATCACAATTTGGACATTCCAATACATAACCACAATCACGACACATAATAAAGGATGAATATCCTCTTCGATTTAAGAGCAACACACTTTGCTCTCCTTTTTCTAATCGGTCTTCTAACGCTTGTAATAAACGTTTGGAGAAACTTCCTTTTTGCGCCAAAAATTCTTGTTTCATATCAAGCACATGAACTTGAGGTAATGGTTGATGTTTAGCACGTTTTGTTAACCTCAATAAACGATAAACTCCCTTTTCCGCTCTTGCTCGAGATTCTAAACTTGGAGTTGCACTTCCTAGAACGACAGGACAATGATGATACTTTCCTCTCCAAATCGCAATATCTCTCGCATGATAGCGTGGAGTATCATCCTGCTTATAAGTGCTCTCATGTTCTTCATCCAAAATAATAATGCCAATATTTTCTAAAGGTGCAAATACCGAAGATCTTGCTCCAACAACAATATCTGCTCGACCTTCTTTTATTTTTTGCCATTCATCATGTTTTTCTCCAGGATTCAACCCACTATGTAAAACAGCTACTCTATTCCCAAATCGTTCTTTGAATCGTTGAACCATTTGAGGAGTTAATGAAATTTCTGGAACAAGCATCATAGCACTTTTTCCTTTTTGAATGGCTTCTCCAATCCATTGAAGATACACTTCTGTTTTTCCTGAGCCTGTCACTCCTTGCAACAAATAAACATGAGAGGTTTCATCAATCTCTTCTTCTAACACTTGTTGAAAGACTTGTTTTTGCTCTTCATTTAGTTCAAATGGTTTCGAATGAATAATTTTTCTTCCCGCATAAGGATCTCTATCTACTGCTCTTTTTTCTAACAGAATCCAACCTTTTTCAACAGCTTTCTTCACATCTGCTTGCACAACATTAAAGCGAGTCATAAATTCAGCTTTCGCAATTTCTGTATTCTCTAAACTAGATAAACCTTCTAGAAATCTTAATTGTTTTGCCGCATTTTTTGGAACTTGCTTCATCATTTCCAAATATTCTTCAGGTAAATACGATAATACAATCCAATCTTCTGTTTTTATTTGTTTGCGGTCTTCTACTAAAGTTTTTGTTTGAACAATTCCTTTTTGTTTTAAACGTAGTAACTCTGCCAAAATTTCCTTTGGCATTTCATCCGTTACTTCTATTTCTAATTGCCCATTAAAAATTCTTTGAAAAATTTCTTCATGTTCTTGGGGATTTTCTAATATAAAAATTTTTCTCGTTGTTGTTTTTAACATCGCTGGCAACATTGTTTGATAACAGTGAATTAAAAAGGCAAATAAATGATTGGACATATATTCTCCTAATTCAATCATTTCTTTTGAGAGAACAGGTTCAAGATCCATTAAACGTTCGATTTCTTTTAATTCCCCATCAAAATCAGATGTTGGACGAATTGAAACAACAAAGCCTTGCACACTTCTTCCAGCAAATGGAACAACTACTCTCATTCCCACTTCGATTTCTCCTTCGAAGATTGCAGGAATTCTATAATCAAATGGTCGATTCACTTGTTTTACTGGTACATCTACAATTACTTGTGCAAACATGATTTCACCTCGCTTTAGAGGTATACTTACCCCAATTTACATCATAAGAATAGTGTATCATCTTTTTCAAAAAATAGAAAACGATTTATTCACTCTTAAAATAGGCTCTTTGTCAAATAGGGTTGATGAAACAATTTTAGTGAAGGAATTAAGCA
>NZ_CAUPXD010000043.1:0-8370 GCF_963515095.1 uncultured Granulicatella sp. | reverse complement strand
TAAAGACTTAATTTGGTGTTAAATTTGATCCACCAACAGAATTTGTCGATGAGCCACAATCATGATCAGCTATCTAACGGCTGGTAATGATTGTTTTTTTATTAAGTAAAAGTTAGATATAGCGAAATAGAAAAACTTTCATAGACTACATAAATTGAGTTTAAGTGTTATAATAAGTGTACAAAAAGGTATTGGAGGAATTACTAGTATGGAATTTATTCATAAAGTACCAAGTGTTGAAGCTTATAACAAATTGAGAGTTAACTCTGGGATGAACAGTACTAAACCAAATTCTGAAGTTAAAAAGGCACTTGAAGGGACTCTTTTCGCCGTTTCTGTTTATGAGGATGATGAACTTATTGGACTTGGAAGAATTGTTGGTGATGGAGGAATTACTTTTGTTGTCTCTGATATTATGGTGGACAAAAAATTCCAGAGACGTGGAATTGCCAATAAAATGATGGAAATCATTGATCAATGGTTTGATGAAAATACACATGAGAGTAGTTTTATTACATTAGTAGCCAAAGTTCCGGCGGATAAACTTTATTCTAAACATCATTTTTGTTATCTCCCAGAAAATAGAGTTGGGATGATTAGGGATAAATCATGATAAAAATTCATTTAGAATAAAGGTGATGATGTAAAAATGAAAAAAATGACAATGGTAGAAAAAGGTAAATTATTAGTAAAAGTAATGGAAAGTGATCTAACACCTGAAGAAAAAGCTAAGAAATTAGAGTTTTTTAAAGATGATTATGAAGTTGAGCATTTTATCAAACTAAGTTTTCATGACATTTATCTAGCTGTATTAGATAATTTAGGTATCGAAAAATATACAGGGGATAATGAATTGTTGAAACATGTAGCTAGAGTTTTATAACGTTTATAGCTTAAATCAAGCCTCTATTAAAGAGTAGAATATTACCTAATTAAAAAATATAATAGAATATTCGGAAAGTAGGAAACTATTATGGCTATAGTGGATAATGGAATATTTATTAGAAATGCTGTTTTGAATCATGATGTTTCAGATAAAACTATTAGAAAAATAAAAAGATTAGTGTCAGATAAGAATCCAATGCCAATAACACACGCCCCTATTGGCACTATTGCTTTAGCAGCACTAGATGTTCTTGGTATACAACCTTATAAGGGAGACAATCAGTTTGCACATTACTACAAGGAAATGTTTTCCAGTTATGAATAAATTTTTGCATAAAATAGCAACTAGTAAAAAATAGATTCTAACTAATGTAGAATTGTTGAGTCTTTTACATTTCTGAGCGTTATAATGCAAGTAGAAAATAATGGATAATGGATAAAGAATATAATGAAAATTTCAACAAAGAGGATGAAGAACGATGAAAAAACTAGTAATGATTGAAAAATGTAAATTAATAGCTACAGTTTTAAAAAGTGATTTAACTCCAGAAGAAAAAGCAGAAAAATTATCTATTTTAAAAGATGATGATGAATTGGAAACTTTTTCAAAACTGACTTTTCGTGAGTTGTATATAGCTCTATTGGACCATTTAGGCATTGAAGAATATAAAGGGGATAACGTACGAATCAAACACATAGCTCGTGTATTTTAATACTAAATTTTATCCAAGCACTTAACAATAGTTAGGTGCTTTTTTTGTACCCAAAATTAGTATAGATAAGAATTTGAATGGATCTGAACAGAAAGGTAATTTTTTTATTCTCACCATAGGGACGGTAGTTGTTTTGTTTAGAAAATAGTTTAGATAAAAGTTTAGATTTAGTTTAGATTAAAATGGATAAAAATAAATAAAAACGTAAGAACAATGTGATAATAACAATGTTTTTACGTTCACTTTAATAAGAATTATATTTCATTATGCCCCCTACAGGGCTCGAACCTGTGACCCATAGATTAAGAGTCTACTGCTCTACCAACTGAGCTAAGGAGGCATTGATTACGTTTTTAGTATAGCACTTTGAAGATAAAATGCAATCGTTTTTAGGATTTTTTTCAAAAAATACTCAAAAAAATAGTTATTCAGTATCGTTTATGGTAGAATTATTGCGTATGACAATCAAGGAGTATTCTTTTTAGCGTGCTTACTTTAGAAATATAAGAAGGTGACTATTTCGTCTGTTTATATTTCTAAAAGTAGGTTTAAAAGATACTCTTAAAAAGAAGAAAAGGAGAATCGATATGTCAGAGAAAAAAGTATATAGCTATGAATGGGGCGGAAGACTGTTACAAGTTGAAATCGGCCAATTAGCAAAACAAGCAAATGGTGCTGTCTTAGTTCGTTATGGAGATACAGTTGTATTAACAGCAGCCGTTGGTACAAAACAAGCAAAGGATACAGATTTCTTCCCATTAACTGTTAATTATGAAGAAAAAATGTATGCAGCAGGTAAAATTCCTGGAGGATTTATTAAACGTGAAGGACGTCCAAGTGAACATGCGACATTAACAGCTCGTTTAATTGACCGTCCAATTCGTCCAATGTTTGCGGAAGGTTTCCGTAATGAAGTTCAAATTACAAATACTGTAATGTCTGTAGATCCAAACTGTCCACCAGAAATGGCTGCTATGTTTGGTTCAAGTTTAGCATTATGTATTTCAGATATTCCATTTGATGGTCCAATTGCTGGGGTAGATGTTGGTCGTGTAAACGGAGAATACGTGATTAACCCTACAACTGAACAAGCTGAATTATCAGATATCGAATTATCTGTAGCGGGTACTGCAACTGCGATTAACATGGTAGAAAGTTCTGCTAGAGAAGTGAGCGAAGAAGATATGTTAGGAGCATTATTATTTGGTCACGAAGAAATTAAAAAATTAGTAGCTTTCCAACAACAAATCGTTCAAGAAATTGGAAAAGAAAAAATGGAAGTAACATTGCTATCATTTGATTCAGAAATCGAAAAACAAGTGAAAGACTTATTCAGTCAAGCAATGATTAATGCAATCCAAACAGAAGAAAAATTAGCTCGTGAAGAAAATATTGAAAAAGTTAAAGAAACTGCATTAGAACATTTTGAAGCTGTTTTAGAAGAAAATGATGAAAAAGTAGGTTTATTAAAACAAGTTTCTCAATTAGTAGATAATCTTGAAAAAGATGAAGTACGTCGTTTAATTACTGAAGAAAAAGTACGTCCTGATGGTCGTAAAATTGACGAAATTCGTCCATTGTCTTCAGAAATTGACTTATTACCACGTGTTCACGGTTCAGGTTTATTTACTCGTGGACAAACTCAAGCATTAACTTCAGCTACATTAGCACCTTTAGGAGAATATCAAGTCATTGATGGTTTAGGAATTGAAGAAGGTAAACGATTCAT
Source organism: uncultured Granulicatella sp. (assembly GCF_963515095.1). Classification (GTDB taxonomy): domain Bacteria; phylum Bacillota; class Bacilli; order Lactobacillales; family Aerococcaceae; genus Granulicatella. The sequence goes on along the minus strand of NZ_CAUPXD010000043.1, from coordinate 5,043 downwards.
CCACCACTACAATTTCCCACAATTCTCTGTAGGTTCAGTAGGTCGTGCTGGAAGCCCAGGTCGTCGTGAAATTGGGCACGGTGCTTTAGGGGAACGTGCATTGAAACAAGTCATCCCAACTCCAGAAGATTTCCCTTATACAATTCGTCTTGTATCAGAAGTGTTAGAATCAAATGGTTCATCTTCTCAAGCAAGTATTTGTGCGGGAACATTAGCGTTAATGGCAGCAGGTGTTCCCATTAAAGCTCCTGTAGCTGGTATTGCGATGGGATTAATTTCTGATGGTACAAACTATACAGTATTAACAGATATCCAAGGGTTAGAAGACCACTTAGGAGATATGGACTTTAAAGTTGCTGGTACAACAACTGGTATTACAGCTTTACAAATGGATATTAAAATCCAAGGAATTACAGAACAAATTTTACGTGAAGCATTAACGCAAGCGAAAAAAGCTCGTTTTGAAATTTTAGAAGAATTAACTTCTACAATTGCTGAACCTCGTAATGAGTTAAGCCCATATGCACCTAAGATTGAAATGATTTCTATTCACCCAGATAAAATTAAAGTTGTTATCGGTCGTGGTGGAGAAACAATCAATAGCATTATTGATGAAACTGGCGTTAAAATTGATATCGATCAAGAAGGTCATGTATCCATTGCTTCAACTGATGCTGCAATGATTCAACGTGCAAAAGAAATTATTGAAGATTTAACACGTGAAATCGAAGCTGGACAAGTGTATGAAGGAACTGTTCGCCGTATTGAAAAATTCGGAGCTTTTGTTGAAATTGCAAAAGGAAAAGATGGATTAGTTCACATCTCTGAATTAGCGCATGAACGTGTGGCAAAAGTAGAAGATGTATTAGCGATTGGAGATAAAGTAAAAGTAAAAGTTACTGAAATTGATGGACAAGGTCGTATTAACTTATCTCGCAAAGCATTAATCGAAAAAGAAGCTTAATCATTCATGAAATGAGGCTAGGAAAACCCTAGTCTCATTTTTTATTTCCAAGAAAAATATGAAATGTTAGTCAAAAAAACGTAAATATGGTATTCTAGAATAAGAATGTAAACAAGTTGGTAAGACAAAATACAACAAATAAATAAGATGAGGTGAACTATGAGTTCAATTAAAATAATGGCGCTAGGAGGCGTTCGAGAAAACGGTAAGAGTTTATATGCCGTTGAAGTAGATGAAGATATTTTCGTCTTAGATTGTGGATTGGTTTATCCAGAAGACGAATTATTAGGAATCGATGTCGTGATTCCAGATTTTACTTACTTAGAAGACAATAAAGATCGGATTGCAGGAGTATTTTTAACCCATGGTCATGCGGATGCAGTAGGAGCTCTTCCTTATTTTCTAAAAAATATTCAAGCACCAGTTTTTGGGACAGAATTAACGATTGCTTTAGCAAAATATTATGTAGAGTCTTCTAAACAAGTAAAAGGATTTGATGATTATCATATCGTCACTGAAAATACAGAAATTGATTTTGAATCTGTAACGGTGAAATTTTTCAAAACAACCCATACTATTCCAGATTCAGTAGCGATTGTTTTAAAAACAGCAGACGGAAGTATTGTTTATACTGGAGACTTTAAGTTTGACCAAAGTGCTGCCGTTGGCTATCAAAGTAATTTTGGCCGTATTACGGATATTGGAGAAGAATATGTCTTAGCCTTATTAAGTGATTCTAGTGATGCAGAAAGTTACGAGGAAAATGTTAGCGATCGTAGAATTGAAGCTAGTATTTTAGATACATTTAGAAATGCAACTGGGCGTATTATTGTAGCCTGTGTGGCAAGTAATATTTTACGAATTCAACAAGTTTTTAATGCAGCTCATGAATCAGGACGTAAGATTTTCTTAACAGGTGCAGAATTAGAAGAAATCGTGAATATTGCATTGAAATTAAATAAATTAACAGTTCCTTCAGAAGATTTATTCGTAACTGCACGTGAATTAAAACGTTTAGCAGATGATGAAATTGTGGTGTTAGAAACAGGAAATGTAGGCGAACCAATTAAAGCTTTACAAAAAATGGCACAAGGTCGTCACCGTCAAGTGAATTTACATCAAGGAGATTTAGTCTATATTGCGACAACTCCTTCAACTGCAATGGAAACAGCCATTGCTCGTACGAAAGATATGATTTACCGTGCGGAAGCTGAAGTCGTTGAAATGGCTGATAATGCGAAAGCAAGCGGACATGCGACTCCAAATGATTTAAAACTAATGATGAATTTATTACAACCAACATTCTTCATTCCCGTTCAAGGGGAATATCGTAGTTTATTAGCTCATGCTGAGTTAGCACACGAATTAGGAATTCCATATTCTAATATTTTCATTCCTGGTAAAGGGGATGTTATTGAAATTTCTAAAGGAAGAATGACCGCTACTGGACAAGTTCCAGCGGGAAATGTTCTAGTAGATGGAATTGGTGTTGGAGATATCGGTAATATTGTACTAAAAGATCGTAAGATTTTATCAGAAGATGGAATTTTCGTAGTCGTTGTAACGATTTCTAGACGTTTAGGAAAAATTTTATCCGGACCACAAATTGTTTCTCGAGGCTTTGTTTATATGAAGACGAGTGAAGAGTTATTACAAGAATCACAAAAAATTGTGACGGATATTGTGGAAGAAAATTTAGCAAGTGATAATTTTGAATGGCCACGTTTAAAACAAGAAGTACGTGATGGATTAAGTCGCTATTTATTTGAACAAACAAAACGTCGCCCAGTTATTCTTCCAATTATTATGGAAGCATCACATTATAAAAAAGATTAAGTTGTATTATTGAAAGGGGAACATTCATGGGTTCAAAAGCAGTTAAAATTATGTTAGAAGTTTTGGTAGCAATTGTTGTTGCTAGTGGACTTTCTTACATTCCAGCAATTGGAGGAAATGTAGTCATTGACTTTGCCATTATTCCTTTAATTTTAGTATCACTAAGACATGGAGGAATTTGGGGAGCAATCGCAAGTATTTTATTTGGTCTTCTACATGGAGTATTACATCCAAGTGGAACAGGATATATTGTTGTTCCATTCCATGATTCTGTAATGGGATATGGATTTGTAGCTTTTGCTGGATTCTTTGCGAGAAATACGGTTCGTACAGCATTTAATGCTCGCATTTCTTCTACTGTTTTAAATGTAGTAACAGCTAGTATTATTGCAACATTTGTCAGCTATGGTTTCCATGCTATTGCTAGTGCGATTGGAGCACCAACATTATTTGCAACTGAAAAAGTTGCTTTAGCAAGTGGATTTTTAGGATTTTCAGTAAACTTTATTGCTACATTAGTAGTGACATTAGTAGTATTAGTAACGTTGATTTATGTAAAACGTGACATTTACATTCCGAAAGGAACAAAATACTTATCTCGAAAAGAAAAATCTCACTTATTAAATGACTAATGAGAGTGGGAAAACAGTTTCTGTTTTCCTGCTTTTTTTCTAAATAAGAAGGGAAGGAGAGAGGAAATGGATTTATTATTGACAATAGTAACAGGTTTGATATTTATCAATACACTTGGAGCAATTATTACGGTCTTTAGAGAACCGAGAGAGATTTCTGCTACATGGGCTTGGTTATTAGTCTTAGTCTTTTTCCCATTTTTAGGGTTTATTATTTATTTCTTTTTTGGAAGAAAAATTAGTAAAGATCGAATTTTCGATTTGAAATCTCAAGACACATTTCGAATTAGAAAAGTAGCCGAAACTCAATTAGAGGAATTAGAACAAGATAATACGTTTTTTGAAGATTTATATTTAAAAGAATTAGCGGTGCTATTTTTAGAAAGTGATGAATCTGTTATTACAAAAGGAAATCAAGTTGAAATTATGACATCTGGTCAGGAGAAATTTACTCAATTAAAAGAAGATTTGAGAGATGCTAAAGACCATATTCATATCGGCTATTATATTTTTAATGATGATGAATTAGGCCATGAATTATTAGAAATTTTAGTTGAAAAAGCGCAACAAGGAGTCGAAGTTTTAGTGCTATATGATGCATTAGGGTCTCGTTTTACAAAACAAAAATTTTGGAAGAAACTTCACGATGCGGGTGGACGTTCAGAAGCCTTTTTCGGGTATACATTTGGGATTATTAATTTGCGGATGAACTATCGTAATCACCGTAAAATTGTTGTCATTGATGGAAAGATTGGCTATGTGGGTGGCTTTAATATTGGGGATGAATATTTAGGAAAGGGAAAACTAGGGCAGTGGAGAGATACGCATTTAAGAATTAGAGGGAATGCCGTATTATCTCTTCAAGCTCGCTTCTTTATTGATTGGAATGCAACAGCTTCAGAACGATATCAAAAAACATTTTCTGAGCGATATTTTCCTACTTTAGAATGTTTAGGAGATACAGCTATGCAAATCGTTTCAACAGGGCCGGATAATGATTATCAAAAAATTAAAATGGGATTTGTTAAAATGATTTATATGGCGAAAAAATCGATTGATATTCAAACGCCTTATTTTATTCCAGATGAAAGTGTTCTGGAAGCTTTGCAAGTGGCTGCTCTTTCAGGAGTAAAAGTACGAATTATGGTTCCATGCAAACCGGATCATCCATTTGTTTATCGTGCAACAGAATATTATTGTCGGAATTTATTAAAAGACGGTGTAGAAATTTATTTATACGAAGAAGGTTTCTTGCATGCGAAAACAATGGTCGTAGATGGCGTTGCTTCTACAGTTGGAACCTCTAATTTTGATATGCGAAGTTTCCGATTGAATTTTGAAATTAATGCGTTTATTTATGATGAGGAAATTTCATGTAAGCTACAAGATATTTTTGAGAAAGATATTGAGAACTGTTTATTAGTAGATGAAGCGTATTTTAAAAAGCAATCTCCGTGGAAAAAATTTAAACAAAAATTCTCCAGACTGCTTTCTCCGATACTATAAATTTTCATATAAGACTTTATTACTAAGAAAAAAGACTTCTCATTGTAGTGCAGGAAAAACTCCAAGACGGTTTCACCGTCTTACTCATGACAGAAACAAAAGTTG
>NZ_CAUPXD010000042.1:0-8749 GCF_963515095.1 uncultured Granulicatella sp. | reverse complement strand
ACTAAAATAGGGTTGGTGGATTTTCTCCATCAACCCTATAAATTATAGAACCTTTTTTGTTTGATATAAAAAAATCTAATTGAAAATTGTTCTCACTCAGGAAAACTAGATATGAGTGGAGATATTTTGAATTTTATGCTAATCTATATCAGTATATTTTTATTGAAAGAATAGGAGGCGTTTGGAATGATAGAGCTGATTGCAACAGTTGAATCAATCCAACAAGCACAAGCACTACTTGAATCAGGTGTAGATGTATTGTGCTTTGGTGAAGATTTATTTGGTTTAAGATTACCAATGTCGTTTTCACGTGATGAACAAAAAGAATTAACAGAATTAGCACATCGCTATGGTAAAAAAGTAAATGTAGCGGTTAATGCGATTTTTCATAATGAAGGAATTGCGAAAGTTCCGGAATATTTACAATTTTTAAAATCAATTAATGTAGATATGATTACAGTAGGAGACCCTGGAGTTGTTCAAATTATGAAGAACCCAGAATATTCAATTCCTTATTATTACGATGCTGCTGTGCTAGTCACAAGTAGTCGTCAAGTTAATTTCTGGGCTAAACGTGGTGCGATTGGAGCAGTGATTGCTAGAGAAATTCCAAGAGCAGAAATGGAAATTTTAGCAAGCCAAGTGGAAGTTCCAATTGAAGTGTTAGTTTATGGTGCAACATGTATCCATCATTCTAAACGTCCATTATTACAAAATTACTTTAACTATATTGAGAAAGAAGAAAGTGTTGAGAAAAAACGTGGGTTATTTGTGAGTGAACCAGCAGATGAAGATTCTCATTATTCAATCTATCAAGACATTAATGGCACACATATTTTCGCGAATAATGATGTTTCTCTTGCACCTTACTTATTAGAATTAAGTCAAATGGGTGTTCCTCAATGGAAATTTGATGGAGTTTTAACTCCTGGTGAAAACTTTGTTAAAGTGGTTCAGTTGTTTGATCATGCGCGTAAAGAAATTGAAGCAGGTACTTGGACAGTCGAAAAAAGTGCTAGCTTAGAATTACAAGTAAGAGAACTTCACCCAGAACAACGCGGATTAGATGCAGGATTTTATATTTTAAATCCAGAAGATGTGAAATAGGAGGAGACAAATGGGAAGAAAAATTTTGAAAAAACCAGAAGTTCTTGCTCCAGCAGGAACACTTGAAAAATTAAAAACAGCCATTTTATATGGTGCGGATGCAGTATTCTTAGGTGGAGAAGCTTACGGACTAAGAAGTCGTGCAGGGAACTTTGATTTCGAAGAAATGAAAGAAGCCGTTGAATTTGCGCATAGTCATAATGCTAAAGTATATATTGCAGCAAACATGGTGACCCATGAAGGAGACGAGAAAGGTGCGGGTGAATTTTTCCGTACAGTTCGTGACCTTGGAATTGACGCAGCAATTATTAGTGATATGGCATTAATGGATATTTGTGCTTCAGAAGCTCCTGGATTACCAATTCACCTTTCTACACAAGCTTCTGCTGCAAACTGGGAAACATTAAACTTCTGGAAAGATGAAGGGTTAGAACGTGTTGTATTAGCACGTGAAGTTTCAATGGCAGAAATTCAAGAAATGCAAGAAAAAGTGGATGTTGAAATTGAAGCATTTATTCATGGCGCGATGTGTATTTCATATTCAGGTCGTTGTGTATTGTCTAATCACATGGTACGTCGTGATGCGAACCGTGGAGGATGTGCGCAATCATGTCGTTGGAAATATGGTTTGTTTGATATGCCATTTGCGAATGAGAAAAATATGGTTGGTGCTGGTGAAGAAGGTATCGAAGAAAAATTCTCTATGAGTGCGGTTGACTTATCAATGATTCATAACTTGCCAGATTTAATTGAAGCTGGAGTAGATAGCTTGAAAATTGAAGGACGTATGAAGTCTATTCACTATGTTTCAACAGTGGCAAATGTATACCGTGCTGCAGTAGATAGTTATTGTGAAGATCCAGATAATTATGTATGTAAACAAGAATGGGTAGATGAATTATGGAAAGCAGCTCAACGTGAGTTAGCAACAGGATTCTATTATCAAATTCCTACAGAAGAAGAACAATTATTTGGTGCACGTCGCCAAATTCCACAATATGCATTCGTTGGTCAAGTGTTAGCATATGATCCAGAAACTCAAATTGCAACGATTCAACAAAGAAATAACTTTAAAGTTGGAGACCATATTGAGTTTTATGGGCCAGGCATGCGTCATCATGAAGAAGTGTTAACAACTTTATGGGATGAAAATGGTGAAGAAATCGAAGCAGCTCCTCATGCGATGATGATTTGCAAGATGAAAGTAACTGAACCAGTGAAACCATTAGACATGATAAGAAAAAGAAGGTAAAATAATTAAAAATAATTGATAGAAAAGGAGACGGTTATGTCATTACCAAATTGTCCAAAATGTAGTTCAGAATACACATATGAAGATGGTGTATTATTAGTTTGTCCAGAATGTGCTCATGAATGGGAACCAGGACAAGAAGTTGAAGAAGACGGAGTAGTTGCCATTGATGCAAATGGGAACCGTTTAGAAAATGGAGATACTGTAACAGTTATTAAAGACTTAAAAGTTAAAGGTGCTCCAAAAGATATTAAACAAGGTACACGTGTGAAAAATATCCGCATCGTCGAAGGAGACCACAATATTGATTGTAAAATTGATGGCTTTGGTGCGATGAAATTAAAATCTGAATTCGTTAAAAAAATCTAATGAATTTAAGTGAGGCTGGAGATTATCTCCAGCTTTTTTTGCGAATCCTTAAAAATCTTAAAAATATTTCAAAAGAGGTTTGACGGGAAATTTTCCAGAGAATATAATGGAGAGGAATACTAGTTAAAGGATGGAAAAATTCACGTGGCTCAACAAAATGTGATGCAAGAATCTCACAAAAATCCTAAATATAAACGTGTAGCAGCCATTGATGGCTTTAAAGGGATGATGATTCTTGCAATTATAGGATATTATTATTTTCAAAATTATTTGCCAGGTGGTTTTTTTGCGGTAAATGCATTTTTTGCGATAGGTGGCTATTTAGCTTTTCGTGATAACAAGCATTTATTTCATAAAAAGCCAGTTGAATGGCATTTGTCTTCAAAGTTAGCTCGATTATGGCTTCCCATGTTGTTTATGATTATTGGGACAGTCGCTTTCTTATTTATTGCATTACCGGAACAATTAAAAAATATTCGGATGATGTCTTTATCGTCCTTAGTATTTTTCAATAATTATTATCAAATTATTAATCAGCAATCTTATTTTGTACAATCGATTAATCCAAGTCCTTTTGTTCATTTATGGTATGTATCTCTTTATTTACAATTAATGTTAATAGCTGTTGGAATTAGAAAGTTATTCAATCGATTAAATTTATTACGAATGCAAGAAAGTTTAGTGCTATTGATTCTAAGTATCTTTTCAGCAATATTCATGACGGTTATGTATGTGATACAAAAAGATCCTTCGTATATTTATTATGCAATTTCAACTAGAATTTTCTCGTTTTTATTAGGAGGCTTCTTAAGTTATCTTACTGAAGGACAACTATCGTTAGCTTTATCAAAAAATAAATTTACAGCATTACTGACTCAATTAATGGGTGTTGGAAGTTTTCTAATAATGATTTGGATGATACTTAGCTTTAATGGTGTGCAAGATGAAACATATTTATATGGAATGCAATTATTCTCTGTAGTTTCTATTGTATTTTTATGGAGTATATTATATGAAAATTCTGTATTAAATTACTTCTTACGATTTAGAGGATTTACAATTTTTGGAAGAAGAAGTTTTTCTTATTATTTATGGTTTTATCCAGTGCATATGTTTGCACCCTATTTCCAAAATGGAGAAGAGTCTAGCATTGTATCTGTAGGTATTCAAATGCTTTGGATTATTTTATTAGCAGAAATTACTTATAAAGTATTTGAAACGAAAAAATGGATGGTTCCTTTTGGACAAACCTTCAGTCTGATGAGCATTCATTATTTTGCTGTAAAGGAATTACCACCGGTTAAGAAAATGATGGGAATGGCCTTTTCGTTTACTTATGTTATTTTAATCGGGTTAGCATTTGTCGGATTTTTCCAATCTTCAACGGAAACGAATTTAGTAGCGCAACAATTAGAGAGTGTCATTAAACGGAATCAAGAACTTATTGAACACACAACACAGGAAGAAAGTACAACAGTAGATCCGAATAAAGAAATTGAATTAAAAGAACAAATTGCTCAAGAGTCGATTACTTTTGTAGGAGATTCAATTTTATTAGCAGCAGCAGATAAAGTTCAAGAGTTATTCCCTAAAGCAATGATTGACGGGAAAATAGGAAGACAATTATATTCTAGTCCGACAACTTTAGAAGATTTAATTTCAAAAGGAAAAATGTCTGATCGAGTAGTAACGTTATTGGGAACGAATGGTACATTTTCTCAAAAACAATTAGATGAATATATTCGTATTCTTGGAGAAGATAGAGAGCTATATTTTGTGACAATTTTTGCTCCAGTGAAATGGAATAATGAAGTGAATCAGCAATTGCATGAAGCAAAAACTCGTCACGCAAATGTACACATTATTGATTGGTATGAATTAGCAAAAAATCATGCAGAGTGGTTTTATGAAGATAAGATTCATCCGAATAATCAAGGTGCTGAGGAATTAGCAAAATATTTACTAGAGTCTATTACTCAGATTAAGATGAATGAATAAAGGGTAACACCGTTATAGATAGTTGAAAGACTGTTTATAATGGTGTTTTTCTTTTTAGTTAAAGGAACAGTTGTGAAAATGTGTACTTATTTTATATAAAAGTAATGTGATGAAATGAGCTAAAATACTTGTGAAAACGCAAACGGTTTGGTATATTAGAGGTAAATGCAAAAGGAAAGAGGAAATTGTTTGCAAAGTGCTAGTCACAGTCTTCGATTAATGGGAGCGTCTATTACATTAACGATTTTTCATGAGAATGCGCAAAAATTATTGTTACAGAGTGAACAACTGTTGCATCTTTATAAAAATCGTTTCAGTGCGAATGATGCTGATTCAGAACTAATGGCGATTAATTTACAAGCCGGAAAGAAGTCAGTTCGAGTTCATCCGGAATTGTTTGAATTAATAGCGTTAGGAAAGAAACATAGTATTGCAACGAATAGTCATCTTAACATTGCGATTGGACCTTTAGTTCAAACGTGGAGAATTGGTTTTTCAGATGCTAAACTTCCTTCAGAAGAAGAGATTCAAAGGTTATTAAAAATAACAAATCCTGAAGAAATAGTCTTAAATGATTCAAATAGAGAAGTCTATTTATCAAAAGAAGGAATGAGAATCGATTTAGGAGCTTTAGCAAAAGGATATATTGCTGATAAGTTAAAAGAATTTTTGGTAGAACAAGGCGTTCAATCAGGAATCATTGATTTAGGCGGAAATATTCTTACGATTGGAGAAAATCCAACTTTTCACAGACCATGGAGAATTGGTATCCAAAATCCATTATTAGATAGAGGCGAACATGTTGCAGTGATTGCAGTATCGGATGCGTCTGTTGTAACTTCTGGGATTTATGAACGTCAAATAGTGGTAGATGGAAAAGCTTATCACCATATATTTGATCGAACAACAGGTTATCCAATGGAAACAGAACTAGTTAGTATTACAATTGTTGCTGAAAAATCAGTAGATTGCGAAATATGGACGACGCGTTTGTTTGGACAAAATCCATATGACATTATTGAAGAAATCGAACAACAACCTGGACTGGAAGCATTTGTGATTACAAAAAATCAAAAAATGATGTATACATCTGGAATTCATTTCGTTTAATCAGAGATGTATAGAAAGGAATTATTATGACAAAATTTATTGCACTTGTAGGAACAAACTCACAACGTTCTACAAACCGTACTTTATTACAATATATGCAAAATCATTTTGCAGATAAAGTTGAAATTGAATTAGTGGAAATTAAAGATATTCCATTATTCAACAAACCAGCAAATAAACAAGTACCAGAACTTGTAACAGAAATTGCTGCTAAAATTGAAGCTGCTGATGGAGTAATCATTGGTACTCCAGAATATGACCACGCTATTCCAGCTGTATTAATGAGCGCATTAGCATGGTTATCATATGGTATTCATCCATTATTAAATAAACCTGTAATGATTACAGGAGCATCTTATGGAACATTAGGTTCTTCTCGTGCTCAATTACAATTACGTCAAATTTTGGACTCTCCAGAATTAAAAGCAAATGTAATGCCAGGATCTGAGTTCTTATTATCTCACTCACTTCAAGCATTTGATAAAAAAGGTAATTTAATTGATTTAGATACAATTAAAAAATTAGATGCTTTATTTGATGATTTCCGTTTATTCGTGAAAATTACTCAAAAATTAAGAAGTGCTCAAGATTTATTACACAAAGAAGCAGAAAACTTTGATTGGGAAAATATTTAATATCACAATAAGAGAGGAAAAGACATTATGAAATTTGTAGGGATTGTAGGTTCAAATGCTGAACTATCATATAACCGTAAATTATTACAATTCATTCAACGTGAATTTAAATTAAAATTTGAATTAGAAGTTCTTGAAATTGATGAAGTTCCAGTATTCAATCAAGATGAAAAATGGGACGATTGCTTCCAATTACGTTATTTATATAACAAAATTACTCGTGCTGATGGTGTTATCATTGCAACTCCAGAACACAACCATACAATTACAGCATCACTAAAAAGTGTTTTAGAATGGTTATCATTTAAAGTGCATCCATTTGAAAATAAACCAGTTATGATTGTAGGTGCTTCATACCATGATCAAGGAACATCCCGTGCGCAAGTACATTTACGTAAAATTTTAGATGCTCCAGGTGTGAATGCATATACATTACCAGGAAATGAATTCTTATTAGGAAAAGCTAAAGAAGCATTTGATGCTAATGGAAATATCACGAATGAAGGAACAGTGAAATTCTTAGAATCTTGCTTAGATAACTTTGTAAAATATGTGGAGGTCGTTTCTAAATTGAAAAAACCAAAACCAATTGCTCCGGAAGATTTATATTGTACTAACCCAATTGCAACTACTATTCAAGGCGTTGACCCAGATGATCCAGATTGGGTAGAAAAAGCAGCAGAAATCGTTGGCGCTGTATCAGGAGATACTTATGTAAAATTAGATCATGGTATCTTAACAGTTAATCAAATTGATATGTTCTTAAAAGCAATGCCATTTGAGTTAACATATGCAGACGATAATAACCAATTCTTGTATTATAATAATGCTCACCAAGAACCAAGCACAATGTTTGGTAAACGTGTACGTGTTCAAGCGGGTAGCAGATTAGGAACTGTGCATGCTTCATTACCACCAGCAAGAATGAAAAATGTTGAGTGGGTTGTAGGTGTATTACGTAATGGTGACCAAGAATACGTTCGTACAATTGTTCCGGGACAACCAGAAGGAGTTATTAATACTCATAACTATAAAGCGATGTACTATCCAGATGGTTCATATGCAGGAATTAATGAAATTATCTTTAACTTCCAACCATGGTTAGATTGGTATTTAGAAACAACTGGTCAACGTTTAGTTGGAGGAAATGCTCCAGCTGCAGGAGGACATGGTTCTCATGGAAGTGCAGATGCAACTTCGGGAGCTTCATCTGATACTCCAAGTCATGGTGAAGCAGACGCAACTTCAAGTGCAAGTAACTAATTTAAACTAAAAGAGGCAAGCGAGAAAATCGCTTGCCTTTTTCGTGTTTAATCAAAATATTGTTTTAAAAGTTGTAGTTCGAACGAATTAAAAGGTCGATACTCGCCTGGTGCAAGAGAAGAATCAAGTACAAATTCACCGAAACGAATTCTTTTAAGGAAAGTGACTTTAACCCCAACACATAAAAACATCTTTTTAATTTGATGAAACTTTCCTTCTGAAATAACAACAGTAGCTTTACTAAATGATGGAGAAGATTCAAGAATTGATAATTTAGCAGATTTACAAATCGTTCTATCATAAAACATAATTCCATCGTGAAATCTTTGAATACAAGAACTGTCTAAAGGACCATTGACTTCGACATAATATTCTTTTTCAGTATGTTGAACGGGATTTAAAAGTCGATATCCTAAAGGACCATTGTTTGTTATGATTAAAAGTCCTTCAGTATCTCTATCTAAACGTCCAATGGGATAAAGACCTTCAACGTTTTCCTTATTAAATAAATCAATGACTGTTGGAAGATGTTCATCGATTGTAGCGGAAATGAGTCCACTAGGTTTATTCAACATAAAATATTTTTGAGAAGAGTCCTCGATTTGTTTTCCTTGAACTGTAATCACTTGAATTTGAGGGTCAACATTATTACTCACATGAGTTGCAGGAATTGAATCAATAAGAACTTCGCCGGAAGAAATTAATTTTTTCATTTGTTTCCGTGATAAATCAAAATGCTTCATCATTAAATGTTCAAGACGCATAAAAACCTCCAATTTTGTAATCGGAAAAATTATAACATATTTTTTTGGAAAATGGGGTTGACGATGACATATATCTGTGTTAAATTATTAAACGTTGTTGCGAAAACAACAAATCAACTCTGAAACAATTTTCAAAAATATGAAAAAAGTTGTTGACAGACAAAAACGCCTATGATAATATGTAGGAGTTGTCGCAATAAAGCGACGTTGACCTTTGAAAACTAAACAAAGAAGACAAACCAAATGTGTAG
>NZ_CAUPXD010000041.1:0-8933 GCF_963515095.1 uncultured Granulicatella sp. | reverse complement strand
TTTTGATTTTCGCAAAATCAGGACGTGCTTTCTTCTATTTTTGAGACTTTATGCCTAGCCTCACGCCTTTGTTCGTTATGGATTATTTTGCTAAATCAATAGCTTTTTGGGTGTTGGCAAAGTGTAATTTAGCAACTTTGCTTAGTACTTCCATACCATCGTATTCTAAAATTTTACTCGCTAATTCATCAACATCCGTGTGAGCACCAGATAGTAGTTTATAGCCATATTCTTTAGATAATGTTTTTAAACCTTCTAAAAAGGCATCTCTAGCAATCATCGATGCAGCAGCTACTGCGCTATGGTGGCTTTCGCCTTTTGTTTTAAAATACGTCATCGATTTAAGCGGTGTTGTTTGTTCTTGTAAATAACGGTAATAATTTTTTGGCGAACAAAATTCATCGATTAACACAGCTTGAACCGTTTCAGGATTTAATTGTTGGTACAGTAATTTAATCGCTTGATTATGAAGCAGTGCTTTCATTTCGTTTAAATTTTTTGTTTGTTGCACTTCATTGTATTTTTCAGGCCATAAAGTAAGAAGCTTGTAAGGAACTAACTCCTTGATTTTTGGAACGATTTCTTGGATTTGAGCATCTGTTAAATTTTTTGAATCTTTTACGCCAAGTAGTTGTAAAGTTTTGATTTTATCTTTTGGAACAAATGCACAAGCAACAGTTAATGGACCAAAATAACTTCCTGTGCCCACTTCATCACTTCCAATGACACTCCAAGTTGAAAAATCTTCGGGCAATCCTGTTGCCGACTTGTTTGAAGAAGATGTATTTGTAGCATCTATTAAATGATTTTTTTGAATAAATTCATCTATAGCTGTTCCTTGTAATACAACTTTTCCTGATTTGTAAGCAGTAACGGATAAAGAGGGGAGCTTTAATTGATAATATGCATGAGGGGGGATTTGATGGATGGAATTTTTATAAATTTCACCCAAATGTTGAATGGTTTGTTCATCTAATAATAATACGGTTGTTGCCATAAATAGCCTCCAATGAATAAAAAGAGACTGAAACTCAGCCTCTTATAGTTTAATGTACCATTTTAACCACACAGCATGTTTGATGCTTTTGTGTTTTTTTAGGGTATTTATCTATTGCATGATTTAGATTTTCACAGACATGTTCAATCATATCTGCAGAAATGTTTTCATGTAAGATAACTCCAAATTGTTGATTTAAATTATCAAAAATAACAAGAGAAGGGTTTGATTCAACCATCATTTCTTGCGCAATTTGTTGATCTTTTTCATATTCTTGATGAACGAGTTTGCTTGCTTTATCTTCGTAAAACATTTTTTCATCAAGTCCAATTGTTTGAATAATTTCCTGTAATAATTCAGGAGTGTATTCTTTATGAAGAAGATGTAGTTGTGTTTGCAATTCCATTAAAAAGGCTCTTCCTAATTTTTTTCCTTGTAATAGGGCAGCCTTATAAGATAGGGAAGCATCATAGATTTTTGTATAGATTTCGTTTCGTAAGTCAATATTCTTGTCATTTAACTGATTATTTTTCATATATTGCGTTACAGATTTAAAATTATGAAAAGGTATGAAATGAACGTGTACTTTATATGGAGTTCGTTCAATAAATTTCATCACTTCTTGCTCACAATGATAACATTGTTTTCCAATTGGATTAATAAATAAGTAACAGTCGAAAATTCTCTCAGTAGATAATGGACTAGGTTGAATATGACTCAGTTCACTATTCTTCACTTCTAACTAGATCTCCTTTCGTTGATTTGTATTTTTATTGTATCAGAAAATTGAAAAAAAACGGAATAAAAAGCCCTGAATTAGCCAATATTTTTAAATGCTTGTAAAGCTCGTCTAATTTTACTAATTGGTTTTTGTGGAGTAATACCATGACGATGTAAAATTTCCAAGAAGGTTTCTTTTCCTTCTTTTAAATCTTCAACTTCCATTTCAATTTCATAATCCGTTTGACCTGCATAGTGACTTTCGTCTAATACCAGTAAACAACCAGGTCTTATTAGCCCTTCTAAACGATGGGTAGTTAAAGTAGCAGTTGGAGAAATGTTTGATAATTCAATCCCTTGTTCTTCAAGCGCTAGCTTAATACTTGTTGGAAGTAAGAAAATATCTTCTTCAACCCACCATTGTAATTGTTCGCTAGGTAATTCTTCTGTAATCTCAATGACTTCGCAATCAGATTGAGGGATTTTTAACGTGATTTCTCCCGTTTGTTGTCCTTCAATAAGACGAATACGAAGAGCAGAACGATTGTTTTCCAATTGTTGGTGACAATCATAATATTGATTCGTTTGCGTAATATCTTTCGTGAAAATAGATTGAAATTCTTCTTTTAAAGCTTCGTATTGCTCTTTTGTTAGAAGATTTTTATATTCTTTTTCTAAATGGGCCATGTTTCTACCTCTTTCTATCACAAAGCTTTTTCTACTTTAGCTTAAATTACTATGAATTACAAATAATAACCATTGAAGAGTTTAAGATTATTAAAATTCTTTTAGAGTCAGTAAAAAATATGCTATTATAGGAGGGATGAGATTAAAGTAGGTGAGTAAATGGAAGAAAAATATTTACCAGAAGTTGAAGACTGGGATGCTTTTTTAGCACCATATAGTCAAGCAATTGAAGAATTAAAAATTAAATTAAAAGGCATTCGCCTTCAATATCGACAAAAAGGCAAACACGCTCCAATTGAATTTATTACGGGACGTGTGAAAACACCTGATAGTATCCGTGAAAAAATGCAAGTGAGAAAGATTTTAACAGAAGACTTTTTAGAGGGAGTACAAGATATTGCAGGACTACGGATTATGTGTCAATTCGTAGATGATATTTTTGAAGTGGTACGATTACTCCGTCAACGAAATGACTTTACGATTATTATTGAACGTGATTATATCCATCAAAAAAAAGCAAGTGGATATCGTTCCTATCATGTTGTATTAGAATATCCTGTTCAAAGAATTGAAGGGGAAGAGAAAATTTTAGTAGAAATTCAAATTCGTACATTAGCGATGAATTTCTGGGCAACAATTGAACATTCGTTAAATTATAAGTATAAGGGAGAATTCCCAGAAATTATTCATGAGCGATTAGAAAGAGCGGCAGAGGCGGCCTTCTTATTAGATGAAGAGATGTCACAAATTCGAGAAGAAATTCGAGAAGCTCAATATATTTTCTCAACGAATAAAGAAAATCAGCGTAAGAGAAAATCATAAATATTTGAAAAAAGAGAAGGGTGGGTGAATCGATGAAAGTAGGGTTATTTTATAATCAATCAGAAAAAAGTCAAAAAGTAGCAGATGAATTTTTGAATTTATGTTGTAATAAGGAATTTGAACGAGATGATGAAAATCCAGATGTTGTGATTACCATTGGGGGAGATGGGACTTTACTTGGTGCTGTTCATCATTATAAATCTCAATTAGATCATATTCGTTTTGCAGCGATTCATACAGGACATTTGGGTTTTTATACAGATTGGCGTGATTTTCAAGCAGGTGAATTAATTGAAAGCTTGAAGCATGATCAAGGGGAAAGTGTGAGTTATCCTTTATTAGATGTTACTTTAGAAAAAACTGACGGTACGATTGATTACCATATTGCTTTGAATGAAGCAACTTTAAGAAAAGTAAATGGAACACTTGTCTGCGAAGTATTGATTAATGGTGAATTATTTGAGAACTTTAGAGGAGACGGCGTTTGTGTTGCAACTCCAACGGGTTCAACTGGAGTGAATAAATCATTAGGGGGAGCCATTGTTCATCCAAGAGCAGAAGTGATGCAAATGACGGAAATGGCTTCGATTAATAATCGTGTTTATCGTACATTAAGTTCTCCAATGATTTTTTCGCCTGAAGAAGTACTTACCCTACTACCTCATAGTGAAAATGGGATGGTGTTATCAATGGATCATTTAACATATGATGCGAATGATATTGTTAAAGCACATTTACATATTAGTAAAAAGCGTGTTTCATTTGTACGCTATCGTCATACTCATTTTTGGGATAGAGTGGAAAACTCTTTTATCGGAGCAAGAGAAATAGACTTAGAAGAAAGATAATGAGGGAAATCATTGAATTTAACATGGACTTATCCGTATTCATCACCGATGATGATGCGTAGTTTTTTACAAGAAAAAGGAATTACAAAAACATTTTTAGCCCATGTCAAACGAAATGGGAAATTACTCGTCAATGGTCGAGAGGAAATTGTTTTAAAGACATTAGTGCCTGGTGATGTACTCACAATGGTGATTCCACCTGAAGGAGAGCATGAAACAGTTGTTCCCAGTCATATTCCTTTGGATATTTTATTCGAGGATGACTATTTATTAATTGTAAATAAGCCACAAGGAACAGCTTCGATACCGTCACAATTACATCCAGACCAATCAATGGCAAATCGTGTAAAAGGTTATTTACAAACAACAAGAACTCAAGATTGTGTGACTCATGTTGTGACGAGATTAGATCGTGATACAACGGGCGTGATGATGTTTGCCAAACATCGTGTAGTTCATGCGTGGATGGATCAGGCGCTTCGAAATAAAACGATTCAGAAGACGTACCATGCAATTGTGACGAAACAGGATGTTTTGAAAGAGCATGATTTGATTGATGCGCCGATTGGTCGAACGGATGATTCGATTATTAATCGCTGTGTGAGACCGGATGGAAAGCCTTCTTTAACGGAGTATTGGTTAGAGGAGACGTATCAGCATAGTCAATTGGTGAAGATTCGTTTGCATACGGGGCGTACGCATCAGATTCGTGTGCATTTTAGTTGGCTTGGTTGTCCGTTGTTAGGAGACGATTTATATGGTGGCGAGAAGATTGAGCCTCTTGTGAGGCAGGCGCTTCATTGTAGTCAGTTGGATTTTGTTCATCCGATGACGGGGGAGAAGATGTGTGTGAAGGCCCCGTTTCCGACGGACATGGCGGAGTGGATAGAAGAAGATAGATACAAATAGATAGATACAAATAAACTTTCCTATAGTACTAGGACGCTAGCAGCCCCCTGTGGGGTCTCATAGCTAAAAATCAAGCCTAGGGTCTTGATTTTCCCTGTAATAAAAGCCGATTGGCTTTTATTACTCGTACTATGGGAAAGTTTATTTGTATCTTCGTAGGGGAAGGCAGGAAGGGACGTACAAGAATGTGTTCAAGGAAGCCAGTAGCCAGCTATAAGATTTCTTGCTTTTGTACTAAGGGAAAGTTTTCCGTTTACGAATAAAACCCGAGAAAGTTAGATTGCTTTCTCGGGTGTTTCTTTTAGTTATTATAATATTGTTGGATTCCTTGAGCGATTCCGTCTACTAATTTTTGTTGGTATTCTTTTGTACGAATTTTTTGTGATTCTTTTGAATCGTCCATATATCCTAATTCTAATAAAACAGCAGGCTTGTTTGTTTCACGTAATACGGCAAAACTCTTCGATAATAATCCAGCATCTTTTGCTTGAGTCGTTGCTAAAACTGATTGATGAATATAAGAACCAAGTTTATAACTATATTTCAAGCGAGTCGGATTATCATGCCATTTTTTATTAATGACAGAAGGAATATTACCCGTTGGTTGATACATATAGGTTTGAATTCCATCTTCACCACTATCAAGTCCATGACCTGTTGCATTAAAATGAATACTAATAAACATATCTGCATTTGTTTCATTCGACATTTTAGAACGTTCAGTCACGAAATCAACAAAAACGTCTGTTGAACGGCTCATAATGACTGTATAACCAAGGGATTCTAGTTTTGTTTTCAATTGCTGAGAAACTTGAAGGGTTAAGTCTTTTTCCTTTAATCCTAAATATTGGGCACCAGGATCTTTACCACCATGACCAGGATCTAGGAAAATCACTTTTTGATAGTTACTTGTGGCAAATGGTAATTCATTTGAAGTTGTGTTTTCCTTTATTTCTCGAATCCATGCACCATTTCCGTTAAAGCTATGAAGAGCTCCATTAATGACATGAGAACCTGTTACGTATAACCCATTTCTATCTAGATAGAACCATGCTTGATAAGAAGAATCATAAATCCACTCATTTTTTGCCATGTATCCACCTGATTTTAAGTAATAATCATCTTTCCAAGTGTTTTGAGCAAAACGGCCATTAGCAGTAATATAGAACCATGATTGATACGTTGTATCATAAATCCATTCGTTTTCCGCCATTGCACCAGAAGGTTTTAAATAGTAGGCATCTTTCCATTGATTCGTTAATAAAATTCCTTGCGTATTAAAGATATACCAATGTTGGTTAATCTCCATCCATTCATTTTGAGCTAAAGTTCCAGAAGGCTTTGCATAATACCAATGATTATTTTCAAAAATCCATTCGCTACTTGCCATTTTTCCATCTTTATGGAAGTAGTAGGAATTCCAGAATGTTTGTTTTAAGCTCTCGCCTTGTTCATTGTAGTAGTACCAAGCACCATCTACTTGTTTCCATTGATTTTTAATAGTTGAAGTAGAAACTGCTGTCTTACTCGTTAACTCTTGCTTAGTATCGGTTGTTTCTTGAGCAAAAATTGGAGCAGAAGCACATAGGCAAGCACCTACGAGTAAAGTTGATAAGAAAAGTCTTTTTTTCATAATGTATCTCCTAATCATTTATTTGTTATCAGTGTAGCAAAATCAATGAATAAAATCTATAAAAATAAAGGAGTTCATATTGTCAATTTTGTAGGATAAAAGGTATAATTATTTCAAGTGAAAAAAGAATGAATAAATAGAGGTGATTCGATGCCTGAAATGGCTTATGAATTTGATGAAATTTTAGAACAAATTCATCATACGTTAAAAACAGATGATAAACATCAATTTAAAGAAATATTTTTAGAAAACCATACTTATGATCAAGCTCAGATTTACTTATCACTAAGTGTGGAACAACGTCAATTGGTATATCAATATCTGTCGCCAGAAGACATGGCACCTGTATTTGAAATTATTGAAGAAGATGTTGAAGATGTGGAAGAATATCTTCGTGAAATGGATGAGCGTTATGCTGCAAGAATGTTGGCAGAAATGTATGCCGATAATGCAGTAGATATTTTGCAACAAGTACAAGAAGATGAAGTTAGAAAATATTTGCGCATGATGCCTCATAAAACTTCCAATGAAATCCGTGTATTATTAAATTATGAAGATGATACAGCCGGTGCGATGATGACTACAGAAATTATCGCAATCCATGAAAGTCAAACAGTTGGAAGTGCGATGACGACTGTTAAAAAAATGGCAGAAGAAGCAGAGACAATTTATTATGTGTATGTTGTAGATGAAGAGAATCGCTTAAAAGGTGTCTTAACACTGAAAGACTTAATTGTTCATAAAGAAGATGTGAAAATCAGCGAAATTATGGTCGATCGTGTTGTTTCTGTAGAAGTACAAGAAGCACAAGATGCTGTAGCAAAAATGATTCGAGACTATGACTTCTTAGCCATTCCAGTTATTGATGAAGAAGAAAAGTTAATAGGGATTATTACAGTCGATGATGCCATTGATGTTATCGATGAAGAAGCAACAAGTGATTACTCAGGTTTAGCAGGGGTAGACGTAGATGAACAATCTGTGAACCCATTTATTGCGGCGTCAAAACGTTTGCCATGGTTAATTAGTTTATTATTCTTAGGATTAACAACAGCTGCTTTATTAAGTCGTTATGAAGGAATTATTGGACAAGCTAGTGTATTATCTATCTTCATTACATTAATTACAGGTACAGCAGGGAATGCGGGGACACAATCATTAGCCGTTGCGGTTCGTAAGATAGGATTAAATGAAGACGAACCAGTGTTTGTAAAGACGATATTGTCAGAAGTTGCAACAGGGATTATTAGTGGGATTGCCACAGGATTGATTATTTTTATCGTAGTAGGTTTATGGCAAGCAAACTGGATTTTAGGTGGTATTATTGGAGTGTCAATGTTTTTTGCGATTACAGTAGCAACCATTGCCGGAAGTTTAATTCCATTGTTAATTGACTCTATGGGGTTTGACCCTTCATTCGCGAGTGGTTTATTCATTACTACAGTCAGTGACTTAACGAGTGTATTTGTATATTTCACGATTGCAAGCATGTTTCTTGAGAAATTTTTAGGAATTTAACAAAAAATGGCTCCACCTCAAAAAGGTCGAGCCATTTTTAATTATTCAGAAACTTTGTAATACATTGCTTTTTTCAGTGCGTCTGAAGTGAGGGCAGATTGAGTACCGAATAAACGATCTTTTGATGTATCAGAAGTATCTTTATTTCCTTCAATGAGTCCATAAGTAACAACTTGATTTTTAGGAACAAAAGTCATAATGGCACTCCCAACGGTTGGTTGATTTTCTAATGGAGTAAAAATCCAGTTTAACAGTCCTTCTTGATATTGAGTTTGAGTTGGTTGAACTTTATAAGTAGATTCTTTAACAGAAACTGTTCCATTTTCATGGAAAGTTAGTTCTTGACCATAGTCATTTCTCCATGTTCCTTTAATACTTGAAAGATTTCCTGTTTTAATTTCTTCTATATTCATGGAAGTTGGAGTTGAAGCAGTGTTCTTTTTAACAATCACTTTCTCAGCTTCTTGAGTAGTTGTTTCTTGTTTTGTTTCAGAAGCTGCTTTAGTTGTAGTTTGTTGTTCTTTAGTCGTCGATTCTTTCGTTGTTGAAGTAGTTGTAGAAGAAACAGTTGTTTTAGTCGTAGTTGTTTCGGAAGTTTTTATTGATGGACTCTTACAAGCTGTTAAAATAAACAAACTAGATAATAATACTAAATACTGCCTTTTCATATAAATCCCTCCCTTTATGTACCTATAGTATAGAACAAATTGTATAAAAAAACGATGACCTTTAAAGAGATTTAAAAAAATCGTGAATTGTCAAGTCAAGTGCAACAAGCACTAACTTATCCTATATAGCT
>NZ_CAUPXD010000040.1:0-9661 GCF_963515095.1 uncultured Granulicatella sp. | reverse complement strand
CAGAATTTTATAGTGCTTTCTTCTATTTTTGAGACTTTTTGCCCAGCCTCTTTTTTGTTGTTCTCTATTTTGAACTAAAAATAGCATTAAATATTTCTTTGAAGAATGTCACAATTTTATCAAACCATCCTTCACGATTGGCTTGATCCACTAATTGACCAATTTTTCCTTTTACAGTATTAGATAATGAATTTAATTGTTCTAATACTTGTTTGGAATCAATCGCACTAGTTTGTTGGTAACTTAAGGCAAACTGAATAATATTATTCACTTGAGTTGGACTAATAACTGTATCTAATCCATATTTTTTTAATGCCTCATTCACAATTCTTTCAACATCTTCTTTTGTGGCTACTTGACCTTGTTTTTCTTTGATTTCTGCTAGAGCTTTCTTAATATCAATCATAGCTTGATCTAATTTTGCAGCATCAAAGCCTTTTTCTTTTGCCTGTTCTTGAGCAATTTGATTCGTTAACTCTAGCTCCTTTTGAGCAACTGCTGTACGTTTTTCATCTAATACTACTCCATTTGCTTCAAAAGCTTTATACACACCTGTTAAAGCTGATTCACCCGTTACTTTCGACACAGCTGCAACTTCAATTTCTGCATCCGCTACCCCTGCTGTAATCGCTGCATTAGCATATTGTTCAGAAGTAACAAGTGTAATATTTTTCGGAGTAGCAATATGAACCTTTACTCCTTCT
Source organism: uncultured Granulicatella sp. (assembly GCF_963515095.1). Taxonomy (GTDB): domain Bacteria; phylum Bacillota; class Bacilli; order Lactobacillales; family Aerococcaceae; genus Granulicatella. The sequence continues at coordinate 8,957 of NZ_CAUPXD010000040.1, read as the reverse complement.
CCTTTATTTCTCTTTTGAACCATTACAGATGAAATCATTACCGAAGTATTCGCTTCACCAGCTCCTAAGTACTTCACTAAATCTTCTCCTGTAGCTTTTGTTGTCGTTACAGTATTTTCATCTTTAATTCCTAATAATTTAGATGTTTCTTTAATTTGTTGGTCATTTAAACCACCACCGTAAACAACGGTTGGTTTCCCCCATTTCTCATTAATGGCTGTTGTATCAATCGCATAAACTTGCTGAGAAACAAGTCCTAATAGCATTGTTGCAACAATGATAGGGCGAACTATTTTTTTCATGTCATTAACCTCCTTTGACTATTCTATCTTACTCTATTTTTTTGAATAAATGTGGAGATTTTTATTAAGAATTGTATAAAAATACCTCTGCGAATGTTCTTCACAGAGGCATATGTTAATGTTTTATTTTCATATGTTTTTCTTGCAATTGTTCTTTCATTGTAATGAGATAAACTGCTATTAATATAAGTACGATTCCCACAATATCAATTCTTTGGAATACTTCTCCTAATAAAATAATCGAAAAGAATACTGAGGAAATTGGTTCTGCTGAAGCTAACAAACTTCCTTGAACAGGTCCAATGAGTGAAACACCTTCTAAATACAATGTATATGCAAAAATCGTTCCAATTCCAATAATTCCGATAAAGGCAATGAAAGTATAAGGTTTCCATTGAATCGTATATTGCCAACTAGCGCTACCAATATAAAATAAAATTCCACCGGACAATAATCCTAAACCAGTTACAATTAAACTTCCCCATTGCTGAATTAATTTTCCAGGTAATAAGGTATATAATGCATAGGTAAATGCGGAAATAATTCCCCAAAACAATCCAGCAGGAGTAAGGGATAAGTTAAATGGATTTCCATGAGTCGCAATAACAAACGTACCTACTAAAGCAAAAACTATCGCAACAAATTCCATTACTGTTGGTACTGTCTTCTCTTTTAAACTTACATAAATGACAATTAAAATCGGACAAGTATATTGCAGTACAGTCGCTGTTCCAGCATTAGACGAATGGATGGCAATTAAATAGGTCAATTGACATAACATCAATCCAAAAATCCCAAAAAATAACATTCTTCTCATTATTTTTGGAGACTTCACTACTTCACGAAATTGCTTTGGTTGTTTCCAATATGCAAAAAGTGTTAAAACTAAACCTGCAATCATCATTCGGAGCGCTGTTAAATAGATTGGAGAAACTGCTGAATCATTCATCAAATATTGACCACAGGCTCCAGATAATCCCCATGAGATTGCACCGATTAATGTATAAATTCTACCTTTTACTAATTTATCCAAAACGATTCCTCCTATTTTTCAGAAATGAAGAATGCTCCTAGTGAAGTGGTAGAGAATAATAAAATCATTGGATAAATCTCTAAACGTCCAGCAATCATTCCAAGAGATAGCAAAATCGTATTAAAATCAGAATACATAGAGAAATTACTTGTTGGACCTACTTCTCCTAATCCAGGTCCAATATTATTAAACGTCGCTGCGACACTTGAAAATGCTGTTAAAAAGTCAGGTGCTTCAAATGAAGCAGAAATTAACAACACTAAAAATACAGCTACATAGACTAATAAATAGTTCGCAATTCCACTCGACATTTTATCATCGACTACTTTGCCATTAAACTTCGGCATAATCACTCGACGAGGTTGTCCCATTTTCTTAATTTCAGCAATGGCATTTTTAACATAAATCACTACACGAGAAACTTTAATACCTCCGGCTGTAGAACCCGCACATCCTCCTATAAACATTAATAACAATAAGACTACTTGTGGAAATACTCCCCACAGACCAAAATCGACTGTTGAATATCCTGTTGTTGTAATAATCGATGATACCGTGAAAAATACACTTCTAAACGGAACATCTAACTGAGATTGTACGATGCTTAATGAAGCAAAAATAGCCACTGACGCAAACGCGATAATCCCAAGATATGAACGACCTTCCTCATCCGTCAACACTTCTCGAATTGACCCTAATAATAGGAAATAATATAAGTTAAAGTTCACTCCAAAGAGCATCATTCCAATTCCTATAATCCACTCAACCATTTCCGGATTTTGATAAATCGCAAATCCTGCATTGTTAATAGAGAATCCACCTGTTCCAGCTGTCCCAAATGATAATAATAAGGCATCAAATAACGGAACTTTAACAAGCATTAAAATAATGACCAATATCGCCGTCATCACTAAATAAATCGCATATAAAATACGGGCAGTTTTTGCTAGTTTAGAGACTAATTTCCCAAAAACAGGGCCTGGAACTTCTGCACGCATTAACTGAACGGAATCAGATCCCGTACTTGGTAAAATGGCTAATGCAAATACTAGTACCCCCATTCCTCCAACTAAGTGGGTAAAACTACGCCAAAATAATGAAGAATAGCCTAAAATAGACAAATCACTTAAAATACTTGAACCAGTTGTTGTAAAACCACTAGCTGTTTCAAAAAATGCATCTGCTAAATTTGGAATTTCTCCTGCAAACACAAATGGTAACCCACCAAAAAAGGATAATAATATCCAACTTAACGCTACCGTTACAATTCCGTCTCGTGGCATGATTTTCATATTTTTAGGCTTTGCTAGTGTACAAACTGTCCCTATAACAACTAATAAAGCAATCGTTCCCGCATAACTTAGCAGTTGATGGAAACTTTCTCGATAAATCAAACTAACAATTAATGGTAGAAGTAATAATAAAGCTTCGACTTGTAAAATTTTTCCTACCAAATAACATACTGTTCTTCTTTGCAAAGTCATCAACTCCTATTCTAAAATATCGATAATATCATCGAAGTTTTTCTGAGTTGTTACGACGATTACTCTATCATGCGGTTCTAATTGGTCATTTCCATCCGGATAAATTAATTTTTCCCCACGAACGATAAAGGCAATTAATAAATTCGATTTTGTTTTTAATTTAGAGAGTGGAATCCCACAAACACGACTATTTCTTTCAATACGAAATTGCAATGCTTCTACTTGATTATCAGCTACACGATACAAAGCTTCAACATTTGATCCCTTAGTATTCGCACGAGCACGTACAAATTGAACAATTTCATTGGCAACAATTTGCTTTGGCGTAATAATCGATTGTGGGTCAACGTTTTTTAATACTTTTAAAATACCGGTACGGCTCATTTTAGTAATAACTTTTCGAACACCACGGTGTTTCGCATATACTGATAAAATTAAGTTTTCTTCATCAATTCCTGTTAATGAAACGAAAGCATCATAGTTTGTTAACATCTCTTCTTCTAATACATCATGATCCGTTCCATCTGCATGAATAATTGTAGCATTTGGAAATTGTTCACTTAAAAATTTCGCACGTTCTTCATTGACTTCAATGACTTTTGGATGGATTTTAGTCGTTTTAAGCATATCTAATAAATAATACGCAATTTTCCCTCCTCCAACCACTAAACTTGAACGGACTTGTTTCGTAATATAATTCGTAATTTTTAAAAAGGTAGAGATATCTTCGTATGCTCCAGTAATATGAATACGGTCGCCTTTTTGAATAAAAGAATCCCCACTTGGAATAAATACTTCAGAATCACGTTGAATCGCACAAACTAGGATAGTCCCGAATCGATTTCTAAAATCTTTTAAGCTTAATCCAATTAATGGTGAATGGTCTTGAATTTCCAACTCAATTAAACTAACCCGATTGCTGGCAAAACTTTCTACACTTAAGGCAGATGGATATTTAAAAATTTTAAAAATATCACGTGCTGCTGATAATTCCGGATTAATTAATAAGGAAATTCCTAAACTTTCTCGAACAAAATTCAACTGTTGAGAATACTCTGGGTTTCGAACACGAGCTACCGTATATTCTGCTCCAATTTTTTTAGCTAAAATGGCTGCAATAATATTAATTTCATCCATTTCTGATACAGCTAGAAAAATATCTGCATTCGCAACTCCTGCTTCTTGTTGGATATCATAACTTGCGCCGTTTCCAACAATCCCCATGATATCAAATTTATTCATCATTCTTTCTACAATGACAGGATTTTTATCAATTAAAACAATATCATTTGCTTCTGAAGTTAGTTCACGGCAAAGTACTTCGCCGACCTTTCCTCCACCAACAATTACTATTTTCACACATTTTCCTCCAGGTCTTTAAAATCTTCCGAGTGTCATTTTACTCTTATAATAGAAGAACGTCAATGTATTGTACTAATCTCTCTTCTTATATTACAATGTAAACATGAAAACATAAGGAATGAGTAAATGGAACAATTAGAGTTACAACAATTATGCCAAGAAATTTCAAAAAAATACTTTCATAAAGAGTTTCGCCATCATATAACTTATAACGCTCGACTAAAATCCAGTGGTGGTCGTTATATTTTGAAAACAGGCAATATTGAGATTAATCCTAAAGTTGAAACTATTCTAGGTAAAGAAGTCTTAATCGGTGTGATTAAACATGAATTATGTCATTATCACTTACATCAAGAAGGAAAAGGATATCGACATCAAGATAGAGATTTTAAAATGCTCTTACGAGAAGTTGGAGGGCATCGTTTTGTAGAACGAATGGAACCTTATCGATACGTTTATTCTTGCAATTCTTGCGGAGCAACTTTTCATCGTATGAGAAAAATTGATACAAAAAAATTCCGCTGTGGTCGTTGTCGTGGTAGTTTAATATTAGATTCTAGTTCTAAAGGGTAATAGTGCTAGCGATTTATAACACTTGCATTATGAGCTAAACTTTGATACCATTACATACATTGAGCGGTCGTGGCGGAATGGCAGACGCGCTGTCTTGAGGGGGCAGTGGGTGTATACCTGTGCGGGTTCAAGTCCCGCCGGCCGCATAAAATATAGAAAAAGGGATGAGACCATGCTTTCATCCCTTTTATTTTATATTTTGATGATTCTATTAGATGAACGACCCAAAGATTTTCATAATAGCAACAATAAGACCGCAGGGCTGCTGCCGTCCTTCTGCTACTATAGATAAATCCAATAACATCCTAAACGTCCCAACATATATGACCGAACCTAAAGGATTTTCATAGTAGCACTAGTGATAAAATCTGAAACTACAGATTTTATCACAGGAAAAGTTGAGACCTTAGGCTCAACTTTTAGGCATGAGACCGCAGGGCTGCTGCCGTCCTTCTGCTACTATAGATAAATCCATTAAAAAACAATCTTATTCAGTTCTGATAAATGCCCAATCTGATACGTTGGCTCCACAGCCAACAATTCCTCAGGCTCAGTTGGTCGTTCAAGGGTTTCCATATACCAACAAGTATCCATTCCAATACGACTTGCCCCATAAATATCCGCCTTAAAACTATCCCCAATCATTAAGGCATTCTCAACCGTCATTCCTTCTGTTTGATCTACTACAGCCTCAAAAAACTCTTTACTTGGCTTACGATATCCCACTACTTCAGAAATAAATAACTTTTCAAAGAAGTTTTCTAATCCAGCTGTTTTCAAACGTAGTGATTGAGTTTCTTCAATTCCATTTGTTGCTGCAACCATAACAAAGTCTTTCTTTAATTCATGAATAATCTCTAATGCATCTGGCATCATTGTATTCGCTTCTGCTAAATAGTGTCGGAATTTTTTCTCACAAACACTTCCATCTACTTGAATCCCATAGTAAGCAAACCAGCGGACAAATCTTTCTTCATTTAAATAAGTTTGAGAAATCTCTCCTTGCTCATATTGTTCCCATAATCCTTTATTCATTGTACGGTAAACTTCTAAAACTTCTGGAGTAAACTCTAATCCATCTTCTTGACTAATACGAGATAAAGCATAATCTTCTGCTCCCCAAAAATCAAAAATTGTATTATCTAAATCAAAAATTAAATATTGGTATTTTTTCACTTCTTTTCCTCCTAAAATCTTATGACAATTTATCATACACTCTATAGCTTCATTCTTCAACTAATATCATTTCGACAAAAAAAGGATACCTTTGCTGAAACAAAAGTATCCTTATCCTTCAAATTCTTATTATCTCATTGTAACAAATTCTTCAGAAGCGGTTGGGTGAATCGCTACTGTTGCATCAAAATCTGCTTTAGTAGCACCCATTTTAATAGCAACTGCAAATCCTTGAATCATTTCATCAATGCCTCCACCAATTCCGTGTAAGCCAATTACTTTTTCTTCTTCACCTAATGTAATTAATTTTAATTTTGTCATTTGACGGTGAACTGTAATTGCTGAGTACATTCCTGCAAAAGTTGATTGATATACTTTAATATTTTCAGCACCATATTTTGCTTCCGCTTGTTCTTGTGTTAAACCAATAGAGCCAATTGCTGGGTGTGAAAATACAACTGTTGGAATTAATTCATAATCCATTTTTGCATCTGTTTTACCATTGAATAAACGTTCTGCCAATGTTCTACCTGCTTTAATCGCTACAGGTGTTAATTCTTTTTCACCAGAAACATCTCCTAGTGCATAAATGCCAGGTGTTGTTGTATTTTGATACTCATCTACTTGAATAAACCCACGTTCTGTAAGTTTAACTCCTGCTGCTTCTAAATTTAATTGACTAACATTTGCTTTACGTCCAACTGCCCAAATAACTTTTTGGCTTGTATGAGTAGTGCCGTCTTCAAAATGAATTTGAATATCGCCATTGTCTAATTTTTCTAATTTTTGAGGAACCTTATGTGTATGTAATGGTTGACCATTTTTCTTCATTTCCTCTACTAGGACTTCAACAATCCCTTGATCAAAACCTCTTAACGGTCCACCTTTACGAACAAATAAATCCGTTTTTACTCCTAAAGCATGTAATACTCCTGCTAATTCAACTGCAATATATCCTGCACCAATAATCGATACTGATTCTGGTAATTCTTCCCATGCAAATACATCATCAGAAGTACCCCCAAGTTCACTACCTGGAACATTTGGAATAAAAGCATATGAACCAGTCGCAATCACAATATGTTTAGCACGAATGTGTTCACCATTTACTTCAACTGTATTTTTATCTACGAAACGAGCATATCCTTCGATATAGTCAATTCCATTTCTATTGAAATTATTTGAAAATGCTTGACGTGAGCGTTCAATATAAGCTTCACGATTTTTTCTTAAAGTTTTAAAATCAAATGAAGTTTCTCCAATGGTATATCCATAATCTGCTGCATAGTTTTTAAGAGTTTCTGATACTTGAGCACCATACCACATTACCTTTTTAGGAACACATCCAACGTTTACACAAGTTCCCCCAATGATATTTCCCTCAATAACAGCTGCTTTAGCTCCATGCATGGCTGCACGATTCATCGTTGCACTACCGCCACTTCCTCCACCAATTGCAATAATATCGTATTCTCTCATCTTTGTTCCCTCTTTCATCTTTATTTAAAATATCTATGCGATTTCATTTACAATTATCATATCATTATCATCAGTTTTTTGTCTTCTATGTTGCTCAAAGCAATGATTTTTATGAGAAACCTTATAATCTCCTTAAAAATCTTCCACATTTCAATGAAAAATGGTAAAATAAGTCAGATATCATACCATTCATTTGAGAGCATTCTCAAATTTAGAAAGGAATTATTATGAAACTAATGTATATCCTTGATAAAATCAAGCGATTCCCAAATCAAGATTTGGCACTCTATTTAATGATTGTTAGTATCTTTTTGCCGTTTTACTTGTTTTTATCATTGTTCTTGTTTTATTTTATCCTATTAATCTTTACTGGAAAAATGAAACATATTTTAAGACAACTACTGAATTACCCAGTGTTATTAACATTTATTGCTTATAGCACGATTATCTCAGCAGTAAGTGGTAATTTAATTGGAGTAGCAGCTTCCATTTTATTTTTATGGTTTGCGATATTCTTTGTTTATTACCAGAAACGGATTAATCAAGATTTTTTCCACATTGTATTACAGACCATTTTACTGGGAAGTATATTTGCAGCGCTATTTGCCTTTTTAGAACATTTTGAAATTGTTCATAAATTTAATTACGCATTTTTAGCACCGAATATGCAAGTTTGGCATCAAAATCGTGCAGAGGTTACATTCTTCAATCCAAATTATTACGGAATCATTTGTTGCTTCTGTATTATGATTGGTTTTTACCTTTTCACAACGACCAAAAATTGGAAATGGAAAGTCATCTGTATTATCGCTTGCTTTATCAATTTATTCGGTTTGAACTTTACGCAAAATAGAACAGCTTTCCCTGCAATTATTTGCGGAGCTATTATTTATTTATTTACAACGATTAAAAGTTCTCGAGCATTTTGGTTAAGTGTTGGCGTCTTTATTATTGGACTATTCTTCCTATTTTCAAATGATATTGGAGTTCGAATGGGAACCTTAGATTCATCTATGGATGAACGGATTTCCATTTGGAATGCAGGATTTACCCTTTTCAAACAAAATCCATTATTTGGTGAAGGACCATTAACATATATGCATAGCTATCAACGAATTGGTGCTATTTATCATGAACATGCTCATAGTATTTATATTGATACAATTTTGAGTTATGGATATATCGGTACTTTATTATTAGCCATCGCTAGTATCAAGCCCGTTCGTAGTTTAATCGAAATGAGTCGTCAACCTCAAAAACGTCCCATTGTTGGATTATATGTTTCATTTTTAGTCGTTGTTGCTGTTCACGGAATTTTCGACTTAGCTCTATTCTGGATTCAATCAGCTTTCATTTTCCTAGTTGTAATGTGCAGCATTCCAATGTGGGAAAGAAACGAAACGATTGACATACCGCATGAATAGATACGAATAAAAGAACTTTTCTTAATAGCAAACACAAAAAAATCCAGTTAAAACTGGATTTTTTTGTTTAGGAAAAACTCCAAGACGGTTTCACCGTCTTACTCATGACAGAAACAAAAGTTGG
>NZ_CAUPXD010000039.1:0-10541 GCF_963515095.1 uncultured Granulicatella sp. | reverse complement strand
TTTCAGAATTTTATAGTGCTTTCTTCTATTTTTGAGACTTTTTGCCCAGCCTCACGCCTGTTTTAATGTTCTCTAATATTTTTCGTCATTATAGTAGAAACGGAGTTTTTTGATATAGTAGTACTAAGACGCCAGTAGCCCCTATCGGGTCTCTTGGCTAAAAATTGAGCCTGTAGTCTCAATTTTCCTTGTGATAGAATCTGTTATGACAGATTCTATCACTCGTACTACTATAAAAACTCCTTCTTCTACTAACTTTAATAAGTATTCGTTAAAGTGGAAATAAGTTATTACGTAATTTCATGAATATCGTTTCAAAAAAATTTTGACATTTCATAGTGGCATGACACATGAGACCGAAGGTCTACTGCCGTCTTAGTAATACTATACCAAAAACTCTCATTTTTTACGTTCTCTCATAATTACCGTTCCAAGTGGAAATGATATTTTATAGTAATGTGAGCAATAGAATCTGTCACACAGATTCTATTGCAGGGAAATTTGAGACCTTAGGCTCAAATTTTAGCTATGAGACAGCAAAAGCTGGCTGCTAGCGTCCTAATACTACTATACAAAAATATCACTTTCCACGCCCTCTACTTCTTAATAAAACGTGACAAGACGACACTTGCAATGACAATAACTGTCACAATAATCCCTAACACAATTCCCCAACCATGTGCAAGACCCGTTAAAGGAACCGTAATATTCATTCCAAAAAATCCCGTTACAATATTCGGAATCGTTAATAAAATCGAAATAATTGTTAACAATTTCATCGTATCATTCAAATTATTATTCAAGACATTATTATAAGTACCTGATAATTGTTGCAAAATCTGAAGATTAATGGAAGTCATTTCCACTAATTGCTTCGCTTCAATTAAACTATTCTCTAATTTTTCTTCCTCAGCAAACTCTAATTCCTTAAACAATGCTTGATTCTTTAATTGTTCTAATACAATCGCATTTTGCTTCGTTGCAGAAACTAAATAAACACTCCCAATTTCTAAGTCAGACAAAGCAAATAAATTTTTCTTAGTAGTCTTATGTCGCAATTTTTGACTCACTAACTCTTGCTCTTTCTTTAAACTTTCAATCTTTGGAAAATAATTTTCAGTAATCATCATTAAACTTGAAAATAAAAATGTAAACAGTGACATATTCGGTCTATCTTCCAATTCTTTTCTCATCGTCTCTACAATATACTCATTATGTCGGTTCGAAATCGTAATAATTTGATCCTTTCGAACAATAAAAGTCATTGGAACGGTCTCATATCGATTCTCTCTCTTCGTTTGTTTAATGACATTATAAATCACTACTAATGTTTCTTTTGGACGACAATATTCAATATGCGCTCTTTCATTTTCATCAAGAGCATACTCCACCATTTCTTTATCAATTTGATACGTTTGATAAATTGTAGAATAATCAGTAATCTCCTCTGAGTTAATATTAATCCATGCACATGAATGCCCAAAATTCTTTTCAACCATAAATATCTCCCTCCATTAATCTACGTAAGTGTATCATAATTTAAAAGGTTGATACTAATAACTAAACTGAAAAAATATTGAACACAAAACAAGGGAATATGAGTTTTTATAGTAATATGAACCATGAGACCGCAGGTCTGCTGCCGTCTTAGTACTACTATACAAGAAAATATTTTTTTAACGCACTCCCATACTTATCATTCCAAGTGGAAATGATATTTTATAGTAGTATGAGTAAAAGAATCTGTCATACAGATTCTTTTACAGGGAAAATTGAGACCTTAGGCTCAATTTTTAGCCAAGAGACCGTAAGGGCTTCTGGCGTCCTAATACTACTGTACAAAAAAATTACTTTATCATACGCATTCTCATAAATTTCGTTTCAAGTGGAAATGAGTTTTTATAGTAGCACGAGCAATAGAATCTGACTACAAATTCTATTGCAAGAAAATTTGAGACCTAGGCTCAAATTTTAGGCATGAGACCGAAGGTCTGCTGCCGTCTTAGTACTACTATACCAAAAACTCAATTTCCACGCCCCCTACTTTTTCATAAGACGCCCCAATATCACACTGACTAATATCCAAATTCCTAAAATAATTCCTAATGCAATTCCCCAACCATGAGAATGTTCTGTAAAAGGAATTTGCACATTCATTCCAAAAAATCCCGTCACAATATCCGGAACCGTTAAAAGAATCGAAATAACCGTTAATAATTTCATCGTATCATTCAAATTATTATTCAAAACATTATTATACGTACCAGATAATTGCTGCAAAATTTGAAGATTGATCGAAGTCATTTCCACTAGCTGCTTTGCTTCAATTAAACTATCTTCTAACTCTTCTTTTTCTACATCATCTAATTCTTTAAACACAGATTGAGTCTTCAATTGCTCCAATACAATTGCATTTTGTTTAGTAGCTGAAACTAAATACACACTACCGATCTCCAAATCTGATAAAGCAAACAAATTTTTCTTTGTTGTTTTTTGTCGTAACATCTGACTTAATAATCCTTGTTCTTTTTTTAATTTTTCAATTTTTGGAAAATAATATTCCGTAATCATAAATAAACTAGAAAATAAAAATGTAAACAGAGATATATCTGGTCTTTCTTTTAATTCCTCTTTCATTGCTTGAACAATGTATTCATTATGATGGTTTGTAATCGTAATAATTTGATTTTTACGTACAATAAATGTCATAGGAATTGTTTCGTATTGATTTGAATTTAATGATTGCTTAATCACATTATAAATAACAATCAATGTTTCTTTACGTCGATCGTATTCAATATGAGCACGCTCATGTTCATCAAGGGCATACTCCAACATTTCACTATCAATTTCATACGTTTCATAGATAGATGAATACTCACTAATTAAATCTGAATTTATATTAATCCACGAACAAGAATTTCCAAAATTTACTACCGCCATAACCTTCTCCTTTAAAATTTTTTTATATCAATTTATTATATTTTAAATAAAAAGGAATAACAAATAGTATAAATAAAAAAAGACTTTCCATAATAGTAAAGGAAAGTCTAATTATAAACGTACTCTCATATTTATCCGTACAAATACAAATGACTTTTCACAGTAGTACGATAGCCAAGAGACCCGAAAGGGGCTTCTGGCGTCCTAGTGTTACTATATATAAAATCCTATCCGCTAACGTTCTCTCATAATATCCATTAAAATACAAAAGACTTTCCATAGCAGTATGAGCAATAGAATCTGTTACACAGATTCTATCGCAGGAAACTTCAAGACCAAGGCTCGAAGTTTAGGCATGAGACTCGCATCAGCGAGGCTGCTGCCGTCCTAATACTGCTATACCAGGAAAGTCTATTTATATTATGTTACTCTTCGTTCATCAACGCTTCTAATTGTTCTAGTCGTTGTTCGAACACATTCATTGCATCATATAGATATTGAGTTTGCGTCATATCTACCCCTGCTTTTTTCATAACCTCAATTGGTTTGTCACTACGTCCAGCACGTAAGTAGTTCAAGTAAGCCTCTAAATCTTCAGGAGTACCATGTAAAATCTTATCTGCTAAAGCAGTTGCTGCAGCCATACCAGTTGCATATTGATATACATAATAATTCATATAGAAGTGAGGAATACGAGTCCACTCATAAGCAATTTGCTCATCTTGAATAACATTTGCATAATATTTTTTATTAATGTTTGCATAAATCTCAGAAATAGCCGCTTGAGTTAATGGCTCACCATTTTGATCTGCCACATGAATTTGATGCTCAAATTCAGCAAATTGAGTTTGACGGAAAATAGTAGATTTAAAACGATTTAAATAATTATTTAAAATATATTTTTGACTCTCTTTATCCGTATGTTTCTTCAATAAGTAATCTGTTAATAAGTTTTCATTCGTTGTAGAAGCAATTTCCGCTAAGAAAATTGAATAATCCCCATATTGGAATGGTTGAGTATGACGAGTGAAATAACTATGCGCACTATGTCCTAATTCATGCACTAATGTAAAGAAGTTGCTTAAATCATCGTGCCAGTTTAATAAAATATAAGGGGCAGTTGCATAACCACCTGATGAATAACCACCACTACGTTTACCAACATTTTCAGCAACGTCAATCCAACGTTGATCGTAGGCTTGTTTAAGAATATCTTGATACTCTTCCCCTAATGGTTTCAATGCTTCAAAAGTTGCTTTAGAAGCTTCTTCATAATTATATTTAATTGGAGCTTCACCAGTAATTGGAACATGCATATCATACATATGTAATTCATCTAGTCCTAAAGCTTTTTGTTGTAAAGCGATATAACGATGTAATAATGGTAATTTTTCATTCACTACTTTTACTAAAGCATCATATACTTCTTCAGGAACTTGGTTAGAAGCTAATGCAGCTTGACGACTTGATTCATAGTTATGAACCAAAGCTTCAAAGTTATGAGCTTTCACTTCAGAACCTAATATACTAGCAAATGTATTTTTTAAGTCAATATATGGTTTATATTTTGTTTTAAATGCATTTTTACGAACTTCAACATTTGTTGATTCTAAGAATGTTGTATAGTTTCCGTGAGTTAATTCCACTTCTTCCCCTTTTTCATTCTTAACTGTTCCAAATTTAATGTCCGCATTATTTAAGAAGTTAAATGTTTTTCCTGGTCCTGAGAAAACTTCATTTGCTTTTGATAATAAAGCTTCTTCACGATCAGATAATACGTGACCTTTACGAATACGAGCTACTTCTAATGCAACACGGAATTCTTCTAGACGTGGTTCTTCTTTAAAGAATTTTTCAAATTCTTCATCTGATTTTTCTAAGATAGCTGGTTCAAACCATGATGAAGCACCTGATAATTCAACATATACTGAGAAAGCACGTTGATTTAACACTTGATTTTCATCATTTGTTGTATCTTGGTCAGCTTTTAAATGTGAATACACATAAGCTGTTTCAATTTTTTCATCTACTTGATTGTTCAATAATAAGTAGTTATATAAATTTTCTCCAGATTGTAATGCTGTTTCTTTACTTGCAGCAATTACTGGAATTTTTTCTGATACAAAAGCTAAATCAGCTTCAAAACCAGAATTATCTGGATAGATTAATGTTAAGTCCCATGTTAATTCTACAGGAACTTCTGAACGAGTTAATGGTTTTTTTTCACTCATTTGTTCTCCCACCTTCACTTTAAGATATGAAACTATTCTACTATGAATTTTTAAATTTATAAAGGGAAAATCCTTAAAAATTAAGACTTTCTTATCTTCTCTCATTCTCAATAAGCTAATTGAGAATGAATTTCACTCTCATCTAGTTTAGAATTATTCTAATCTAGAAAATTTTATGTTATGATGTATTCAACAAATAAAACATGAGGTGAAAAAAATATGAATATTTTAGAACAAAAACAAATTCGCTATACAATTACTTGCGGAACATTAATTATTTTAGGACTAGTTGCTAGTTTTCACGGATTGAATCTAGTATCTGTGATTTGCTACTTAACAGCGTTCTTAGTTGGAGGATTCCACTCAGCCATTGAAGGAATCCAAGAAACAATCCAAGAACAACATTTAAATGTTGACTTATTAATGGTATTAGCAGCAATCGGTGCTTCTATTATTGGTTACTGGTTAGAAGGAGCTTTATTAATTTTTATTTTCTCATTAAGTGGAGCTCTTGAAGAATATGCTATGGCAAAAAGTGAAAAATCAATGACAGAATTATTAAACTTACAACCAAAAACAGCTACACGTATTCGTGATGGTCACTATGAAACAGTAGACGTTGAAGACTTAGCAATTAATGATGTTATTTTCATTAAAAAAGGAGAAGCTGTTCCAATGGACGCTATCCTAACAGAAGGTGAAAGTTTATTCGATGAAAGTATGATTAATGGTGAACCACTTCCAGCTAACAAAAAAGTAGGCGAAGAAATTTTCGCAGGAAGTATTAATTTACACCAATCTTGTACAGCTACTGTTCACAAAAATGCAGATGAAACTGTAATGGCTTCTATTATTCGTTTAGTAGAAGAAGCACAAGAACAAGAAACAAAAACTAGTAGCTTTATTAATAAAATTGAAGACTCATATGTAAAAGTTGTTTTAGTATTAGTTCCATTAGCCATTGCTCTATTCTACTTTGGATTCCAATGGACTTGGCAAGAATCTTTCTATAGAGGAATGATTTTATTAACAGTAATGTCTCCATGTGCCTTAGTTGCTTCCGCTAGCCCTGCTATTTTAGCAAGTTTATCTAATGCAGCAAAACAAGGGATCTTATTAAAAGGTGGAGAAGCTTTAGAACAATTATCTTCAATTGAATCAATTGTTTTAGATAAAACTGGTACATTAACAAAAGGAAAACCAACTGTTCAACAT
Source organism: uncultured Granulicatella sp. (assembly GCF_963515095.1). Classification (GTDB taxonomy): domain Bacteria; phylum Bacillota; class Bacilli; order Lactobacillales; family Aerococcaceae; genus Granulicatella. The sequence goes on along the minus strand of NZ_CAUPXD010000039.1, from coordinate 4,152 downwards.
GCAGTAATTGTTAATGAAAACGAAGAAGAAGTTCATGCAATGATGTATGAAATGGAAATCCGTTCAACTCACCCATTAGGAAAATCTATTACAGCATATACACAAGCTTACAAAAATTCTGATGCGATTTCATTTGACAGCTTTGAAGAAGTGATTGGAAATGGATTAATTGCAACAGCTCAAGGTTCAACTTGGAAAATTGGTAAATTAGCTTGGATTGATGCAGAATGGAAACAACACACAGCATTAGCAACTGAAATTGAAAAACACTTAGAACAAGGTGAAATTGTTTTAGCAATCGAGAAAAATGGACAATTCATCGGTTTCTATGCCATTACAGATGAAATTAAAGAAAGTAGCCAATCTGTATTACACTACTTTAACAAAGAAAATATTCAAACGATTATGATGACTGGTGATTCAGAATCAACTGCCGAAGCTGTAGCAAAACACTTAGAAATCTCTGATTATCAAGCAAATTGTTTACCTGAAGATAAAGCAACTTATGTTAAGAACTTATCTGATAAAGGTGTTTCTGTAGCAATGGTTGGGGATGGTATCAATGACGCTCCTGCTCTTGCAAATGCAACAGTTGGAATTGCCATTGGTGAAGGAACTGCTTTAGCAATTGAAGCAAGTGATATTGTGTTATTAAAAAACAATTTATCATTAATTAAATATGGTCACGAATTATCTAAAAAAATGAAACGCATTATTTTACAAAATATTGTGTTCTCACTATCAGTGATTACGATTTTAATTTTAGCAAATGTTTTCCAATTCATTAACTTACCTTTAGGTGTTATCGGACACGAAGGAAGTACTATCTTAGTAATCTTAAACGGATTACGTTTACTAAAAAAACTATAAAAAATATATGACTCATAATAGTAGCTAGGACGCAAGCAGCCAGCGAAGCTGTCTCATTGCTAAATTTCGAGCCTAAGGTCTCGAAATTTCCTGTACTAGAAGCTACTCGGCTTCTAGTACTTTTGCTACTATTAGAAAGTCATTTTTATTTTTTTATTCTTCATTTAAAAATGCTAACAACGCTTCAGAAAATTCTTCTGCATATTGGAAAATAGAACCATGCCCCGCATTTGGATAGATGATTAATTCACTTCCAGCAATTTTTTCGTGCATCTCATATGAATTTTGAGTTGGCACTTGTAAGTCATTATCCCCATTTACAATTAAAGTTGCCTGAGTTATAAAAGAAAGACTATCCTCTTCATCTTGTCCCCAACGTTTAATTGATTTTAATTGAGTCAAAAATCCTGGAACATTCATTTCTTTGTCCGCATTTTCTTTTGTTCTCTCACCCATACGATTCAATACTTTCATCGCTTCTTGGTATCCTTTTTCATCATGATTATAGAAAATATAACGTTTTGAATCTACTCGATGTAACATTGCTTTCAACATAAAACGGAATGTTTTACTAGTGACTTTATCCATTTCAAGACCACCTCGTAGACCAGTTCCTGCTAATACTAAACGATTAACTAAAGAAGAATTTAAACGGACGATTTCTTGAGCAACCATTCCACCCATAGATAATCCTAATAAATTAATTCGTTCATAACCTAATGCTGTAATGATTTCAATAGCTTGCTCTGCCATTCCAGGAATTGTATCAGCAACTTTTCCCTGACTAGCTCCAACTCCAGGTAAATCCATTACAATAATATGATGTTTTGCTGCGATTAAATCTAATAATTTTGGATCCCAATTATCTAAAACTGCCGCTAAATGCGTAAGCATGACTAATGGAATGTCTAAATTTCCTTTCCCTAATTCACGATAAGCAATTTGATTTCCTTTTACACTAATGAATTGATTTTTAGTTTGAATATAAGACATGTTATTTTTCTCCTTCGAATGTTAAAACTGTTTTTCCTTTTGAACGACCATTAGCTACTTTATCTAGTGCCTTATTCACTTCTTCAAAAGAATATACGGTATCAATGGATGGTTTAATTTTTAATTGTTCAAAAATATTTGCTACTTCTTGTAATTGGCGTCCGTTACTTTGAACAAAGATAAAATGATAATGAATATTGTATTTTTTAGCTAATTTATCAAATTTACGTCCTGCTAACCAAAATAATATTTGTTTCCATTTAGGTAATTTCATTCTTTTAGCAAAATCACCATTCGGCATTGCTCTTAACGAAACTAATTCTCCTCCTGGTTTCATGATTGACATTTGTTTTTCAGTTTCTGCACCACCTAGAGTATCTAAAACATAATCCACATTTTGTAATGTTTGAGTATAGTCTTCTGTTTTATAATCAATAAATCGATCCACGCCAAGTGCCATTACACGTTCTTTATTAGCTACATCACCATTTGTAATAACGGTTAATCCCTTTGCTTTTGCAATTGGAATTGCCATTCCACCAACTCCACCAGTGCCACCTGAAATAAAAATTGTTTTTCCTGCTTCTGCTTTCATTAATTCCAATGCTTGCATAATCGTCAAAGCTGTAAGTGGAATTGCTGCTGCTTCTACATCGTTTAAATATTCTGGAACTTTTGCTAAGGCTTTACTGTCTACTGCAATATATTCAGCAAATGCACCAATTGAATCAAGTGGCAGTCTTGCAAATACACGCTCTCCTAATTTAAAATTCTTTACTTGATTTCCAACTTCTTCGACTACTCCTACAAATTCATTTCCCGCTGTTTGCGGAAATGAATAAGGAACAATTAGTTTCACTTCTCCTCTTGAAATCATATTATCTAATGGATTCACACCTGCTGCTTTTACTCTTACTAAAACTTGTTCACTAGAAATTTTTGGTTTTTTAATTTCTGTTATCGTTACTGTAATATTTTCTTTATGGTATCTTGTATGTTGCGCTGCCTTCATTTTGATTCCTCTTCTTCCTTGTATCTAATGAAGATACATGTTTTCTAAAATATTACTGACTTATTTCTAAGTCAGCGTTTTGAATCTTTTGCTGTTTGATATAAATTATCGATAACATCTTTCAATGTTTTATTTTTTAATTCTCTTTCTAATTCTTCTTCTACATCAGAAAAAATAGGTGAAATAGCTCCTTCGATATATCTTCCAACTGGACAATTTAAATTTCTATTTTGATGGACTGGGAATAAACTAATACGTTCTACTTCCTGTGTCGCAAAATAAATTTCTAATAAACTAAGATCTTTTGGAGATTTCGTTAATTCATATCCTGATTTTCCTTGCTGTGAAGAAATAATCTCTGCTTTTTTTAATAAAGCAATGACTTTACGAATATAACTTGCATTAGTTCCAACACTTTCTGCTAAAGATTGAGAACTTAAAATAGTACTACTCTCACTTATCATTGAAAGAATATGTAATGCAACTGAAAATTTAGTATCCATAATTTCGCCTCTCTTAAAGTTGTATCTGATACAAGAACAAGTTTACCCTATTTATAAATTAAAAGCAAGTAGTTTTTCAAATAAAAATATTTAATACACTTAGAAGTGAAATAGGGATTCACTACACGTCAATAGATGTGAGGAATCTTGATTTTAAGCGATTTTTGAAATTTTAAATTTCACTACATTGCAATAAAAATCAACCGAATCACTACCTTTTTTGAAATAAGAATATGGATTCGGACGATTAAAAGTAAGAGAAACTTCATTATGAGGTTTCTCTTTTTTTATATTTTCATTCCTAAAAATTTTTGAAATAGAGTAATCTTTTCTAAAATTTGTGGAATCCAAAACGTAAGCTTAACAAGACTATTCTAACCAAGAACGTATACAACCAAACACTTTTAACGCTATTATAAAGCAACAAAGCAAAAACTCCAGATTAGAACCTTCTAAGCGGTTCATAGACTGGAGTTTTTTATATATCTGTTCGCTAAATGTTTACATTTATATCATTAAAGTTATTTTTTTAACTCGTTATGTAATCATTTATATTTTCGTTTTAATAATGGGCTAGTTCCTAAAATTAACCCTAAAAATCCTAGCGACGCAAGCAATTTATTATCTTCTGTACCAGTGTTTGGAAGTTCAGATTTATTATTTTAACTCATTTTGTTCGCTTTTTATATTTAAGGTTAGACTTTTATCTCAGACTCTTTCTACTATACCGGCGGCCGGGGTCGAACCGGCACGTCCTTGCGGACACTGGATTTT
>NZ_CAUPXD010000038.1:0-11597 GCF_963515095.1 uncultured Granulicatella sp. | reverse complement strand
ATAGGTAATATCTTTTTGTCTTTTTTTGGTACTTTGTTTCAAATAAAATTTGAGATCCAGGCTCAAATTTTAGCCATGAGACCGTAGGTCTGCTGGCGTCCTAATACTACAATAAGAAGTCTTTTTTTCTATACTTGAATGGCAGAAACAATTTGTTCTAAGTTTAGAATCATGGTTAAATCTTCGCTTAGAAAAACAAAATGATTGTTCGGCTGAATACAGCTTTTAATAATGCCTTTTTTAGTAAATTGTTGTAATTCACCTTTCGAATTATATTGTTCAAATAAAAGAGTAATTTCTTTTTTGAAATAGTAACTATTGTGAATCGTCTCAACAACATCAATTAATGGCATTACATCAGTATATGAAGTTGAATCTGTTGGAAATTGTAAACTGTTTAATAATGGTTGAATAAATGAATGAAATGGTTTTTTATATTGTTCCATAATAGGACCTCCCGAACAAATGTTTGTATTTGTATTATACGAACATTTGTTCTAAAATGCAAACATTATTTTAAAAAATAAAAAATTTTTTCAAAAAAAGTAGTGTTTCTTCCTATTTAACTATATTAATCATAGAGGAAGCGGGAGTAGAATTAACGTTTGATACATTTTATAAAGAAGGGTATAATAACAAAAGTAGGAATTTATTATCGAATCCAGACCTATGAGATGGGAGGTGTACTATGAGCCAAAAAATTGTAGAATCTGTTCAAGCTATTGAAAATCAAGCTCAACAATTAAAAGAAGATTTTCAAAAGAAAATTGATGAAGCAAAAATTCAAGCGAATCAAAAGATTTCTGAATCAAAAAAGAATGTAGAGATCGCTTTGTCGAATTATGAAAAAGAATTAGAGGATAAATATTCTCAAAAGAAATTGGATTTCCAAGAAGAATTAGCATCTCTTCAAAAAGAAGAAATTCAACAAATACAACAGGTATTTGAAGCCAATCGACAAGAATTGGTTCAGGAAACAATTAAGGAGGTGTTAAAACGATATGGCAATTGCTAAAATGAAAAAATTGATGTTTATTGCACCAAATCGTATTCAAAGCCAACTGATGGACGCGGTTCAAGAATTACAATCATTAGAATTCATTTCCTTAAGTCAAGGGCAATCCATGTTAGAAGAATCAAAACCTTCGAATCAAAAAAATCTTCAAGAGTTAGAAAGTAAGGTAGAACGATTACAAGAAGATATTCGCTTTTTAGAAAAATATCTCAAAGCACCTTCACTCATGAAAAAATTGAAAACTAAAAAAGAAACCTTTACGATTGAAGAACTTCAACAAACGGTTTCTAATTGGGATTATCAAACATTAATAGAGAGTGTTGAAAATTATCGAGTACAATTACAAAAATTTGAAGATAAAAATGCAGAGCTCGTTGAAACTGAAAATCTACTTAGAAAATGGGGGAATTTAGACTTCCATCCAAAGGAAATCTTTAAACAACCATTTACGAAGACGAAAATGGGGACGATTCCTCAAACAACGGATAATCGTTATTTAGAAAGTCTAAAAGAGAGTCAGTGGATTGTCGTTCAGGAAGTGTATCATACAAGAGAAGAAGTTGGAGTATTTGCAACTTATTCAAGAAAACATCAACAAGAAGCTAAAGAAGAATTAGCGAAAGTGAATTTTAGTGTGACATGGTACCCATTTGACCATAGCCCTAAAGAAGAATTGCAATTGAATTTAGAACGTCAAAAGCAATTAAAAGAAGCTAAAAATTCATTAGTACAAGAAATGCAACAACAAGAGGATCTTGTTAGAAAATTAAAATTGTACTGTGAATATGCGTTTAATGAATGGCAGAAAGAAATTGCAAAAGAACAATTGTATTCAGAGGAGCATTTATTCTGCTTACATGGTTATTTATGTGATGATGTGGTGGAACAAGCAAAACAACAAATAGAAGAGTATGGAATTGCTTCTCAAGTGACCGTAGTAGAATTGGAAATTGATCCAGAAGAATATGAAGAAGCTCCAACTGTCTTGAAAAACCATTCGCTCTTTAAACCATTTGAGATGATGATTGAGATGTATGGTTTACCAAAATATGGAGAGGTGGATCCAACGCCATTTACAGCGCCGTTTTATCTTGTGTTCTTTGGAATGATGTCTGCAGATATAGGATATGGACTTGTATTATGGTTAGCAACTTTCCTTGCGTTAAAACTGTTTGTATTAGATAAAGGAATGAAACGTAATTTAATGTTCTTCCATTTATTAAGTTATCCAACAGTGATTTGGGGAATTATCTTTGGTTCATTCTTTGGAGTGGATATGCCATTCCAACCATTATCGCTTTCAAAAGATTTAACGACGATTATGATTTTATCAATCATTTTTGGGGTTATTCAAATTATTGTAGGTCTATTTATAGGGGCTTATAGTAATTGGAAGAAAAAAGATTATGCTAATGCGTATACCACTCATATTGGATGGTTAGCGATTATTTTTGGCTTAATTTTATATTTAGTAGGTTCGATGATTTTAAATATACCGATTCTTGCAACTATTGGCTCATATGTAGCGATTATTGCAGCGGTACTAATTGTGATCGTATCTATGTTGACAAGTTCGAATAAATTTGCGGGCTTGGCAAGTGGTTTATATAACTTATATGGTATTAGTGGTTATGTGGGAGATGTTGTCAGCTATACTCGTTTGATGGCTTTAGCTGTATCAGGCGGTAGTATTGCAGCAGCATTTAACATGTTAGTGACTTTCTTACCACCAGTAGCAAGAGTTACAGTAGGAATTCTTCTGTTAATTGCGCTTCATGGGTTAAATATTTTCCTAACATTTTTAGGAGCTTATGTTCATGGATTAAGATTACAGTTTGTAGAATTCTTTGGTAAATTCTATGAAGGTGGCGGAAGAGCGTTAAAACCATTTAAAACGTATGAAAAATATATTGAAACAAAACAAAAATCAAATCAATAAGATGGAGGAAGATTTATTATGACAAACTGGTTAACATTTTTTACTGAAAATTCTGGAGGTTTCATTTTCGCAGCATTAGGAATGGCTGTAGCAAGTATTTTTTCAGGAATTGGTTCTTCAAAAGGTGTAGGGATTGCAGGGGAAGCTGCAGCAGCCTTAATTAAAGAACAACCTGAAAAATTCGTTCAAGCGTTAATTTTACAATTATTACCTGGTACTCAAGGGATTTATGGATTCATCATTGCATTCTTCATTATGCAAAAAATGAGCGCAACAATGCCTTTAAGTTCTGGTTTATACTTATTAATGGCAGCTTTACCAATTGCATTTACAGGTTTATTATCTGGTATTGCTCAAGGGAAAGTAGCAGCTGCTGGTGTTCAAATTTTAGCGAAAAAACCAGAAGAATCTACTAAAGGGATTATCTTTGCAGCCATGGTTGAAACTTATGCAATCTTAGGATTATTGGCTTCATTCTTAATTATCAATCAATTAGGTTAGGAGTTGGAACGTTTGAAAGATTTAGAGCAACTAAAACAACAAGTATTAAAAGAAGTCGAAGAAGATTTCTCACATCAATTGGCTGTTGCTACTAAAGAAGAAGAAGAACGTACAAATGTCATGAATGCAACTTTAGCAGAACAAGAAGTGGCAAAGAAAACTCAATTAAAACAACGTGCAAAACAACTTTGGGATAAAGAGAAACAATCTTTAGTCAATGCGAGTAAAAAAGAAATTTTACAAGAAAAAAGACGATTACTCGATAGCGTGTTTGATGAAGTTTACTCCTTAATGTCTGGATGGAGTGGCGTAACATTAGTACAGTTTATTCAATCGGCAGTAGCTCAATTACCTAAACAAGAAAAAATCACATTAGTGTTAGGGGAAGCAACAGCAAGTCAATTATCACAAGAAGATATTCACCAATTAACGAATGCTTCTGAATTAGAAGTGTCACAAACGACTTTAAAACAAAAAGTTGGATTTGTTTTACAACAATCAGGAATTGAATACAACTATTTATTCGATGCACTATTAAAGGATTTAAAACAAGAATACTCACCAGAGTTAGCTAAAAAAGCTTTTGAAAGATAGGAGGGATTTCAATGAATGATTTAGCTTATTCAGGAATCAATACTACTGTTCGTATTTTAGAACAACAATTACTTTCAAAAGATATCATGAATAGTTTATTAGCTTCAAAAGAGTTACAACAAGCTTTAGAAGTGTTACAAAAAACGGCTTATGGTTTTCAAACGGATGAATTATTGCAAACGAAACAATTTGATGCAGTATTAATGAAGCATTTGAAAAATCAGTATGAGGAATTATATGAATTAATGCCTACACCTGAATTATTAGATATTTTTTCAATTCGTTATACGTATCATAATTTAAAAGTGTTATTAAAAGAAAAATTTGCTAAAAAAGATTTTTCACATTTATTAGTACCCATTGGTCGTTATTCATTAGCAACCTTAAAACAATTAGTAGAAACTAGAGATTCTCAAGATGTTCCTAGCGTTATGGTGTCAGCTGTTCGAGAAGCTTATGAAGATTTTGAAAATTTTGAGCGATTAGAAACTGCTGACGTTTTTATGGATACTTATTATTTTAGACATTTAAGAATGCTAGAACGTCAATTGCAAGATGATAAAGTGACAGAATTTGTTAATTTAATGATTGATTTAGAAAATATTGCTACTTTAATTCGAGCAAGTGCTCAAAAACAATCAAGAAGCTTTTTACAAACGGTATTATCAAATGAAGGAACAGTATCGAAAACTCAATTAATCGATACATTCCAAGAATTAGGTTGGGCATCATTATTACAATTATTTGATGGTGTTTCTTATAAAGAAGAATTGGAAAGTATTTTATCTCAAGAAAACATTTCTGTATTGAAATTAGAATTGTTGAAAGACGAATGTATTTATCGTTATTTAAAAGATGCGACATTCGATGCTTTTGGACCTTATCCATCCCTTGCCTATATTCATGCTAGTGAAATGGAAGTGAAAAATATTCGATTGATTTTAGTAGGAATCGATAATGGGTTTAGTGAAGAACAATTAAGAGAAAGGATGCGACCAGTTTATGGCTCATAAAATTGCAGTTGTTGGAGATAAAGACTCAGTCCTTCCTTTCAAAATTCTTGGTTTTGATGTGTTTCCTGCTTATGAAAGTTTAGAAGCAAGAGAAACGATTGATCGATTAGCAAGTGAAGAGTATGGAATTATTTATGTAACAGAAGCGATTGCCTCTGAAATCGCTGAAACGATTCGTCGTTATGATGCAGTTGTTTCACCAGCAATCATTTTAATTCCAAATCATAAAGGTTCATTATCCATTGGAAAATCAAGAATTCAAGAAAATGTGGAAAAGGCTGTAGGTCAAAACATTTTATAATTCGTAAAATTTAGTTAAGAGGAGGTACTTCGGTGAAGAGCGGAAGAATCGTAAAAGTATCAGGACCATTAGTGACCGCTGAAGGTATGGAAGATGCAAATATTCAAGATATTTGTCATGTAGGTCACCTTGGACTGATTGGTGAAATTATTGAGATGCGTAAAGGCGTTGCCTCTATTCAAGTTTATGAAGAAACGTCTGGAATAGGACCAGGAGAACCAGTAACAACGACAGGAGAAGCACTTTCTGTTGAATTGGCTCCCGGAATCATCTCTCAAATGTTTGATGGAATTCAACGTCCATTGAATACATTTAAAGAAGTATCTAACAGTGACTTTTTAGTTCGTGGAACAGTAGTAGCCCCATTAGATCGTCAAAAAGAATGGGAGTTTCACGCAACAGTAGCAGTTGGACAAACTGTTGAAGCTGGAGACATTGTAGGTTATGTACAAGAAACAAAAGTTGTTCAACATAAAATTATGGTTCCTTATGGAGTAAAAGGAACAGTAACAAGTATTTCAAGTGGAACGTATCGTATTGAAGATACAGTTTATACAGTTGAAACAGAAGAAGGAGAAAAATCTTTCAACCTTATTCAACGTTGGCCAGTTCGTCAAGGACGTCCATTTAAAGTGAAGAAAAATACGGAAGTTCCAATGTTAACAGGACAACGTGTTATTGATACTTTCTTCCCTGTAACAAAAGGGGGAGCTGCAGCTGTACCTGGACCATTTGGAGCTGGTAAGACAGTTGTTCAACACCAAATTGCAAAATGGTCTGACGTGGATATCGTAGTTTACGTAGGTTGTGGTGAACGTGGAAATGAAATGACAGACGTATTAAATGAGTTCCCAGAATTGATTGATCCAACAACTGGAGAATCCATTATGGAAAGAACAATTTTAATTGCGAATACATCAAACATGCCTGTAGCAGCTCGTGAAGCTTCTATTTATACAGGGATTACAATTGCAGAGTATTTCCGTGATATGGGATACAGTGTTGCGATTATGGCGGATTCAACTTCACGTTGGGCAGAAGCATTACGTGAAATGTCAGGACGTTTAGAAGAAATGCCTGGGGATGAAGGGTATCCTGCTTACTTAGGTAGTCGTATTGCTGAATATTATGAACGTGCAGGACGTGTCGTTACTTTAGGTAGCGAGGGTCGTGAAGGGACAATTACTGCCATTGGTGCGGTATCACCTCCAGGGGGAGATACTTCAGAACCTGTTACTCAAAATACATTACGTGTTGCTAAAGTATTCTGGGGATTAGATGCAACATTGGCGCAAAAACGTCACTTCCCATCAATGAACTGGTTAACTTCTTATTCTCTATACAATCAAGAAGTTGGAAAATATATGGATGAACACATTCATGAAAATTGGTCATCAATGGTTCAACATGCAATGCAAACATTGCAAGAAGAAGCAAGTTTAGAAGAAATTGTACGTTTAGTTGGTTTAGAGTCATTATCTGAAAAAGACCGCTTAACAATGACAATTGCGAAATCCATTCGTGAAGATTACTTACAACAAAATGCGTTTGACGATGTGGATACATTCACTTCTCGTGAAAAACAATATCGTATGTTAGATTTAATTTTAACATTTGAAGAACAAGCAAGACATGCGATGAGCGTTGGTGCTTATTATGCAGAAATTATGGATGGCACAGAAGAAATTCGTGACCGTATTGCTCGTTCAAAATATATTCCAGAAAGTCAAATGGAACAATTTACAGCGATTAAAGAACAAATTCAAGAAGATGTTAAAGCAACTATTCAAAAAGGAGGAATGACAAATGCTTAAAGAATATCGTACGATTAGTGAAGTTGTCGGCCCTCTAATGATGGTTGAACAAGTAGAAGGCGTTAAATTTGATGAGTTAGTAGAAATCCAATTACAAAATGGAGAAACTCGTCATGGTCAAGTACTAGAAGTACATGAAGATAAAGCGATGGTACAAATTTTTGAAGGACCTAGCGGCATTAACATTCGTGATTCAAAAGTACGTTTTAAAGGGAAACCTTTATCGTTAAATGTATCAGAAGATATGGTTGGTCGTATTTTTGATGGAATGGGAAATGTGATTGATGGTGGTCCTGAATTATTACCGGAAGCATCTTTAGATGTAAATGGACAAGCGATTAACCCAGTTTCTCGTGACTATCCGGATGAATTTATTCAAACAGGAATTTCAGCAATCGACCATTTAAATACATTAGTTCGTGGACAAAAATTACCAGTATTCTCTGGTTCAGGTTTACCTCATAAAGAATTAGCGGCTCAAATTGCTCGTCAAGCTACTGTGTTAAATAGTGACGAAAAATTTGCGGTAGTATTTGCTGCAATGGGAATTACCTTTGACGAAGCAGAATACTTTATGGAAGACTTCCGTAAAACAGGAGCGATTGATCGTTCAGTTATGTTCATTAACTTAGCAAATGACCCAGCGATTGAAAGAATTGCGACTCCTAAAATTGCCTTAACAACAGCTGAATATTTAGCATATGAAAAAGACATGCACGTGTTAGTTATCATGACAGATATGACAAACTACTGTGAAGCATTACGTGAAATTTCTGCAGCTCGTCGTGAGGTTCCAGGTCGTCGTGGATATCCAGGTTATTTATATACAAACTTATCGACATTATATGAACGTGCGGGACGTTTAGTAGGACGTAAAGGATCTGTAACTCAAATTCCAATTTTATCAATGCCTGAAGATGATATTACACACCCAATTCCAGACTTAACAGGTTATATTACTGAAGGTCAAATTATTTTGGATCGTGCATTAGATAAACAAGGGATTCAACCTCCAATCAATGTATTGCCATCTCTTTCTCGTTTGAAAGATAAAGGTTCAGGTGAAGGAAAAACTCGTAAAGACCATGCTTCAACGATGAACCAATTATTTGCTGCCTATGCAACAGGAAAACAAGCAAAAGAATTAGCAGTCGTTTTAGGGGAATCTGCTTTATCAAAAACAGATAAATTATATGTTGAATTTACAGATCGATTCGAAAAAGAATACATCAGCCAAGGATTCCAAACGAATCGTACCATTCAAGAAACATTAGATTTAGGTTGGGAATTACTATCAATTTTACCTCGTACGGAATTAAAACGTATCAAGGATGAAATGCTTGATGAATTTTTACCTAAAGGGGAGTGATTCCTAAATGGTGAGATTAAATGTAAAACCAACAAGAATGGAATTGTCTAAATTAAAACAGCGATTAACCGTTTCTGTTCGTGGTCATAAATTATTAAAAGATAAGCAAGACGAATTAATGAGACAATTCATTGAGTTAATTCGTAAAAATAATGAATTACGTGATCAAGTTGAAAAACGTTTAACAGCAGGAATGAAAAGTTTTGTGTTAGCAAAAGCAACACTAGAAGAAGCTTTTATTGAAGAACTAGTAGCAATTCCTCCACAAAGTGTCACATTGAATTTACAAGAAAAAAATATTATGAGTGTTTCTGTTCCAGAAATGAATTTTACGGTAGTAGAACAAAATAAAGAGAGTGATTTTAAATATGGTTATTTAAACTCCAATAGTGAGATTGATCATTCAATTGAAGAAATTTCAGCCGTGTTACCAGATTTATTATCATTAACAGAAATTGAAAAAACTTGTCAGTTATTAGCTGATGAGATTGAGAAAACACGTCGAAGAGTAAATGCTTTAGAATATCGTATGATTCCTCAATTAGAAGAGACGATTTACTACATTGAAATGAAGTTAGAAGAACAAGAACGTGCAAGTATTACTCGTATTATGAAAGTAAAAGATATGGGTCAAAAATCATAATGAAGAAACAACAAAACGAGCATCTTGAAATGAAGATGCTCGTTTTTTGTTGTCGTTATTTTACCCAAATATGAAATGAATGAGGGTCAACTTCTTTTTCGGATAGGATGGTACTTTCACTAATCTGATAACGTAATAGTTTATTACCTACTAAAATTAATAAAGTGTCGTCATCTATTTGTTTCACATCTTTTAAAGAATCCTTATTAACATCAAACCCAAATTCAGATAAATCGATGAATTGTGAGGCGTAATTTGTTAAATGAAAAAGGGTGAACCCAATTTTTTTAGAATATACAGTTGAATGTTCAATGGCTACTAAATCACCTTTTAGTTCATATAGATTGCTAGGAGCAATTTCAGGTAAATCAATGAACTCTTTTGTTCCTGAATCCATATCATAGTGGAACATTTGTCCTAGAACTATTTTTTCTTTCGTAGAGTCTTTATGATAACCACTTGAAGTTGCGTATAAGTGATTTCCTCTTACCAAGCTATTGTTAAAGTAATAAGTGACTTCTGGTTGCTCGTATAACGGTTCTTTATAATTCAACTGTAATTTGCTGTCATGAAGAGAAAAATGATATAAATTATTTAGGGCCTGATGGTTTGAATCACCTTTGACATCTGTTCCTAAAAAATAAAGATGATTCCCCTCGTTTGAAAAGTCTGAAAGAATAACCGGTTCTTTAAAAATATATTTATCTACTTTTTTTAATGTTGAATCAAAAGTTGCTATATAATTTGAAGCGGAGGTGAAATAGTAATCAGGATTTGAGCCGGAAGATGTATAAGCATAGTCATCTGTTTTATGATATTTGATTTCTCCGGCTTTAAAGTCGATAGATGTCACTCTTCCAATGACACCGTGTGGTTTTCCTTCCTCAGAAAACACTAAATAACGATTGGATAGTTCTGAACGTTTAACTGTAGGATTAATTTGCCCTTTAACAATTTCTATTTTTTCATCAGAAACTTTTTTGAAATTAGAACCGTCCAGTTGATATCCTTCAATGTTGTGATATCCGACTATATAAAAATTAGCGTCTGATGAGATAGAAAAATGCTTAGGGAGCGAGTCAAGTAACTTTGGTGTTAAGAAAAGTGCTAATATTACGAGTATAATAACAACAGGAAAAATAAATTTTAGTTTTTTCGATTTCTTCTTCATAAATGATTTCCCCTTTCGCACTAAAAATGTAAACCTTTTCAATCTCGTCTTTATCATATTGAGTTTTTAGAAAAAAGTCAATATTTTATGTGCAGTGCATCGCAATATTTTTCCGGATTGTTTAAGAAAAAACACAGATAAAAATGAGGAGAAGATTATAATTTGTTGAGGAAGTGATATTTTTTCTGCTTTGGCTTGTTGTTCGAGTAAGGTTTATGATAAGATAGTAAAAAGCTGTAAAAAGAATGGAGTTTTGAGACGATTATGACAAAAAGAGGATTGTTAATCGTTTTATCTGGACCATCAGGCGTAGGGAAAGGAACAGTTAGAGCTGCAATTTTTTCAAAAGGGGAACAAAAATTTGTTTACTCAATTTCAGCCACAACTCGTAAACCACGAACAGGTGAAACAGATGGAGTCGATTATTTCTTCAAGACAAGAGAAGAATTTGAACAAATGATTCAAAATAAACAATTATTGGAATATGCTGAATATGTTGGGAATTATTATGGCACTCCACTAGAATACGTAGAAAATACATTGGAGCAAGGGAAAGATGTATTTTTAGAAATTGATGTACAAGGTGCCATTCAAGTTCGTGAATTAATGCCGGATGGAGTGTTTATTTTTTTAACGCCACCTGATTTAAATGAATTAGAAAGCCGTATTGTTAATCGAGGAACAGATTCCGATGAAGTAATTGCGAAGCGTATGAAAACAGCTCGTGAAGAATTAGAGTTGATGAAGTATTATGATTACTCTGTAGTGAACGATACAGTGGATAATGCTGTTCAAAAAATCGAAGCAATTATTCAAACGGAGCACTTGCGAATCGTTAGAAATTTAGATACTATAGAAGAGTTAGAAGAAATACTGGATGAAGAGTAGAAAGAGGTAATCTATTATGATGTTATATCCTTCAATTGATAAATTATTGAACAAAATTGATTCAAAATATTCTTTAGTAATTTTATCAAGTAAAAGAGCTCATGAATTACACCATCATGAACCACAAAAATTAGAAAACTATCAATCAGATAAAAATGTTGGCCGTGCGTTAGAAGAAGTTATCGCCGGTGAATTAGGAATTCGTGAAGATAGTATTCCTGAAGAAGTTTAATGATGAAGAAGCCTTGAAGTGGAGAAATCCCTTCAAGGTTTTTATTTTTTAAAATATATTTTAAGGTTCTATAATTTATAGGGTTGATGGAGAAAATCCACCAACCCTATTTTAGTG
>NZ_CAUPXD010000037.1:0-12771 GCF_963515095.1 uncultured Granulicatella sp. | reverse complement strand
TGAAAGAAAAATTTTGTGTTAGCGAGGTCGCCAGCAGCCTCTGCGAGTCTCATGGCTAAACTTCGAGCCTTGGTCTCGAAGTTTACCTATAATGGAAGCCAGATGAGGCTTCCATTACTGCCGCAACAAAAATTTTTCTTTCCTCTTTTAGTTGAATTATAAAACGAAGTACAACTGTTTTAAGAACTAAATACTAGTTTTAAACGATATAAACAGTGAAAAAACGCAAAAATAATATAAAAGAAAGCAGAAAAATCTTTTTGTAGTGAAAGCAATAGAAGCCAGGGTGGCTTCTATTGCAGGTGAAAATCGAGACCAAGGCTCGATTTTTAGCCAAGAGACCCATAGGGGCTACTGGCGACCTCACAAACAAAAAGTATTTTTCTGCTTTCTTTTATTATGTACTCAAAAAATATTGACAGAAGATGAAAAGGGGAGTAAAGTTGTAAAACGTAAAGATTACGTTTTGTAGGAGAGGGAGAAAAAATGAAAATTCATAAAAAGTCATTACTGATTGGGAGTGCAAGTCTTGTATTATTGGGAGGGTGTTCACTGTTTAATACTCAAAACACAAGTCAGCAAACAGAATCAGAAACTACCACAACAGAAATTTCAAAAGCTGATTTAGCAAAATTTGAAAAAATTGCTGAAGAAGTAAAAGAAAACAAACCAAAAACAATTGTTGGAGAAGTATTCGAAAATGGATATTTAAAAAAACATGGAGATCACTACCATTTTGTATATGGTGCTCCGCCAGCAGATGCCATTTATGAACAAAAGAATTCAGCAACAGCGATTAGTTCTGCAGATGACGGATATGTCTTTAATCCAAATGATATTGTAGAAGAAAATGAAATGGGATATGTTGTTCGCCATGGAGATCACTTCCACTTTATTTATAAAAATAATGCGCAACAAACACTAGCAACAACCATGGCAACAAATTCAGTAGTGCATGAACATCATGAAGAAGTAGAAGATGGCTATGTATTTGATAAAAAAGATGTTGTAAGTGAAACAGAAACAGGATATATCGTTCGTCATGGAGACCATTTCCATTTTATTTATAAGGATAAACAAGGAAATCCAGTAGTAACTACAGAGCACCATGAACACGATGGTGAATATCACGACCACGAAGGTGAGCACCATGATAATGACGGCGACAAACATGACCACGAAGGTGAACAACATGATCATGATGGCTATGTATTTGATAAAAAAGATATTGTTAGTGAAACAGCAGAAGGTTATGTAGTACGCCATGGAGATCATTTCCATTTTATTTATAAAAATCAAGTGAATCATGAAAATTCACATCATGATACTGTTACATCAACGATTGAAAAAGTTGAGAAGGTAGAAAAGGAATTACATGGTTTAACAGGTGAAAGTGCTACACCTCTTACGAAGCCAGAAACAAAACCAATCGCTGAAGCTCCGAATGCACAGCCAAAAGAAAAACAATTTTCTGGAATTCATTATAGAACGAGTGACGGATTTTTATTTGATGGGAATCATATTATTGGTGCATCAGGAGAAAACTTATTAGTGGCACATAATGGAAATATGAAAGATATACATGTTATTCCATTTGAACAATTAGTTCATACAAAATGGGAACATTTAATTCCAAAAGAACATTTAGAAGCTGCTAAAGCACGCTATAATGGGACTGCAACGTCTCCTAAAGAAGAACATCACCATGATGATGCAACGAAGCCAGCAGAAATGAGTGAGTTAGATAAAAAAATCGAAGAAAAAATTGCCGGCATTATAAAACTATACGGTGTAAAACGTGAAAGTATTGTAGTGAATAAAGAAAAAAATGCAATTATTTATCCTCACGGAGATCACCATCATGCTGATCCAATTGATGAACATAAGCCAGTTGGAATTGGTCACTCTCATAGTAATTATGAACTCTTCAAACCAGAAGAAGGAGTTGCTAAAAAAGAAGGAAATAAAGTTTATACAGGTGAAGAATTAGCAAGTGTTGTGAAATTATTAAAAAATAGTACATTTAACAACCAAAATTTCACCTTAGCAAATGGGCAAAAACGTGTATCCTTCAGTTTCCCGCCAGAACTAGAGAAAAAATTAGGAACAAATATGATGGTGAAATTAACAACTCCTGATGGAAAAGTGATTGAAAAACTATCTGGGAAAGTATTTGGTGAAGGCGTAGGAAATATTGCTAATTTTGAATTAGATAAACCGTATTTATCAGGAGAAACATTTAAATATACAATTACTTCAAAAGACTATCCAGAAGTAAATTATGAAGGGACATTTACGATTCCATCTTCATTAGCTTATAATATGGCAAGTCGTACGATTTTTTATCCATTCCATGCTGGGGATACTTATTTAAGACTGAAACCTCAATATGAAGTGCCAAAAGGGACAGATGCTTTAGTCAGAGTTTTTGATGAATTTCATGGAAATGCATACTTAGAAAATAACTACAAAGTTGGTGAAATCAAACTTCCAATTCCAAAATTAAATCAAGGAACTACGATGACAGCAGGAAATAAAATTCCAGTAACCTTCATGGCAAATGCCTATTTAGACAATCAATCTTCTTATATTGTGGAAGTTCCGATTTTAGAGAATAATCAAACAGAAAAACCTGGAGTTTTATCGCAATTTAAAGGACGTGGAACAGAAGAAAGTTCTAAGCTTGTCGAAAAAGGTGAAGAATTATCAAAAGAAACTGGAAAAGTAGAAGAATCTTCAAAACCAACTGGAAAAGATGAAGGATTGAAACCTGTAGAAAAAGAGGAAACTCCGAAAACTGTAGAGAAAGTTGAAGGAAGTTCAACACCAACAGGCGAAGGATTAAAACCTGAGTCAGAAAAGCCAACTGAAAATCCTATTTTAGACCCAATGTTAGAAGAAGCTCCACCAGTAGATCCTGTTCAAGAAAAAGTAGCTAAATTTGCAGAAAGTTATGGAATGAAGTTAGAAAATGTCTTGTTCAATATGGATGGAACAATTGAGTTACATTTACCAAGTGGAGAAGTTGTTAAAAAGAATATGGCTGATTTTACAGGCGAAGCACCTCAAGGAAGTAGTGAAAATAAACCAGCAGATTCTTTACCAGAGGCTCCAAAACCAAGTGAAAAACCTGTGAAACCAGAAAATTCAACAGATAATGGAATGTTAAATTCAGAAGGAAACACAGGAGTAGATCCTATGCTTGACCCAATGTTAGAAGAAGCACCAGCAGTAGATCCAGTACAAGAGAAAATTGCAAAATTTGCTGCTAATTACGGATTAGGATTAGATAGTGTTATCTTTAATATGGATGGAACTATTGAACTACGTCTGCCGAGTGGGGAAGTCGTTAAAAAGAACATGGCTGATTTTACAGCATAATATATTGATGGAAAACGTCTAAATCGATGAAAAGATTTAGGCGTTTTTTGTGTTTTGAAGATCTGGTAATAGTAAATGCTAAAAGATGAAAGAAATATTTTATGTTAGCGAGGTCACCAGCAGCCTCGCTAGCGAGGCTCATGGCTAAAATTCGAGCCTCGGTCTCGAATTTTACCTATAATGGAAGCCAGACGTGGCTTCCATTATTTTCGCAACAAAAATTTTTCTTTCATCTTTTAGCTGAATTATAAAACGAAGTACAACAATTTTAAAAAAATAAATACTGTTCAAAAGGATATGACAAACAAAAAAGTTATCAGAAGTAAGCGTGAAATATATTCTTGGGAGCAGGGTAAGAGGCGTTGGATAGGTCTTAAATCGAAAAAAAATCAATGTTTACAATAAAGAAAAAAATATGTTAAACTGACGGTAGTTAAGGGGTTTCAAAAAAACAATGACTATGTATATATAGTTAATGAAAGCAATAAAGCACTTCATTAAAATTTTTTAGGTGGTCTCGTGTTTAGAAAACAAAAAAACAAATTAAGTGTATAAGTTAGCGAGTAAACTTATTAACTAACAAATTTGAGTTTGTAGAGGTTTTGGAATATGATATTTCATGAATTTGGTGATAAAAAATTTCCACATATATTATTGATACACGGAGGAGGTAATTCCTGGTGGAATTATCTTCGGCAAGCTCGTATATTATCCGATAAATATCATGTGATATTACCAACACTTAATGGTCATGGAGAAGAATATCAAAAAGAGTATATTTCAACTGAAAATTCCGCACAGCAAATTATGGACTATATAAAAAATAATTGCGATGGAAAATTATTTGCTGTGGGTGGTGTTTCTTTGGGAGGTCAAATTGCTATTGAGTTATTATCGCTAAATAGTGATATAGCTCAGAAAGCAATAATAGACGGTAGTATTTGTATTCCTCAGCCCAAGCTGGCAAGGGTTAGTACAATTATTGTAAAATTATTCGGAAAACTTATGTTTAGCAAATATGCAAGTAAAATTCAGTTGAGTTTGATGAAAAAAATTTATCCTAATATGACTTATTCGCAAGAAATAGAAGGCTATTATATGGAGGATATGCCAAGGATTCCGATTAAAACATTGATGACTATGTATCAAACATATATGGGAGAATATAGGCTTAAATATTCTATTACAGAAAGTAAAGCACAGGTTCTATATATTTATGGTGAAAAAGAAATGGGTTGCGTTAAGGAATCGGCTAAGCTGTTTCAAAAAATGCATCTTAATTGTACTGTATATGAAGCGAAAGGATATAATCACGGGTATCTATCGGCTTATCTGCCTTTGGAGTGGATAGATTTGGTTAATCCATTTTTGGAAAACGATATTCATCATAATAACTAAACGATCAAGTTATATAAGAATTCCTAGGTTTGTCGACTTCTCATAAATTTTGTTTAAAAAGTATTATCAGTGAAAAAAACGCAAATATAATATAAAAGAAAGCAGAAAAATCTTTTTGTAGCGAAAGCAATAGAAGCCAAGGCATGGCTTCTATTGCAGGTGAAAATCGAGACCAAGGCTCGATTTTTAGCTATGAGACAGCATTAGCTGGCTGCTGGCAACCACGCAATCAAAAAGTATTTTTCTTCTTTCTTTTATTCGGTTCCAAAATGTATGCACTTTCTTGCAAACGCACAAAGAAAGTCCTTCAAAACCTTGACAAATCGCCAATTTCACGCTAAAATAATGTAACGCAATAAGTGTAACTATAGTCTTGCGGGAAACTGAAATATTGTCCAGAAATCCCGTGAATATTAGGAAAAACAAAAGAATGAGCGCTCTTTTTAATAAGGGATAAAGAAGTTCTTTTGGTTTTTTTTTGTTCAAAAACGACTTATAGCCGACATTTGTTACGAAAATTTAACATTGTAATAAATTTGTAATATTTATTCATAAAATTACGATATAGGGGTGGAAGAGTTGGCACATCATGATGTGAAATACGGTAAACACCGTGTGCGTAGAAGTTATGCACGAATCAGTGAAGTATTAGAATTACCAAATCTAATTGAAATTCAAACTGATTCTTACCAATGGTTCTTAGATGAAGGAATTCGTGAAATGTTTAAAGACATCTCACCAATCGAAGACCATACAGGTAATTTATCATTAGAATTTTTAGATTATGAATTACATGCTCCAAAATATAATCTTGCAGAAGCAAGAAATCACGACGCAAATTATGCAGCACCAATTTATGTAAAAATGCGTTTAGTGAATAAAGAAACTGGAGAAGTAAAAGACCAAGAAGTCTTCTTTGGAGATTTCCCATTAATGACAGAAATGGGAACATTTATCATTAATGGTGCAGAACGTGTAATTGTATCTCAATTAGTACGTTCACCAGGTTCATACTTCCATGACCGCCCAGATAAAAATGGTAAAGCCTTATATGGCGCAACTTTAATTCCTAACCGTGGTGCATGGTTAGAATATGAATCAGATTCAAAAGACATTTCATATGTACGTATTGACCGTACTCGTAAAATTCCATTAACAGTATTAGTTCGTGCATTAGGTTTTGAATCAGATGACACAATTTTAGAAATCTTCGGTGAAAGTGAAACATTACGTTCAACATTAGATAAAGATGTTCATAAACGTATGGATGAATCGCGTACAGAAGAAGCCTTAAAAGACATTTATGACCGTCTACGTCCAGGTGAACCAAAAACAGCTGAAAGTTCACGTAACTTATTAACAGCTCGTTTCTTTGATCCACGTCGTTATGATTTTGCGGCAGTAGGTCGTTATAAAGTAAATAAAAAATTAAACTTAAAAACACGCTTATTAAATCAAACAATTGCTGAAAACATCGTACATCCTGAGACAGGAGAAATCGTTGTTGAAGCAGGAACAGTTCTTGAAAAAGAAATTATGGAAAAAGTGGCTCAAGCATTAGAAGCAGGAGCAAACTTATTTACATTATATCCTTCAAGTGAAGGGGTTATCCAAGAACCTGTAACAATTCAATCAGTTCAAGTGTATTCACCAAAAGATCCTGAAAAAGTGATTAAAGTAATCGGAAATGCGAATATTCCAGATGAAATTAAATGTGTATCGGCAGCTGACGTTTTAGCTACAATCAGCTACTTTTTAAACTTATATGAAGGAATCGGCTCAACAGACGATATCGACCACTTAGGGAACCGTCGTATTCGTTCAGTTGGTGAATTATTACAAAACCAATTCCGTATCGGTTTATCTCGTATGGAACGTGTGGTTCGTGAACGTATGTCTATCCAAGATGTTGCGACAGTAACGCCACAACAATTAGTAAATATTCGTCCTGTAGTAGCAGCGATTAAAGAATTCTTTGGTTCATCTCAATTATCTCAATTCATGGACCAAACAAACCCATTAGGAGAATTAACTCACAAACGTCGTCTATCAGCCTTAGGACCTGGTGGTTTGACTCGTGACCGTGCCGGATATGAAGTTCGTGACGTACACTATTCTCACTATGGTCGTATGTGTCCAATTGAAACTCCTGAGGGACCAAACATCGGTTTGATCAACAGTTTATCAACATACGCTAAAATTAATAAATATGGATTCGTTGAAACTCCATATCGTCGTGTAGACTGGAAAACTCATAAAGTAACAGATAAGATTGACTACTTAACAGCGGATGAAGAAGACCGTTATGTAGTAGCGCAAGCAAACTCTCCATTGAATGAAGATGGAAGCTTTGTAAATGATGTAGTAATGGCTCGTTACGTATCAGAAAACTTAGAAGTTCCTGTAGAACGTGTAGACTACATGGACGTATCTCCAAAACAAGTAGTTGCTGTTGCGACTGCATGTATCCCGTTCTTAGAAAATGACGACTCAAACCGTGCGTTAATGGGTGCCAACATGCAACGTCAAGCAGTTCCGTTATTAAATCCAAAAGCACCATTTATTGGTACTGGTATGGAATATGTAACAGCGCATGACTCTGGGGTAGCTTTACTATGTAAACGTGAAGGTATCGTAGAATTTGTAGATGCAAATCAAGTACGTGTACGTACAGCAGATGGTTCATTAGACCAATATAATATTACTAAATTCCATGGTTCAAATGCTGGTATGTGTTATAACCAACGTCCAATCGTTTCAAAAGGAGACAAAGTAGATGTTGGTGAAATCTTAGCAGACGGTCCTTCAATGGAACAAGGTGAATTAGCATTAGGACAAAACGTTTTAGTAGCATTCATGACTTGGGAAGGATATAACTATGAGGATGCGGTTATCATGAGCGAACGTCTTGTAAAAGATGACGTATATACTTCAATTCATATTGATGACTATGATTCAGAAGCTCGTGATACAAAATTAGGACCAGAAGAAATTACCCGTGAAATTCCAAACGTTGGGGAAGATGCATTAAAGAACCTTGACGAAAACGGAATTATCCGTATCGGTGCGGAAGTAAAAGATGGGGATATCTTAGTTGGTAAAGTAACTCCTAAAGGATTAACAGAACAATCACCAGAAGAACGTTTATTACATGCTATCTTCGGTGAAAAAGCGCGTGAAGTACGTGATACTTCATTACGTGTTCCTCACGGAGGAGGCGGTATCGTTCGTGATGTACGTGTGTTCACTCGTGCAGCAGGTGATGAATTAGCGCCAGGAGTAAACAAATTAGTTCGTGTATACATTGTTCAAAAACGTAAAATTAATGAAGGGGATAAGATGGCTGGACGTCACGGTAATAAAGGGGTAGTTTCTCGTATTATGCCGGAAGAAGATATGCCATTCTTACCAGATGGAACACCAGTTGACATCATGTTAAACCCATTAGGGGTACCATCACGTATGAACATTGGACAAGTATTAGAGTTACACTTAGGTATGGCAGCTCGTGAATTAGGTATTTACATCGCAACACCAGTATTTGATGGTGCGCAAGATGAAGATGTTTGGGGAACAGTTGCAGAAGCAGGTATGGCTCGTGATGCGAAAACAATTTTATATGATGGACGTACAGGGGAACCATTTGACAACCGTGTATCTGTAGGGGTGATGTACATGATTAAACTTGCCCACATGGTTGATGACAAACTTCATGCTCGTTCAATTGGACCATACTCATTAGTAACACAACAACCTCTTGGAGGTAAAGCTCAATTTGGTGGACAACGTTTCGGAGAAATGGAGGTATGGGCGCTAGAGGCATATGGTGCTGCATACACATTACAAGAAATCTTGACATACAAATCAGATGACGTTGTTGGTCGTGTGAAAACTTACGAATCAATCGTGAAAGGTCAACAAATTTCTAAACCAGGTGTACCTGAATCATTCCGCGTATTAGTAAAAGAATTACAAGCATTAGGTCTTGATATGAAAGTATTAGACGAAAATGATGAAGAAATTAAGTTAGAAGACATGGATGATGACGCTCGTATGAATTTCAATGATGTTGAAAAAATGAGCGAAAAGAAACGTATTTTAAATGAATATTCTGATCGTATTGCTGAACTTTCTGCAGAAAAAGATGCAGTTGAACAAACAACAGTAGAAAAACCTGAAGAAGAAATTCAAGAATCAGAAGATACAGATGTAACTTTAGACTAAGAATAACTATTGGAATCGTAGGGCAATTCCAAAGAAGAGGGAGGTTGGCCCCTTGATAGATGTAAATAATTTTGAAAGTATGCAAATTGGTTTAGCGTCTCCTGATAAGATTCGTGAATGGTCATATGGTGAAGTAACCAAACCAGAAACAATCAACTATCGTACTTTGAAACCAGAACGTGATGGTCTATATTGTGAAAAGATTTTTGGACCAACAAAAGATTTAGAATGTTCATGTGGTAAATTAAAGAAAATTAATAATAAAGGAAAAGTGTGTGATCGCTGTGGCGTTGAAGTAACTCGCTCAAAAGTTCGTCGTGAACGTATGGGACATATCGAATTAGCAGCTCCAGTATCACATGTTTGGTACTTTAAAGGAATTCCTAGCCGTATGGGACTTGTGTTAGACATGAGTCCTCGTGCGTTGGAAGAAATCATTTATTTTGCAAGCTATGTTGTTATCGATGCTGGTGACACAACATTGATGAAAAAACAATTATTAAGTGAACGTGAATACCGTGAAAAACGTATGGAATTCGGAACTCGTTTCCACGCAGCAATGGGTGCTGAAGCTGTTCAAGAATTATTAAATAATGTTGACTTAGAAGCAGAAATTGCAGAATTAAAAGAAGAGTTAAAAACAGCTCAAGGTCAAAAACGTACTCGTGCAATCCGTCGTTTAGATATTTTAGATGCTTTCCGTGAATCAGGAAATAAACCTGGTTGGATGGTAATGGATGTTATTCCAGTAATCCCACCAGATTTACGTCCAATGGTTCAATTAGAAGGTGGACGTTTTGCAACAAGTGACTTAAATGACTTATACCGTCGTGTAATCAACCGTAATAATCGTCTAAAACGTTTATTAGAATTAAATGCTCCACGTATCATCGTTCAAAATGAAAAACGTATGTTACAAGAAGCGGTTGATGCTTTAATCGATAATGGTCGTCGTGGTCGTCCAGTAACAGGACCAGGTAACCGTCCATTGAAATCATTAAGCCATATGCTTAAAGGGAAACAAGGTCGTTTCCGTCAAAACTTACTTGGTAAACGTGTAGACTACTCAGGACGTTCTGTAATCGTAGTAGGACCAAACTTGAAGATGTATCAATGTGGTTTACCAAAAGAAATGGCGATTGAATTATTCAAACCATTCGTGATGAAAGAATTAGTAGAACGTGAAATTGCTGGAAATATTAAGAGTGCAAAACGTAAAATTGAACGTTTAGACGATGATATTTGGGCAGTTTTAGAAGAAGTGATTCGTGAACACCCAGTTCTATTAAACCGAGCACCTACTCTTCACAGATTAGGGATTCAAGCATTTGAACCAACTCTAGTAGAAGGTCGTGCGATTCGTCTTCACCCATTAGTGTGTGAGGCCTACAATGCCGACTTCGACGGAGACCAAATGGCGGTTCACGTGCCACTTTCACAAGAAGCTCAAGCAGAAGCTCGCTTATTAATGTTAGCGGCACAAAATATCTTAAACCCTAAAGATGGAAAACCAGTAGTAACTCCATCTCAAGACATGGTTTTAGGGAACTATTACTTAACATTAGAACAAGAAGGTCGTGTCGGAGAAGGAATGTACTTCAAAGACATGAACGAAGCAATGTTAGCATACCAAAATGGATATGTTCATTTACACAGCCGTATTGCAATTCACGCAAGTGCACTTCCTCATAAACCATTTACAGAATGGCAAAAAGAACGCATGTTAGTAACGACAGTTGGTAAATTATTATTCAATGAAATTATGCCTGACGAATTCCCTTACTTAAATGAACCATCAATGGAAAACTTAGAAGTAGCTACTCCAGATAAATACTTCTTAGAACCAGGTTCAAATATTAAGGAAGAAATTGAAAAACGACCAATTGTTTTACCATTCAAGAAGAAAAACTTAGGTCAAATTATTGCTGAAGTCTTCAAACGTTTCCACATTACAGAAACATCAATGATGTTAGACCGTATGAAAGACTTAGGATATAAATATTCAACTCGTGCTGGATTAACAGTAGGGATTGCAGATATTTCTGTTGCAGGAAATAAAAAGACAATTCTTTCAGATGCACATAACCAAGTTGATGAAATTTCTAAATTATTCCGTCGTGGTTTAATTACAGATGACGAAAGATATGAACGTGTTATCGAAACATGGAATGCTGCAAAAGATGAAATCCAAAGCGCATTAACGAAAACACTTGGTGCTCGTAACCCAATCTTCATGATGAGTGACTCTGGAGCCCGTGGTAACATCTCTAACTTTACACAGTTAGCGGGGATGCGTGGATTGATGGCAGCTCCGAACGGTAAAATCATGGAATTACCGGTAACATCAAACTTCCGTGAAGGTTTAACGGTTATGGAGATGTTCTTATCAACTCACGGTGCTCGTAAAGGGATGACGGATACTGCATTGAAGACAGCCGACTCAGGTTACTTAACTCGTCGTTTAGTAGACGTAGCTCAAGACGTAATTATCCGTGAAACAGACTGTGGTTCTGATCGTGGTTTAACAATTTCAGCTATCCGTGAAGGAAATGAAATGATTGAAACATTAGAGGAACGTATGATTGGACGTTATGCACAACGTTCTGTCAAAGATCCAGTAACTGGTGAAGTATATGTGGGTCACAATGAATTAATTACAGAAGATATTGCTCGTAAAATCATTGATGCTGGTATTGAAGAAGTAACAATCCGTTCTGCATTTACATGTGATACTAAACATGGTGTATGTAAATATTGTTATGGACGTAACTTAGCAACAGGTTCAGAAGTAGAAGTTGGGGAAGCAGTTGGTACAATTGCCGCTCAATCTATCGGGGAACCTGGTACTCAGTTAACAATGCGTACTTTCCATACTGGTGGGGTTGCCGGAGACGATATTACTCAAGGTTTACCTCGTATCCAAGAAATCTTCGAAGCTCGTAACCCTAAAGGGGGAGCAACGATTACCGAAGTAACAGGTGAAGTTGTATCGATTGATGAAAATGCGGGAAGCCGTACTAAAGATATCACGATTAAAGGAGCAACAGATACACGTACGTATACTGTTCCATTTACAGCTCGCTTAAATGTTGAAGAAGGACAAACAATCCATCGTGGGGAGCCATTAACATCTGGTTCTATCGATCCAAAAGAATTATTACGTGTTCGTGATGTGTTATCAGTAGAAAACTACTTATTACGTGAAGTACAAAAAGTATACCGTATGCAAGGGGTAGAAATCGGCGATAAACACGTTGAGGTAATGGTTCGTCAAATGTTACGTAAAGTTCGTGTAATGGATCCAGGTTCAACTGAAATTTTACCGGGAACATTATTAGATATCGCTGACTTTACTGAACGTAACCGTTCTGCAATTATGAATGGTGAAGTTCCAGCGACTGCACGTCCAGTATTACTTGGTATTACAAAAGCTTCATTAGAAACTAACAGTTTCTTATCTGCAGCTTCATTCCAAGAAACTACTCGTGTGTTAACAGACGCATCTATTCGTGGTAAGAAAGACCACTTACTTGGACTTAAGGAAAATGTTATCATTGGTAAGATTATTCCTGCTGGTACAGGTATGGCTCGTTACCGTAATATGGAAACAAGCACTTCTACACCAGTTCAAACAGAAGAATTCGTTGAAGCTACTGAAGAGTTAGCAGAAGGAATTGTAACTGAAGGAACAGTGGAAGCAACAACAGAAGCTTAAAGGTTCTATAATTTATAGGGTTGATGGAGAAAATCCACCAACCCTATTTTAGT
>NZ_CAUPXD010000036.1:0-14526 GCF_963515095.1 uncultured Granulicatella sp. | reverse complement strand
GTCCCACAAGTTGTATTGACACTGGTTCGTGTCACAAATGTTTGTGTTTCTTAGAAGGAAAAATTCAATATTTGAGTAATTATATTGACAATAATAAAAAATAATTGTAATATACAGATACAGATATGATTAGCTTGGCGGCTAGTCGGTAGAAATCAATTCAGTTATGGCAAGTTTGGCGACTTGCTGGCAGCTCTCCTGTTTAGGAGAGCTTTTTTTATGTGACTTTCAGCCTGTCAGACTACGATTCGTAGGTGCGTTACAAACCTAAATTTCAACATTACTTGAGACATTATCACTTGTGGTTGTCAAATAAGTTAGCGTTTGTTACACTTGATTTAATAATTCACGAAATAATATGAATCAAGGATTCTTTATTCTATTTTTGAGATTTTTTGCCCAGCCTCTTTTTGTGTGATAAAGGTATTGAAAAGGGAAAAAGAAAAGAGTAGAATAAAACAAAGTTTAGGCAAACCTAAAAATAAGGAGTTGATATAATGGGAGAATTATTTGAAAATAAAGTCTCTAAAACGATGCTGATGACACTTCAAGCAAAAGCGTTAGAAGGAGAACAAAAGAATCGATTGTTTATGGATCAAAAAGCCGAAGAAATGATGAAGCAAGTTCCAGCAATGGTAAATATTTCTTTTTTTGATCAAATAGGTGTTTGTTTAAGAACGAAATATTTTGATGATTGCTGTAAAAATTTTATACAGACACATGAACATCCAGTCATCGTTCAATTAGGCTGTGGTTTAGATGATAGGCAAGGAAGAATTGGAGCAGAAGATATTCCATTTTTCAGTGTAGACTTTTTAGATGTTATTACATTAAGACAAGAGTTTTTTGAAGAAACAGCTACTTCACAGATGATTGCTGGATCGATATTAGATGATAAATGGATTCAAATTGTTAAAGAACAATATCCAAAAGGAGATTACTTATTCATTATTGAAGGCGTGCTAATGTATTTTAATTCAAATGATATAAAGGAATTAGCGACAAAATTAGAGAGAGAATTTCATCAATATGAATGTTATTTCGATACATTACAACATCATATGATTGCTACTAAAAATAAACAAAAAGAATTTAGAGAACAAGGGGTTAAAATGTATTGGGGACTTTCTTCTAAAGAAGAATTGTATGATTTGTTTGGTAAACATGCAGAATTATTGAGTTTAGATTATACAATGGCACAATATCCAAACCGATGGAAAGTAGTACATCGTATCGTATCGTTTATTCCGTTTATCCAAAAAGCCGCCATCTTAATTAAGATACGAATTCATAGATAGAATTATTTAAACATATTTTTATAGTAGTAAAAAACATAAAAGCCACAGTTCTGCTGTGGCTTTTATGTAAGGAAAAATTGAGACCTTAGGCTCAATTTTTAGCCATGAGACCGTAGGTCTGCTGGCGTCCGTTTACTACTATAAAATAACGTTTTAAAAAAATTAGAGTTCTTCAGCTTTATAGATTGTATATCCTTCGTAATAATAACTATAATCAATTCCTTTCATATAAAGAACTCGATTATGAATATCATTCGTTAAAGCTTGTTTTAATAGATGCTTAATTTCGACATCTTTAATAGGGCTTCTTTCCATAGCAAGTAAATAATCTTCCTTATCTACCTTGCTCCAATCAATGACTTGTTGTAATTCTTTCTTTAATAGTAAATCTAACCAAATTCTAGCACTTCTACCGTTACCTTCGCGAAATGGATGAGCGATATTCATCTCAATATATTTTTCAATTATTTCATCAAAGGTTGATTGAGTCATTTTCTCAATATTTTTTAAAGCTTCCTCTAAATACATGACAGACGCAAATCGAAAATGTCCTTTTGCTATATTGACTGTTCGTAATTTTCCAGCAAAATCATAGATATCTTCGAATAAATAAGCGTGAATGGCTGAAAGCATTTTGTAAGAACCGACTTCGTATTGATCCAGTATAGGATTTTTAAATAATTCAATCGCTTTTTTCTTACTAATCTTTTCTTCAACTCTGGCAAGTTCTACAGAATCGGTCAAATGAAGTTTGTTTTCTAAAACCATAGCTTCTTTTCTTACCCTTTCTTCGCTAATAATGTCGCAAATCTAAAGCGAAGACGATTGCCGTTTTCGTCTGTTTTGTGGAGTTCACCGAAGTCTTCATTATATTTTAAAATTTCCCAACCGGTATAATATTCTAGTAATTCGCCTTTTTTGAATGTAAATGGAAAATTCACAGGACAAGGTGCATCTTCAGTAGACATAGCAGCAACAATTAAATTATACCCACCAGAAGCTGTGTGTGATTGCATATTTTCAATAACATCTGGAATTACTTCTTCATGTAAAAACATCAGGACAACAGTCGAGATAATCCAATCATATTGTCCACCAGGAATATCGGCACTTTCAATGTCGTACGGTTCAACTTCCAGAGAAAGTCCTTCCTGAGAAGCAACATCTTGTAATTTTTGTAAACTTGGAACATTCCAGTCAAGTGAAGTAACATCATACCCTAATGAAGCAAGGTATAAACTATTACGACCTTCTCCGCTTCCTAAGTCAAGTACACGACCCTTTGGAATAAGTGGTTGAGCAGCTAAAACTTCAGAGTGAGTCTTTGTATAGCCATATTTTTTTGCAAAATAATCTTCTTTTTTACAGAAAAATTCTAAATAACATTCGATATCGTCACTTGTTCCTGCAATTCGATGCCACTGTTGTGGTTCAACTAGTGGAATAGGAGTAGTCGTATTTAGCAGTACAGTATCACTAACGCTGCCATCTTCGTTTAAAAATTCAAACGTGATTTCTCCTTTTAAAATATGCAGTTGCGCCCAAGTTCCAACCTTTGTATTATGCATTTTTTTAAAGGGTTCAGGCAAAGTGTCAACTGTCCATAGTGGCATTTTTTTATAAGAAATTAAATTGTTCATGTATATCACCTCGTATCATTATTGTAGAAAAAAGGAGTAAGATATGCAAGAAAAAGGATATAGGTAAAATTTATAACAAGTGATAGTAATCTAGAAATTGACTGTAACAAACTTTGTTGGTATTCTAGTTTCATAGAAATAACGCACTGTGACAAGAAGAGTAAAAGTGAATCTATTTTAGAGAGTCTCGGTTTGGTGAAAAGAGATAATAGTTGAAACTTTGAAGATGGCCTTTGAGTGCTAATCGTTGAATCATTAAACGATTACGGGAAAGCCCGATATAGCTTTTCAGTTAAAGATAACTGATTGAGATAGAATTTGTGAGAATTCTGTGAATTAAGGTGGTAACACGAGAGAACTCGTCCTTTGGTTGGTGAGTAAGACCAAAGAGCGGGCTTTTTATTTGCTTGAAAGGAGAAACAAATGATTGAATTAAAAAATATTGATGTGACATTTCAGCAATCTGGCAAAACTGTTGAAGCTGTAAAGCAAGTAAATATTACGATTGAAGATGGCGATATTTATGGAATTATCGGTTATAGTGGTGCTGGGAAAAGTACATTAGTACGTACCATCAATTTATTACAACGTCCAACAAATGGAACAGTAACTGTTTCAGGAGTGGAGTTAACGAGTTTAAAAGAAGCTCAATTAAGAGATGCTCGTAAAAAAATCGGAATGATTTTCCAACATTTCAATTTGATGAATACTTTATCGGTATTTGATAATGTAGCTTTTCCATTAAAACGCTCAGGATTATCTAAAGCGGAAATTAAGGAAAAAGTTGAGTCACTTCTACACTTAGTAGGACTGGAAGATAAAATTACAAGTTACCCAAGACAATTATCTGGGGGACAAAAACAAAGGGTTGCGATTGCTAGAGCGCTAGCAAATGATCCAGACGTACTACTATGTGACGAAGCAACAAGTGCATTAGACCCTAAAACAACCGAATCTATTCTAGAACTTTTGAAAAAAGTAAACGAACAGTTAGGCATTACAATCGTGATTATCACTCACGAAATGCAAGTTGTAAAAGAGATTTGTAATAAAGTTGCCGTAATGGAACAAGGTTTAATTATTGAACAAGGATCAGTATTAGAAATCTTTACGAATCCACAAAAACCATTAACAAAAGATTTCATCGATACAGCAACACATATTAATAAAGGAATTGAAACAGTTCTACAACATGAGCATTTACTAAACTTAAATCCAGGAGATGTTCTTGCGAAAATTTCATTTGTGGGTGCTTCAACTGGAGAACCACTGATTACGAAATTATCGACTCAATTCCAAGTAGCAGCGAATATTTTATTTGCCAATGTGGAAGTTATTCAAGAAACAGCAGTTGGAACTTTACTAGTAGGTTTATCTGGTGAAAAAGAAAAAATTCAACAAGCAATCGAGTATATTCACCAATCAGGTGTTCAAACAGAAATTCTAGATGAACCAAAGGAGGTTGAATAAGATGAACTTACACCAATTATTTCCAAATATTGATGCTCGTGTAACTCAAGAAATTATTAAAAGTACCATTGATACTTTAATCATGGTCGGACTTACAGGGTTAATTGCCGGAGTATTAGGGATTGCTTTAGGAGTTGTTTTAGTCGTTACTCGTGAAGGCAATATTTTAGAAAATAAAATTTTGTATGCTACTTTAGATAAAGTGGTGAACTTATTCCGTTCGATTCCATTTATCATATTAGCGATGTTATTAATCCCATTAACAAGATTCATTGTTGGGACAACCATTGGAATTCCTGGGGCGATTGTACCACTAGTCATTGCGACTGTTCCATTCTTCTCACGACAAGTACAATTAGCTTTGTTAGAAGTGGATAAAGGTGTGATTGAAGCTTCAATCGCCATGGGATGTACACCATTGGAAATTATTTTCCGAGTGTATTTAAAAGAAGGATTGCCAAGTTTAATTCGTGCATCTTCTCTAACAATTATCAGCTTAATTGGTTTAACAACAATGGCTGGAGCGTTTGGAGCTGGCGGAATCGGGAACTTAGCTATTTCAAGAGGATACAATCGATTCCAAGGGGATGTTATCGTAGTTGCAACGATTATTATGTTGATTATCGTATTTATCAGCCAAGCAGTCGGTGACTTCCTAGAAAAAAGAGCAACGAAATAAAAGGATACGAGATTGAGCGTTTTGAAACGAATCACTGGAGCGACGCACACAAAGCAACGTAGTTGCGTGGGGGTGGCGTGAAGTGGACGTCGTTTCAGCGAAATCGAGTTCAACTAAAAAGGATACGAGATTGAACGCTTTGAAATGAATCACTGGAGCGACGAACTCACAATAAAAAGGATATTTAAACAGATTAAACACAAAGAAAAGAGGAATTTATAGATGAATATTAAAAAATTATTTGTAACAGCATTAGCAGGATTAACATTAGCAGCATGTGGTCAAGGAGCTCAAACGTCTTCAAACTCAAATCAAGCAGCAGATGCTAAAAAAGAAGCAAAAACAGTTAAATTAGGGGTTAACGCAGGAAATCAAGATGTATGGAATGACGTTATTAAACGCTTAAAAGAAAAAGAAAATATCAATGTTGAATTAGTAGAATTTACAGACTATGTTCAACCAAACCAAGCATTAGAAAATGGAGATGTTGACTTAAACTCATTCCAAACAATTATTTACTTAGAACGTTTCAATAAAGAACAAAACACTCACATTAAACCAATTGGATATACAGTAATTGCTCCAATGGGTGTGTACTCTAAAAAAATTAAAAATGTTAGTGAGTTAAAAGATGGAGATACTATCGCAATTCCAGAAGATACTTCTAATAACTCTCGTGCATTACGCTTACTACATGCAGCTGGAGTTATCAAATTAAAAGATCCAAGTAACACATTAGCGACTAAAGATGATATCGTAGAAAATCCTAAGAAAATTGACATTAAAGAATTACCAGCTGGACAAACAGCACGTGCTTTAGACGATGTAGCAGCTTCATTAATCAACAATGGTTTCGCAGTTGAAGCAGGATTCCAACCAACTAAAGATTCAATCTTTATCGAAGAAATCACAGATTCTTCACAACCATACTACAATGTCATTGCTACTAAAGAAGGTAACGAAAACAACGAAGTTTATAAAACAGTTGTAAAATACTACCAATCACCAGAAACAGCTAAGAAAATCGAAGAAGTTACAAAAGGTGCAGCAGTACCAGTTTGGGAAAAAGCTTCTTTAAAATAATTTCTAACAATCAATCATTTTAATCATCATTCATCTCCAAAGAGGCATGCTCGTCATGCCTCTTTATTACAATAGAAAGAAGGAAGTTTAATGAGTCAAATTAAAGAGAAAGCACAAGCTTTAACTGAAGAGTTAGTAACATTAAGAAGACATTTTCATGAAAATCCAGAATCCAGCTTGAAAGAATATAAAACAGCTGAAAAAATTCAAGAAGAATTAACGAAATTAAATATTCCATTTGAAAAAATTGCAGATACTGGAACACTAGCTATTATTAAAGGAAAAAAAGGAGAAGGGAAAACGATTTTACTTCGTGCAGATATTGATGCATTAGAATTACCAGATAGCACGAATAAACCTTATTCTTCAAAAAATGAAGGATTAAATCATGCATGTGGTCATGATGCTCACACTGCAATGGGTTTAGGAACTGCTAAAGTATTAAATGAATTAAAAGATACATTTGAAGGAACAGTGTATATTGCATTCCAACCAGCTGAAGAAATTGGAGCAGGTGCAAAACAATTCGTAGCTTCTGGGAAAATTGATACAATTGATGAAAGTTTTGCCATTCATGTAAATTCCGGATTACCAGTAGGAACATTTGCGGTACAAGGTGGGCCTGTAAATGCTTCTTGTGACATTTTCAAAATTAAAGTAACAGGTAAAAGTGCGCACGTTGGTCGCCCACATTTAGGTCAGGATGCGTTAGTGACAGCAAGTGAAATTGTTGTAGCACTACAAACGATTGTCAGCCGTGAAGTAGATCCAGGAGATAGAGCAGTAGTAGGAGTTGGAAAACTACATGCAGGAACACGTTATAATATTGTAGCAAATGATGCTTTATTAGAAGGTACGATTCGTGCCTTTAGTCATGAAACAAGAGCGCACTTAAAAGAGGCAGTGACACGTATTGCCAAAGGGATTGCTGCGACTCACCGTTGTGAGGCAGAGTTGGACTGGTATGATGCAGCTGCCCCAGTTATTAATACACCAGAATTAGCAGAGAAATTCCAAACAGTTGCTCAATCGGTAGATTCTATCTATAACATTATCACATCCTATGAAATGTCGATGGGAGCAGATGATTTTGCAGATTACTTAGTTGATAAACCAGGAGTTTATGGGTTATTAGGTAGTCAATCTGGAGAAGAAACGGCATATGGACATCATCATGAAAAATTTGATATTGATGAAGCAGTCTTGCCGATTGGAGTAGAACTAGAAGTAAGTTATATTTTAAGTCGATTAGAAAATTAGAACGGAGAATAATATGGAAGAGAGAATTTTAAGTATTTTGGAAGAAATTTGCGAAGATGAAGTGGTCTATGAAGATAAAGACATTAATTTAAAAGAAGAAGGTCTTATGGATTCATTAGCGTTTGTAGAATTACTTGTTCGATTAGAAGAATTTGGACTTGAAGTTGCTCCTACGGAAGTGACTTATGAAGAGATTGATACACCGAATAAGATTATTGAGTATGTGAAAAAACATAATAGATAAAATGTTAAAAACTCCTTATTTAGATGGAAAGCTCTACTACCTCATAAAAAATTAGAGATAAAAAATCTAACTTTCTGGGGCGCTTAAATCTAAATAAGGAGTTTTTTGTAATAAATGTTATATTTCTATAATCCTTTCAACGCTTCATCAATCGTCGCCTTATCTTTTACATCATCAATCACGTTTTTGATTTTTCCATCTTGATCTACAAAAATCATTGTAGGAATTGAATGGATTTCTAAAGCTTTTTGGAAGTTTTTATCTTTATCAGAGTAGTAATTGAATTCTAATTGATTATCTTTTAAGTAAGCATGTCCTTTTTCAGGAGTTTCTCCTTTAACAAGTAGGTTTACTGGAACGAACTCAATAGTATCTTGATACTCTTTTCTTAATTCATTGAGAATTGGTAATTCTTGTTGGCAATCTGGGCACCAACTTGCCCATGCGACATAAACAGTTTTCTTACCTTTGAAGTCAGCGGAAGTTTTTTCTTTTGAATCAGCAGTGATAATCGTAACGTTTGGCATGGTTTCTCCGATTAAATCAGTAGTTCTCTTTTCTTTTGCGGTTGTCGTAGTTGCTGTAGTTGTAGCAGTACTTGTAGTTGTACTTGATGTTGAAGGGGATTGGCAACCTGCAGCAAGTACGAGCATACTTCCGAATAAGATAGAACAAGATAGTATTTTTTTAGAATTTTTCATAAAACATCTCTCCTTTAAAACGATACGTTCATTGTATCACATTCTTGAAAAGAAAAAAAGGAATCTTCAAACGAAGATTCCTTTTGTCATGATAATTAGCCTTGAATGCTAAATGTATATTTATGACCTTGAGTTAAGCTATGGTAGAAGCCTTTTCCTTCATATAATTGGAATACTTGTACTCCAGCACGTTGTGAATCATCTGGATACACATTTTTAACAAATGGATTTCCGGCTAATAATTCTTCTAATCCTTCTTTTCCGATTTCACGAACTTTTCCTTCGATACGAATGACTTGAATTAAGTAGTCATCGTGTGAAAATGCAGCAATTGCGACATTTGGATTTTCTTGTAATTGTTTGTAGAAATGAGTTTCTGGGCTGGTCATAAAGAATACCCCGTGTTCATTGGCAACACCGATATGGATTGGACGAGAATGAGGTTTTCCTTCTTTATCCACTGTAGCAAAAATGGCTACTTCCAAGTCCTCTAAAATACTTAAAATTTCTTCTGTATTCATATTAACACTCCTTATTTAATAATTGTTTTATTTGTTTTTCAATGGATAATGGAGAAGTAGTTGGGGCAAATCTGGCGATAACTTCTCCGGATGCATCTACAAGGAATTTTGTAAAATTCCATTTAATGGAACTACCTAATAGTCCTTGGGTTTCTTCTTTTAATAATTGAAATAATGGATGAGTTTCTGGACCATTAACGAGTACTTTTCCAAACATTGGGAAAGTGACTTGATAATTAAATTGACAACTAGAAGCAGCTTCCTGTGCACTTAATGGCTCTTGATTGCCAAACTGATTACAAGGGAATCCTAAAACGCTAAATCCTTGTTCGTGATATGTTTCGTATAAGCTTTGTAATTGGGCAAACTGTGAAGCTAATCCACATCCACTAGCGGTATTGACAATGAGTAATACTTGCCCTTTATAGGCTTCTAATGTACTTGTTCCATCTAATGTAGGAACTTCTATTTCATAAATTGACATGGCTTCCTCCTATATTAAATGATAATGTTTTAACCCTTGAATAATGCCACCTTTATCGTTGTCTGCACTGACATAGTTTGCATTTTCTTTTAAAAGTGGAATAGCATTTTCCATGGCGATAGCATAATTAACTTCTTGGAACATTTCTAAATCGTTGGCACCATCTCCAAAAGCGTATGTCGTGATAGAATTCGTATTTAAGGTGTGGATTAAGGCTCGAATGCCTGTTGCTTTAGAATTTCCAGCGGTAATAACATCCAACGCATAAGGAAAATTTCGGATAAATCTTAATTCTGGAAATGCTTGTTGATAAGCTTCATCATTATTATCTCTTGAAAGTAAGAGCAGCATATTAACAGCTTGTTCTTTATAAAAATCGGGAACAACATCTGGTGTTGGTGTGTGGATATATCCATAGGCTTCATGAGCAAATGGGACTGATTCAATCATTTTAAAGGCATCAATATTATAACATGTAATTCCATGACGATTTGCTTTTGCAAATTGTAGAAGTCTTTCAATTGTTTCTTTTGGAATTTCATGATGGATTAATATTTCACCTTTGAAAATAACGATTTGTCCATTCATAAAAACTCCAGAATGAATATTCGTAGAGCGAATGACTTCCGAAACTTCGATAGGAGATCTTCCTGTTGCTAGAAGTGGTTCATACCCATTTTCTTTTAATTGTTGAATCGCTTCTATGACTTCAAGGTCGACTTTGCCTTTTTTATTTAAGAGAGTTCCATCCAAGTCAAAAAATACTAAACCTTTCATAAAAACCTCCTTTTTATATTACGTTCATTATATCACGATTCTGGATGGAATAGGTGTTTGATGCTTAAAAATCATCTTACACTAAAGAAATTAAGGGCAATTGGTAGTAATTACGCTATTTTTATGGTAGAATTGGAAAGAATATTAATAGAGGAGGAAGATCCTTTGTATCAAACAATTTTAACATTGATGATTATTATTAGTGTTTTACTAATTATTATTGTAGCTATGCAACCATCGAAAACAAATGCAGCAAATTCATTATCAGGCGGTGCTGAGCAATTATTTGGGAAAACGAAAGCACGTGGATTTGAAGCATTCTTAATTCGAGTAACTGTTGGATTAGGAGCAATCTTTATGATTTTAGCAGTAGCCTTAGCGTACATTTCATCAAAATAAAAATGATTAAGCACAATGTTGAAGGAGTATCTCTAAGACATTGTGTTTTTCTATTATAAATATATTCATTAAAGGTAGGAGTGAACAACTTGGAAGCAATTTGGTTAGAGGAAACAAATAAACGGGCGGTTATATTATTTCATGCATATACTGGGAAACCAACGGATCTGAGAATGTTAGCTTCCTTTTTACATCGTCATGATTATGCAGTTTATGTACCAGTATTTAGTGGACATGAACATTCAAATGCATGTGAAATTTTAAAAGAAACACCAGAAAAATGGTATGAAGATGCAAAACAAGCGGTACAATTTGTTCGAAGTCAAGGGTATTCAACGATTGCTGCGCTAGGATTATCGATGGGAGGTATTATGGCAGCAGCACTATCAACTAATCAATTAGTAGAAATTGCGGGGACATTTTGTTCTCCTGTTTCAAAAAGAAATGCGCAATTACCTGATTTGTTGAAAAGTTTTATGGCTTTTGCTACTCATTCCGGGATGTGTGAAGAGGAAATGTTTTCAGTAGGGAAAAAAGCAAAACAACAATTATTAGATTTACATCATTTTTCCGCTAAAGTGGCAGAGAAATTAGAACAGGTGACAGGTCCTTTTTATATTGCGCAAGGGGAATTAGACAGATTAGTCGATCCAGAAGTATCGATAGAGATGAAAGAAGCATTAGTGAATGCAGCTGTTGATTTTCATTGGTTTGAACAATCAGGGCATGTCATTACAGTCGGGAAAGAAAAAGCAGAGTTTCAAGAATCTGTATTAGAATTTTTAAACCAACAAGAATGGAGGTAAGAAATGAGAGAATCATTGAGAACAGTTTTGGTGTCCTTTTTTGAGGAATATGCACCAGAAAGTTTTTATGTAAAAGAAATTAGTGAACATTTTGGGATGAATCAATCTCAAGATTTTAAAATATTAGTCAAAGAATTAGCCGCTTTAGAAGAAGAAGGCATTTTAGAATTAAATCGAAATGGAAAGTTTGGATTGAATCCTTTGAATCAAACATTAAAAGGAACGTATCGTGCAAATGACAAAGGATTTGGATTTGTCACAGTAGTCGAAGGGGAACCAGATATATTCATCCCTCGAGGAGATACAATGAGTGCGATGGATGGGGATGAAGTAGAACTAGTGATTACTGAACCCGCTGATAGCTATCGTCAACGATCTGCAACAGGGAAAATTGTCCAAATTATTCAACGTAATACGACTCAAGTGGTAGGAATTTATACTCGCTTCAGTTCAGAAACTGCAGAAGATACAGGTTATTGCGGTGAAGTAGTCGTTAAAGATAAAAAATTAGCAGGTACTCGTTGCTTAATCCGTCCAAATGGATTGCATCCAGTAGATGGTACTGTAGTCATTGTAGAATTAACAAAATACACGAATGAAAAAAATCGTTCTTCATTAGAAGGAATTGTTGTCAAAGAGATTGGGTATAAAGATGCCGT
This sequence comes from uncultured Granulicatella sp., assembly GCF_963515095.1. Lineage (GTDB taxonomy): Bacteria > Bacillota > Bacilli > Lactobacillales > Aerococcaceae > Granulicatella. Next base: position 2,505 of record NZ_CAUPXD010000036.1, on the reverse strand, counting down.
TGGAATGGATATTTTAATGATTTTGCAACAATTACATATTCCAATAGAATTTCCACAAGAAGTGATTGACCAGGCAAATCTTGTTCCTGAAGTCATCACAGATGAAGATCGACAAGGACGTAAAGATTTACGTGAACAATTAACGGTGACAATTGATGGGGCAGATGCCAAAGACTTAGATGATGCTGTTGCACTTACAAAACGTGAAGATGGAACATTTGAACTAACTGTTTCGATTGCAGATGTATCGTATTATGTAACGGAAAATTCAGCGATTGATAGGGAAGCATTTGAACGTGGAACAAGTGTGTATTTAACAGACCGTGTCGTTCCAATGTTACCACAACGATTATCAAATGGAATTTGTTCATTACATCCACATGAAGAACGACTAACGATGTCTTGTCGCATGGAAATTGACCGAAGTGGAACAATTTATCAATATGAGATTTTCCCAAGTGTCATTCGCTCAGATATGCGATTAACGTATAGTTTAGTGAATGAATTGTATGAGAAAAAAGAAGTTGAAATTCCAGATGAAATTCAGCAAATGTTGTTGGATATGAAAGAATTACATCATATTTTAGAAAGACGAAGAAAAGAACGTGGAGCGATTGATTTTGAAACACATGAAGCAAAAATTATTGTGGATGAACAAGGCGCACCAATTGATATTCAAATTCGTGAACGTGGAGTTGCAGAACGATTAATTGAATCCTTTATGTTAGCAGCTAATGAAACAGTTGCGATGCATTATCAACGAAAAAATGTTCCATTTATTTACCGTGTCCATGAACAACCACAACAAGAAAAAATGCAACGTTTCTTAGAATTTGTCACAGCATTTGGCATTAATATTAAAGGAACGAGCGACACTATTAGTCCGAAAAAATTGCAAAAAGCTTTGGATGAAGTTAAAGGGGAAACGTATGAAGCAGTTGTATCGACAATGATGCTACGTTCTATGAAACAAGCTAAGTATGATATTACACCTTCTGGGCATTATGGATTAGCTGCAGAAGATTATACTCACTTTACTTCACCGATTCGTCGTTATCCAGACTTAATTGTCCACCGTATGATTCGTCAATATGAAGGAAGTGGAAGTTTTTTATCGAAGCAACAAGAAGAATTAAATGCTTCTAAATTAGAAAGAATTGCGGATCAATCGAGTAAAATGGAACGTTTAGCAGTTCAAGCAGAACGTGAAGTAGATGCGATGAAGAAAGCTGAATTTATGGCTGATAAGATTGGACAAGAGTTTGAAGGAATTGTTAGTTCCGTTACTAAGTTCGGAATGTTTGTGGAATTGCCAAATACCGTAGAAGGTTTAGTGCATATTACGCATATGAATCAAGATTACTTTAACTTTATTGAAAGTCATATGGTATTAATTGGTGAGAGAACAGGAGTAACTTATCGAATCGGAGATTGTGTTAAAGTAAAATTAATTAAAGTCGATGTAGAAGCGCATGAAATTGATTTTATTTTAGAGGCTGATAATGCAGATTTGATTACTCAAAACAAACGTCCTTCTAAAGGAAAAGAAGCACTTAAGAAAGCTGCAAAAAAAGAAAGCAGAAGTAAAAAATCGAAGAAGTCTTCTAAAAATAAAGGGAGACAACATTTTAAAGCACAAGCAAAGCAAAAGCGTAGAAAAAAACATTCGTAAGGAGAATTCGGATGCCAAAAGGAACAGATAATAAAGTTTTAGCGCAAAATCGTAAGGCGAATCATGATTATACGATTTTAGATACGATTGAAGCAGGTTTAGTGTTAACGGGAACGGAGATTAAATCGGTTCGTCAAGCTAGAATGAATTTGAAAGATGGTTATTGTAGTTTTAAAAATGGGGAAGCCTTTTTAGTAGGGGTTCACATTAGTCCGTTTGAGCAGGGGAATATTTTCAATCATGATTCGCTTCGTACGAGAAAGTTGTTATTGCATAAGAAGCAAATTCAGATGCTTGAGCAAGAGGTAAGACAGGCGGGGAATACGGTTGTTCCATTGAAGGTTTATATTAAAAATGGAGTTGCCAAGTTGTTGATTGGAATTGCTAAAGGTAAGAAAAACTATGATAAGCGTGAAGCGTTAAAACAAAAAGATATAAAACGAGATGTACAGAGAGAGTTAAAAAACTATCGTTGACTACGAAAGACTTCCTGAGATAGTAGCATAGGACGCCAGTAGACCTCCGGTCTCTTGGCTAAATTTCGAGCCTTGGTCTCGAAATTTCCTAATAATAGTAGCCGATATTTCGGCTACTATTATGCATGCTACTATAGGAAGTCTTTCTCCGTTTTACGTAAGTGGATGAGGGTACGTTTAGGATAGTGACTTCCAAAATAGTAGCATAGGACGGCAGTAGTCTCGTTAAAACGAGTCTCATGCCAAAAAATCAAGCCTAGGGTCTTGATTTTCCCTTGTGAAAGTAGCCGAGTTTCGGCTGCTATAAATGCTACTATAAGAATGCACACTTTCGGGAATTTAAAAATGTACAAAATT
>NZ_CAUPXD010000035.1:0-14548 GCF_963515095.1 uncultured Granulicatella sp. | reverse complement strand
ATTGATGAATGTTGCTGTGAATGTATCACACAAAATTTAAATAGAACAAAGGAGAATTGAATCAAGTCATTCCTATGAAAGAACACATATAAAATCAATTTAGGCAACCGAAGCTTTAGTAGATGCTTATTTAAAAAGTGAATTAGTATAATAAAAACGACTCTTATGTACGATAACCTTATGCCATTGATAAAAAGCTTATAGACCTGTTTCTACTTACAGACAAGACTACTTGGCATACGTAGTGTTCACTTGTTTCATGTTGAGGTGGTATCACTGCTTGTACGAGCTGAGGCATTAGCGAAGTAGAAGTAGATGCTCCGCCAATGGGATAGGACTCGTAGAATAAGGAGAAACACCGACGAGATGATACGGTAAGTTCGAACCGCTGAGTGTGTGGCTCTGCTCTTCCAAGCTGAGACAGTCGAAAAGTAGAAGGGGATGGTATTGGTATCAATCAATGAGCAACAAAGTAACAGCATGATTCGAAACATTTGCTTGTAATTTGAGGAGGAACATCAATATGGATGGAATAACAAATGATTATATAAAAACGGCTAAACTAATGAAACAATTATGGCCCCGATTGTCTGATAAAGAAGCTATTGATGAAGTAAAAAAATATACGAATGGCAAAAATACTGCAATCTTTACTGAAGTTGAAGGTGACACAATTGTAGGTCTAGCACTATGTTCACTCAGATTTGATTATGTTGAAGGTTGTAAATATAGTCCTGTTGGATTCTTAGAAGGGATTATTGTCGACGAGGAATATCGTTTAAAGAATATTGCTAAAAATCTCTGTACAAAATGTGAGGAATGGGCGAAAAATAAAGGATGTAAGGAGTTTGCAAGTGACTGTACTTTAACGAATACGGATTCTATAATATTTCATCTCAATATTGGATTTCAGGAGGCAAATAGAATTATTCATTTTAAGAAGAATTTATAATTTCAGAACATGGTAAAAATTTATGTATCTTTAGGAAGTGTGAAAGAATGGACGGACTACGAATTACTTTTCATTAGTTAAGAATATAATAATGTTGTAAAGTTAATCGAGGAGTGATTGATGAAGATTATTAGTAAAGTAGCCATAAATAAAAGATGGTTCTGGTCCTTATAATTATATGCTACGACAACATTTAGTAGCATTAGCAAAAGAAAAAGAAATTGACTATCGCTTAGATATTTATCCATTTTATGGAAGTGATGCTTCAGCTGCCATGCGTGCAGGAGCAGATGTCAAACATGCTTTACTAGGAGCAGGAATCGAATCAAGTCATTCCTATGAAAGAACTCATATTAAATCAATTCAAGCAACTGAAGCTTTAGTAGATGCTTATTTGAAAAGTGAATTAGTATAATAAAAACGACTCTTATCGTTCGATAGGAGTCGTTTATTTTTTATGATAGAGTTTTATTAATGAGTTTCATATCCCATTAAAATACCGCCTTGTTCAGCATAGTAACTACATAATCCACTAGTAGGATAAGCTTGAACATCTGCATTAGGGAATTCAGCATGAATTGCTGTTGTAATCAAGGCGCAAATTTCAGGGTTGTCGCAATGACTAATGGCCACACGTCCACCTTGGTAATTATTTTTCTTCATTTCATCCCAAATGGCAGTAACAGCACGCTTTTGTCCACGTGATTTATGGAGTAATTCTAATGTTCCTTCTGTACTAGCTTGTCCAACCATGCGAATATTTAATAATCCAACAACACGTCCAACTAATTTGCTAAGACGACCGTTTTTCACTAAATTATCTACACTTGCTAGAGCAAATAATAGTTTAGTTTTTGAATGATAATTACGAGCTTTTTCAACAACTACTTCAAAAGAAGGATCTTCTTTGATGAAGTTTGCAATGGCTTGTGTGAGTAATACCATTTCTCCACTAGCAGATAAGCTGTCGATAATTTCAATGTTTGCTTCAGGGTGTTCTTCTAAGTACATTTTTTTCGCTAATTGTGCACTATTGTGGCTTCCAGATAAAGTACCAGTAATCGTTACGACAATAATATTGTCGGCACCTTCAAATGATTGTAAATAGCTCTCAGGGCTTGGACAAGATGAAGAAGTTTTTCCTTCATAGGCATACATTTTTACCATCATTTGATCAATTTCTAATGCTTCATTATCAATAAATTCTTCCTCACCTACATGAATCGTTAAAGGAACATTAATGTAAGTACAATGCTCAGGTAGAGATTCTAAGTGTTTAATATCACAACCAGAATCTGTAATAATTTTCCAAGTCATTTTCTTCCTCCTAGGAATTATATTTTCATTTAATGAATTCAATATACTGATAAAAAGTTGAAATGTCAATTTATAACTGAAACGCTATCACGGTTGAAAATAAGTATAAAAATCGGTAAAATAAAATGGAAGAATAGCAAGGAGGAATTCCAATGAAAAGAGCAGCAATTGTATTAACAACAGGTTTTGAAGAAATTGAGGCCATAGTTCCAATGGATATTTTACGTCGTGCAGGAGTAGAAGTAGATATCATTGGAGTATTAGGAAATGAGGCAACGGGTTCCCATGATTTAACTATTTCTACAGATAAAGAATTAGTAGCTGTGAAAAATGAATTATATGATATTGTTATTTTACCCGGTGGTATGCCAGGAGCAAAGTTGTTAAAAGATCATCAAGAAGTGCAAGAATTCGTCAAACTTCATTATGATGCCGGTAAATTGATTGCAGCTAATTGTGCTGCACCGATTGCCATTGAAAATTCTGGAGCGTTAAAGAATCGTCATTACACTTGTTATCCTGGATTTGAAAAACAAATTGCTGATGGTACTTATACAGGTGATTTTGTACATCAAGATGATCGAGTGATTACGGGTTCAGGTCCCGCAGCAGCATTTGAATTTTCTTATATTATCGTTGAGGCATTAGGGATTGATTCCGCACCACTGAGAGAAGCGATGGGATATAATCGTTTGTTGAAATAAGAAATTAAAAAATAGAGTTATATATCAATTAAATGAAAATGGACAAAAGAATCTAAATAAAATGGTTAAGATTCTTGTCCATTTTTCTTTATTAATTTGCTTGTTTGATAAGTTGTTAGTATAATAAAATGGACTATGGTAATTGGAGTTTTAAGTAATGTTTAAGGCTAGTATTAATGTTACAAATATGTTACAATGTTACAGAACGATGTTATCATAGAAGAAATTATCCGAATATTAAAGATTAGAGAAGGGATTCTATGCACGAAAAAGAATTGAAACAATTAAAAGAGAGGCTAAGAGAAGATGGCGTTAGAATGACCACTCAAAGAATAGCCATTTTAGATTATTTAGCAGAGGCACATCATCCTACTGCAGAAGATATTTATGCTGCCATTGTAGCTAAGGATCCAAATATTAGTATGGCAACCGTTTATAATAATTTAAATAAATTAACGGATGAGGGATATTTACTAGAATTAACGTATGGAGATGATGCTAGTAGATATGATTTTAATATAGGGAAGCACTATCATGTTGTTTGTCAAGAATGTGGTATTGTGGAGGATTTATTTTACCCATTATTAGAAGACGTAGAATCAGTTGCAGAAAGTTTAACAGGGTATAAAGTTCTAGGACATCGAATGGAAGTTTTTGGAGTTTGTCCAAAATGTCAAAAAAAATTATAAAAAGTGAAGATTAGGACGAGGTTACTATGAAGAAAAATTTGAAGGGAATAAAACGATTTGAACCACCTCAAATGATTGCGTTAGCTATCATGATTTTAGTATTAGTATTAGGGGAGTGGTTTGTAGTTAGCACTTTAGCAAAAAATCACTTAATTAGAAGAAATCAAGAAATCATGAAGAAAGTAGAAGAGGAAGACGCTAAACAATATAATGAAGCTGTAGAAGTTCAATCTCAAACTATTGGGAATACAGTATTTACGGTGTCATATCCTACTGTTGACCAAAAAATCGTTGAACCTATTCAAAAGGAATTAGATACTTTATTAGAAAAAGCAAAAGAAGAATACAAAGATGAATCTATTCGTACTTGGGTATATTTGAAAGTTTATCAATCTCATGTTTTAACGGGAGTTCAAGATGTCTACTATTATCAATCTGTTTATCAGGAAACGAAAAAAGGATTGGAACAAGTAGCTTATGATGAATTAGATCATCAATTAGAAGGAAAAGAAAAATCTGGGACAGCTGTTATTGGAGAGTTATTTGTTAACGATTTAGAAGTTACGAATCATTTTGTAAAAAAAGCAATGAAAGTTGCTAAGGAACAATCGTTATCAGAGGAACAAACTGAACAGTTGTTAAAAGAATTTGCGTATGAAAATTGGAAGAATTTAGATGCCTCTATCATTCAAAATGGATTTAGATTCAATTTGAAAGAACCTATTCAAACTAGAAATGGAGAAACGTTACGTCAAATTTCATTTGCGTTTCAAGAGCTATTTGCGATTTTGAAGAGTGATCGTATTCCTGAAAGCCAACAAGAAGCTTATCAAAATTGGAAAAATCAATTGGAAGAGCGTTTAAATGAAAAACGTGTGGCAATTAGTTTTGATGATGGTCCAAGTAGTGAGTTAACTCCGAAGGTTTTAGATATTTTAAAACGATATGGAGTTCATGCAACATTCTATATTATGGGAAAACATGTTCCGGGTAATGAAGAGATTATTAAACAAATTATTGATGAAGGACATGAGGTAGGAAATCATTCTTACAGTCACCCATTGTTAACTACGTTAACTCCTGAAGGAGTCCATAAACAAGTAGCTGACACTCAAAAGTTAATTGGAGATGCTAGTGGCGGAATTCGTCCAACAACTTTAAGACCTCCATATGGTGGTTTTGACCGTATGGTTGCAGAACAAGCTGGAATTGCTATTTTAAATTGGTCTGTGGATACTTTAGATTGGAAGAGTCATAATGTGAACAGTATTCTTCAAGAAGTTAGAGAAGGAACTTATAATGGTTCGATTATTTTAATGCATGATATTCATGCGGAGACGGTTGAAGCTTTACCGAGATTACTTGATTTCTTACAACAAGAAGGATATGCAATTGGTTCCATTGAAGAATTAATGGGTGGGCAAGCAATGCTTCTAAATCATGTTTACTTCGATAGAAAATCACATAAAGAAGTTCAATAATAAATCTATCAAATTACTTGATTTTTTGATAGAGTTACGTTAATCTATTAGTGTGTTTAAACACATACCTTGTACCGAGTTTTACGATTCACCAACGTTTTACTTAGTAGAAGGAATATTATAAGAAAGAGGTGTTTAGAAATGGCTATTTCTAAAGAACAAAAAAACGCAATCATCAAAGAGTACGCGATTAAAGAAGGAGATACTGGTTCACCAGAAGTACAAATTGCTGTACTTACTTACGAAATCAATCACTTAAACGATCATATTCGTGTACACAAAAAAGACTACCACTCAAACCGTGGTTTATTGAAAAAAGTTGGTCACCGTCGTAACTTATTAGCTTACTTACGTAACAAAGATATCCAACGTTACCGTGAGTTAATCAACCGTTTAGGTTTACGTCGTTAATCAAAAGATTCAACAAGTCTCACTCCATCGTTCTTCGATGGGGTTTTTTTATTATCAAAAAAGACGACCGAAGTCGTCTTAATAAGGTAATGATTGTTTAAAGTGAAATAATCTGATCATTTGTATTCATTTTTTTGAAAATTTTATCTTTTAAGAGATAAGCTTCTCCGTATAATTCTTCTATTCCATCATGTCCATAAATATAAGTTCCATCTGGGAAAATATAAAATTCTTGATTCATGCTATCTTCCGTAGCAATTTCTTTAATGACATGTTTTCCATCTAAATATTCGTGTTTTAAAAAATTATAGTGCGGAATCACTTGCTTCGTTGTTAGTCCTAAGCCTATTAGAAATCTTTGGTAATCTGGATTTATACTTTCACCTTCTAATTCTGGATGAGCGTAAACCGTTTCTGCTGCATTCATTGTTCCAGCACTAATGCCAATAACGATCCCTTCAAAGGTTTGAATTTTTTCAGCTAGTTGAATTTCTTGGAAAAACTGATTTTGTGTAGGGACATGACCACCGGATAAAATAACTAAATCTACTTCGTTTAAATACTCTTGAACATCTACTGTTTGACGGTGATCAAAAATAATAAATGGATCAAAATGAAGTCCAACTTCTTCAAATCCTAATTTTGTATAAGAAGAAAAGTCATCTGTTAATTCATATGCATCTGGGTCAGAAGATATGTATAAGGTTTTAATAGTTGTTTTACCAAGAGCAGTTTTCAAATTATCGACAAAACCATTCGCAGTATTCACTTTATAAGATTCAGGAATGCTTGCACTACTTGTTAAAAAATATTTCATAAGATTCATCCTTTCGAGTTCTATAAGTATAGCCTAAGAGAGAAAAAATTTTTTGTCAAGAATGAAGCTGTGGTATACTACGATAAAATGAAATGGATAAGAGGAAAGGAATTTTGAATGACAATTAGAGTAGCAACGATTGAAGATGCATCGGCATTAGTAGAAATTTATCGATATTATGTAGAAAAAACTGCGATTACGTTTGAATATGATGTTCCAACTGTGGAAGAATTTGAAAGAAGAATTCAAACGACTCTTGAGAAATATCCCTATTATGTAGTCGAAGAAGAAGGGGAAGTTCTGGGGTATGCATATTCTGGACCTTTTGCGAGTCGAAGAGCATTCTCGTGGTCTGCTGAAATTAGTATTTATTTAAAGCAAGATCAACAGAAAAAAGGATATGGAAAAAAATTATATCAATTGATGGAAGCGAAATTGCAAGAATTGGGGTATCAAAATGTCTATGCTTGTATTGCGACGCCTGAAGTGGAAGATGAATATTTAACAAATAATAGTGTTCAATATCATGAATATATGGGTTATCGATTAGTTGGGGAGTTTAAACGTTGCGGGTATAAATTTAATCGTTGGTATCATATTGTTTGGATGGAAAAATGGATTGGAAAGCATGAAAGTCCAGTTGAAGAGCCTAAAAGTTTTTTTAATTAGAAATAAACTTTGTGAAAAAACTATTTAACGCTATATCTGAAGCAGTTCCTTTGCTATTAGTTTGTGCAGATGATATAATGAGTACTCAATAAGAAATTACTTTGGAGGTAGTTTATGTCAAAAGATATTCGAGTACTATTGTACTATAAATATGTACCAATCGAGAATGGAGCACAATTTGCTGCAGATCATTTGGAATTTTGTAAATCAATCGGACTAAAAGGACGTATTTTAGTCGCTGATGAAGGAATTAATGGGACTGTTTCAGGAGACTATGAAACAACTCAAAAATATATGGACTATGTTCATTCATTACCAGGAATGGAAGATTTATGGTTCAAAATTGATGAAGAAGAAGAACAAGCTTTCAAAAAAATGTTCGTTCGTTATAAAAAAGAAATTGTTCATTTAGGATTAGAAGATAATGATTTCGATAATGATATCAATCCTTTAGAAACAACTGGAGCTTACTTATCTCCTAAAGAATTTAAAGAAGCTTTATTAGATGAAAACACAGTTGTTTTAGATACAAGAAATGATTATGAATATGATTTAGGTCATTTCCGTGGAGCGATTCGTCCAGACATTCGTAACTTCCGTGAATTACCACAATGGGTTCGTGATAATAAAGAAAAATTCATGGACAAACGTGTTGTAGTTTATTGTACAGGTGGCGTGCGTTGTGAGAAATTCTCAGGATGGATGGTTCGTGAAGGATATAAAGATGTAGGTCAATTACATGGTGGTATTGCGACTTATGGTAAGGACCCAGAAGTACAAGGTGAATTATGGGATGGAAAAATGTATGTTTTCGATGAACGTATTGCGGTAGATATCAACCATGTAAATCCTGTTGTAATTGGAAAAGATTGGTTCGATGGTACTCCTTGTGAACGTTATGTAAACTGTGCAAATCCAGAATGTAACCGTCAAATTTTAACTTCAGAAGAAAATGAAGCAAAATATATCGGGGGATGCAGTCATGAATGCCGTGTTCACCCAAGAAATCGTTATGTTGCTGCTAAAGGATTAACTCCTGCAGAAGTAATGGAACGCTTAGCAGCGATTGGAGAAGAATTACCAGTTCAAGCTTAATTGTAAAGTAAAACTCTTATTGTAACGAATGTTATAGTAAGAGTTTTTGTTTTTTTAAAATCGCTTGACAATTTGTTTTAGGTAGCCAATAATGAATTTATTCTAGTAAATAGGAGGGATTCTATGACAAGAACCACTAGAGGAACAGTATCGATTATTATTGCAATTGTATTAATGGGACTTATATTTTATAGTTCATCAATGCCTTATCATGATCAATCACTTGTTTCAAATATACAGACAGTCTTACCATTTCAACCATTTTCAGAGATGTTATCAAAAATTCATTTTACTTATGCAGGAAAAGTGATTAGTATTCCAAGTTTAGGATATGCTCAATTTCTTGAATTTTTCATTCGGAAGGGAGCACATTTCTTAGTGTATTACTTCATTGGGTATCATTGGACGAGAGGATTAAAAGTACATCTGAAAAATCCAGGATGGAGTTTAATGATTGCGATTTTTATTACTGTATTATATGCAATAACGGATGAGTTTCATCAAGGAATGACACCTGGAAGAACACCGCTAATTCAAGATATGATATTAGATAGTTTAGGTGGAATTTTTGGAGCCTTATTAGGATTTTTAAAAAAATAAAAAAATATTAAAAAAAATCGAGAAAAAAAATATTTTCTCGATTTTTTTTCGTATATATAAGTGACTAGTCAATTTTGTATAAAGGAGGGAGAAAAATGGAGGAGCTAACGAATGAAATTTTATTGGCAGCACTCCAATTCCGCATTGATGACATCCATTTATTACCTTTTGGAGAGGAATATCGTTTTTATTTGAGAGATGGCGAGCAATTATCTTTATTGAAGACGATAGATACGGATACTGCCAATCGGTGGACTACCTTTGTAAAGTATCGGTCTGGGATGGATGTAGGGGAAAAACGTAGACCGCAAAGTGGTGCAATGAAATATGAATTGACAAATGGAACAAGTATTGAATTAAGGTTATCAGTGATCACAAACTTTAAAATGCAAACGTCCGTTGTGATTCGTTTATTACATTTATCGATGGAGGAGAAAAAATCTGGAGAAGTATCCACCTATTTTCCAAAAGATATTGAGCTTCTTCAAAGAATGTTGCATTTCAAGAGTGGGCTAATATTATTTTCAGGACCTGTCAGCTCCGGAAAAACTACTACGATGTATCACTTGTTAAGAAACCGTGTTAATGATACCAATTTGCAAGTAATCACAATGGAAGAGCCAGTCGAAATGAGTGAACCTTTGTTTTTACAAACAGAAATTAATGAAAAAGCAGGAATTACGTATGAATTACTCATCAAAAGTTCATTAAGACACCATCCAGATATGATGTTAATCGGAGAAATTCGTGATGAAATGACAGCTAAAATGGTTATTCGGGGTGCATTAACAGGGCATTTAATGTTGGCGACGGTTCATGCAAAAGATTGTAAAGGAGTCATTTCAAGGTTAGAGGAATTAGGAGTTACAAAAGATTTACTAAGGCAAACATTAGTTGCAGTAGTGGCGCAACGGTTAGTGCCAAGATATTGTTCTCTATGTCAGAGTCATTGCTGCTTCCACTGTAATCATATTCCTCTTTCAAAGAAAAAGGCAACGTTATTTGATATTGCATATGGAACTTCATTGCAACATTTAATTCAAGAAGAAGAGATGTTGAATCCCTTCGAACATCCTTTTAATAGAAAGTTGAGGAAAGCTTATGCACTTGGATATATTTCAAAACAAAGCTTCGAAGCCTACCAAATCTATTAAGAAATGGTCTAACAAAACGCAAGCATTATTTTTAAGTCAAGTTGGTGAATTATTAGATGAAGGATTTACTTTGCAAGAAACATTGGAATTTGCCAAATTATTGCTTCCAAAACAAGAAGCCGTAATTCGTATTATGATGGAACATTTATTGATGGGAGAAAGATTTGATGAAGTCTTACATTTAGTAGGATATTCCGATTCTATTTGTTCTCAAATTTATTTATCTATGTCGACAGGTTCTTTTGCACTTTCTTGTCGAACTATTGGACAATATTTAACACAAAAAGATATTCAACTAAAAAAATTACGCCAAGTATTAATTTATCCGTGCATTCTAATTGTGTTTTTAGTTTGCATGGTTGCTGCGATTCGCTATTTACTCTTAGGGCAACTGCAATCGATGGTTCAAGTAGAGAGCATCAAAGACCATATAATGCTTTATTTGATATGGAATGGCTTTGTGCACTTACCTTGGATTGTTTTAGGAATCAGTCTATTCATAGGCACTGCAGTTGGCATAGTATATTTATTTTGGAAAAATAAAACGATTTTAAAGCGCCTGCGATTTTTAACTCGACTACCAATTGTAGGAAGTTTAGTATGCCAATATTACACATTTTTATATGCGAGAGAATTTGCCTATTTTTTAGGGAATGGGCAGTCTTTGTTGCAAATGATTGAACAGATGAAACAAGCAGGTACGAGTCTTTTAACAAAAGCTATTGCTGAGTTTATTGAAGAGGAGATGCAAAAAGGAACTTCGTTTTCAAGTGCAATTCACCAATTGAATTTATTTCAACAACCACTTATTTTATTAATTGTTCAAGGAGAATTAACGCATCAATTAGATATCAAATTACGACAATTTTCTAAAAATTCATTTGAAGATTTTAAAGGAACACTGGAAAAGAAAATTATGCTTGTTCAGCCGGTTCTATTTATTGGAATTGGGCTCATGATTATGTCAATGTACATTATTTTAATGTTACCAACATTAACAATGATAGGAGGAAATTAAGATGAAAAAATTACTAAAAAAGAAAAAAGGTTTTACATTAATTGAATTACTCATTTGTTTATTTATTATTGGATTGATGATGCTACTCATTATTCCAAATATTGCAAATCAAAGACAAAAAGCTCAGGAGAAATCTGATGCTGCGATTGTGAAAGTCATTGAAAATCAACAAGAATTATATCAATTAGATAAAAATGTAAAAGAAAAACCAGATGTTTCAACATTAAAGAATGATGGCTATATTACTCAAGAACAATTAGATTCCTATAATAAGGCGAAGGGAAAAACTCAAACATCTCCACAATAATTAAAGCTTAGGAGGAACTTCTATGAAATCTCATGCATTTACTCTCGTAGAGCTACTCGTTTCATTTAGTATTCTAATTATATTATTATGGTTAGTTCCTCCTGCTATAGTGGATTTTGGAGAAACGTATCAAGAAAAAGTATTTATTAAGCAGTTTGAAAATGATTTGAAATTGGTGCAGGCGAGTGCTCAGGCAACGGGAAAAAATTCAACAATAGAAATAAACTATCCAAGGGAAAATTATTATCGCTTAAGCTGTCCAGGCAATGAATCATTAAATGCAGATAGAGAAATACCAAAAAGTATTTCGACAACCAATATTCCTTTAATTCAATTTAAAGGAGAAACAGGGAATTTAACAACATTTAATAAGGTTTCCCAAGTAACTTTTAATGGAAAAAAATATTCATACCATTTTACATTTCAATTAGGTGGAGGTAGGTATTATGTTGAAGTTTCAAAAAAATAAAGCTTTTGCCTTTGTAGAAGCTTTAATTGCATTAATGATTGCGACTTTAACCGTATTATTACTATCTTTCATATTGGGGAATTCTTTAAAAAGAGAGAAAAATGAAGCATGTACATTGAACGAATATTCAAATCAATTAATGAAATTACATGAGAGTAGGCTACCAGTTCCTTATACTGAAAAAAATAAGGAAAAAGATCTTAATTCTAAAAAGAAAGATGAAAAATCTCCAAAAACTAAAGAACAATTCCATTATAAAAAAACTACTTCAAAAACAGCACCGACTTCTATTTCAATTCATTGTAATCAAGAGGAGGTGATTCAAATTGAAGGAATGGGTTCTACAGAAAAAGTCAGCATTTCTTCTGATTGAGCAGTTAATGGCATTGGCGATATTTGCAGTGAGTTTTCTACTGATAAGTGGTGTTTATCAAGTATTAATGAAAGTGCAAAGTAAATTAGAAGTGCCCAACTATATCGAGTGGCATTTAATGGTGACTCAAATGGATACTCATTTACAAGGGTATGCTAGACCTCCTATTGTATTCGAACATAAATTTGAAGATGGACGCCCTACAAAGGAAGAATCTTATTTAATTAGAGCAAAATCAGAACAGGATCAATCAAAAAATACTTTATGGATTAGTAAAGGAGAAGGAAAGAAAAAAGGTTATCATCCATTATTAATAGGATACGAAGAATTGCATATGCATGGTGAAAAAGACGGCGTACGATTTAAAGCGACTCTTCGAAATAAAGAGAGATTTGACATATACTTTATTCCAGGAAATCGAGTCATTTCCCTTGAAAAAGAGATTATTCAAGAAGAACATAAAAAGGAGAAAACTAATGATGAAAAATCGGCTATCGTATCAAAAGATAAAAGCTAGCTTAGTAGTTCCTTTTTTATCCTTATTGTTTATTTCTAGCTTAGTGACAGTAGCACTTTATCAAATTAGAGTCGCAAATGCCAATCAATTTCGATTACTCCGTGATACGTATCGTCTGAAAATAATGTTAGAATTAACAACTCAAAATTTAGATAGTCATTTAGAAGTAACAGATAATGAAATGAATTTTCCTAGTAGAATAGACTTTTCGACTGGAAATGTAGAAATTAAATGGGATGAAAAAAGTAAGGCTTTTGATTTAACGGCAAATTTAAAAAATGGTTCAACACGCTCTGAAAAAGTTTATCTTGTAGTTAATGAGAAGAAAGTTAACGAAAAAACACAGTGAATGAGTTTGTTTCATATGCAATCTATGGTATACTTTTTATGACAATATGAAAAGTTGGTGATTAAATGGAACAAACAATTGGAGAAATCTTAAAACGTGCTCGTCAACAAAAAGGATATACTTTAGATGACTTGCAACAAATTACAAAAATTCAAAAAAAATATTTAATTGCAATCGAAGAAAATGATTTCGATTTAATGCCTGGAGACTTTTATACTCGTGCATTTATTAAGCAAGTAGCAGAAACAGTTGGAGTAGATGGTGTTCGATTATTAGAAGAATTTGCATTAGAAACTCCGAAAAATCCTGGGGGAATTCCAGAGGAAGAATCTGTATTAGCAGATAAAAAATTTATCTCAAGTCGTTTATCAAATAATCGTGAAGCGCAAACTTCTGTTACAAAAGCTTGGGGACAATTTAAAAATTATTTACCTACAATTTTATTAGGAATGTTAGCAGTAGCGATTGTATTTGCGATTGCACAGTCATTATTGAATAAACGTTCAACACCGAAGCCAGCAGCAGTTGCTACAACTGTAACAGTTCAAAACACAACAACAGCTGAAAAAACGGAAGAAACAACAGTAGCGGAAACAATACAATCAACAACTACTACAAAAGAATCAAAAGAAACAACGATTCGTTATTCATACGCAAATGGAAATTCATTATATTACACAGCAAAATTAGCTGAATTTCCTGCAAATTTAGTAGTAACAAACCGTGCAAGAACACAATTATGGGCAAGAATTACTGCAAATCAAAAAGTAGTAGCAGATGGAGCTCCAACTACAGGGCAACAATTAGTAGGAGCAATTCCGGAAGGAACTAATTCAATTGTTTTAAACTTTGGTTATACACCAGTTGGTACAATTACTTTAGCTGGACAAGAAATTCAAATTCCTGATGGAGTTAGTGCTACTGCCATTTATATTACAGTAGAATAGAGGGAATTGCATGAATATTGCCAATCGATTAACCATTGCTCGCATAGTCATGATTCCAGTGTTTTTGCTAATGATGTGTTTTCCAAAAGATGCTTTAGGTACGGTGAATGTTCTTCAATCAAACTTAAGTGTTAGTTGGATATTAGCAATGATTATTTTCACCATTGCTAGTATTACAGATTTTTTAGATGGTTATTTAGCTAGAAAATATCACTTAATTACAAACTTTGGAAAATTTGCGGATCCTTTAGCAGATAAATTATTAGTGATGACGGCTTTTATTACATTAGTAGGAGATGGTGTCATTCCAATGTGGATTGTAGCAGTGATTGTATGTAGAGAACTAGCTGTAACAGGGCTTCGTTTATTATTAGTCAATGATGGAGAAGTACTTGCAGCAGCATGGCCTGGAAAAGTTAAAACAGCAACACAAATGTTAGCAATTATCTTTTTATTGATTGATGATTTTCCAGTAAAAGGATTGCCGTTTTCAATTGGAACGATTTTGCTATATGTGTGTTTAGTTGCAACAGTATATTCAGGAGTAGATTACTTTATAAAAAATAAACATGTTTTTGCAGATTCATTTTCTGTTTAATGGTGGAGGCTGGGATTTACCCAGCCTTTTGTTATGTGACTTTCAGTCCGTCACGCTCCGTAGGTGCGTGACAAATAAACC
>NZ_CAUPXD010000034.1:0-14715 GCF_963515095.1 uncultured Granulicatella sp. | reverse complement strand
ATTTTGTACATTTTTAAATTCCCGAAAGTGTGCATTCTTATAGTAGCATTTATAATTATGAGAGTGCGTTTAGAATTAGACTTCTTATACTGTAGCAATGGACGGCAGCTTCGCTAAAGCGAATCTCGTGTTACGGTAAGAAGTCTATTCTTTTCTTGGCGGTGGAAGATGAGAGAACGTTTAGAATAACGAGGAAGGGAATAGAAATGGATTTTTCTGAAGTAACCAAGAGACCCGTAGGGGCTACTTGCGTCCACCATTACATTAGATAAAATCCATTTCTATTCCTGTAGTATTTAAAGCATGAGGATAGTTAAGCGTTTCCTAATGTTTTTTTACTTTGTTTGTAGTAAAATAAAATCAAGTGATTTTCAAGAGGTGATTGTTATGAAAGAAGAATGGATTCAAGAAGCGGTGAAAATCAGACGTACTTTACACCGTTATCCAGAATTATCCGAACAAGAATTTAAAACAACTGCATATATTCAAGAAAAATTAACAGAATGGGGGATTTCTTATCGTCCTTTAAAAACACCAACAGGTGTTGTTGCTGAGATTGGTACAAAAGAAGGTTTCGTTATTGCGCTTCGTGCAGATATGGATGCATTACCGATTCAAGAACAAACGGATTTAGACTATCGTTCAGAGCATGATGGAGTGATGCATGCTTGTGGGCATGATTTTCATACAGCTAGTTTATTAATGGCTGCGAAAATTTTAAAAGAAAAAGAAGAAAGCTTAAATGGAAAAATTCGTTTTATTTTCCAACCAGCAGAAGAAATGAATCGAGGTGCGCGTGCTTTAATTGCTGAAGGTGTATTAGAGGGAGTCGATGCCATTATTGGTTTCCATAATAAGCCTGAATTGCCTGTTGGAACAATTGGCATTAAATCTGGGCCGCTAATGGCAGCTGTGGGACAATTTTCTGTGGAATTAAAAGGTGTAGGAACGCATGCGGCAGCTCCACATAATGGGAATGATCCGATTGTTACTGCATGTCAAATTATTACGAATTTACAAGCAATTGTAAGTCGTCATGTTTCCCCGTTGTCACCTGCTGTATTAAGTATTTCTCATATTGAAGGTGGAAATACTTGGAATGTCATTCCAGAGCGTGTTTTCTTTGAAGGAACAATTCGTACTTTTTATAAAAAAGATCAAGATAAAATTCGCAGTTTAATGGATCATATGGTACATCAAATGGCTGCTGTTTACGGACAAGAAGCACATATGGAATGGATTATGACACCTCCAGTAGTAGATAATGATGAAGAAGTGACTAACATTGTAAAAGAAACAACAGAACAATTTGCTACAGTTGTGACTCCTGAATTAACATTGGGAGCAGAAGATTTTGCGAATTATATGGAATATGTTCCAGGATGTTTTGCCTTTATCGGAACAGGTTGTCCCTATGAATGGCATCATCCATCTTTTCTAGTAGATGATGCAGCGTTACAATATGCGATTTCTTACTTTGTAGAAAATAGTCAAGCTTTACTAAATCAATATAAGAAAGGGTAAATTTAATGACTAAAACACTAATTATTATGAGTCATCCTGAAGTAGCTCAATCCTCTTCCCAGCAATTTTTACTAGCGGCCATTAAAGGAGAAGAACAGATTCAAATTCGTCATTTAGAATCGATTTTAGCAGAGCAAGACAATAATCATTTTGATAAGAGAATAGAACGAGCTTGTCTTCAAGAAGCAGACAGAATTATTTTGCAATTTCCATTTTATTGGTATCAATGCCCAAGTGTGATGAAGCAATGGATGGATGAAGTGCTAACCCTGAATTTATCTCAAAAAAATAAGGAGAAAGAACTGGGAATTGTAGTTATAGTAGGTGCGAAGAAAGAGCGATATACAGCGGGTGGTTCAGTAGGATTTGGCATCGAAGAGTTACTGAGACCTTATCAAGCACTTGCCAATCAATTAGGATGGGAATATCAAACTCCATTTGTCATTTATCAATTTCAATATTTACCTGAAACTCAAAAGCAGCAGTTACTAGTGGATTATCTGTACTATTTAGAAAATGGTTCGCATCATTTTGGTGAAAAAGAAAAATGGATGTTGGAGAGAATGACGAACTATGAAAATACTTATACGCAACAAGTAAGAGAGTGGATTGTAGAGTTGAAACAAGAAAGAGAAGAATTAGTAATGATGCTTTCAGAAATGGGGAATGAAGCAGATGGATTCTAAATGGATGGAAGAGGAAATTGCTACTTGGCAAGAAGAATGTCAAGATTATAAAGAACGTGCTTTTTTAGAAGCTTGTAAACAATTATTGTTGGAACAACAACAGCGAGTGGATCATTATAAAGCGCAATTGGATGGACAATTATGGAGTCCGAAAGAGTGGTAACCATTCTAAAAATAAGAATTTTACTAATTGATTAAAAAGTATATAGAAAAA
Source organism: uncultured Granulicatella sp. (assembly GCF_963515095.1). Taxonomy (GTDB): domain Bacteria; phylum Bacillota; class Bacilli; order Lactobacillales; family Aerococcaceae; genus Granulicatella. Next base: position 12,291 of record NZ_CAUPXD010000034.1, on the reverse strand, counting down.
ATATAAACCATTTACAGGAAAGAATTCGATTTATAAGATAATCAGATTCTTTCCTGTTTTCATTTTAGATAAGACAATATTTTTATAAAACATAGCAATAAAATAGTTGTGTAAACGTTTTATCCATAGTATTATGATTTCGAGGTAAAAAAAGAATAACCTTTCGAAAATGAAGAATTTTCGAGAAAACAGGAGGAATATTTATGAAAAAGAAATTAATGTTATCAAGTGCAGCGTTATTAGCGACTGTTGGATTAGTAGCTTGTAATAATAAAACAACAACTACTGACAAACCTGCAGAAACTAAATCAGGAGAAAAGAAAACTCTTAAATTAGCAGCTCTTGAATCAGGTTATGGTAAAGAAATGTGGCCTGAGTTAATCAAAGCTTATGAAGAAGCAAATCCAAATGTTAAAGTTGAATTACAATCTAGTAAAGAACTAGAAGATGAACTTTCACCAAAAATGAAAGCGGGAGATTTCCCAGATGTTGTAATGTTAGCATTAGGACGTAAAAAAGCTTTACCAGAAACATTAATTAAAGAAAAAGCTTTAGCAGATATCTCTGACTTATTCGATATGAAAGTATACGGAGAAGATAAAAAAGTTTCTGAGAAATTATTAAATGGAGTTTTAGGTTCTACAGTTACTGACCCATATCGTGATGGAAAACACTACTTAGCACCAATGTTCTATGCTCCAACTGGTTTATTCTATAACCAAGGCTTATTCGAACAAAAAGGCTGGGAAGTTCCAAAAGATATGCCAGCTATGAAAGAATTAGCAGAAAAAGCAAAAGCAGAAGGAATCTCATTATTTACTTATCCAACAACTGGATACTTAGATAGCTTCTTCCCTGCATTATTAGCAAATGCTGGTGGCGTTGACTTATTCAACAAAGCAATGAGCTATGAAAAAGGAATTTTTGCTTCTGAAGGAGCAACTAAAGCGTTTAATGCATTAGGCGAATTAGTGAAAAATGTTGAACCTTCAACAGTAGCAAATGCTAACCCACAAAGCTTTACTAAGAACCAACAATTATTATTAGATAACAAAGCTTTATTCATGCCAAATGGTACATGGGTAGTTGGAGAAATGAAAGATGCTCCTCGTGCTGATGGATTCAAATGGGCTATGAATGCTGCTCCAGCAATCGAAAAAGGTGGCAAACGTTTCGTTTACTCATTCTTCGAACACATCTGGGTTCCAGAAGCAGCAACTAACAAAAAAGAAGCTAAAGAATTCTTATCATTCTTATATTCTGATAAAGCAGCAGCAATCTTTGCTAAACACAATGCTGCTCAACCAATTCAAGGTGTAACAAGCAAATTACCTGCTGAATTACAAAGCTTATACAAAGTTGTAGATGAAGTAGATGGAGTTATCAATGGTAACTTTATTGCTACAAAACCAGTTGAAGGTGTGAACATGAAAGAAACATTATACGGTCAAATCGACTCTGTAGCATCTGGTCAAAAATCTGTAGCAGATTGGCAAAAATCAGTTGAAGAAGTAAGCCAAAAATTAGGTGCGGCTGTAGAAAAATAATTCTTCAACTAGTTTGAATGGATAGAAAAGGAGCTGGGAAAAGGGGCTCTTCCGGAAAGATAAACTCAGTTTTAAGTAGTTTCAGAGTTCCAAGAGTTTTCTTTCAGGAGGTAGCCATTCCCAGCTTTATTTTATACTTAAATAAAAGATAGGAGCATGAAGATGAATAATCGTCGGAAAAAAGAGCGTGCTGGATTTATCCTAGCATGTATATTACCTGCCATTATATTATTTCTTACTTTCTTAATTTATCCAACGATTGAAGTGTTCAGAATGTCCATGTATCGTTGGGGTGGATTTTCAAAGAACAAACAATTTGTAGGGTTTGATAATTTTGTAACTTTATGGAAAGATGAGAATTTTTCAAGAACAATTCAAAATACGATTTTATTAATTGTTATTGTAACGATTGTAACAGTTGTTTTAGCAGTGTTATTCGCATCAATTTTAACAACTGAAAAAATTCGAGGAAATAACTTCTTTAGAATTATTTTCTATATTCCAAATATTTTATCAATCGTAGTTATTGCTGGTTTATTTGCAGCGATTTATGATCCAAATGGTGGTTTATTAAATGCCATTTTACCAAAAGCATTGGAACGTTTATGGTTGGGAGACCAAGGAGTTGTCATTTATTCTTTAGCCTTTGCCTTAATTTGGCAAGCAATTGGGTATTATATGGTAATGTATATGGCTGGGATGGCAAATATTCCATCTAGCTTATATGAAGCAGCTGATCTAGACGGTGCAGGAAAAATTGGTAAATTCTTCAATGTAACATTGCCGTTAATTTGGAATAGTATTCGTACAACATTAACATTCTTCATTATTAGTACGATTAACTTAAGTTTCTTATTAGTACAAATTTTAACAAATGGTGGTCCAGATGGTTCAACAGAAGTATTCTTAAGCTACATGTTTACTCAAGCTTATACAAACTCTTCCTTTGGTTATGGTATGGCAATTGGGGTAGTTGTATTTATCTTCTCATTTGGATTATCAGGTATCGTGAGTCACATTACAAAACGTGACATTCTAGAATATTAGGAGGCATATTATGAAAATGCAAACTCGTTCATTTGAACGCTTATATAAAGCATTTATTTATGTAGCGTTAATTACATTAGCCATTTCCATTATTGTGCCTGTTGGTTGGGTATTTGTCGCATCAATTAAGCAAAATAGTGAGTTTTATGGTAGCCCATGGACAGCACCTAAAGGATTTTATTTCCAAAACTTTATTGATGCTTGGACAAGTGCAAAAATGGGAGATTATATGTTAAATTCTGTTATTGTAACAGCATTAGCATTAATCATTTTAGTAGCTGTTGCGATTCCAGCTGCTTATGTATTAGCAAGATTTAAATTCCCTGGAAGCAAACTCATTAATACACTTCTAAAAGGTGGATTATTCATTAACGTAAACTATATTGTTGTTCCAATCTTTTTAATGCTACTAGATTGGGATAAAGGATTAAAATCATTTGGAATCGCAAATGGCTTCTTCTTAAATAATATTTTTGTACTTGCAGTAGTTTATGCTGCTACATCATTACCATTTACAATTTACTTATTATCAAACTTCTTCAAAACTTTACCGACAACATTTGAAGAAGCAGCAGCTATTGATGGTGCAGGATATTTTACAACAATGTTCAAAGTTATGACTCCAATGGCTAGACCAAGTATTATTACAGTAATTTTATTTAACTTCTTATCATTTTGGAATGAATATATTATTGCATTAACATTAATGCCTGGTAAAAATCAAACATTGCCAGTAGGGTTGAAAAACTTATTACAAGCACAACGTGGTGCAGCGCAATATGGTCAAATGTACGCAGGGATGGTATTAGTAATGTTACCAACATTGATTCTATATATTCTTGTTCAAAATAAATTAACACAAGGAATGACCTTAGGTGGTTCTAAAGAGTAGGAGAGGAGAAACACCATGAGCAAAACGAAGGGACGTTTAACATTACCAAGTCAAGCTAATTTTTTGAAAGAAACAAAAGAATTGATTGAACGTTGGGGAGCAGATGCCATTCGAGATAGTGATGGTACTAAATTAGATGAAGCAACAAAACAATTAGATGCAAAAATTTATACAACTTATTTTGTTGCAAGAAATCATAATGAATTTGCTGAAAAGCATATGGAAGAATGCCAACAAATTTATGTGATGTCTAAATTCCATCTAGCAACTTCAAGTGAATTAGAAATTCCATTTATGGATGGATATTTTACAGATCAAGTTCAACCAGATTACGTTCATGATGAAAAATTATATTGGGAAGTCATCGACCGTACAACGGGGAAAGTGGTTAGTGTTGAAAATTGGGTATTAGATAAAGAAAGAAATATTGTTACAGTTCATGGAGCAGAAGCTTTTCATGAATATACGGTATCATTTTTAGTATATGCTATTTGGGATCCAACTCAAATGTATAATCATATTACAAATAATTGGGGAAACGTTCCACACGATATTCCATTTGATGTCCGTCAACCGGCTTCTAATGAATATATGCAAACTTATTTAAAAAATTGGCTAAAAGAAAATCCAGATACAGATGTTGTACGTTTTACAACTTTCTTCTATCACTTCACATTGATTTTCAATCAATTAGGAAAAGAAAAATTTGTAGATTGGTTTGGATATGGAGCTAGCGTTTCTGTAGCGGCTTTAGAAGCTTTTGCAAAAGAAAAAGGCTATCGCTTAAGAGCGGAAGATATTGTGGATGAAGGGTATTATAATTCTACATTCAGAACACCAAGTAAAGCTTACTTAGACTATATCGACTTTATCCAAAAATTTGTTGCAACAGAAGCGAAAAAATTAGTAGATCTTGCACATGATGCAGGAAAAGAAGCAATGATGTTTTTAGGGGATAACTGGATTGGAACAGAGCCTTATGGAAAATATTTCAAAGAAATTGGTTTAGACGCAGTAGTTGGTTCCGTAGGGGGCGGAGCAACTTTACGTATGATTTCTGATATTCCTCATGTGAAATACACTGAAGGAAGATTCTTACCATACTTCTTCCCAGATGTATTTAGAGAAGGAAATGATCCAACCATTGAAGCGAATAAAAACTGGTTATCAGCAAGACGTGCAATTATGAGAAATCCAGTTGACCGTATTGGATATGGAGGCTACTTAAGTTTAGCATACCAATTCCCTAAATTTGTTGACTATATTGAACAAGTAACGGATGAATTTAGAGAGATTTACGATGTTGTAAAACATACAAAACCATATGTTGGTTTAAAAGTTGCTATTCTAAATGCTTGGGGTAAATTACGTACTTGGCAATCTCATATGGTGGCACATGAATTACCATATAAACAAATTTATTCGTATTTAGGAATTATGGAAGCATTAAGTGGTGCCAGTGTTGATGTTCAATTCATTAGCTTTGAAGATATTTTAACAACAGATATCTTAAAAGACGTAGATGTAATTATTAATGCTGGTGATGCCGGAACTGCATTCAGTGGTGGGGATGTTTGGAAAAATCCAGAACTACTAACTAAAATTCGTGAATTTGTATATAACGGTGGAGGATTTGTTGGAGTAGGAGAACCGACAGCTGTTCACCATCAAGGTAGATATTTCCAATTAGCAGATGTTCTAGGGGTAGAACGCGAAATGGGATATAGCTTATCTACTGATAAATATTTTACAAAAGAATTAGACACTCACTTCATTACAGAAGATATTAAAGATGTACGCAAAATCGATTTCGGAGAAGGAATGAAGAACGTCTATGGATTGACTGAAAATACAGAAGTATTAGAATTCAGCAATCCAAAAGTTTCTCAAGAAGTAGAAGGTATTGTAATGCCAGCAAATGCTGAAGGAAAAGAATTTGGTGAAATTCATTTAGCAGCTAACCCTTATGGAAAAGGTCGTGGAGTATATCTTGCAGGTTTACCTTATAGCCCAGAAAATACAAGATTATTACTTCGTGCATTATATTATGCAGCTGCTAAAGAACAAGAATTCAAAAAATGGTATTCTTCTAATTTATCTGTTGAAGTACATGCATATCCTGAAAAAGGCTTGTATGCAATTGTCAATAATACAAATGAAGCACAAGAAACTGAAGTTTATGATGGCAATGGAAACTATGAAACAGTCATCATGAATCCAAGTGAAATTAGATGGGAGCATATGTGATGAATCCAAAAGTTAGAATATGGATACGAGTAGTCTTAATCATTGTCTTCTTAATTATGTTAATTAAAGGACATCAAATGGTTGGAAAACCAGGAGTTGCCACAATGTTAGTAGCTCTAGTAGGCTTGTTAGCTATATTATGGGATTATAACCGTCCATATAGCAACTCGTAAAAAGAAAATAAAGAAGAAAAGGACAAGGACAACAGTTCTTGTCTTTTTTGTTTAGATAAATGCAAATCGGTACGAAACAGTGAGGGAAATACTATTCGGAAGTAGCCAGCCATGATGGATGATGTTATAGGGAAAATTTGAGACCTTAGGCTCGAATTTTAGGAATGAGACCGACAGGTCTGCTGCCGACCTTACTACTTCGTTGTTATCTTAAATACACGTAAAAATTGTATATCAATGAGGAAAGAAATTTTTCACCGTAGCAAAGGTAAAAGACCAAAGATCATGGCGTCCAAATACTACAGTGACACGTTAAACATTACGAAACAGTGAGGGAAATACTTTTCGAAGTAGCAGAAATAAAATTAGCCATACTTCGATGACTGATTTTATAAGGAAAATTCGAGACCAAGGCTCGAATTTTAGGCATGAGACCGCAGGTCTGCTGCCGACTTTGCAACTACAAAAAGTATTTCCCGAGCGACATACATAGGTTGACTACCTACCTTTTCTCTGCTAAACTTTTAATAAAGTAACAGAGAAAGGAGAGATTGCATGACAACCAAACAAATTTTTGACGATATTCTCAAATTATTTTTAAGAATTGAACATCTAAATGTTTTCAGAAGTATTGCCCCTAATCTCACAATACGGGAAAACAATGTCTTAGTTCTCTTATATTATTACGAATCAGAATTTGGAAAAACACTAACCATTAAAGACATTAGCTGCTTTTATGAAATTAAATCTTCAACAGCCATCCAATTCGTCAATTCATTAGAAAAACATGGGTATATCGTTCGTATGAATGATCCAAAAGATAAACGAATAACACTAGTAACTTTGACAGATTATGGAAAAGAAGTTGGGAAAATTATTACTCAAAAGAATAATGAATTGGTTCAAAAAATATTAGAAACTCAAGAAAAAGAAGAATTGGAACATGCTTTTCAAGTTATCCACAAAATGATTAATACGATTGAAAGTATTCCAATCGAAACACTCTCATATAGAAAGGAAGAAACTAAATGAAACAAATCATGAATCATGTTCGTAGATACCGAGCATTATTGGCAGGAATTGTGGTTTTAACGATTCTACAAGTGGGTTCGAGTTTATTATCTCCAACGATTTTAGCTTCATTAGTAAGTAATGGGATTTTAAAACAAAACCAAGTAGTAATTTTACAACAAGGAGGATTGATGTTACTAACTTCGACTTTAGATTTAGTGTTATCAATTTTAGTCGTTCGTTTTATCGGGAAATTCTCTGCTGGATTATCAAAAGATTTACGTTTGAGTATGTTTACAAAAATTCAACATTTCTCAACACAAGATTTCCAAAAGTTTGGAACATCTTCTTATATTAATCGTACAACAAGAGATATTCAAAGTTTAGCTCAAACATTAGGGTTCTCAATGAGTATGGTATTAATGGCTCCATTAATGTTGATTGGGTCTATTATTCTTGCTGTTCGTATGAATTTTACATTGTCATTAGTATTATTAGGATCCATTCCATTTTTAGGAATTGTAGGCGCACTATTAGTCAAAGCAGTCTCAAAAGACTTTACCATTATGCGTCAAATGACGGATACATTAACACAAATTATTCGTGATTCATTAACGGGTATCCGTGTGATTCGAGCTTTTAATAAGAGCGAGTATGAAGTAGAACGTTTTAATCAAGTGAATGAAAAGTATCGTGAATTAATCTTCGGTATGTATATTAAATTTAGTTTAATTATGCCATTAATGATGATTACGATAAATTTTGCGAATTTAGCAGTTGTTCTTGTAGGAGCTCATTTAATTCAAGCATCTCAATTAGAAGTGGGAGCTTTAATGGCAGTTATTCAATATTCTGTTCTTGTATTAGTAGCGTTATTATTGCTATCTTTTATTTTCATTATGATTCCTCAAGGGCTTGTAGCTGCAAAAAGGGTCAATGAAGTATTAGAGCAAGAAAATATTCAAACATTTGTTACTGAAGATTATGGCTTAGAAAAAATTGAGACAGTAGAATTTAAAGATGTTTCTTTTAAATATGAAGGAGCAGAAAAAGCAATGCTAAACCATGTCGACTTCACGGCAAAAGTTGGCGAAAAAATTGCGATTATCGGTTCGACTGGTGCAGGTAAATCTACTCTAGTGAATTTATTAATGCGATTCTTAGATACAACTACTGGAGAGTTGTTAATGAATGGTGTAAATATTAAAGAATTTACAGAAAAAGAACTACGTGAGCAAATCGCATTCGTCCCTCAAAATCGTATGTTATTTGAAGGAAGTATTCGAGATAACTTAAGATTCGGAAATGAACATGCAACAGATGAAGAAATGATTCAAGCATTAAAACAAGCAGAAGCGTGGGAATTTGTTTCTAGTTTAGAAGAAGGTTTAGATGCACACGTAGAGCAAAAAGGAGATAATTTCTCTGGAGGACAAAAACAAAGATTGTCAATTGCTCGTGCATTAGTAAAACAGGCTTCTATTTATGTTTATGATGATAGCTTCTCTGCATTAGATGCGAAAACAGAAGCAAAACTTCGTGCGAATTTAGCAGAAATTAATCAACAATCGATTATTTTTGTCGTTGCACAAAGAATTTCATCCGTAACAGATGCAACTAAAATTATTGTATTACATGAAGGAAATGTTGTTGGAATTGGAACTCATGCTGAATTGAAAGAAAGTAACCAAATTTATCAAGAAATTATGAATTCTCAATCAAGTTTAGAAGAAATGGAGGATACTGATGAATAAAACTGTCTTAAAACGATTATTAAGTTATTTAAAGCCTGATCGTGTGATTGTTACGATTGTACTAGTAGTATCCCTTGTTTCAGTCATTTTAGATGTACAATTACCTAAAATTTTAGGGGATGCAACGACGTTAATTAGTGAAAGTTATATTGCCTCTAATTATACTTCAGTTGATTTAGAAGGAGTTTTTGCGATTGCGAAGACTTTAGCGGTTTTATATCTTTTAGCAGCTGGATTAAACTTTTTAGGAAAATATTTTATGTCTCGTGTTGCTAGTGATATTATTTATCGATTACAAAAAGAAATTGATGAAAAATTTACACGTTTACCAGTTCGATATTTTGATGAGCAATCAAGAGGGGACTTATTAAGTCGTGCAACAAATGATATTCAAACCATTGATGATTCTTTCTCACAAGTATCGAATCAGATTTTTACAACTGTTCTGACGTTCTTTGGGATTATCATTATGATGTTTACGGTTAATATTCCATTGGCGATTATTGGATTTTTAGGAATTCCTCTTTCTCTATTTATTATTGGATTAATTGGGAAGAAGTCTTCTACAGCATTTGCAAATCGTCAAGAAACTACAGGACGTTTAAATGGTTATATTGAAGAATATTATGGCGGACATGAGATTGTAAAAGCGTTCAATTATGAAGAACGTTCGCAAGCAGAATTTCAAGCGTTAAATGATGAGTTATATGAACATGCTTGGAAAGCGCAATTTTTTGCAGGAATGATGTTCCCAATTTCTCGTCTAATTAATAATATTGTTTATGTATTTGTGGCAATTGTCGGTGGATTATTTGCTTCACAAGGAATGATTGCGATTGGTGGAATACAAGCGATTTTACAATATATGAGAAATATTAGCCAACCAATGGGAGATGCAGCCAATATGATTGGACTAACACAATCTATGTTAGCAGCAGCTGAGCGAATTTTTGAATTATTAGATGCAGAAGAAATGGAAGAAGAAGGCGATAAAGAAGAACTTCCAGCTATCGTTGGAGATGTTCAATTTAAGCATGTTTCATTTGGCTATACTCCAGAAGTAACGTTAATGGAAGATTTGAATATTGATGTTAAAGCAGGAGAAACAGTAGCGATTGTAGGACCAACAGGTGCAGGTAAAACAACTGTGATTAATTTATTAATGCGCTTCTATGATACTACAAGTGGAGCGATTGAAATCGATGGACATAATATTCAAGATTATAAAGTCGATTCTCTTCGTTCAAAAGTAGGAATGGTATTGCAAGATACTTGGTTATTTAAAGGAACGATTCGAGAAAATATTCGTTATAGTCGTCCAGATGCAACGGATGAAGAAGTCGTTCAGGCGGCAAAACAAGCATTTGCAGATGATTTTATTCGTAAATTACCGGATGGATATGATACGTACATTACGGAAGAAACGGATAATATTTCTGGAGGGCAAAAACAATTATTAACGATTGCTCGAGCGATTTTAGCTTCACCTTCTGTTTTTATTTTAGATGAAGCGACATCGAATGTGGATACGAGAACGGAAATGCAAATTCAAAAAGCGATGGATCATATTATGGAACATAAAACTTCGTTTGTGATTGCGCATCGTTTATCAACGATTCGTAATGCGGATAAGATTTTAGTGATGCAGAAGGGGAATGTGATTGAGCAAGGGACTCATGAAGAGTTGCTGGCAAAACAAGGATTTTATGATGGTTTATACCGCGCGCAATTTGAGTAAAACTGGACTTCTCTTGAGTAGCAAAGGACGGCAGCAGCTTCGCTTTAGCGAAGCTCATGCCTATGCTACGGCGAGAAGTGCTTTTTCATTCAAAAATGGAAGGATGAGTGTATCGACTTCAAATGGAGTCGGTATTTTTTTATATATTATTTTAAATAACCTGATATTTTTATGCCTGAAAATATGAAAAAATGTTGAATTTTTCGAAATGTAACCGTTTTTTTTTTTTTTCTTGAATTTACAATGCGGGAGAGTATAATGAAGATGAAATAAAATACAATCTAAAGGAAACAGGTGAATTTTATGAGAAAACAATGGAATAGTGTGCAACGTTTTTCGTTGAGAAAATTTTCAACAGGGTTAGCTTCAGTATTGTTAGCTACAATGTTCATGAGTCAAGGAGTTATGGCTCAAACTAATGAAGCAAGTGAAAATCCTAAGAATACAGAAGAACTAGTAAAACCAGATGATAATGCTCTATCAACCGTTCAGCCAAAAGCGACTGAAGGTATTGCGCCTAAAAAAGTTGAAACACCAGAACGACCAAAACCAACAACAACTCTTGAAAAAGAGAAAATAGAAGAACCTAAAGTTACTTTTGATACAACTAAATTAGAAGCGTTAATAAAAGAAGTAGAAGGATTAGAATTAGAAAAATATACAGAAGAATCTGTGAAAGAATTAAACGTAAGACTTTCGAAAGCAAAAGATACACTTGTTAATGCAAAAAGTCAAAAAGAAATTGATTCTGCTTACAATGCGTTAGTTGGATATAAAAACTCTAGTTTAAAACGTGTACCTAAACTAGAAGAAAATAACACTCCTAAACCTGACACAACAGGTGGTAAAGAAACAGTAGGAAAAAAAGCTGAAAACACAGAACCAAATGGTACGAATATCGCAGGGCATAACCATAGCTTAGCGGGGACTACGCTTCCTGTAGGTAGTGGGTTTAGAACTGCGCCAGCGGGAGACGTTACCTTTTATCTTTTAGATGGAAGTATGGAAACAGAGGCGGGAAGAGCCCCAGATGCACGTTATATATTAAAGTTCAGAAGAGGTCAAGGTTATATACCGCAATACAGCAGTGCTACTACTACTGGTGCTTATCTAGATTATACTGGGCAAAGAAGGGAAGGAGAATTTATACTTCGTACATTTGCAACTAGAGGAAGTAATGCGGAGGTAGGTACTTATGATTTTCGTTTACGCTTTACGGATTCTAAAACTGGGGAAGTTTATGTTGATCAGACTCTTAAGGTAAATGTTAAACCTAATAAACCAACTGTAACGGTGGAAAATTTGGAAAATGCTGCAGGTAAACGAGCTGTAGTTAAATCAACAGCGAGAAATTCTAGTGATTCTGTTGTTGAATTTTATTTAAACAACATTAAAAAAGCAACAATTACTGCTGTAAACGGAAATGCTAGTTGGACACCGGATGAAGCATTACAAGCTGGAGATCAAATAACTACTAAAAATATAGCTAGAGACAGAGAACGTATACCAGCTACTTATGGTGGAGATATTAATGTAGAAAGATCTACATCAGACATGAGTAATGCAGTAACAATACCAGTACCAACAACGCCAACGGCAGACAAAGCAGCGTTGCAAGCAGAAATTGCTCGAGAAACAGAAACGAAAGCAACAGCACAATATAAGAATGCAGACCAAGATAAGAAGGAAGCGTATGACCGAGCTTTAACAAAAGCAAAAGATGTAATGGCAGATGGAGCAGCATCTCAAGAAGAAGCTAATACAGCGAAGACAGCGTTAGAAGGTGCTCGAACAGCTTTAAATGGTCAAGCAACGAATAAGGCTGATTTGCAAGCAGAAATTGCTCGAGAAACAGAAACGAAAGCAACAGCACAATATAAGA
>NZ_CAUPXD010000033.1:0-18896 GCF_963515095.1 uncultured Granulicatella sp. | reverse complement strand
GTTTATTTGTCACGCACCTACGGAGCGTGACGGACTGAAAGTCACATAATAAAAATAACCTCGTTTAATGTATCAAAAGTTGCATTTAATTTTATTGAGAAGCCACCATATATATCATCTTGACGAATAGGTTCTAACTTATCTACTGTAAATGAAAATAGACTTGTAGTATTTGAAACAATTTCCTCAAAAATATTTATTAAATTGTCTCTATTTAAAGAAGTTGCTTTAAGTGTCACATCCAAATCCATAGTTGTTCGCTTATCTAAACCTATCATTTGACCGATGAGATATCCACCTTTTACAATAAACGAATTTCTATACGAACTTTTAGAAATTAAATTTAATACTTCTTCAATCAAATAATGTTGTTGCGCTTGTTGAGGAGGAATCCCTTTCTCTTTAGCTATATTTTTTATTTTAGCTTTAAAACTCATCGCATTAGAAAACATTAAGACAACACCTCGATATATGCTTGTAATTTATCCATAACTTTAAATAACTGCGCATAATAAAATAACTTAGATACATTCACTTGATTACTTTGAAAATATTGCTTAAATACAGGAGCAATAATTTGTATATCTACCTGATGAACTGCTCTCAAACACTCTACCAAAATACGTTCTCGTTCATAAACTTTAATAGATTGCCCAGAAATACGTTCTATTTCAGTAATCCCCTCATCAAAGTTTGATCGTAATATGATTGGTCGTACTCCTGCTTCTTTAATATTTTTAGTATTGGTCCCATAAGGAAAACTCATCGTTATTTCAAAAGGAATCGTTAAAGATAAACCATGTAAAAAAAGTGCTGTTTCTAAAGAAAATATTCCTTTAGGAAATCGATATTGGAGGATAAAAAATTCATCTAAATAGAAATCAGGTAATCGATACAACCCCTTTTCTTCTATCTCTAGTATTCCTTCTCTAGCCATTTTTAATATAGTTTTGTAAGATAATTCTTTTTCTATAATTTGTTTATAGGTTAAAAATCCATTCTGACGAAATACTTGCAAAATATTATTTACTTTATCTACCATATAATCTCCTTCCAGAAACTAAAAGCTAACAACCTAAACAAATGTTAGCATAACATTTCCATTAAAGCAATTAAAAAATAAAGTAATGATAACTACCCAACTTACATTCATAAATGCTTCAGCTTATAAAAAATCCTGTTGGTAATTTCTCACCAACAGGATTTGTTGAACAACCTTAATCTATTAGTCTTCTAATGGACGAGAGAAGTTCGCAATTTCACGTTGAACGCGTTCTAAGTATGCTTCAATTGTCATTGAAACAGTTTCTTTTGAACCATAGCGACGAACTGTTACTGTTCCTTCTTCTACTTCTTTATCCCCAATTACTAATTGATAAGGGATTTTTTGTGTTTGAGAAGCACGAATCTTGTAACCCATTTTTTCATTACGGTCATCTAACTCAACACGTAATCCTAAACTCATCATTTTTTCTTTTAATGCACGAGCTGCATCATAATGATGTTCTACACTTACTGGAATAATAGTTGCTTGAACTGGAGCTAACCAAGTTGGGAATGCTCCTTTATATTCTTCGATTAAGTAAGCAACAAAACGTTCTGCAGTTGATACTACCCCACGGTGGATAACCACTGGACGGTGAGTGTTATCTCCATCTTCACCCACATAAGTTAAATCGAAACGTTCTGGTAATAAGAAGTCTAATTGGATTGTAGACATTGTTTCTTCTAAGCCCATTGCTGTTTTGAATTGGATATCTAATTTTGGACCATAGAATGCAGCTTCACCAATCGCCTCGAAATATTCTAAGCCCATTTCATCCATTGCTTCTTTTAACATTGCTTCTGCTTTGTTCCACATTTCATCATCATCGAAGTATTTATGTTTATCTTCTGGATCACGATAACTTAAACGGAAGCGATAATCTTTTACATTGAAATCTTTATATACTTCACGAATTAAATCAAGGATACGTTTGAACTCATCTTTAATTTGATCTGGACGAACAAATGTATGACCATCATTTAATGTCATTTCACGTACACGTTGTAAACCAGATAATGCTCCTGATTTTTCATAACGGTGCATCATACCTAATTCAGCAATACGGATTGGTAATTCACGGTAGCTGTGAATATGATTTTTATAAACCATCATGTGGTGAGGACAGTTCATTGGACGTAATACTAATAATTCGCCATCTCCCATATCCATTGGAGGGAACATATCTTCTTGATAGTGTGCCCAGTGACCTGAAGTTTTGTATAAACCTACATCAGCCATTACTGGAGTGTACACATGTTGATATCCAAGAGAAATTTCTTTGTCTACAATGTAACGTTCAATTGTACGACGAATTGTAGCACCTTTTGGTAACCAGAATGGTAATCCTGAACCAACTTCTTGGCTAATCATAAATAAGTCTAATTCTTTTCCTAATTTACGATGGTCACGTTCTTTAGCTTCTTCACGCATTTTCAAGAATTCTTTTAAATCTGCTTTATCAAAGAATGCTGTACCGTATACACGTTGCATCATCTTGTTATCAGAATTCCCTCTCCAGTATGCTCCTGCAAGAGATAATAATTTGAAGACTTGAATACGTCCTGTTGAAGGTACGTGAATTCCACGACATAAGTCTACGAAATCATCTTGTTGATAAATAGAAATTGTTTCATCTTCTGGTAAACCATTAATTAATTCTACTTTATATGGATCATTTGCAAAGATTTCTAACGCTTCTGCACGACTTACTTCACGACGTACGATTGGATAGTTTTCTTTAACAATTTTCATCATTTCAGCTTCTACTTCTGGAAGAGCGTCTTCTGTTAATTGGTTTGGCATATCTGTATCATAGTAAAATCCAGATTCAATTGCTGGCCCTACCCCAAAGTGAATTCCTGGGTATAAACGAGTTAACGCATGTGCTAATAAGTGCGCAGTTGAGTGACGTAAAATTCCTAATGCATCTTCATGGTCTGGTGTTACGATTTCAATACTAACATCTTCAGTTAATGCATGCTCTAAATCGACTAATTCTCCATTTACTTTACCTGCAAGTGCTTTTTTTGCTAAGCTCTTACTAATACTTTCAGCAACTTCTTTCACTGAAATTCCTTGTTCAAATTCTTTTACAGCTCCATCTGGAAATGTAACTTTAATCATTGACATTGTTCTCCTTCTTTCCTTTCAAAAATGCTTTAAAAAACAAAAAAACCATAGTTTGCATACTCATACAAACTATGGGACGTTATTTCTACGTGGTTCCACCCAAATTCATTCGTTTTAAACGAATCTCTTAAACGGACTAACGCTCCGCTACGCCTTGCCTTACTTCATTCAAACAAGGATTCAAAAGTGGTAAAACTATCTCGGATGAAGTGTTCCACCAACCCACTTCTCTCTATTAGATAACCAGATAACAGTTTCTTGTCTTTTTCATCATTTTCAAAATATTTAATTCACTAGTTATTCTACCACTATTTTTATAAAAATCAAGTCATTTGTTTCTTTTTTGAAAATTATGAATAGCGACGATTTTCTCCCGCTAAGAAAATTTCTTTCGATAGGAAACGTACTCGTTCAATCAAACGTTTTGCCTTTAATAGTTCTACATCTCCACGATTTGAGACACTTAAATGTTCTTGTAATTCTTCAATCGTTAAATTAGATGAAAAGAATGTTGGTAATTCTTGCATCATACGATATTCTAATACAATCATTAAAATTTCATCTCTAAACCATGCAGAATTTGATTCAGCTCCAATATCATCTAGCATTAAGATTGGTGAAGTTTTTAAAAATTCAACCTTTTCTTCTAAACGATTCGCACCAATCGCACTTTTTAATTCACTCGATAAAGTTGGAACATGCACTAAAGTTGTTTCAAATCCAAGTTGAGCTAATTCATTGGCAATAGCTGCTAAGAAGTAAGTCTTCCCTACTCCAAAGGAACCAACTAAATAAATCGCACGATGAAACTCATTTGGTTTTGCAGATAATTCATTAATAAATTGCAATGAAGCTTGAAAAGTTTCTTGACGCTCTTTTGTAATATCTAAGGAATTTAATGTCACCTGTAATAAATTTTTAGGCATATTAATGGCGTGAATTCGATTCGTTAAATCTTGCTGCTGTTGTTTTTGAATAAACTCTTGAGTTGGACGATACACGACTTCAACAAAACCTTGGTTCACCCTTAATAGTGGTTCCATGCCTTTAATGTATGTTTCTACTCCTTGGATACGAGCATCACGTTGTTGAATATATTCCAATAGGGCTGAATAGCTTTTCACTAAATTTTCTTGTGGAATTTCATCTTGATGTTCTTGTAAAAATTGTTGAACTTCTTTATCTTGTAAAACTTCTGCTACAATTTTTTGATATTGTTGTTGAAATGATGTAGTAGCCGTTTTATTGCCAAATAAATCTTGCATTCCTTCCATCTCTATTCTCCCTTCACTTGTTCAGAATTTCCACTTGTTTTCAATTGAGAAAGCTGAGCTTTTAATAATTGAAGATTTTCATCATCCAATGGACTTTCTTTTGTTTCATTTGGTTTCATCGCCCAGTCAGGAACAGAAGCCACTCTTCCTTTCGGAGCATTTCCATAATATTTTTTACCTGAGTATGATTGTACTTGTCGGTTTTCGATTTTTTCTTTACGACTCGCTTTAAATTCTTTATCTCTTTGACGAACTGCTTCAATCGCTTGTTCAGCTGTTTGAATCCCTTTTTGACTCCAATCATTCGCAATCGTATCCATTAAATTTTTATTAATCGTTGGATTATTTTTAACAACTAATATGTAATGAATTAAAATATTAATCACTTCAGATGGAATCGTTCCGACTTGAACTAAATCTAAAATAATCCGTTGTTCTCCATTTGAAACATACCCATTTCTTTGTTGTTTAATACTTGTCATAAAGTCAAAAGGCGTCATTTCTTTTGCTAATGTAATTAATCGTTGAATCGCCTGAGGTAAATGAGTAGACGTTGGAGTTGTTTCTTGTTGTTCTTCTACAACAACTTCTGAAACTACAGGCATACTTTCTTCTTTCGGAACAACTGAAGTTACAGTAGCCTCCTTTTGTTTAGGAGCTGCTAAATGCTGATTAGCATTAATAATAATCGAATACAATTCCTTTTCATCAATCTCACCCGTTGATAAATCTGCAGCATAAATCACATATTGCGCAATTTCTCTTTCCGTTAATCCATAATATAATTGGAAGCTATTTAACATTTGCTTCACTTCATCTGTTAAAGCCTGTTCATGAACAAATTGACTCTTTAACAAGTCCGTTAACAATTCCCAGTCAATAGTAGAATTCATAACTAATGATTCTTGTTGCTTCACATCTCTAATCATTTGTTTTTCTTGAGCAATATTTCTCTTGTACTGTGACATATTAAAAGGTAATTGGAAACCTTCTTGGAAAGTACTGGTAACATCTTGACCATAAGGAGCCTTTTCCTTTACACTAAAACGTTTTTGTAAGATTTCAAAACGTTGATGCCCCACTTGATTCACTAAAAGTGTCGATAACAAAGCATCTTTGAAAAATAAATTCGGACTCGCTGGTGCTTGTAATTCAAATGTATATTGAGCACTAATCGATTCTTCATCTTCATAGCGATAGGTTTTTAATAAGCCAACTGATTCTAAACGGATTCTTGCTTGATAAAAATCTGGAATCCCCATATTCACTAATGCTAATAAATCTGCCAATCGAATGACATCACTTTGATAGGAATTCGGAGAAAGCTCACTAAATAAGACTAAATATAAAGTTGAGGCTTGAACCCCTAAAAATGGTACATATAATTGTGTCACAAATTGTAATTCACGTTGTGTCAGCCAAACTTGCTGAGTTACTTGAATACAATCACGTGGATTCAACTGACTCCACTTTATTGATTTCTCGTCCATTTGATCCTCCTATTATGATTTACTATCTTTACGATCCATTTCAAAAGACATTCTCTCTAATTCTTTTAAGAACATTTTTCTATCGGTAAATTGACGATATACACTTGCAAAACGAATATAGGCAATATCATCAATTTTAGCAAGGTAGTCCATGACCATCTCTCCAATTAACATACTTGAGATTTCATTTTCTCCCTCTTGGTTAATTTTATGTTCAACTTCATTTACAATTTGTTCTAATTGACTTAATGGAATCGGACGTTTTTCAGCAGAACGAACTAATCCATTTAATAATTTTTCACGACTAAACGCCTCACGATTTCCATTTCTTTTAATGACTAAAATCGGCGCTTTTTCTAATCTTTCAAAAGTTGTGAATCGATAACCACATTCATCACATTCTCTTCTTCTTCGAATTGAACGACCATCGTCTGCTGGACGGCTATCAATCACTCGTGAACCATTAAATTTACATCTTGGACATTGCATGACGATGTCCCCTTTCTTCAAGTTTTTTCTTATTGTAGTATATCATTTTTCGTTTCTACTAGCCACTGTTCAACTTGCTGATATAACTGTTGAATCGTGCCTTGATTATCTAATAAAACTGTCGCTCTTTTTCGTTTTTCTTCAATGGATAATTGAGAATCAATTCGAGACAGCGCTTCTAGTTTTGTATATTGATTTCTCTTCATTAATCGTTCTAATTGTAGTTCTTTTGGAATATAAACAACGATAATTTCTTGGCATAATTCCTCATAATGCTTTTCAAATAATAGGGGTAAATCTAAAACAATCATGTTCTCCCCCTTTTGATGATACTCTTCGATTTCATCTAAAATCATGATTTTAATGAGAGGCTGTAATAGGTCATCTAGTTTTTGACGATTTTCTGCATTTGAAAAAATTAATGCGCCTAATTTTTGACGATTTAAGCTTCCATCTTCTTCAAACACATCACTACCGAAAGTTTTTCTAATTTCTATAGCGCCTTGACTATTGGGTTTGACTACTTTTCGAGCAACTTCATCTGCATCAATGACAGGAATTTTTAATTGTTTAAAATAAGAAGATACCGTAGATTTCCCAGAAGAAATCCCGCCTGTTAATCCAACAATTTTCATAAAATTCCTCCTTATAGCTCTTTTGTTCTATGTTAGATGAAAACAAAGATTCATGCAATAAAAAACTATGATATGAAGAACAAAAAAGGAAATCCCATTAATTGAAACCTTTGCTACATTTTGGAAATTCCATTTCTAACTCGAATACGTTTTCGCTTATATGATAACAAACAAAAAGGAATTTCCCTCGTAGCAGTAGTGATTGAAACGGCATAGCCGTTCCAATCACAGGAAATTTTGAGACCTAGGCTCAAAATTTAGCAATGAGACTCGCTATGCGAGACTGCTTGTGTCCTTGCTACAAATCGGAAATTCCAATTAAAATTTTTTATTACGACGAATGCGCTGCACGCTAAACGCCATTACTGTATATAAAACGGTAAATAAAACAATCATTCCTAAATGGAATGCATAACTAGAAAACTCTGTTGAAGAATTTCTCGCTGCAGAAGTCACATAATAAACTGGGAAGAATTTAGCAATGTTGACTCCATATGAACTTACCATTTCTAAAGGAACAAATATTCCGGATAAAAATGCCAGCCCCATCCCAAATATTGTACTTGCAGCTGAATAAGCATATTGATTCTCACCAATTACTACTGCACAAAGAAATGACAAAGCATAAGCTGAAATTGCCGACGCTGTACTCAATAATAAAATCTTCGACGCTTGAGAACTTGCATAAAATTCAGGAGCTAAAATCCCTACAAAAAGCAGATTAATACCAACAATTAAGCCTACAATCGTTAACCCTGCTAAAAATTGTTCCAACATCACTCGACGCTCATCTTTCATAGCAATCGCAATTCTCTTGGCAACTTCTTTCCCCTTCATTTTAGAAAAAATCGTACCAAATAAATAAATGAACACTGAAAAATAGATAAACGGACTATAGGCAAAATAATATTCACCAAATTTTTCTTTAGAGTATTGACTGGAAACCGCTTTTTCTTTAGAAAGAATCGTTACCGTTACTTCTTGATCTATAATCTTTTCAATTCTTTCTGGATTAAAATTCCCTTCTTTTTTCAAAGCAACTGCATATCGAAGATAAGAATTTACATACTCACGAATTAAATGTCCCGATAATGAATTGGAGATTTCCATCTCAACAACTTCTTGTTCTTTTTCCAATTTTAATTGGGCATCACTTGGAATCCATAATCCTGCATCTACATCTCCTGCATAGATAGCTTCTTTCATACTCGTATCACTTTTTGTAGTTTTTTGTACTTTATGTTTCTTTTGAAGAGTTTGAATCAATTGATTAATGATTTCGTTAGTACTATTCGATTCATCTTTAATCATAATTTTAACGGGAACATCTTGAAAATGCTTCCTTTCATCTATCTTAGAAATTTGAAGTAAAGCCATCCCCATAAAAATTACTAAATAAATAATGCCAGACATTTTATACCGATTTGCAAGTTTTAAAAAATATTTATAAACTGTCATAACGTGTTCTCCTTAATCTCCAAAATGCACATACAGTTAAGAGGACAATATAAATTCCAAGTAATCCATAAATTCTCCCCATTTGGGTACTTCCATTAAAACGATTCAATTGATAAAAACCAGACATGATTAAAGCTACCGGATTAAACTGATTTATCCATGGCATACTACTATTTACAAATACTCGAATAGCACTTCCCATTAATCCAGCAATAGCCGATAAAATCATATTCATCATATTAGCAAGAATAATTCTCCCTTGCATACTGAGCTGTTGAAGAGTTCCTATTAAAATTCCAAAGGATAATCCAAAAACATTTCCTATAAGCATTAATAAAATACTACCTGTCCAATCCGTAAATAACTCTAATTTTAAAATTTGAGTCATATACACTAATAAAAGTGCATTCGAAAGTAAATTCAACGTTAACCCTGTAGCAAAACTGTAAATCAGAAATTTCCATTTACTAAATGAACTTCCCATAACTCTTCGTCCCACTTCAGATAAATTACCATTCATATACGCTACACAAACAACTCCACTAAAAATAGAATACATTGCAAAACTTGCTAGACTTGAATAGAACAGCATCGTTCCTTCACTAACGTCACTCTTTGTTTCTTTAATCCAACTTTTTTTAAAATCAATGGTAGAGGCACTCTTTCCAAGAGACTGAACTTGCTTAATTTGAGTTACAACGTTTTTTAATACACTTTGAGGAACACCTGATTCTTTTGCCACTACAATATCTAAATTATTTTCAACAAATCCATCTGCTTTTTCTTCAAGCGTTAACTGCTTTCCCTCTTCTGCTGATGCTACATCAATAATTTCAAAATTGTCACCTGCCTGTTCAAAGACAAAATGAAATGGATGATCCTTCGTGATTGCAACACGAACTGGATTTAATTCCTGATGA
Source organism: uncultured Granulicatella sp. (assembly GCF_963515095.1). Lineage (GTDB taxonomy): Bacteria > Bacillota > Bacilli > Lactobacillales > Aerococcaceae > Granulicatella. The sequence goes on along the minus strand of NZ_CAUPXD010000033.1, from coordinate 9,455 downwards.
ATCACACCAGAAAATGATAAATAAAAGAAAGTTATTAAAATCACTGGATAACATAATACCCAAAATGAAAATGCAAAATCTTTTACTGTATTTTTAAATAAATACTTAAATAACTTTAGAAATGTCATCATCTATCACGAAGTCCTTTCCCAGTATATGCTAGAAATACATCATCTAAACTTGGTTGTTCACTATATAAACGCACATAATTTAATTGCAATTCTTCAATAGTGTTAGCAACATGCATTAAATGATTATTTCCTTTTTTAAAGTGAAACTTCAACTGTTGTTTTTGTTCTTCCATTACTAAAATTTGAGGAATTTGTCTTAATCGCTCTAATTGTTCACTTGTTGGAATCGTTGTTAATTCTACTTGAATAATTTCTGAAGTAGTAATCGATGCTTTTAATTCTTGAGACGTTCCAGAGATAATACTCTTTCCTTTATCCATAATCACAATACGATCACTTAATCCATCCACTTCATCTAAATAATGAGTGGTGTAAATAATAGTACTGCCTTTTTCATTTAATTGACGAATTCCGTCTAAAATAAACGAACGACTTTGAGTATCCACCGCAACAGTCGGTTCATCAAAGAAAATTAAAGATGGTTTATGGACAATCCCACAAGCAATATTTAATCGACGTTTCAATCCGCCACTTAATTTTTTCGGAAGAAATTTACGAAAATCTTGTAATTCTGTAAATTCAATCGCTTCTTTTACATATTGTTTTCGCAATGTTGAATCTGAAATGTATAGTCCACAAAAGAAATCAATATTTTCTTCCACTGTTAAATTTTCTAAATAAGCTAACTCTTGTGGTACAATTCCAATTTGCCCTCTAGCTTTAGCAGATAATGGAAATTGATTTTCTCCTAACACTGTAATCTCTCCACTATCAAATGTTAAAAATCCTAGCATACAATTGATTAAAGTTGTTTTTCCACAGCCATTTGGACCAAGAAGCGCTAATAACTCCCCTTTTTGAATTTCAATTTCAAAGTGATTTAACGCCATTAAATCTTTATATCGTTTCACTAAACCTTTTACTACAATACTTGTTTCCATATTTTCACCTATCCTTTCATCACAATCTTAGTATATAAAATGTTTTCACTCTTACCTAGTGTCAAATATCATCATTTTCATATGACATTTGTCATATTTTTATAGAATTTTGTGACTTTTGCAGTTATACTACAATAAAAAGCAGATTGGAGGGATAGCCTTGCGTACATTCATTGAAAAATCATTATTTTTTATTCTCATCAGTATTTTTTTAGCACAGGAAAATATTGAACTGTTGACAATTTTTCTAGGATTTTGTATGTATATCCTCTCACTTTCCCCTTATGTCAGTTCAAAATTCATTTCATCGATTGCATTAGGGATTTCTGGAATACTTTGTATTCTCTTTCCACAGACTAGACTTTATAGTGTTCTATTCATCATGCATGCGGTTCACTTATACGGTTTAGGGGGAATTTTTTCAGGATTGATTTTATTTTTATATCCTCATTTATTTACCATTATCCTCGGTATCATTGGCAGTTATATTATGTTACAAACTCAAAAGGATGAGGCTTTTCAAAAGAAAAATTATCAAATACAAAATGATTTAGAACTAGAACGTCTAAAATTAGTACAACGCCAACAAGCAAGCTCTGAAGAAGTTTTAAAACAAATGGAAATTGCTACCTTAAAAGAAAGAAATCGAATTTCTCATGCATTACATGATCAACTAGGACATACTTTGAGTGCTTCTATTATGCAATTAGAAGCTCTGCAAATTATCACAACTGAACCCGTTGTTGAAGAAAAATTAGAACATTTATCGAGCATTTTACAACAGGAAATGGATAACATTCGATTAACCATTCATCAAATGTATGATGACTCCTTCTCACTTTCACAAAGAATGGATACACTCCTTCAACCTTTAAAGGAAAAAGCACAAGTGAATTTTACAAACACTATATCAGATAGTATTCCGATTACTATAAAATATGATATTTTAACAATTTGTAAGGAATTGACGACAAATTTCATGAAACATTCTAATGGAACACAACTTCAATTATTCCTATTAGAACAAAAAACAACATACACCATTGATTATAGAGACAATGGTGACCGTCCAACTAATACTCCATCCGGCATGGGACTTACAATGATGAAGGAATTAGTAGAAAAACATAATGGAGATTTTACACTTCAAACAAAGAATGGATACGAAATTTTTATTCGTATTCCAAAACAGGAGGCCTCTCATGATTAAAACGATTCTTATTGATGATGATTATTTAGTATTACAAGCATTAGAAACTATCCTTTCAGCCCAATCTCATATTGAAGTCGTTGGAATGGGAAGTAATGGAGCTGAAGCGATTCAACTATACCAACAACATCAGCCTGATTTAGTTTTAATGGACATTCGAATGGAACCTACTTCTGGAATTGATGCAGCTAGTCATATTTTACAAGATTATCCTGAAGCAAAAATTTTATTTTTAACAACCTTTCAAGATGATGAATATATTACAAAAGCATTAGCGATTGGCTGTAAAGGATATTTATTAAAACAACATATTAAAGGCATCATCCCTGCCATCGAAGCAGTTATGAATCATCAAATTGTATACGATTCAACAATCGATATGCCGGTAAAAAAATTGGTTCAACGAAAAACTAGTAAGCTTCTAAACGAAAGAGAAAATGAATTATTGTATTTAATAGCAGAAGGATACAATAATAAAGAAATCGCAGAAAAAATGTACTTAAGCGAAGGTACCATCCGAAACTACCTCTCCTTACTTCTAGAGAAATTAAACTTAAGAGACAGAACCCAATTAGCCATTTATTACTATAAAGATTTGGGAGAATGAAGTGTTAATGACAAAACAAAGACACCACTTTGTGGTGCCTTTGTTTTGTCATTATATAAAAAGGAATTTCCTATTAAAAATATTTTTAGAAATTGTGAGAATTCATTTAAATATTTTCTTGCCAATTCATCATTGCCTTCTCTAACTCTAAAAAATTACAATTTGATTTTCTAACAATTCCTGTTGTCTTTTGTTTATTATATATTTTTTCGACCTTTTTTAAAATCTTATTCTTTATCTTTAAACAAAAAGCATATTCTTTTTCAAATAAATCTTTATATCTTTGATCTTGTAATTCACTAAATTCAATTCTTTCAAAATATCCTTGAGGTACTGGTATCATTTTTTTAATATCTAATATAGATAGTACATGCATTTTTTCTTTATCAGAATAATATTTATAGATATCTCCTTTTATAGTAATACTATTACTAATTACTTCATATATCAAAAAATGCTCATCAGAAACATTCTTCCATCTTATATGTTTTTCTTTTGCAGAAGAAATCGGAATAAAGTAATAATAATTTTTTATACCCACAATAATCCCAACAAAAGGTTTAATACTCTTTCTATAAGACGAATTATAATAAACTTCTGAATCTATTTCATTTAAATATTTTAGGTAATCAGGATTCACAGTATAAAATCCATATTTAGCAACTTCTACCATCTTATTCTCCTAAAAAAAGCAGAGAAGTTTAAACCTCTCTGCTCACTTTAATGTTTCACTTTTTGGATATAGGTAGTGAGACACCTTCTTTAATGCTCCACCTTTAATGGTAGCGGGACACCCTTTTACTCACTGAAAGTGTATCAAAAATCTTTATTAAAGTCAAAAAAATTAGTATTTATTTTTTATCAAAAATTCCATTTCTAACTCCAATACGTTTCCCATCTTATGATGACAAACAAAAAGGAATTTCCCCGTAGCAGTAGTGATTGAAACGGCTCAGCCGTTCCAATCACAGGAAATTTTGAGACCCTAGGCTCAAAATTTAGCCATGAAACCGCAGGTTTGCTGGCGTCCTTGCTACATCTTGGAAATTCCATTAAAATTTTAATTATTATAAACGATTGTTCAACTCTTCTGCTAGTTCTTCAAATCCTGGTTTACCTAATAAAGCAAACATATTTTTCTTATACGCTTCAACACCAGGTTGATCAAACGGATTCACACCATTTAAGTAACCAGAAATACCAACAGCGATTTCGAAGAAGTAAATTAAATGACCTAAAGTATAAGCTGACATATCAGGAATTGTTACCACAAAGTTTGGTACTTGACCGTCTGTATGCGCTAATAAAGTACCTTGGAAAGCTTTTGTATTTACAAAATCCATTGTTTTACCTTGTAAATAACCTAAACCATCTAAATCTTCCTCAGTTTCAGGAATTGTTACAGTTTCATTAGGAGTACCCACTTTAATAACCGTTTCGAAGATATTACGTTGACCTTCTTGGATATATTGACCTAATGAGTGTAAATCAGTTGAGAAGTTCGCACTTGAAGGATAAATACCTTTCAAGTCTTTCCCTTCAGATTCACCGAATAATTGTTTCCACCATTCAGAGAAGTATTGTAAAGTTGGCTCATAATTAATTAATAATTCAGTCACTTTACCTTTACGGTATAACACATTTCTAGCTACCGCATATTGATAAGCTTCATTTTCTTTTAAGTTTGGTGAGCTATAAGCTACACGAGCATCTTCAGCCCCTTGCATTAACGCATCTACATCTGCACCAGTTACAGCAATTGGTAATAAACCTACAGCTGTTAATACAGTGAAACGTCCACCTACATCATCTGGAATAACAAATGTTTGATAACCTTCAACATCTGCTTCTGATTTTAATGCTCCACGAGCACGGTCAGTTGTTGCATAAATACGTTTAACCGCTTCTTCTTTACCATATTTTTTAATTAATAAATCTTTAAATACACGGAACGCAATCGCTGGTTCTGTAGTTGTACCTGATTTAGAAATTACGTTTACTGAAAAATCACGGTCTCCAATTAACTCAATTAAACCATGTAAGTAAGTTGAGCTAATGCTATTTCCTGCAAATAACACTTGAGGTGTTTTACGTTGTTCTGCTGGTAAATAGTTGTAGAATGCATGATTTAAGAAATCAATTGCTGCACGGGCTCCTAAATATGAACCACCGATACCAATAACAACTAATACTTCAGAATCTTCTTGAATTTTTTTAGCTGCTTCTTTGATACGAGCAAATTCTTCTTTATCATAGTCACGAGGTAAGTTAATCCAACCAGTGAAATCTGCACCTGCTCCTAATCCCTCTCTTAAATCTTTGTCAACTGCTGTTACAGTTGATTGTAATTGATCGATTTCTTCTTGATTAAAGAAACCTAATGCTTTGGAATAATCAAATGAAATATGTCCCATGATGAACCTCCTAAAAATTTCTTCTTCTATTATATCAATTTTTCTATCAAATGAGTACTACTATGCTTTATTTTCTTTCGGCTTTACAAATTTTTCTTGCGCCTCTTCAATCCAATACGGCAATTGATGCGCTAAAGATGAAAATCCAATTGGAGGAGTAAAGCGTTTCTTATTTCGCTTAATTCTCGTTGGTGTAGAAGGTACATCTAGTTTTTCTAATGCACGAATCGACAAACTAATTTTATCGGTAAATTCATCTACATCAATCACTTTTGCAGTTACTTCTTCTCCAATTTTTACAAAATTATGCACATTATCCATATATCCATGCTTACATTCAGAAATATGAATTAATCCTTGTGTTTCTTCATCCAATGCTAGAAAAATTCCATAAGGCTGAACTCCTGTCACTTTAGCAGTAATCACATCTCCAATGCGATACGTCTGTGTCATGTTCAACCCCTACCTTTTCACTACTGTCGTTGATTCAATCACAACATCTTCTAATGGACGGTCTTGACCATTGCGTTTAACAGATTCAATTTTTAATACAACGTCCATTCCTTCAACAACACGACCGAACACAGTATGACGATGATCTAACCAAGGTGTTCCACCATTTTTTGCATAAGCTTCAACAATTTTTTCTGGCCATCCCATCTCTTTTAATTGTGTCAACATTTGAGCTGGAACATGTTTCGCTGTTACGATAAAAAATTGTGAACCATTTGTATTGGGCCCAGCATTTGCCATTGAAAGAGCTCCGTAAAGATTAAATAATTCTTTTGAAAATTCATCTTCAAATTTTGGCCCCCAAATCGATTCTCCACCCATACCAGTACCAGTTGGGTCTCCACCTTGAATCATAAAGTCTTCAATAACACGATGGAAAATCACTCCATCGTAATATCCATTTTTCGCATGTGTCACAAAGTTTTTAACTGTCTTCGGTGCACGCTTTTTAAATAATTCTAAAGTAATATCCCCCATATTTGTATGTAAAATTACAACAGGGTTTCCTTTTAATTGTCTTCTTAATTGTGGAAATATAACCATTTTCCCCTTATTCTTCCCTTCTTTTCTAAGTTTTATACTGCTTCAATTAAACCATAAAATGCCTTTTTTATCAATTTATGGACGAAGTTTCAACCTACTCATCTCCGACAGAAGCAACAATTTGTGCCCAATAGCGATCCACTAATAAATCTTTCTCTGGCTTTGCTTTTTCTAATTGCTTTTCTGCAATTTTTAACAGTTCTTCTGAAACTGGAATAAAATGAGAAATTTTCTTTCCGTTTACAATATAAATTCCTACTCCTGCTTCTTGTTGGTTACTAAAAAGAATACGATCAAATACAATATTTTTTTGCAACATTCGATCGACGCAATAATATTTTACAATTTCAATGATGCGGTCATCATACCCTTCTTCTGCAATGCATAACTTTTCAAAAAATTCATCACAACTTCCTACATAACGAACCGCATATCCGCTATCTAAGAAATCTTGATTGGTTGTTTGATCATCGATTAAGACTTGTTGCAATTCCTTTTGCATCTCTTCTTCTTTTGGGAAGAAATGAATCAAAATTTTCTTATCCATATCCTGATAATTCAAAATATATGGAATAAAATATTTTTGCTCACAATGTGGACAAGTACATTGAAATACTGTTTGATTGATTAATTTTTCTTTTAACTCTGGAGTTTCAGTCACATTCACATTTTGATAAATCGTATAGTCAAAAGACTTTTGACATGTTTCACAGTGAATTGGGACTTGATTTACTTCTGTCATGAATATACCTTCTTTCGAATCTACTGTGCCTAGTATACCACGCTCGTCAAAAACTTTCCCCTTTTATTTACTGTTTTTACTTTCCTTATTTGGTATAACGTTTGAGAATATGGTATAGTATAAAAGACTAATTAGGAAAGAGTGTATATATATGACTATTTTTGAAAATTATCCTTTAATAGCAGCATTATCATCAATATTATTTGCACAATTTGTTAAATTCCCAATTGCCTTTTTCACTCGAAAAAAAGGAGCACATTTATCCCTTATGACAAGTACGGGTGGAATGCCGAGTTCTCACTCTGCTGCCGTTACTTCACTCATTACAGCTCTTGGATTGGAATATGGATTTGCTTCTCCACTTGTAGCAATTGCCACAACATTTGGTGTGATTGTCATGTTTGATGCGATGGCGGTTAGACGTCAAAGTGGTGAACAAGGAATTTTATTATCACAATTATTTGAAGAACAATTAAGAGATGAATCTACAAAATTATCAGAAATTGAAATTGATGATGATGAACCGATTCAATTATTTAATACAGAAGAAAATAAAAAATTAATTATTAAGAAATATCTTGGACATAAACCAGTAGAAGTATTTGGTGGTGCAATGACAGGAATTGTAATTGCTATCCTATTACGCTTCTTATATTTCTAAGAATGGAGAATGAAATGACAACAGAAATCGTAGATATTGCCATTATTGGTGGCGGACCCGTTGGATTATTTACTGCTTTTTATGCAGGACTTCGTCAAGCAAGCGTAAAAATTATCGAAAGCCTTCCTCAACTTGGAGGACAACCTGGAATGTTATATCCTGAAAAAATGGTATACGATATTCCTGCTTATCCTGAAATTTTAGCAGGAGATTTAGTAGAAAACTTAATCAAGCAATTAGATAGATTTGAATCTACACAAATTTGCTTAGAAGAAGAAGCTCTTCAAATTGAAAAGCACGAAAACTACTATGAAATTACAACTTCTAAACAAAAACACTTTGCAAGAACGATTATTATTGCATGTGGGAACGGAGCTTTTCGTCCTCGTAAATTAGAATTAGAAGGTGCAGAAAATTATGAAAATCATCAACTGCACTACTTCGTGACTAATTTAGAACAATTTAGAGATAAAAACATTGCCATTTGTGGTGGTGGAGATTCCGCAGTTGACTGGGCATTAGCGTTAGAAAATATCGCAAAAAAAGTTAGCATCATTCACCGTCGCCCACAATTCAGAGCACATGAACATAGTGTTGAATTACTTCAAAATTCTTCCGTTGAAATCTTTACACCATTCATTCCAGAACGTTTAAATGGAGATGGAAATACGCTTCAATCTGTTACCTTCAAACAAGCTCGTGGAGAAGAAGAAATTGAATTAGAAGTGGATGACTTCATTGTCAGCTATGGTATTTCCTCTTCTATCGGATCCATTAAAGATTGGGGATTAGAACTTCAAAGAAATGCAATTATCACGAATAGTAAAATGGAAACAAACCTTCCAGGTATATTTGCTGTTGGTGACATTGCCACATACGAAGGAAAAGTTCAAATTATCGCAACAGGATTTGGTGAAGCTCCGATTGCTGTCAACCAAGCAATGGCGTACATTCATCCTGAGAAAAGAATCCAAACCATTCATAGTTCTTCTCTTTTCTAATAATCTATGTTATAATGATGTATTCGTTTCCACTTTTAGATTCTGGAAACGTGGAAGGAGAGTTTTTTATGAAAAATACAAAAGAATTACATGAATATGCACTATCACTTCTTCACGAACGTGGAGTTGAGTTAGAAGAAATTGCAAAATTAGTTCATTTCTTACAGGAACCATATTTTCCTAATTTAACGCTTGAACACTGCTACAATAATGTTGAATTTGTTCTAAAAAAACGTGAAGTACAAAACGCCATTATTACAGGAATTGAGTTAGATAAATTAGCAGAAAAAAATCAATTATCACAACCATTAAATGATATTCTTACAAAAGATGAAGGTTTATATGGTGTAGACGAAATTCTTGCTTTATCAATCGTAAATGTTTATGGTTCTATCGGATTTACAAACTATGGTTATATTGATAAAGTAAAACCAGGAATTTTAGAATTATTAAATGATAAATCAAGTGGCTACTGCCACACTTTCTTAGATGATATCGTAGGTGCTATCGCAGCAGCAGCAGCAAGTCGTGTAGCCCACGGATATCCAGAATACCAAGAAACAGAATTAGATTAATGTAATAAAATAACAAGGACGGCAGGAAAATCGATTTTACGATTTTCCTACCGTCCTTTTCAGGCTCATCGACAAATTCTGTTGGTGGATCAAATTTAACACCAAATTAAGTCTTTA
>NZ_CAUPXD010000032.1:0-20311 GCF_963515095.1 uncultured Granulicatella sp. | reverse complement strand
ACTTACTATATGCTCGTTTCTGGTATAAAGTGTTATACGATTTAGGAGTTGTTCCTAATAAAGAACCATTCCAAAAATTATTTAACCAAGGGATGATTCTTGGTGAAGGTAATGAAAAAATGTCTAAATCAAAAGGAAATGTAGTCAATCCGGATGATGTTGTTCGTCAATATGGTGCAGATACATTACGTCTATATGAAATGTTTATGGGACCATTGGATGCTTCAATTGCTTGGAGTGAAAAAGGTCTTGAAGGAAGCCGTAAATTCTTAGAACGTGTTTGGAGATTATTAGTGGATGAAGAAGGTAAATTACGTGATCGTATTACAACTTTCAATGATGGTTCATTAGATAAAATTTATCACCAAACTGTTAAGAAAGTTACAGAAGATTACGAAGCATTACGCTTTAATACAGCGATTTCTCAAATGATGATTTTTGTGAATGAAGCGTATAAAACAGAAGCACTTCCAGTTCAGTATATGAAAGGCTTAGTTCAATTATTAGCACCAATCGCTCCACACTTAGGAGAAGAATTATGGTCTAAACTAGGTGCAACTGAATCGATTAGCTATGTTGCATGGCCAACTTATGATGAAGCTTTCTTAGTAGAAGATGAAGTAGAAGTGATCTTCCAAGTAAATGGAAAAATTAAAGCTCGTGTTATGGTTCCAGCAAATAGTGATGCAGCTGCAATGGAAGAAATTGCAAGAAATCATGAATCTGTAAAAGCCGCAATTGAAGGCAAAACAGTTCGTAAAGTTATTGCAGTTCCAGGAAAATTGGTAAACATTGTAGCCAACTAATTAGATTATTCATATAAAATGATGGCGGGAGGGGTTCTTTTAAAAAAGAACTCGCTCCTTTTGCCGTTATGAGATGTAGAAAAGGAGAAATCATGATTTATTTTGATAATTCAGCAACAACAAAAATTGCTCCAGAAGCATTACAATCATATGTTCAAACAAGCGAGCTTTTTTGGGGAAATCCTTCAAGCTTACATCGACTTGGAGGACAAGCCTTTCAAGTATTAGAAAAAGCAAGAGAACATATTGCAGCTCTTTTAGGTGCTAAAACAGAAGAGATTTATTTTACTTCTGGTGGAACAGAAAGCAATAACTGGGCCATTAAAGGAACAGCACTGGAAAAAAGAGTATTCGGAAATCATATTATTACGACAAAAATTGAACATCCTTCTGTTTTAAATACGGTGAAACAATTAGCTCAATTAGGATTTGAAATCAGTTATTTAGATGTTAATTACAAAGGTGAAATTTCATTAGAACAATTAGAGTTAATGCTAAAAAAGGAAACCATTTTAGTTTCTGTAATGGCGGTGAACAATGAAATTGGTGTGAGTCAAAACATTGAGGAGATTTCTCGTATTCTTGAACAATATCCGTGGGTTCATTTTCATGTTGATGCTGTTCAAGCTTTAGAACAAGTTCCAGATTTATTAGCTCTTGGACGAATTGATTTATTAAGTTTATCTGCTCATAAGTTCCATGGACCACGCGGTGTTGGAATACTTTATAAAAAAGCAGGAAGAAAAATTCAGTCGTTATTAACAGGTGGAGGTCAGGAAAAGACAGAACGTAGTACAACTGAAAATTTACCAGGAATTGTGGCTACTACTAAAGCAATGCGTATGTATTTAGAAGCTCCTCATCCTATGAAGGAAATTCGAGACTATTTATGGGATTTTTTAGAAAAACAACCTCAAATTAAAATTTTCTCTCCTAAAGAGGGAGTGAATCATATTCTATGCTTTGCATTAAAAGGGGTACGTGGAGAAGTACTTGTCCATGCATTTGAAGAGGAAGATATTTATATTTCAACAACTTCTGCTTGTTCAAGTAAAAAATCTGATAGTTCGAGTACCTTAGCTGCAATGAATGTTCCAGATTATTGGGCAACAAGTGCTGTTCGTGCTAGTTTTTCATATTTGAATACACTTGATGAAGCAAAACAATTTGTAGAAGTGTTAGAAAAATTAATGAAAAAATTTGAATTTTTAAAATAAAGGAGTGAAAAAGTGAAAGTTAGATTATTAGTAAGATATGGGGAATTATCGACTAAGGGACGTAATAAAAAAATGTTTACGCAAAAATTAGCCAATAATATTAAAAAAGCATTGATGAATTACCCTCAAGTTCGAGTGTTCCCAGATTATGATTTTATGTACTTAGATTTAAATGGAGTTCCTCAAGAAGAAATTATTCCATTACTAAAACCAATCTTTGGTATTCAGTCATTTTCTCCTGTCTATATTTTAGAAAAAGAGATGGAGAAAGTGAAAGAAGTCGTATTGGACTTAGTTGGAAAAGAAAATCCGAATGGTAAAACATTTAAGATTGCAACAAAACGTAGTGACCATGAATTTGTAATGGATACGAATGAGATTAATTTATTTTTAGGAGATGCAGTATTAGAAGCTTATCCAGAAATTCGTGTACAATTAAAACAACCAGATATTACGGTTCGTGTAGATGTTCGTCGTCAACATATTATGGTGAGTTTACAAACAATTCAAGGTGCGGGTGGTTTACCAGTTGGAACAAGTGGTAGAGTCTCCTTAATGTTATCAGGAGGAATTGACTCTCCAGTTGCCGCTTATTTAGCAATGAAGCGAGGAATGGAAGTACAATGTGTGCATTTTGCAAGTCCTCCTTATACAAGTCCTCAAGCATTGGTGAAAACAAAACAATTAGCTGCAAAAGTAGCAATCTATGGAGGAAGTTTACAATTCTTCACTGTTCCATTTACAGAAATTCAAGAAGAAATTAAAAAAGCTGTCCCAGAAAATTACTTAATGACGGTCATGCGTAGAATGATGCTACGAATTACAGATCAATTACGTGAGAAAAACCATGGATTAGCAATTGCAAATGGTGAATCAGTAGGGCAAGTAGCTTCTCAAACATTAGAAAGTATGATTGCGATTAATGATGTTACGAATACACCAATCATTCGTCCAGTTGCCACAATGGATAAATTGGATATTATTGCCATTGCACAAGAAATTGATACATTTGAATTATCAATTCAACCATTTGAAGATTGCTGTACTGTTTTTGCACCACCAAGTCCAAAAACAAAACCAAAATTAGAAAAAGCAAGAGAATACGAAGCAAGATTGAATGTTGAAGAATTAGTGAGTAGAGCAGTAGAAAATACAGTAGTAGAAGAAATTACTCCAAACTATGTAGCAGAAGAAGTAGAAAACTCTGTAGAGATGGATGATTTGTTTTAATAGAAAAAGAGACAGGCGTTTTATTGTTACTTGTCTATTTTGAAATAATTAAATAACAAAAAAGACTTTTCCCATAGCATTAGGCATGAGATTCGCTTTGCGAAGCTGCTGCCGTCCTTGCTATTTAAAGAAAAGTCTATTTTTTATTTATATTATTGTTACTGTTGGAAATATTCTTTTAAAGCACTTGCAATGCTTTTGGCAATATTTTCTTGATATTCCGTTGACTCAATTAATTTATTGTCATCCGGATTATTTAAATAACCTAATTCTAAAAGAATAGAAGGTTGTTTATTTTCACGTAACACTAAGAAGTTTTGGAATTTTGTTCCTTGGCTCTTCAATGTTAAATTACGTGAAATATATTTATTAACCGTTTGCGCTAAGTTTTCACTAGTTGATGCAAAATAATAACCAGTTGTACCAGATGCATTTGCATTTGGACCAGAATCGAAGTGTAAACTAATAAAGGCATTGGCTTGTTCTCGATTACTTAACTGAGCACGATTTTCTAAGCTAACACTCTTATCAGATTCACGAGTTAGAATAACAGTTGCCCCTAAATTTTCTAATTCTTTTTTCAATAGAAGAGCAGTTGTTAGAGTATGATCAGCTTCATGTTTCTCACTAAAAGTAACAACAGCACCTGGATCATCTCCACCATGACCTGGGTCAATCACAATCTTAGCATGTTCAATTCCTTGTGGAATTTGAGAATCAGTTTCTACTGCAGCAAAGTTTGCATTCACTAACCAATAAGGGACATAGGCTTTTTTACCATTTCCAATGGATACTTTATAAAAATCATTTTCACGGTCTTCATAATTGAAAATAGTACCTGCATTAACAGTACTTACTCTCTTAGAAAATGAATCAGCAGATTCATATAAAGGTGTTTCTTTTAATTTTGTTGAAATCATCTTTTTAGCATCTAGAGTTTGTGGTAATACGGCTTGTAATTTGTATAACTCATTCATATGGTCAACAGCATAGTTTAATTGATTATTGTCAACATAACCTTCTTGTCCATTATAGGATACTTTATAAAAGTTTGATTGTTGATCATCTAATAAATAGAATGGTTGTCCGAATGGGATTGTTGTCACAACTTGTGATGAGTTACTAGCTTCTTTATAAAGTGATACTGGGCCACTTGAATGTCCAATCATTAAATGAGTTAATAAGACATCTTTTGTAGGCATCCATGCAACTTGTTGATGAAATTGAACTTGTAGCCACTCATCATTTACTTTATGTAGGACAAGTACGTATTCACCTTTTTTTACTTCAGCAATAGGAAATTGTTGAGAATTGGGTTCTTGATATAATTTAACTGAGGTATCACTTTCTACAGCTGCTACTTGAGCAACTTGAGACTTGTCTAGTTTCTCATTATTTTCATTTTCATCTTCTTCTTGATGATTGGCAACTACAGTTGTTTCATTACGAATAGAAAATGGAGCTGGATTAGCATCGATTAATGGAATAATTGAAAAACTAAAAGCAAGAAGGAAAGCACTAAAACTCATGAAATATTGAACGTTTTTATTACGTATAATTTTTTTAACATTTTCCATAGGCGCTCCTTTTATAATCCTATTTTAATCTTCTATAAACCTTATTATACCAATTATGAAAGTGTTTGAAAAGTAAAAGATAAGCCTTACCAGTTTTGGATTTGATGTAAAATTGTTAAAAAGGGTTAATGCTTGATGAATCCTGATTTCTCACGTAAAATAAAATTGATTTGAATGAGGAGGAAGATAGATGTTATTAGGATCTCATGTTTCCATGAGTGGAAAAGAAATGATGTTATTATCTGCAAAAGAAGCAGCTAGCTATAAAGCCAATACAATGATGGTGTACACTGGAGCACCACAAAATACAAGAAGAAAACCGATTGAAGAATTAATGATTTCTCAAGGTCAAGCATTTATGCAAGCAAATGGAATTGAAGAAGTAGTGGTGCATGCTCCTTATATTATTAATTTAGCCAATACAACAAAAGAAGGCTATTTAGATTTTGCGATTGAATTTTTAAGAGAAGAGATTCGTCGTGCAGAAGCTATTGGTGCAAAACAAGTGGTACTTCATCCAGGTTCTCACGTAGGAGCAGGAGTCGATGTCGGAATTGCACAAATTGTAAAAGGATTAAATGAAGTAATTGATAAAAATCAAAAAGTTCAAATTGCACTTGAAACAATGGCTGGGAAGGGGACTGAATTAGGTCGTACTTTTGAAGAAATTGCTCGTATGATTGACGGTGTTACTCATAATGATCGTTTATCTGTGACATTGGATACTTGTCATATTCATGATGCAGGATACAACTTGAAAGAAGATTTTTCTGGTGTAATGACAGAATTTGATAGAGTAATCGGATTAGATCGCTTAAAAGTATTGCATATCAATGATTCTAAAAATGTTTGTGGAGCACACAAAGACCGACATGCAAACTTTGGATTTGGCGAAATTGGTTTCGATGCTTTAATGCAAGTAGTCTTAGAAGAAAAATTTAAAAATATTCCTAAAATATTAGAAACTCCTTATGTTGGAGAAGATAAGAAAAATCAAAAAGCTCCATATTTATTTGAAATACAAATGATTCGTCAAAATCAATTTGACCCAGATTTACTTTCAAAAATTATTAGTCAGTAATAGGAGGAAGTTTTATGCCACACGATCACGAACACGAATGTTGTCACCATAAAGATAATCATAAAAAAGAATGTTGCCATCATCATGGAGAAGAACATACGCATCATCAGCATGAATGTTGTCATCACCATGAAGAAGCACATCACCATTCAATTAAAAATGAAAACCAGCACCAACACTGTCATTGTCATCATGGACAAATTGAGCAAGCGATTCAGTTATTAAAGCAAGCAGGATTTAAGTATACGAGCAAACGTGAGAAAATCATTGAGATATTTAGCCATGAAGATCGTTATTTATCTGCTAAACAAGTGCAACAATTATTAGAAACTGATTTTCCAAATATGAGTTATGATACGATTTATCGTAATTTATATGATTTTACGGATTTAGGTATTTTAGAAACAACGGAATGGAATGGTGAAAAATTATTCCGTTTTGGTTGTAGTCATGAGGGACATCATCATCATTTTATTTGTGAAAAATGTGGACGTACGAAAGAAATTGAATTTTGTCCAATGACTTATTTTGAGACACAATTGGAGGGTTGCGAAGTACATTCACATCGTTTTGAAGTATTTGGATTATGTGAAAAATGTGCTCATGCAGCTTCATAAGCTAGAGTCAAATTTGAATTTTTTCCGCTAATTTTTTAGTTTATCTAATTGACAATTGAGCAAACCTTTTCTATAATAAAAAAAGGACATTTCGTTTGTTTGGTTATTCTATTCAAAAGAAAACAGTTACTTTTAATGCTCGGAGGGAGGGAATAGGATATGTCAAAAACAGTTGTTCGTAAAAACGAATCACTTGATGATGCTCTTCGTCGCTTCAAACGTACTGTTTCAAAAACTGGTACTTTACAAGAGGCTCGTAAACGTGAGTTTTATGAAAAACCAAGTGTAAGACGTAAGAAAAAATCAGAGGCAGCTCGTAAACGTAAGTTCTAGTCAACTCTGTGTATCATATGACTAAGTAAAGGCTGGGATTTACGTCTCAGTCTTTTTCGTATTTTTAAGGAGTGAAAAACATGAGTTTAAAAGAAACATTAAATAATGATATTAAATCAGCAATGAAAGCAAAAGATAAAGAAACTTTAGCAGTATTAAGAATGATTAAAACAGCTGTTCAAGCCGCAGAAATTGATAAAAAAGAAGAATTAAATGCTGAAGAAGAATTAACAATTTTAGCACGTGAAGCAAAACAACGTCGTGAATCATTAGCAGAATTTGTGAAGGCAGGACGTGATGAATTAGTTGCTAAAACAGAAGCTGAAATTGAAATTGTAGAACGTTACTTACCAAAACAATTATCAGTAGAGGAAGTAAAAGAAGTCATTGCAACTGTAGCTGAGAAAATTGGTGCAACAACTCAAAAAGAATTTGGTAAATTAATGGGTGCTGTTATGCAAGAATTAAAAGGAAAAGCAGACGGCAACGTGATTAAAGAACAAGTAAAAGCTCATTTAGGCTAATCATCAGTAAAGAGACTTATTCATTTCAGAATGAAAGATATAATACCGTAGAAATTGAATTCTGCGGTATTATTTTTTTGTATTAGTTCATTTCTAAACAGTAAATTCATAGAAAGAAACGGTTAAAATATGCTATAATAGTGCTACATACAGTAAATGGAGGTTAACAGTGTGGCAGAAGAAAACTATAAACAATCGTTAGAAATCCAAGATCATCCACAACTTGTTCAATTATTTGGTTCCCAGGATCAACATTTGAGATTATTGGAAGAAACCTTTGAAACACTTATTACTCATCGTGAAGAACAATTGTTAATTTCCGGTGAAGAAGAGTCTGTAAAACAAACTGTAATATTATTAGAACAACTACAAGAATTAATAGCTCGTGGTATTTCAATTTCTCAAACAGATATTGTAACAGCCATTAAAATGGCCAAAAGAGGTACATTAGATTATTTTTTAAATTTATATAATGAGGAAATTGGACGAACATTTTCTGGTAAACCGATTCGTGCAAAAACATTTGGACAACAGCAATATATTCATGCAATTAAGAAAACAGATATGGTATTTGGAATTGGGCCTGCAGGGACTGGGAAAACTTTTGTAGCAGTTGTGATGGCGGTTCAAGCTTTGAAAAAAGGTCAAGTCAAGAAAATTATTTTAACACGACCAGCTGTTGAAGCCGGGGAAAACTTAGGATTTTTACCAGGGGATTTAAAAGAAAAGGTTGATCCATATTTACGTCCGATTTATGATGCATTATATGCCATTTATGGAGTAGAACATACGAATCGTTTATTGGAAAGAGGAGTGATTGAAGTTGCTCCACTTGCTTATATGCGTGGTCGTACATTAGAAGAAGCATTTATTATTTTAGATGAAGCACAAAATACAACAAGAGCTCAAATGAAAATGTTCTTAACTCGTTTAGGATTTGGTTCAAAAATGATTATTAATGGGGATAAGACACAAGTAGACTTACCAAAGGGAAGTCATATGAGTGGTTTAGTAGATGCAGAAAATAAACTAAAAGGCATTAGTGGTATTTCTTTTGTTGAATTTGATGCTTTTGATGTTGTTCGTCATCCATTAGTATCAAGTATTATTGATGCCTATTCAGAACAAGATGAATAAGTAAGGAGTAAATGAAAAATGAGACAGAAACTGCGAAAATTTCAGGAAGTTTTGGGCGTTTTCTATTTGCCCTTACTTCTTTTTTTAACATTCGTTGCATTGCTAGTCATTGGATATAGTAGTGTGAAACCAACAACATACACTGTTGAATTGAATCAAGTTGCTAAGGAAACGATTCGTGCACCACGAACGCTAGAAGATAAAGCTCAAACAGAGAAAAATCAACAAATAGCAATGGATGCAGTTAGTGATGTATTAGTCTTTGACCAAGAACGATTAACAAAGCAATTAACAAATATTCAGCAATTTTTCCAAGCAATTAAGTCTGTTGCATCCAAAGCGTCCGCAGAAATTATTAAAACAGATCAAAGTAATTCCTCTGAAGAATCTGTGACAAGAGTAGCAACGACTCAAGAAAGAGTTCAATATTTTAAGAAATCTCTTGAAAAAGAGAATCAGTCTATCAGAGAGTTTGCAATTTTTATCCCGGATAAATATATTTCGCAATTATTACAAGCGAATAATGAACAGTTGGCTTCATATGAGAAAACATTAAAATCAGTTGTTGAAACTCAAATGAAAAATCCAATCAGTGAAAGTACCGTTACAAAAGCACAAGAAGATGCAAAGAAAACTTTATTCTACAGTGAGTATTCTGATACGGAACGAGAATTATTAGGTCAATTAGTGACAGTTTCAGTAATTGTTAATAATGTGGTGGATAAAGAAGCAACACAAAAAGCTAAAGAAGTTGCTAAGGCAGCAGTCAATCCTGTGAAAATTTTGCAAGGGCAAGTGCTTGTTCAAGAGGGACATGTGATTTCTAATCAGGAGATTCGATTGTTAGAATTGTTTGGGTTAAGTAACAGTAAGCCAAATTATCATGAATTATTGAGTTATATCCTCTTCCTTATAGGAATTGTTCTCTTTTTAGCAGTGTATTTTTGCAATCCAACGCAATCTGATAACCAACGTACAGGTGATACAGCAACATCTTTAACTGTATTTAGTTTGATCTTAGTTGCAGGAGTGATAGTATTAAAAATATTAGCTTTAGTACAAAATAAAGGGGTAGAACATATAGGATTAGCTTTCCCAATTTCTGGTTTTATTTATCTATTGTATCGATTAACAAAGAGTTTGAGATTAACGATTTTTTCAATTGTATTAATGCCAATTTTTTCATGGTATTTCTTTTCTCAATCGACGAATGTGTTACATTTAATTTTAACAACAGTATTTCTTTCAATAATTGCATGGATTGGAATATTAAATGAAAAATTGTGGCAAAATCAATCATGGATGAAACGTTTTATGAAATATTTGTTTTATCCTGTGTTGTTAGGAATTCCATTTGTATTTTATAGTAATTATGAATTTCAAACGCAACAAACGATGTTTGTCTTTCTATTTTTACTATTAAGTGGATTTTTATCATTTTTAATACCAGTCATTTTAATGCCGTATTTAGCGTATGTATTTGAAGATAGTTCGGTATTATTATGGGCTGAATTATCGAATCCAAATCAACCATTATTAAAAGATTTGATTACAAAAGCACCGGGAACTTATCATCATAGCTTAATGGTTGCAAATATTTCTGCAAACTGTGTAGAAGCAATTGGTGGGGATTCTCAATTAGCAAGAGTAGCGTGCTATTATCACGATATTGGAAAATTAGAACATCCATTTTTCTTTATTGAGAATTTACCAGGACATATGGAATCTCCTCATAATATGATAAGTGCTGAAGAATCGGTTCATATTATTTTTAACCATGTAACAAAAGGGGTAGAAATTTTAAAACAACACCAATTACCTCAAGCAGTCATTGATATTTGTGCACAACATCATGGCACAACATTGATGAAATATTTTTATGCGGAAGCGTTAAAAAATAATCCGGATGTAAAAGAAGAAGATTTCCGTTATCCGGGACCAAAACCTCAAACAAAAGAGGCAGCCATTATTAATATTGTGGATAGTGCAGAAGCAGCAACTCGTGCGATGAAAGAACCGACATTAGAAAAAGTTGAAGCATTAGTCCATTCTATTATTATGAACCGACTAGAAGATGAACAGTTTGTAGAATGTGATATTACAATGAAAGAAATAGCGATTGTAGAAAAAATGATTGTGACTTCTTTAAATGGTACCTTCCATTCAAGAATTGAATATCCAACAATTAAAAAACAAGAAGTGAAGTAGAAAGGAAATATTATGTTTATTGAATTAATAGACGAAACAGAAGTAGTCAAAGAAGAATATCAAAAATTAGTAGAAGATGTTGTATCATTTGCAAGTGACTATTTACATTACCCAGAAAATCGTGAATGCTGTATTTCATTTGTATCAAGTGAAAGAATTCGTGAGATTAATCGAGACTTTAGAAATATTGATAAAGTAACAGATGTCATTAGTTTTGCTTTAGATGATGAAGACGAAGATATGGATCCAATTAAAAACTTTATGGCTTCAGATGAAAATTTTGTGACTTCCATTGGGGATATTATTATCTCAGTCGATCGTGCAAAGGAACAAGCAGAAGAATATGGACATAGTTTAGAACGTGAATTAGGCTTTTTAGCGTTACATGGTTTTTTACATTTAAATGGTTATGATCATCAAACAGAGGAAGAAGAAAAAGAAATGACAGGCTTACAAAAAGAAATTTTAACAGCCTATGGTTTAACAAGAAATGCGTAAACAAGTTGAAAAAAATCATCATTTCAAACAATCCATGCTGCATGCTGTAAATGGTATTCAAATGGTATTTCAAGATGAGAGAAATTTTAGATTCGATGTTGTTGCTGCAATAATAGTCGTTATCCTTGGGTTCTTATTAAAAATTGAAAGAGTAGAATGGTACTGGATTGTATTTTGTATCTTTTTAATGTTTATTTTAGAAATGTTAAATACCGTTGTAGAACAATTAGTGGATCTAATGGTAGAACATAATTATCATTTAGCCGCTAAAAAAGCAAAAGATGTAGCAGCGGGCGTCGTATTAATTGGAGCTATATTTGTACTCATTATAGCTTCTGGAATTTTTATTCCAAAGATTTTACAAATATTTTTATAAGGAGAGTAATATGTCAAAACAATTTAAATCAGGTTTTGTAGCAATTGTTGGTAGACCAAATGTAGGAAAATCTACTTTTATGAATTATGTTTTAGGGCAAAAAATTGCCATTATGTCGGATAAAGCTCAAACAACACGTAATAAAATTCAAGGGGTATATACGAATCAAGATTGTCAAATTGTCTTTTTAGATACTCCAGGAATTCATAAACCGAAGCATGAATTAGGAAACTTCATGGTAGAAAGTGCTTATTCTGCCTTAAAAGAAGTAGATGCTGTATTATTTATGGTGAATGCTGCAGAAAAAAGAGGTCCTGGTGATGACTTTATTATTGAAAAATTAAAGAAAATTAAAACACCCGTCTTTCTAGTGTTGAATAAAATTGATTTAATTTCTCCAGATGAATTATTAGACCGAGTTGAATCGTATCAAGAAACGATTCCATTTGCAGGAATTATTCCAATTTCAGTTTTACAAGGAAATAATGTTCAAGAATTGATGACAACTTTAACGAATCATTTGCCAGAGGGACCTCAATATTATCCAAGTGATCAAATTACAGACCATCCAGAATATTTCGTTGTGTCTGAGTTAATTCGTGAGAAAATCTTGCATTTAACAAAAGAAGAAATTCCTCATTCAGTTGCAGTTACCGTAGATAAAATGCAAAAAGATGAATTTGATAAAGTACATGTTTATGCCAATATTATTGTTGAGCGACCAACTCAAAAAGGAATTATTATCGGTAAAGGTGGTAAATTACTGAAAGAAATTGGTGTCAGAGCAAGAAAAGATATCGAACAATTATTAGGAAATAAAGTATATTTAGAATTATGGGTTAAAGTTGAAAAAGATTGGCGTAAGAAAAAGAGCCATTTACAAGACTTTGGCTATCGTACAACAGATTATAAAGATTAAGGTGACTTTATGGAATACTTTCAAAAGTTTACCGGCATTGTTTTATTTCGACAAGAATATAAAGAACACGATATGATTGTTAAGATTTTCTCTCGAGAATTTGGCAAGCAAATGTTTTTTGTAAGAAATTTACAACGCTCGAGCAATCCTTTATCTGCAGCAACGTTACCCTTTACGAGAGCTGTTTTTATCGGAACCATTCATCAAAATGGATTTAGTTTTATTAGGGAATGTCTTGAAGTACAAAATCATCGACGGATTTATGAACAAATTGAAGTTCAAGCGGTCATGACGTATATGATGCAATTAGTTGATGCTGTGATGGAAGATAGAATCGTGAATACAGAGTTGTATGATTTATTAGAAAATTGTATTCGTGCGGTGGAAAATGACTTAGATCCATTTATTTTAATGCATTATTTTGAATTAAAAATGTTAAAATACTTTGGAGTGGCCTTTCAATGGCAACAGTGTTGTTTTTGCGAGGAGTCAGTTGGACCGTTTGATATTTCGTTGAAACATCATGGATTGTTATGTTCAAGACACTATGATAAAGATGAGAAGAGATTACAATTAAGTCCAAAGGCAGTGCATATTGCAAGGCTCCTTGTTGCAATGAAATCTCCTTTGCAAATTCAATCATTGAGTCTATCTTCAGAAACAAAAGCAGATTTAAAAAGACTTTGTGACTCATTAATGGACGAATACGTAGGAATTCGATTGAAAGGTAAAAAGTTTATTGATCAAATGGAAGATTGGCAAACTCAATTACAAATTCGTCGAAATAAAATAGATGAAAAATGAAATTACTAACAAATGATATGGACGATAGAATTCAAATCTATCGTCTTTTTTGTACACATTTAATGCTATTTTTCTCAGTAGATTATTAGAATTTAAGCCGTTTTCGTGATACACTTAATAGGAAGAAATATAACGGAGGTATGAGATGTACGAATATCTTAAAGGAGAATTAGTGGCTATTCAGCCAACCTATATTGTCGTAGAAAATCATGGGATTGGATATCAAATTATGTTCGCCAATCCTTATCGTATCCAATCAAAATTGAATGAAGTTATTCGAGTAGAGCTTCAACAAATTGTTCGAGAAGATTCGATTACATTGTATGGTTTTTTAAGTGATGAAGAAAAAGAATTATTCCAAAAATTAATTAGTGTTTCAGGAATTGGACCAAAAAGTGCAGTATCAATTTTAGCAAATGATAATGTGAATGGTTTTATTCAAGCAGTAGAATCAGGCAATATTACATACTTAACAAAATTCCCTGGAGTGGGTAAGAAAACTGCTCAACAAATTGTATTAGATTTAAAGGGGAAATTCACGAATATTGTAGTGGAAGAAGTAGCCACTCCAGTAGTAGAAACTGCAACTGGAATTAAACAGTTAGAAGAAGCAAGAGAAGCATTATTAGGATTAGGATATTCTGCAAAAGAAATTACAAAAGTTTGGAAAGAGCTAGAATCAGCTGCTCCTCAAACAACACAAGAAGCATTATCCATTGCCTTTAAATTATTGATGAAATAGAAAGGAAGAATTGTGTGGAAGAACATCGATTTGTAGATGGTAGTCCCTTAGATGAACAAGAAGTTTCTACGGAATTATCATTACGACCGCAAAATTTACAACAATATATTGGTCAGCAAAAAGTAAAAGAAGAGTTATCTATTTATATTCAAGCTGCTCGTAGCAGGCAAGAAGCTTTGGATCATGTCTTATTATATGGACCTCCTGGGTTAGGGAAAACGACTCTAGCAATGGTCATTGCAAATGAACTAGAAGTAGGAATTAAAACAACGAGTGGTCCAGCTATTGAACGACCTGGAGATTTGGTTGCTTTATTAAATGATTTAAATGCTGGAGATGTATTGTTTATCGATGAAATTCATCGCTTACCTCGTGTAGTAGAAGAAATGCTCTATTCTGCAATGGAAGATTTCTTTGTGGATATTGTAGTAGGTCAAGGACCAACAGCTCATCCTGTTCATTTCCCATTACCGCCTTTCACTTTAGTGGGAGCGACAACTCGTGCGGGTGCTTTATCTGCTCCGTTAAGGGATCGTTTTGGAATTGTGTCTCATATGGAATATTATGATGAACAATCCTTAACAGAAATTGTGAAGCGAACAGCTAGTGTATTTGAAAGTGAAATACATGAAGAAGCAGCTAGAGAGGTTGCCCTTCGTTCAAGAGGAACCCCTCGTATTGCCAATCGTTTATTAAAACGAGTAAGAGATTTCTCACAAGTTTATGAAGAGGGAGCTATTTCAAAAGAAATTACGCAAAAAGCGCTCAAAGTCCTTCAAGTAGATGAAAAGGGTTTAGATGCGATTGACCGTAAATTATTGAATGCCATGATTGATTTATATGATGGTGGACCAGTTGGATTAGGAGCGATTGCTGCCAATATTTCTGAAGATGCGGAAACAATCGAAGATATGTATGAACCGTATTTATTGCAAATTGGATTTATGAAGCGTACTTCACGAGGAAGAATGGTAACACCGGAAGCTTATGTTCATTTGAACAGAAGATATTAGATAGAAAGATGGAATAAGAATGAATTATACAACTCAAGATTTTGATTTTGATTTACCAGAAGAACTGATTGCTCAAACACCTTTGAAAGATCGAACTTCTTCAAGATTACTAGTCGTTAATGAAACAGAACATAGTGTAGAAGATAAACATTTTTCTGAAATTATTGATTATTTAGAAGAAGGTGATACATTAATCGTTAATAATACAAGAGTATTGCCAGCTAGATTATACGGTGAAAAAGAGGGAACAGGCGCTCATATTGAAGTGCTACTACTACATAATACGCATGGAGATTACTGGGAAACTCTTGTAAAGCCAGCTAAAAGAATGAAAGTTGGAACAGTAGTATCCTTTGGTGATGGACGATTAAAGGCCACTGTGACAGAAGAATTAGAGCAAGGTGGAAGAATCATTGAATTTCAATACGATGGAGTATTTTTAGAAATTTTAGAATCATTAGGTGAAATGCCATTACCACCGTATATCAAAGAACGCTTAGAAGACCAAGAACGTTATCAAACGGTTTATGCAAAGGAAAATGGATCTGCAGCTGCACCAACAGCTGGTTTACACTTTACAAAAGAATTAATGGAAAAAATTCAACAAAAAGGTATTCAAATAGTTCCGATTACATTACATGTTGGATTAGGTACCTTTAGACCTGTTTCCGTAGATCATTTAGAAGACCATAAAATGCATTCGGAATATTATCATATTTCAAAAGAAACAGCAGAAGTTATTGCAGAAACAAAGAAAAATGGAAAACGAGTGATTGCAGTAGGAACAACTTCGATTCGTACATTAGAAACAGTAGGTTCAGCTAATCAAGGAGAAATCGTTCCAAGTAGTGGATGGACAGATATTTTCATTTCGCCAGGATATGAATTTAAAGTAGTGGATGCGTTTATTACAAATTTCCATCTTCCAAAATCAACATTAGTGATGTTGGTGAGTGCTTATTTAGGGCGAGACTTTACATTAGAAGCTTATCACCATGCTATTCGTGAACGTTATCGTTTCTTTAGTTTTGGTGATGCTATGTTTGTTCATCGTTAAATCTAGCAGTAGAAATTGGAGATGATACAATTGTCTTTTGAACAATTAAAAGAGCAAATTATGCAGGATGAAGAAAATCATGTCTTTACAGAACAAGGAATTGAACCATTATTTTGGATTCCAGAAACGGCAAAGATTTTAATTATCGGTCAAGCACCTGGATTAAAGGCTCAAGAAAGCCGTAAATTTTTCTGGGATAAAAGTGGAGATCGTTTAAGAGAATGGCTAGGGGTTGATGAAACGTTATTTTACGAATCAGGATTATTTGCAGTCGTTCCAATGGACTTTTACTATCCTGGAAAAGGTAAAAGTGGAGATAAACCACCTAGAAAAGGATTTGCCCCAAAATGGCATCCATTAGTTTTACCATTATTGAAACAGGTTGAGTGTATTTTATTAGTTGGCTCATATGCACAAAATTATTATTTAAAAGAAACGAAAAAAGAGAATTTAACTGAAACGGTAAGAAGTTATCAAGAATACTTGCCAAAGTATTTTCCATTGGTACATCCTTCCCCCTTAAATATAAGGTGGATGAAGAAAAATCCATGGTTTGAAGAAGTAGTATTACCAGAATTAAAAATGATTGTAAAAAATAGTATAAAAAAGGAGAATGAATGATGTTTATTACACGACACAATAACCCATATGAATTAAAAGGGGAATTACCAACAGTAGGAGAAAAAGCTCCTCACTTTTCATTAGAATGCATTCATGGAGAAATGAAAACTCCAGAATCATTTGCAGGAAGCGTAACATTAATCAGTGTTGTTCCAGATATTAATACTCGAGTTTGCGATATTCAAACAAAAGCTTTCCATAAAAAAATGAAAGAACATCCAAGTATTCAATTAGTAACGATTAGTAAAAATAACAAAGATGAATTTAAAAATTGGTGTTCGGCAAATGATGTTGCAATGGAAATGTTATGCGATGTTGATTTTACATTTGGAGAAGCGTATGGCATTTATGTGCCTGAATTAAGCGTAGACCAACGTTCGATTTTTGTGTTGGATCAAAATGGAACAATTGTTTATCAAGAAATTGTTCAAGAAATGACAGATGAACCGAATTATGATGAAGCCATTCGAGTAGCATTAACTCACTTATAAAAGGGGGAGAAATAATGGAAAACGTTAGTTTATTTCCGCCAATAGAGCCTTATAATGAATTTTATTTAGAAGTTTCTTCAACACATCAAGTATTTGTGATGGAATCAGGAAATCCAAATGGGAAACCAGTCATTATTGTTCATGGTGGACCAGGAGGAGGTTCAAGTCCGGTTACCCGTCAATTATTTAATCCAGATGTTTATCGAATGATTCAATTTGACCAACGTGGTTGTGGGAAAAGTTTACCTTTTCTTTCATTAGAGGAGAATACAACTCAACATTTAGTTTCGGATATGGAGAAAATCCGTGAAAAGCTAGGAATTGATCAATGGCTTGTGTTCGGTGGTAGTTGGGGGACGACTTTATCCCTTCATTATGCGATTCAATATCCAGAAAGAGTTCTGGGATTGATTTTACGTGGGATTTTCTTAGGTAGACAAGAAGATACTGATTGGCTTTACCAAAAAGGAGCTAGTGATTTCTTCCCAGATCAATTTGAGCCTTATTTGAATCATATTCCAGTTGAAGAACAAGATAATTTAGTAACAGCTTATTATAAAAGGTTGACCAGTGAAGATGCATCTATTCGATTAGAAGCTGCTCGTCAATGGGCTAGATGGGAAGGTGGCATTATTACCTTATTACCTAGAAAAACTTCTGGTGAGGAAACAGATGAGGACATGCTTGCAATTGCCATTATGGAATGTCATTATTTCTACCATCATTGCTTTGTAGAAGATGATAATTATATTCTTAATCATGCAGATACATTAAAAGAGATTCCGATTAAAATAGTTCATGGTAGATATGATGTTGATTGTCGTCCGAGTGGTGCATATGATTTAAAAGAAAAATTGCCACATGCTGAATTAGTCTTTTCTACTGCTGCAGGACATGCGCAAATGGAACCATCAACAGTAAAAGAATTAATGAGATTTGCAAGGGAGTTTGAATAATTTTTTAGAAAGTTATTAATGTATACTAATACAATATTAGGGGATAGTTTAAAAATTTAGGTGAAAATAGAAGTTAGTGAACCAAAACTAAATGATTCTATTTTAAATGGGGGATAAAATTTATTTAGAAAGAATTTGATAAAATGAAAGAAATATTTAATAAACGCCAACGTTTTTCAATTAGAAAATTCTCTGTTGGAGTAGCTTCAGTCTTGATAGGGATTACTCTGTTTCAATCCTCACAACAGGTTTTTGCTGCAACAGATAATGCTTCACTATCAAAGGTAGAAGTTAGTTCAGAGAAAGAGCGGGTTGTATCAACTAATGAAAAAATAGAAAACGTAGTAACTACTCCGGAAAATCGAAATTCTACTGAATTTAGTGAAAGTACAACACCCTCTAATAAATTAGAAAAAGTTGAAACGACAAATGATAAACAAAACGTTTCTGGAAAAGATAGAAGTGCTAATTTTGAAACGAGAGGTGTTTCTAACTCTTCAGAAGTAAAAAAATATGAGCTAAATGAGGAGTATGCTAAACAAATAAAAGCTGGAATCATTGCTTCAGAAGGCAATAAAATTGATAGCTTGTTAGTTAATGGACCTACTTTAACTCCTGACGGCTTTACAGATAATGATTACTTAAAAGATAAAGATGAAGTTTACATTTATGAAAAAAATGGGAAAAAGTATGTAGGATACAATAGTCATCCGATGTTAGAGGATACTGATGGAGATGGCATTATTGATAGTAAAGAAAAAGCAGATGAAAAATTAAAATGGAATGTCAGTGAACGTGATATGATTATGTTTATGGAATTGGCATATCGTGATGATCAATATATAGATAGAGTATTGGATCATAAGAGACCGTTATCTGAATCAGATTTGTATAAAAAGAATAGTGATACAAAACCACGTTATGAATATATGATGATGAATAAGGAATTAGGACCATATTGGGAAAGAAAGAAGAGTTATCACACATCAAGTGGACTAGATGCTGTATTATTTGAAACGAAAAGTGATTTTTCATATTTACCAAATGGAACTGCACAAGTATTAGCGTTTCGTGGTACTAGTGACGCTAAAGATATTAAAGCGGATATAACTCTTGGAACTGGTGGGAATCCTCAACAAGGGGTAGAAGCAGAAAATATTATGCGTGAATTAGCCAATGACAAGAGTATTACAAATTTATATTTGACTGGACATTCTTTAGGGGGATATTTAGTACAACGTGCAATGGTTGAAGCTTATCAGTTGGCATATTCTGATAGCAGAGTAATGTCTCCTAAAGAAAATGCAGCTTACAGAAACTTTTACAACAATATCTTAAAAAAAGGAACCACTTTTAATGCTCCAAAAGTAGTGACGAATTTGCTAACTAAGCGTGAATTTTGGCAAAAAGGCTTGGATAGCAAAACAATTGCTAAATCAGGGAAAATGACTCATTATATTACGGATAATGATCATACAATAAGAAAAGGTGTGAGTAATGATAGTGATGTTGTGATAAACGTTGGCCCAACTAGTGGAGGGCATAGTTCTCGTTCTTATTTTGAAGCAGATATGATTAATAGAAGACCAGAATTTATATCTGGTAAACGCATTTCTTTAGATGCAACTGGTTATCAAGATCCAAAACTTACAACTATTAAGTCGGTAGAAAAAGTTGATGAAACAATCGTGTATAGTAAACGTGGAGATGACATTATTAAATCAACTACTGTAAGCACAAAAGATTCTGAGACAGGAAAAATAACAAAAAATACAACGGATGAAGTTTTCAAAAAAAATGGCGCAAAAGACAAAGTAGAAGTCACAATGATTCCAAAAACCACTCGTTATGAAAAAGATGACAAGCGAGAAAAAGATACACCAAATGTCACAATAGAAGGACGAGATGGATCAAGAACAGTCACAATAACGTATACTGTAAATGCGACAACAGGAGAAGCCATAGAGCATCGAGGAAATCCAGTTGTTGAAGAAGCACAGCCAACGATTATTAAAGTCGGCGCAAAAGCCAAAGTAGAGTATTTAAAAGACGGTGACAATATTGTTAAGAAGACAACAACGTATGATGTGAATACTGATACTGG
>NZ_CAUPXD010000031.1:0-21786 GCF_963515095.1 uncultured Granulicatella sp. | reverse complement strand
TACTTGCTACAATCGATAAAACTGGAATATTGCTACTACTGAAATCAACACTTTTGTCTGGATAACTAGCGAATAAAATCAGTCCTGCTAAGTGATTTTCTTTTTGTAAGGTTACAGCATCTAAGCTTGCAACAACTCCCCCTAAAGAATGTCCTGCTACATATACTTTATCCAAATTCTCTTCAGGAGTTCCACGATAAGTAAATATAAGAATCAATCCATAAAATAATAAAGTCAATGCAAATAACGCCCCAAAAATTCCATAAAACCATTTTCTTTGTCGAGTCATACTTACAACTCCCTTCGTTTGCTAAATAAAAAACATCCCATCCATCTGAGGTTAACAATGGATAGGATGCTTTCAATGTCATTAAATAGCCCAGTCTCCATTACGGAAGATTGGTACAACTGTTCCGTCTTCACGAATACCGTCAACATTCATATTTGGTCCACCAATCATGAAGTCCACATGAACGTCTGAACGATTTAAGCCGGCTGCAGCTAATTCTTCTTCAGTTTCAAATTTTTCTCCACCTTTAACACTTGTCGCATAAGCTGAACCAATTGCTAAGTGGTTAGAAGCATTCTCATCATACAATGTATTAAAGAATGTAATTCCTGATTGAGAAATTGGAGAAGGGTCGCTTACTAACGCAACTTCACCTAACCCACGAGCACCCATATTTTCGAATACTAAGTCTTTCATTACTTGGTCACCTTTTTCAGCAGAAACTTCTACGATTTGACCGTCTTTAAAGGTAACTTTGATTCCTTCGATAATATTTCCGTTATAACTTAATGGTTTTGTACTTGTTACATAACCATCTGCTACACGATAATCTGGAGCTGAGAACACTTCTTCTGTAGGCATATTTGCAATAAAATGTTCACCTTGTGCATTATAGCTTCCTGCACTTTCCCACACGTGGTTTTTAGGCATTCCAAGAGTTAAGTCAGTTCCTGGTGCAGTGTAATGTAATTTAGCAAATTGTTCTTTATTTAAAACAGCTGCTTTTTTGTCTAATTTTTCTTCATGTTCTTTCCAAGCCGCAACTGGGTCGTCAGCATATACTCGGCAAGTTGTAAAGATTTGATTCCATAATAAATCTACAGCTTCTTCAGTTGATGTTGCTTCTGGGAATACTTTTTTAGCCCATGCGCTACCTGCAGCAGCTGCTACTGTCCAACTTACTTTATTCGATTGAGTTGCAACACGCATTGGTTTTAAAGCAACACTTGTAGCTTTCATTGATTTTGCAAGACGACTTGTATCTACTCCATTTAATGCATCTGGATCTTTAGAGACAATACTTAAACGACTTGCTTTGTGGTCTAATAAATAGTGCATTTCTTGTACTTTATATTCTGGAACAGTCGTGATACGATCTTCCGCAGCATATAATAAACGGTCACGATTAATTTCATCATCACTCCATTGAACGATAACTTCACTTGCTCCTAATTGATACGCTTCTTTTACTAATAAACGTGCAAATACTGCTTGCTCCACTTCCGCATAAATGACTACTGTATGTCCCGGTTGAACATTAATCCCAGTAGACACTAGTAATTTTGCATATTTTTGTAAATTTACATCAAAATTTTCTAATACCATCGTATCTCTCCTTTAAATTAAATCCGTTTCTATTGTAACATACTCTTGATAAAACTGCATTATTCCTTTTCTTCATAGAAAACTTCATCCAAATACAAGCCTTGAGGAGGAGCGGTTGGCCCTGCTTTTTGTCGGTCCATTGCTACTAAAATCTCTTTCATATCTGAAACAGGTCGTAGTCCATCTCCGATTTGAAGACTCGTGCCCACTAATATACGAATCATATTGTATAAAAATCCATTTCCTTCAAACGTAAAGACTAATTCCCCTTCTTGCTCTACTACTTCTGCTTTCGTAACAGTTCTAACCTTTGATTCCTTATCTGTCTTTGTAGAACAAAAACTTGTAAAATCATATTCTCCGATAACAGCTTGTAAAGCTTCATTCATCTGATTCACATTAACTCTATAAGGATGGTGCAGAGTATATAAACGACTAAATGGATTCACAAATTTTTGAATATTTACTCGGTAAATATATCGTTTACCCGTCACACTATATCTTGCATGAAAGTCATCACTAACTGCCATCACTTCTCTTGCACAAATATCATCCGGTAATAAACTATTTAATGCTCTTTGTAAATTTTTTTCTTCAATTTTTGTCGGATAATCAAAATGTATCACTTGTCCATTTGCATGTACTCCTGAATCTGTTCTCCCTGAACCACAAACCGGAATATACAATCCCTTTGTCATTTTTCTTAGTGCTTTATTTAATTCTGCTTGAATACTATTACCATTTTCTTGCACTTGAAAGCCTACATAGTTCGTTCCATCATAACTTAAAATGACTTTATAACGAAATCCCACTCGATTTCCTCCTTCACGATTTCTTCGATTTATTGTACCACATTCCTGTTCGAAAAGTGGAAAAGACTTCCCCATAGTAGCAATAACAACCTACTACGGGAAAGCCTTTAATTCAATTGTTGTTTAATTAAGCGTACAACTACTACTTTTAGCGAATCCAAATTTCTCGAAATCTCTTGTACATTTTTATGAATCATAAAATCTACAACAACATTATCTAATCACAAATCAAAAATATAGTCCCAAGTTGTATTCGAAATATGTAAATTTGAATTTGCCAATAAGTAGGGATAGTCTCTTTGAAGTTTTCTAACACCATGTTGGATTTCAGCTAAATCCTTATTCAATGCTGAAATTTGCCTTCTTTTAAACCAATTTAAAATCAGACTATCACTAAAAAAATCAAATAGCATCCATGTTCTTAATTTTTTCATACGTATTTCAGCATGATAGATTTTTCTTAATAAATATCTTAATAATGCTAAATCTTGTTTCATACTTATTATTGTCCTCTAAATAACACTAAAGCAATCGTTAAAATCACTAGTGATGTTGCAGCTATTCCATCAATTTTACCATATGTAAGAACTCTGTATTTTGATCTCCCCGTTCCACCTTGGTATCCTCTTGCTTCCATTGCCGTTGCCAAATCTTCCGCACGGTTAAATGAACTCACAAATAATGGAATTAAAATCGGAATAATGGCTTTCATTTGTTCGAATAAATTTCCTTCACCGAAATCTACGCCACGAGCTCTCTGAGCATTCATAATTTTTTGCGCTTCATCCATTAATGTAGGAACAAAACGTAAAGCAATCGATAACATTAAAGCAATCTCATGAACTGGAACACCAATTTTCCCTAATGGTTTCATAATCGATTCCATGGCATCTGCAATTTGCAAAGGAGGAGTTGTTAAAGTCATTAATGTAGAGATAAAAATAATGAACATAAATCTTAAAAAGATAAAAATCGCATTGATAACCCCATAGGAAGTAATCTTAATGAAGGCCCATTCAACATAAACATCTCCACCTGTTGTAAATACCATTTGCAATACTACTGTAAACAAGATAACCCACAATAGTGGTTTTACTCCATTCCAAAAGAAACTCATTGGAATTTTAGAAGCCAATAAAGCAATCATTGTAAATATTGCTAAAATAAAATAAGTTAGCCAATTATTCGCAAGGAATACAATAATAATAAAAAGAAAAGTGGCTAAAAATTTTGTACGTGGATCCAAGCGATGAATAAAAGAATCCCCTTGTAAATAACGACCTAATAATAATTTATCGAGCATCTTCATTCACCCCACGTTCTTCTAGGATAGCATCCGCTAGTTCTTCTAAGGTTAACGGCATTTTAGTTGTATTCCAACCTTTAGATTTTAATTTTTCTACAAAAGCTAAAGTAGTTGGAACTCCTAATTGCTTTTCTAATAACCATGAAGCATCTTCGAAAACTTCTTTAGGAGCCCCTTCCTTTACAACACTTCCTGCTTCAATGACAACAACATGATTAGCATAATCACTTACATCATTCATTTGATGCGTTACTAAAACTATCGTTAAATTTTGTTCTTTATGCAATTTATAAAACATTTCCATCATTTCAAAGCGACCTTTTGGGTCAAGTCCAGCTGTTGGTTCATCCAAGACTAACACTTCTGGTTTCATTGCTAATACCCCTGCAATAGCAACTCGTCTCATTTGTCCCCCAGATAAATCAAATGGTGATTTTTTCAAAACATCTTCTGGTAATCCAACTGTTTTTACTACTTCAGCTGCAATTTTTAAAGCTTCTTCTTCACTTACACCAAAATTTTTAGGTCCAAAAGCAATATCTTTTTCAACCGTTTCTTCAAATAATTGTGCTTCTGGAAATTGAAAAACAATCCCAACTTTTTTACGTAAAGGTTTTAAGTCTTTATTACCGGTTGTTGAATCAATCGTTTTTTCTCCTAATTCTACAACTCCTTCAGTTGGTTTCAACAAAGCATTTAAATGTTGAAGAATTGTTGATTTCCCAGAACCTGTATGTCCAATAATCGCAACATAAGAACCATCTTCAATAGAAAACGAAATATCATGTAATGCTCTCATTTCAAATGGCGTACCAGCTTGATAGGCAAATCCTACTTGTTTAAAACGGATGTCCATAACCATTCCACCAACCCTTCTTCATCTAAATATTCACTTGGAACATTTAAGCCTTTTTCTTTTAATACTGCTTTTAATTTTTCAGAAAAAGGAACATCTAAACCTTTATCCACTAATGTTGTACCCATTTCAAAAATTTCAGAAGGTGCACCAATACGATTGACTTTCCCGCCTTCCATTAATAATACTCGATCTGCACTTGCAGCCTCTTCCAAATCGTGAGTAATCGAAATAACTGTAATTCCTTTTTCCTTATGAAGTTTTTGAATCGTAGAAATCACTTCAAATCTCCCTTGTGGATCTAACATAGAAGTAGATTCATCTAAAATCACTACTTTAGGCGCTAATGCAATCATGCCAGCAATTGCTACACGTTGTTTTTGTCCTCCTGATAATCGTGCAGGTTCTTTATCTTTAAATGGAGTCATGCGAACCATTTCTAAAGACGAATTGATTTTTTGAATCATTTCCTCACGAGGCATTCCAATATTTTCCAATCCAAATGCAATATCATCTTCTACAGTAGTACCAACAAACTGATTGTCTGGATTTTGAAACACCATTCCAACTTTTCGTCTAGCTTCATAGACTGTTTCTTCTGTTAATAATTGACCATCAATATAAATTGAGCCTTCATTAGGTTCTAATAGTCCATTCATCATTTTAGCTAATGTTGATTTCCCAGAACCATTATGACCAATAATTGCTAACCATTCACCAGGATATACATCGATACTTACATCTGATAATGCTTCTCTTTTATCATCGTCATGATAATGAAAATGAATATTTTTTATTGAAATAACTGGTTGAACCAATTTCTTCACCTCTTCACCTTTAATTATGTATAAAAATAAAATATGTATAAAAACAAAAAAAGACACCTTCATGATGAAGTGCCTTCCCGTCATCGCTGACGGGGAGACAGCGAGCTAGACTAAATAATCATGAGAAAGAATAAGGCTACTTTACAGTAGCCTCAGACTTCTCATCCTACAATCGCAAGATGATTATTACCATCATGACGCTCATTTATAACCATCAAAAAGTGTTTGTTTATCTATTAAACTAATTCAATGATAACCATTGGTGCAGCATCGCCACGACGAGGTTCAGTTTTAAGAATACGAGTGTATCCACCTTGACGTTCGCTGTAACGTGATGCTAAACCATTGAATAATTTTTGTAATGCAGTTTCAACAACGATTTTTTCGCCTTCTTCACGTACATCTGCTACCTCGTTACGAACATATGCAGCTGCTTGACGACGAGCATGTAAATCTCCACGTTTACCTAAAGTAATCATTTTTTCAACAGTTGAACGGATTTCTTTAGCACGAGCTTCTGTTGTAACGATGCGTTCGTTAATAATTAAGTCAGTTGTCAAGTCACGTAATAACGCTTTACGTTGTGAACTTGTACGTCCTAATTTACGATAAGCCATTTTTTAATATTCCTCCTTCTTAAGAGTTTCTATTAGTCTTCACGACGTAAATCTAAATTTAATTCGATTAATTTGTGTTTAACTTCTTCAAGCGATTTACGACCTAAGTTACGAACTTTAATCATTTCCGCTTCAGATTTATTCGTTAATTCTTGTACAGTATTGATTCCCGCACGTTTTAAGCAGTTATAAGAACGAACTGATAAGTCCAATTCTTCAATCGTCATTTCAAGCATTTTCTCTTTTTGAGTTTCTTCTTTTTCGACCATAATTTCTACTTGACGAGTTTCATCTGTTAAATTAACAAAAATATTTAAGTGCTCAGTTAAAATACGAGCTGCTAAACTAATAGCTTCTTCAGGAGAGATTGAACCATCTGTCCATACATCAAGCGTTAATTTATCATAAATATTTTTTTGTCCAATTCGAGTATTTTCGACTTGGTAGTTCACTTTACTAATCGGAGTATAAATAGAATCAATTGGGATTACACCAATTGGCATATTTTCAGATTTATTATAGTCAGCACGAACATAACCACGACCATTTTTAGCGTTCATACGAACATGGAAGCGATGACCTTCAGCTACTGTACAAATATATAAATCAGGGTTAAGGATTTCGATATCACTATCATGTTTGATATCTCCAGCTGTCACAACAGCAGGACCAACGATATCGATTTCTAACACTTTATCATCTTCGCTAAAAGATTTTAATGCAATTTTCTTAATATTTAAAATGATTGCAGCAACATCTTCTACCACGCCATCTATTGTTGAAAATTCATGTAACACGCCATCCATTTGGATATCTGTTACTGCAGTACCAGGGAGTGACGATAATAGAATACGGCGTAATGAGTTCCCTAATGTAGTACCATAACCGCGTTCAAGTGGCTCAACAACGAATTTACCAAATTTAGCATCTTCGCTGATCTCAATCGTTTCAATTTTTGGTTTTTCAATTTCGATCATTATTATTTACCCCTTTCAAAACGTACGTACAATGTGCGATTGTCCAACAAAATTCAACAATAACAATCCATTACACACGACGGCGTTTTGGAGGACGACATCCATTATGAGGGATTGGTGTTACGTCACGAATTGCTGTAACTTCTAAACCAGTAGCTTGTAATGAACGAATTGCAGCTTCACGACCTGAACCAGGACCTTTAACTGAAACTTCAACTGTTTTCATACCATGCTCCATTGAACCTTTCGCAGCAGATTCAGCAGCCATTTGAGCAGCAAATGGTGTTGATTTTTTAGAACCTTTAAATCCTAAAGCACCTGCAGAAGACCATGAAACAGCATTTCCATGTACATCTGTAATCATAACAATTGTATTATTAAATGTTGAACGGATGTGAGCTACACCAGATTCAATATTCTTTTTCACGCGGCGTTTGCGTACAACTTTCTTTGCCATGAAGAATTAACCTCCTTCTTCTCTAAATTATTTTTTCTTACCTGCAATAGCCTTAGCTGGGCCTTTACGAGTACGAGCATTGTTTTTAGTATTTTGACCACGAACTGGTAAACCACGACGATGGCGAACACCACGATAAGAACCAATTTCCATCAAACGTTTGATGTTTAAGTTCACTTCACGACGTAAGTCACCTTCAATTTTTAGTTTATCCACTTCTGCACGGATACGGTCTAATTCATCATTTGATAAATCACGAACACGAGTATCTTCACTTACATTAGCAGCAGCTAATACTTGTTTAGAAGTCGTAACACCGATACCGTAGATATAGGTTAAAGAAATAACAACACGTTTTTCACGTGGAATATCCACACCTGCAATACGAGCCATACTTTTAAGTACCTCCTTATAAATTATCCTTGACGTTGTTTATGTTTGGGATTTTGACAAATCACCATAACTTTACCATTGCGTTTAATTACTTTACATTTTTCGCAAATTGGTTTTACTGATGCTCTAACTTTCATTTAAGTTCCCTCCTTTATATCATTAACGGAGTCCATTATTTAAAGCGATATGTGATTCTTCCGCGCGTTAAATCGTAAGGTGATAATTCAACCGTTACTTTATCGCCCGGTAAAATCTTAATATAGTGCATCCGGATTTTACCAGATACATGCGCTAAAACCTCATGACCATTTTCAAGTTCGACCTTGAACATCGCATTTGGTAATGTTTCATTAACAATACCTTCAATTTCAATTACGTCTTCCTTTGCCATGCTTCATCCTCCTCACTTTTAAAAAGTTGTTACGGATTTTACTGACGGACTTCTACCGTTATCTAACTTTCTAATTATACCATTTCAGCTACAATAAATGCAAGATAACAGGTTAAGCTTTGTGCGGTTCGCCCATAATTGATTGAATTGTGTTAAACAAATGATCAATCCCGCTTTCACCATCTACATTATGTAAAACTTCTTTTGCATTGTAGTAGTTTAAGATTGGTTTTGATTGTTCAATATTAATTTGAATACGATTTTCAACAGTTTCAGGTTTGTCATCTTCACGTTGGTAGAAATCGTGTTCTCCACAACGATCACATGTGCCTTCTACTTTAGTTGGTTTATTGATTTTGTGATAAGTAGCTCCACAGTTTCTGCAAATGAAACGTCCTGTTAAACGTTGCATTAAAATTTCTGGATTTACATCAATATTGATAACTGCATCAATTTTACGACCTAATTCATCCATAATTTTATCAAGTGCTTCAGCTTGAGCTTGTGTTCTTGGAAAACCATCCAATAAAAATCCGTTTTTAGTATCGTCTGCTTGTAAACGTTCCTTAACAATTCCGTTAGTAACTTCATCAGGAACTAATTCACCTTTGTCCATAAAAGATTTAGCTTTTAGTCCTAACTCTGTTCCTTGTTGCATTGCTGCACGGAACATATCACCAGTTGAAATATGTGGAATGTTATAAGTAGCAACAATTTTTTCTGCTTGAGTTCCTTTACCTGCTCCAGGTAAGCCCATTAAAATAATATTCATAATATCTCCTTTACATTGTAGATGAAGAAAAGACAAAACATTCAAAAATATTTTGTCAATCTTCCTCATTACTCTTGGATAAACCCTTTATATTTACGTTTAATTGCTCGGCCTTCAATTTGACGGCTAATTTCAAGTGCAACCCCAACTACGATTAGTAAGTTTGTTCCACCTAACATTAAACCACGTGGTAGATTCCACAAAGCTGCAGCAACCATAGGTAATAATGAAATACCACCTAGGTAAAGGGCTCCGACTGTACTCAATCTTAAAAGCATTCCAGAAATATAATGTTCTGTGTCTTTACCAGGTCTTACACTTAAGATGTAACCACCTTGTTTTTGTAAGTTTTCCGCAACTTTTTCAGGGTTAACTTGTACAAATGCATAGAAGTATGTAAATACTACTATTAAAAAGATATATAAACTTGCACCTGCTGGTTTTTGGTAATCAAATATATTTGTTGCAACTTGATACCAACTTTCCTCACTGTATTGACCATGAACAGCACTTAATACAGTTTGAGGTAATGCTATAAACGAACTTGCAAAAATTACTGGAATAACCCCTGCAGAGTTGATCTTCAATGGTAACCATGAAGCTTCGCTTGCTCCTGTTGGACGTTTAGAGTATGAAATCGGCAAGCGACGTTGCGCTTGTTCAATATATACTACTAACATAACCACTAAAAGTATTGCAACTGCTAAAGCAGCTGTAAACCCATAAGCACGATACAACTCTTCATCGACTTTTCCTTGTAATTGATTAACATAAAATTCATAAATATCATGTGGCATACGAGCTACAATCCCTGCAAAGATAATAATAGATACACCATTACTAATTCCATTTACAGTAATCATATCCCCTAGCCATGTAACAAACATTGTACCTGCTGTTAAAACTAAAGCAATCAACAAGTATGTTGAAATACCAGGATTATTAATTAATCCATAGTTTGCATACGCATTGAAACCAAATGATATCGCAAATGCTTGGAAGAATCCAATTACGATTGTTAAATAGCGAGTAGCGGTATTTAATTTACGTCGACCAACTTCCCCTTGTTTAGACCATTCTACGAATGTAGGAAGAATATCCATTTGTAATAATTGAACTACGATTGACGCAGTGATGTAAGGAGAAACTCCCATCGAAAAGATGGAAAAGTTTGACAATGCCCCACCACTAAATGTATTTAAAATACCAAAGAAACCCGACGATGCAAATGATTCAATAGCTGATGCATTAACACCAGGAACTGTAATATGCGTCCCAATTCTAAATACGACTAATACCATTAATGTATATAATAGACGTTGTCTAATATCTTTTGTTGTGATCGCATTTTTAAGTAGAGAGAACATTAAATCACCTCTACAGTTCCACCTGCAGCTTCAATTGCTTCTTTTGCTGCTTGAGAGAATTTATTTGCTTTAACAGTTAACTTACGTTCAAGTTTTCCGTTTGCTAATACTTTGATACCGTCTTTTTCATTTTTAACGATACCTGCCTCAACTAGTACAGCAGCAGTCACTTCTTGTCCATCTTCGAAACGGTTTAATGTTTCTAGATTTACGACTGCATATTCTTTACGATTAATATTTTGGAAACCACGTTTTGGTAAACGACGGAACAATGGAGTTTGTCCACCTTCGAATCCTAATCTAACGCCACCGCCTGAACGAGCTTTTTGACCTTTGCTTCCACGTCCTGCAGTTTTTCCGTTTCCTGAACCTTGACCTCTACCAACACGGTTACGTTCTTTACGTGAACCAGCTGCTGGTTGTAATTCATGAAGTTTCATGTTTCGGGCACCTCCTCTTATAAGTTGATTAATTAAACTTCCTCAACATCCACTAGATGTGATACTGTGTTAACCATGCCTTTGATAGCATCGTTAGCTGGTTTTACAACTGTTGAACGAATTTTTGTTAAGCCTAATGCTTTACAAGTATCGATTTGGTTTTGAGGACGTCCAATCAAGCTTTTCTTTAAAGTAATCTTTAATTCTGCCATTTTAATGTCCTCCTTATCCTAAAAGTTCTTCAACTGATTTGCCACGTAATGCAGCAACATCTTCAACACGTTTTAATTGTTTCAAACCTTCGATTGTAGCACGAACCATGTTTACAGGTGTGTTTGAACCTAAAGATTTTGAAGTTACATCAGCGATACCTGCTAATTCAACAACGGCACGAACTGGTCCACCTGCGGCAACTCCTGAACCGGCTTGAGCTGGTTTTAGTAATACATTACCACCGCAGAAACGTCCGATAACTTCGTGAGGAATTGTAGAACCACTTGTAGGTACTTCAATTAAGTTTTTCTTAGCATCTTCGATTGCTTTACGGATTGCTTCTGGAACTTCTTGTGCTTTACCAGTACCAAATCCAACATGTCCATTACGGTCACCAACTACAACTAAAGCAGCAAAACGTAAACGACGTCCACCTTTAACAACTTTTGTTACGCGGTTAATCGCAACTACACGATCTTCTAATTCTAAGT
The DNA here is from genome assembly GCF_963515095.1 of uncultured Granulicatella sp. Taxonomy (GTDB): domain Bacteria; phylum Bacillota; class Bacilli; order Lactobacillales; family Aerococcaceae; genus Granulicatella. The sequence continues at coordinate 10,252 of NZ_CAUPXD010000031.1, read as the reverse complement.
TTCTTGCATCAATATTAACCATGAATTGTGGGTCCTCCTTTTCCTAGAATACTAGTCCATTTTCACGTGCAGATTCAGCTAATGCTTTTACACGTCCATGGTATAAATATCCACCACGGTCAAAGACTACTTTCTTAATATTTTTTTCAAGTCCACGTTCTGCAATTAATTTACCAACTGCAACAGCTTCCTCAGTTTTTGTTCCATTTTCTACATTTGTATCTAAAGTAGAGGCACTTGCTAGCGTCACACCCGCTACGTCATCAATTAGTTGAGCGTAGATGTTTTTGTTAGAACGAAAAACGTTCAAGCGTGGGCACTCAGCAGTACCAGAAATTTTGCGACGAACACGTGCGTGACGGTTTTGACGCACTTTATTTTTGTCTGGTTTTGTAATCACAATTTTCACCTCTTATAATATATTTTTATGCGACTAATAGCGCAACAAAAGGTAAATAATTACGAAAATTATTTACCTGTTTTACCTTCTTTACGACGTACAAACTCGTCAACGTAACGAATACCTTTACCTTTATATGGTTCTGGTGGACGTACGCCACGAATGTTAGCAGCTAATTCGCCAACTTTTTGTTTGTCATAACCTTTAACGATTACTTTAGTATTTGAAGGAACTTCGATTTCTAATCCTTCTTCTGGAGTGAATTCCACTGGATGAGAATATCCAACGTTTAATACAAGTTTTTTACCTTGTAATTGAGCACGATACCCAACCCCGATTAATTCCAATTCTCTTTGGAATCCTTCAGTAACACCAACAACCATGTTGTTGAATACTGCGCGAGTTGTTCCGTGGATTGTTTTGTTTTCTTTTGAGTCATCTGGACGAGTGAAAACAACTTCACCTTCATTTTGAACTAATGTGATATTTTGGTTGAATGTATATGATAATTCACCTTTTGGACCTTTAACAGTTACTGTATTGTCCTTTAAGTCGATTGTTACGCCTGCTGGGATAACAACTGGTTTATTTCCGATACGGCTCACTTGGCTGCACCTCCTTGTTTTCTAGATTACCAAACGTATGCTAGAACTTCTCCACCTACGTTTTTAGCTCTTGCTTCTTTGTCTGTAATAACACCTTCAGATGTTGATACGATTGCGATACCTAAACCGTTTAATACTTTAGGAACTTCGCCTGTTTTAGCGTACACACGTAAACCAGGTTTTGAAATACGTTTCAATCCTGTGATTACACGTTCGTTATTTTTTCCATATTTCAAGAATACTTTGATGACACCTTGCTTACCATCTTCTTCAACAGTGAAGTCTTTAATAAATCCTTCAGATTTTAAGATGTTAGCAATAGCCACTTTAATATTTGATGACGGAACTTCTAAAGATTCGTGACGAACCATGTTCGCATTACGAATACGAGTTAAGAAATCCGCGATTGGATCTGTCATAACCATTAATGAGTACCTCCTTTATCAAGTAGTAATGATTACCAACTTGCTTTCTTCATTCCTGGGATTTGCCCTTTATAGGCAAGCTCACGTAAACAAATACGGCAAAGTTTGAATTTACGATAAACTGAATGTGGTCGACCACAACGTTCACAACGAGTATATTCTTGTGTTGAATATTTTTTTGGACGTTTGTTCTTTGCGATCATTGATTTTTTAGCCAAACTACTCGCCTCCTGTGAGTTTTATTTTATTTTTGGAAAGGCATTCCAAGTTGAGTTAATAATTCTTTAGCTTCTTCATCTGATTTAGCAGTAGTTACGATAACGATATCCATACCACGTACTTTGTCTACGCGATCGTAGTCAATTTCAGGGAAGATTAATTGTTCTTTCACACCTAAAGTGTAGTTTCCACGTCCGTCAAATGATTTTTTAGAGATTCCACGGAAGTCACGTACACGAGGTAATGAAACTGTTACTAATTTATCTAAGAAATCATACATACGTTCGCCACGTAAAGTAACTTTAGTACCGATAGGCATACCTTCACGTAAACGGAAACCAGCGATTGATTTTTTAGCTGTAGTAACAACTGGTTTTTGACCAGAAATTAATGTTAATTCTTCAACTGCTTTTTCTAAGTTTTTAGCATTTGATGTAGCATCACCAACACCCATGTTGATAACGATTTTTTCTACTTTAGGCACTTCCATAATTGATTTGTAGTTAAACTTTTCCATTAAAGAAGCTACCACTTCGTTTTTGTATTTTGCATTTAAGCGATTCATGCAGGATGGTCCTCCTTCCTAAAATTACTTATCTAGTACTTCACCTGTGCGTTTAGACACACGAACTTTTTTACCATTTTCAACCTTGTAGCTAACACGTGTAGCTGCACCTGTTGAAGGGTCAATTAGCATTACGTTTGAAACATGAATTGGTGCTTCCATTTCAACTACGCCGCCTGTTTGGTTAGCTTGAGATGGTTTTTGATGTTTCTTAACAATGTTTACACCTTCAACAAGAACTCGGTTTTGTTTTGGAAAACTTTTTAGGATTACTCCTTCTTTTCCTTTGTATTTACCTGAGATTACTTTAACTTTATCACCAGTTTTTACGTGCATGTGTTACACCTCCTTCGATTTTGATGAGAATTATAATACTTCTGGAGCTAATGAAACGATCTTCATATAGTTGTTATCACGTAATTCACGTGCAACTGGTCCAAAGATACGTGTTCCACGAGGGCTCTTATCATCACGAATGATTACACATGCGTTTTCGTCGAATTTAATGTAAGAACCGTCTTTACGACGAGCTCCTGATTTCGTACGAACGATTACAGCTTTAACAACGTCACCTTTTTTAACAACCCCACCTGGTGTTGCTTGTTTAACAGATGCAACGATTACGTCACCGATGTTAGCTGTTTTGCGGCCAGATCCGCCTAGAACTCTAATTGTCAATACTTCACGAGCGCCTGAGTTGTCAGCCACTTTTAAACGAGTTTCTGTTTGAATCACTATTGGTTCCTCCTTTCAAATGTATACACAATTTGAAATTAAATAATTACTGCTTCTTCAACAATCTCAACTAAGCGGAAACGTTTTGTTGCTGACAATGGACGAGTTTCCATGATCTTAACAATATCACCGATTTTAGCTGAGTTATTTTCATCATGAGCTACAAATTTTTTCGTATATTTAACGCGTTTTCCGTAAGTTTTGTGACGTTTGTAAGTTTCAATTGCAACTACAATAGTCTTTTCCATCTTATCTGAAACAACGCGACCTTGATACACTTTACGTTGGTTACGTTCTACAGTCATGTTCATTGCCTCCTTTGCTGATGATTATTTTTGCAATTCTTCTTGACGCAATGCAGTCTTGATACGCGCAATTTGTTTACGTACTTCACGAATGCGTGCTGTACCTTCTAATTGACCAGTAGCAAGTTGGAATCGTAAGTTGAATAGTTCTTGTTTTAATTCTTTTTCTTTTTCAACAAGTTCAGCAGTGGATAACCCTTTAAGTTCTTTTCTAAGTGCATTAACCTTCATTCGATTCACCACCATTTTCTTCGCGTTTCACAAATTTTGTTTTAACTGGCAATTTGTGTGATGCCAAACGTAAAGCTTCACGAGCTACTTCTTCTGAAACTCCAGCAATTTCAAACATGATTTTACCACGTTTAACTGGTGCTACCCAACCTTCAGGTGCCCCTTTACCAGAACCCATACGTACCCCGATAGCTTTAGCTGTGTAAGATTTGTGAGGGAAAATTTTAATCCATACTTTCCCACCACGTTTCATATAACGAGTCATTGCAATACGAGCTGCTTCGATTTGACGGTTTGTAATCCAGTGAGATTCTGTTGCTTGTAAACCGTATGTACCGAATACTACTTCTTTACCACCTTTAGCTTCCCCGCGCATTTTACCACGGAACTCACGACGGTGTTTTACACGTTTTGGTACTAACATGTTTATTTCCCTCCTTTCTCAGAGTTGTTGTTCTTTCTTGTTGGTAATACTTCATCACGGTAAATCCAAGTTTTAACACCTAATTTTCCGTATGTTGTATCTGCTTCTTCCCAAGCGTAGTCAATATCTGCACGTAATGTGTGTAATGGAACAGTTCCTTCAGAGTAGCTTTCTGAACGAGCGATATCTGCACCGTTTAAACGACCTGATACCATTGTTTTAATTCCTTTAGCACCTGCACGCATTGTACGTTGGATTGCTTGTTTTTGTGCACGACGGAAAGCGATACGACGTTCTAAGTCATTTGCAATTCCTTCAGCAACTAATTTTGCATCTAAATCAGGTTTTTTAATTTCCACGATATTGATGTGTACTTTTTTACCTGTTAATTTATTTAAGTTTGTACGTAATTTATCAACTTCAGATCCACCTTTACCGATAACCATACCAGGTTTTGCAGTGTGGATTGAAACATTAACGCGGTTAGCTGCACGTTCAACTTCAATTGTTGAAACGCTAGCGTCGCTTAATTGTTTACGGATATAATCACGGATTTTTAAATCTTCATGCAAGAATTCTGCGAAATCTTTTTCTGCGTACCATTTTGAATCCCAGTCACGGATGATTCCGACACGCATTCCAATTGGATGAATTTTTTGACCCACTGATTATCCCTCCTTCTTCTCTGATACCACTACAGTGATGTGGCTTGTGCGTTTTAAGATTTGTGAAGCTGAACCTTTAGCACGTGGACGGAAACGTTTCATTGTTGGTCCTTCGTTCACGTATGCTTCGCTTACATATAAGTTTTCAACATCTAAGTCGAAATTGTGTTCAGCATTTGCAATTGCAGACATCAATACTTTTTCTACGATTGGTGAAGCTGCACGTGGTGTGAATTTCAAGATTGAAATTGCATCACCGATTTTTTTACCTCTAATTAGATCGACAACAAGACGAGCTTTACGAGGTGCAATACGAACTGTTTTAGCAACTGCTTTTGCAGATGTGATTTGTTCTGACATAGTTTAAGTCCTCCCCTCGTTATTTACGTTTACTCTTCTTATCATCATTTGCATGACCACGGTAAGTTCTTGTTGGTGCGAATTCACCTAGTTTGTGTCCTACCATGTCTTCTTGAATATAAACTGGAACATGTTTTCTGCCGTCATATACAGCAATTGTTTGTCCAACAAAGTTTGGGAAAATTGTTGAACGACGAGACCAAGTTTTGATCACTACTTTTTTGTCGCTTCCTTGAGCTGCTTCAACCTTTTTCATCAAATGTTCATCGACGAAAGGTCCTTTTTTCAAACTACGACCCATTATGGAAATCCTCCTTCCAAAATTTTAATAGAATCAGATTTGTTTTAATAATTATTTTTTACGACCACGAACAATAAGTTTGTTTGAACGAGCTTTCTTGCTGCGAGTCTTGTATCCAAGAGCTGGTTTACCCCATGGAGATACTGGTGTTGGACGTCCGATTGGAGCACGACCTTCACCACCACCGTGTGGGTGATCGTTAGGGTTCATTACAGATCCACGAACTTCTGGACGTTTACGTTTCCAACGAGCACGACCAGCTTTACCAATGTTAATTAATTCATGTTGTTCGTTACCAACAGTACCGATTGTTGCACGGCAAGTTGCTAAAATCATACGAACTTCACCTGAGTTCAAACGAACTAAAGTGTATTTACCTTCTTGACCAAGTACTTGAGCACTTGTACCAGCTGAACGAACTAATTGTCCGCCTTTACCTGGTTTTGTTTCAATGTTGTGGATAACAGTACCGACTGGAATGCTTCCTAATGGTAATGCATTACCTACTTTAATATCAGCGTTAACGCCTGATTCGATACGTTGTCCTACTTGTAAACCTTTTGGAGCAATGATATATGCTTTCACACCATCAACATAGTGAATTAAAGCAATGTTTGCTGAACGGTTTGGATCGTACTCGATTGAGTGAACAACTCCTTCAACGTTATCTTTGTTACGTTTGAAGTCAATCACACGATAAGCACGTTTGTGTCCGCCACCTTGGTGACGTACTGTGATTTTACCTTGGCTGTTACGACCAGCGTTGTTTTTTGATGATTCTAACAAAGTTTTTTCTGGTGTTGACTTTGTAATTTCGCTGAAATCATAACCTGTCATATTACGACGGCCGTTTGAGGTTGGATTATATTTTTTAATCGCCACGTCTAATTCCTCCTATATAATAGTAGTTTTGCTTCGAAGATTATGCTTCTTCAGCGAAGATTTGAATATCTTTTGAGTCTTTTGTAAGCTTCACGATTGCTTTACGACGTTTGTTTGTGTAACCAGCATAGCGGCCAACACGTTTGAATTTAGCACGTACATTTAAGATGTTAACTTTTTCTACTTTAACACCAAAAATTTCTTCTACGGCTTGACGTACTTCGATTTTGTTTGCGCGTACGTCTACTTCGAAAGTATATTTCTTTTCGTCAGTAGCAAGCATTGAAGCTTCAGTAATGATTGGGCGTTTGATTACGTCACGTGCATCCATTATTGAAGTCCCTCCTCTACTTTAGAAAGAGCAGCTTGTGTTAATACTAATTTATCGTTGTTTACAACATCTAAAACAGTAACTTGTGTTTCGTCAACAATTGTTACGTTTGGAATGTTACGTGCAGCTAATTGTGCAAATTCGTTTGAAGATTCAACAACTACTAACACTTTTGTGTCAACTTTTAAGTTAGCTAATACTTGTGCAAACTCTTTTGTTTTTGGTGCGTCGAATTGTAATGCTTCCACTACAACAAGCTTTTGATCTAATACTTTTTGTGATAATACTGATTTAATCGCTAAGCGACGTACTTTTCTTGGTAATTTGTAACTATATGAACGAGGTGTTGGTCCGAATACAATACCTCCGCCACGCCATTGTGGTGAACGGATTGATCCTTGACGAGCACGACCAGTTCCTTTTTGGCGCCATGGTTTACGGCCGCCTCCGCTTACTGCACTACGGTTTTTAACTGCGTGAGTTCCTTGACGTAATGAAGCGCGTTGCATGATTACTGCGTCGAATACTACATTTTCATTTGGTTCAATTCCGAAGATATCTGAGCTTAACTCAATTTCTCCATTTGTTGTTCCATCTTGTTTGTATAATGTAACTTTTGTCATTCTCTCGTTCCTCCTTCCTTACTGAATTATTTTGATTTAATAGCTGTTTTAATTTCTACTAATGATTTTTTAGATCCTGGTACATTACCTTTGATTAAGATAACGTTACGTTCTGCATCAACTTTAACCACTTCAAGGTTTTGAATAGTGATACGGTTTCCACCCATTTGTCCAGGTAATGCTTTACCTTTGAATACACGTGATGGGAATGATGCTCCACCCATTGAACCAGGACGACGGTGGTAACGAGAACCGTGAGCCATTGGTCCACGAGATTGACCATGACGTTTAATCGCACCTTGGAAACCTTTTCCTTTAGATGTTCCTGTTACGTCAACGATGTCACCTGCTTTAAATACATCCACAGTGATTTCTTGTCCTACTTCGTACTCGCTAAGCTCGACATTGTTGAATTCACGAATGAAGCGCTTAGGAGTAGCATTTGCTTTTGCTACATGACCTTTTGCAGGGCGATTTGATAAAACTTCACGTAAGTCGTCGAAACCTAATTGAACAGCTTCGTAACCGTCGTTTTCGATTGTTTTTAATTGAAGAACAACGTTTGGAGTTACTTCTACAACTGTTACTGGAATAAGTTCACCTGATTCTGTAAAGTATTGAGTCATCCCTACTTTTTTGCCTAAGATTCCTTTGGTCATGGTTACACCTCCATTTTTCTATTTATTATAATTTGATTTCGATGTCAACGCCGCTTGGTAAATCAAGCTTCATTAAGGCATCAACAGTTTTTGGCGTTGGATTAACGATGTCGATCAAACGCTTGTGTGTACGCATTTCAAATTGTTCGCGAGAATCTTTATATTTGTGAGTCGCACGAATAACTGTATATAGCGATCTTTCTGTAGGCAATGGAATTGGACCAGCTACGCTAGCACCAGTTCTTTTTGCTGTTTCTACGATTTTTTCCGCTGATTGATCAAGCGCACGGTGTTCGTAAGCTTTCAAACGGATACGGATTTTTTGTTTTGCCATTTTCTTTCCTCCTTCGTCTAATGTTGTCATAAGACTAGCTCCACGCGAATTTCCGACGTCTCCCTTCCGTGGCAAAGCGTCCGGGTGTGTCGCAACCTCTCGTTTCATAGCTACCCCTGTTTCCTTTTCAGGGGGGTGTCAGTAGCGGACATACTTATCCCCTGTGACACTTTTAATAGTATACATGTTTACCAAAAAAAATGCAAGCTTTTTTTGTTGATTTATCAATCTTTTTTTATACAAACGCCGCCGTGTGTTTCATTTTTGTTTAAAAACAGCTAGAAACATTGTTATATCAACGTTTCTAGCTGTTTGATTTAAACTTTTAAAATTTATGAAAACCAATACAATTTTTTCTCTAAAAAATTTATGTTAAAAAATTTTATTTTTCTTCTTTTTCAATCAGAGCTGTTACTACGAATAAAAATAAAATTGTGACTAGCGAAATGGAGTAAGGATAATTAAATTCTTCTCCAAATGAATGTTTAAAGTACAATACATTAAATAATTTAATCAGAATTGGAATTACATTTATAACAATTGCCGCAGCCCAAACCCTTTCCCCTGTAATATTTACTTGTTTTTCTTTACCATTCTCATCTTTTCTCATTGTTACTTCTCCTTAAACTTTTACCAAAATTTTAAATTTCATTTTTTCTCTTTTTCAATATTAGCTGTCACGAAGAATAAAAAGAATATCGGAAACAGTGACATTAAATAAGTGAAATTAAACTCTTCTCCAAATGCAACTTTAAAGTAAAACACATTAAACAGTTTAATTAGAATTAGGATTACATTGATAATGAGTACTGCTGCCCAAATTGTTCTTCCTGTAATATTCACTTGTTTTTCTTTATTATTTTCATTTTTTCTCATTGTTATTCCTCCTTACACTTCTTCCGATATAACGCCTAATAGGATTGGAATGAAGAGTACAAACTTTTCTCCTGTTACATAGTCAATGACTGATTCTCCACCAACGAATACTTTCACCATTAATATCGTTAACACTGCAACATAAAACCAGAATAAGTTTTTAAATATTTTTTTCATTTTGTTATTTTCTTTTACTTCTGTCATTCCAATCACTTCCTTTACGTTTTTACATATTTAGTATATCTAATTCTCCCCTTATCGTTTAGTGCCTAAAGTCACTACTTACCATGACTAAAGTCACTAAATAAGCTAGAGACTTTTTAATTCTCTAGCTTCACATTTCTTCTATCTCTCTGTACAAACTCGAATATCTGCGTTTTCTGGCGCTGCTTTTAATAATACTGCCAACAAATCCGCACTACTTGTAACTGCTACTGCTTGATTCCCCCATTCTACAAAATAATACTGCCGTTCCTTTAACGGTTCTACCTCGAACACTCTAGCAACTAATTTTCCTAATGGAGAAAAGCTTTTTTTCATTTCACTTAAATTATCTTCTTCCAACGCTTCTAATATCCCTTTAAATTCATCTGGCAGCAACTGTATTTGATTCGCATTTAATAAATGCGTCAACAGTTTAAAATCATAATAGGATTGATTCACTTTTCTCGCCTCCTATCGATTTTCATCTAACCATTGTTTGGCTACTTTCAAAATTGGTAACTCTCGATTCGTTAGTAATCTTCCTAGTTTTTTGTCTGTTTGTCTTTCATACAATTTGACCGCTTCTTCATATCCAAGGATTAATACCTTCATTTGAAAATCATTTTTTTCATAATCTGTTAATTCTTGCTCTCCACGACTCTTCACTTTACACAAATAATAATGATTGATATTATGACGATTCAATGCGTGATAATAGTCACTCACAATTCCAATTTTACATAGCAGTTCACTTTCGATACCTAATTCTTCCTTAACTTCTCGTAAAACTGCCTCTTCAGCATTTTCACTTTCTTCTATACCACCACCGGCAGTTTCGATATAAGTTCCGCATCCAAATAAATCATCTCTAGTAATTTGAACAAAATAAAATTGTTCTAAATCGTCTACAACAATCGCTCTTGCACAATGACGATCTTTTTGTTCTCCTGCTCTTTCCCATTCCTTATCTTCTAATTCTAAGTAAAATTGTAAATCTTTCATCTATCTCCCTCCACTCTCAATCATTATTATATAACTTTTTTATTTTAAAATAAAAAGAGGCTGGGCAAAAAGTCTCAAAAATAGAAGAAAGCACTATAAAATTCTG
>NZ_CAUPXD010000030.1:0-23286 GCF_963515095.1 uncultured Granulicatella sp. | reverse complement strand
AGCAGTTCGTGATTTGAAGTGGTATCCAGAGTATAAATAATTCATTTCTGCTGCCTTTCTTTCTATAGCGACAAATTTGTATGAGCTGTGGAGTTAAGTAATTTAGAAAGAATATCTAACGTTAATATTTTATATATCAACATTTCGACACTCTGTGGTTATACCACAGGGTGTTTTTTCATTGAGTGACAAATAAACCACCCGTTAGACGGGTGGTCATAATTCATTTCATTTAAAAATTAAATATTTAATAAGAAAAAAAGTAAGTATACCCAAAATAAAAATGATTAGTTTTTTCATTTCATTCTCCCCCTTATTTTTCTATTTCACTTGTAGTGTATTCTTTTTTTTCTCAAAAAAACAGTCTTATTTTTAATATTTTTTTCTGATATAATAGTAATTAAGGGTTTTCATTATTGGAAGTAAGATGTGATGAAGAGGAGTATTACGATGGAAAATTCTCAAAAAACATGGAGAATTGATGGCGAACTATGGCTTCATTGCCCTGTTTGTGGACAGGAAGTGATGGACTATGATATTTGTGATGTTTGTCATTGGCAGAATACGGGAATTATAAATAGTGATGGTGGACCAAACAAAATGACACTTGCAGAAGCAAAAAGTGGTGTACGCTAAAGGTTTACCAATTCGATAAGGAGCACCTAGAGTCTATCTAGGTATTTTTTACAAGACTCATAAGTAGGACAAGTATATGTAATATGTTAAAATCAAAGAAAACAGACTATTAAAAGGGGTTAGGAAGATGAAAAATATTACAGCAGCAGAATTTCAAAAAGTAAACCAATCAGAGGAAGTTGTTTTAATTGATGTTCGTGAAAAAGATGAGTATCAATCTGGTCATATTTCAGGAGCAGACAATTTTCCATTAAGTGAATTAGGAACAAACTACACAAATTTAGATAAAAATCAACCTTATTATGTCGTTTGCCAAGCAGGTGGTCGTTCTGCTAGAGCATGCGAATTTTTGGAAGCACAAGGGTTTGAAGTGGTGAATGTAACTGGTGGAATGAATGCTTGGCAAGGTGAAGTTGCTAAATAAGGAAGTTTTTCTATTGAACAGATGGCTCTCGGTTTCTCAATTTTTAATCGAATATTCAGTTTTGAATTTAAGTTCATTGGAAAATATGATAAAATGAAATAGAATTTGCGAAACTAGGAGGAGTATTGTGCCGGGATTATTTATTACAATGGAAGGCCCAGATGGAGCAGGAAAAACAACTGTGATTGAAAAGCTTATTCCATTATTAGAAGAACGAACAAATGTGACCATTACTTCTACTCGAGAACCTGGAGGAAGTCGAATTGCAGAAGATATTCGACAAATTATTTTAGATGTTCAAAATGTAGAAATGGATGTTCGAACAGAAGCGATTTTATATGCAGCTGCCAGAAGACAACATTTAACGGATCGAATTTTACCGAATTTAGAAAAAGGTGGCATTGTATTTTGTGACCGCTTTGTAGATAGTTCATTAGTTTACCAAGGGGTAGCTCGTGGTATTGGTGTTGAAGAAGTGTATCAATTAAATCAATTTGCAACAGCAGGAAAAACACCAGATGTGACATTATATTTAGATGTTCCAGCTGAAATTGGATTAGAAAGAATTCATTTAGCGAAAGGAAATCGTCAATTTGACCGATTAGATCAAGAAGGACTACAATTCCACCAAATGGTTCGTCAAGGATACTTGGATATTATTCCAACAGATCCTGAACGTTTTATCCAAATTGATGCAACTAAAACAGTGGATGAAGTTGTGCAGGAATGTTTAACAGCTTTAGTAGACCGTTATCCAGAATATTTTACGAATGGAGAGAGATAATATGAAATTAATTATTGCAATTGTACAAGACAAAGATAGTCATTTATTAAGCGATGAATTTGCAAATGCAAATATTCGTGCAACTCGTTTATCTACTACAGGTGGATTTTTACGAGCAGGAAATACAACATTCCTAGTAGGGATTGAAGAAGAACGTGTGGAAGAAGTTTTATCGATTATTCGTGAAAACTGTGAATCAAGAGAACAATTAACAACTCCGCCAGTACACTTAGATACAACATTAGAAGCAGGAATGTCGATGCCAGTTCCAATTCGTGTAGGTGGTGCAACAGTATTTGTTGTTCCGGTAGATGCTTTCTATCGTTTCTAGTATGAAGATGTTGAAGCAATCTTTTATTCATGCAGTTCAAAAGAATCGCTTAGGTCATGCGTATTTATTTGAAGGAATGCAAGGGGTTGGAAAAAGAGAGCTAGCCCTATTTCTTGCCAAATTAGTATTTTGCCAAGAACGAGCTGAGGATGAAGAACCTTGCCTAAAGTGTGATTATTGCCGAAGAATCGATGAGAGAAATTTCCCTGATGTTATGGAGATTACTCCTGACGGGCAATCGTTAAAAGTGGATCAAATACGAGAATTGAAACAACAATTATCGAAGACGGCGATGGAAGGACATATGAAAGTCTGTATCATCCATGATGTGGATACATTAACAACGGGTGGTGCCAATAGCTTGTTAAAATTTTTAGAAGAACCAGAATCTTCGATATTATTTTTATTATTAACAAGCCGACTTAGCAAAGTATTACCAACGATTCAATCACGCTGTCAAATTGTTCATTTTGCAACGCCTATTATGGAAACTTTGACGACTCAATTAGAAGAAGCAGGAGTTATTCCTTCGGTTTCTCGCTTATTAGTAACACTGACAAGTGATTTGGACGAGGCGTTAGAATTAGCCAATAGTGAATCATTCCAACAATTGCGTCAAGATAGTTGGCAATGGTATACACGAGTGTTCCAAAATCGTTCGATGGCATTTGTAACGATTCAGTCTCAAATGATGCCGTTACTGACTTCAAAGGCTGAAGGTCAACGATTTTTAGAATTGTTACCCATTTATGTGAGAGATTCTCTTTATATGGCGATAGGTGCTAAAGAGCAAATCATTCAAAAAGATAAAGCAGCTACCTTGCAAACTATTGCGAATCAGTTATCTGTGCAAAAATGGATTGAATTACATGAAAAGACGAGTAAAGTGTTAGAAAAAGTGCAATCAAATGTAGGAATACAAGCTGCCCTAGAACAATGGGTATTAATGATTCCTTAGTAAGAAAGGAGAGATGGTATGACGAATCGTCAATTATATGACCGAGTAGAACAATTAAAAAGACAAGTTCATCAACAATTAGAATTGTTAGAAGAAATTAGTCAAGAATTACAAGTGGTCATTGAAGAAAATCATAATTTAACGATGGAAAATCTTCACTTAAAAGAACGATTAGATACCATCGACGAAACAGTTCCAACGGATCAATCAAATGAGCAGGTGGAACAAAAGAAAAAACGCAGTCAGTCATTAATTAATTTAGAAAATATTTACGACCAAGGATTCCATATTTGTAATTTTTATTATGGGAAACGTCGTGATAATGATGAAAACTGCATGTTTTGTACCGAAATTTTATTTAGTGAAAAACAATAAAAATTAGTATATGTAAAGTACGAAGAATAAGAGCATACAAACTATTTTCCAATAGTAGCAAGGTCGCCAGCAGCCAGCTTACGCTGTCTCATGGCTAAAATTCGAGCCTAATGTCTCGAATTTCCCCTGTCATATAAGCCAAACAGGCTTATATGACTGATGCTACAGTGAAAATGTTTTGTATGCTCTTATTCATTGGATAAAATCTTTATAAACATGATATTTTCCTAGATATGTAAAGTACGTAGAATACTAGAATACAAGGAATTTTCATCGTAGCAAAAGTAATATAAGCCGTGAAATGGCTTATATTACAGGGAAACTTTGAGACCCAGGCTCAAAGTTTAGCCATGAGACTCGCAAAGCGAGGCTGCTGGCGACCTTGCTACTAATAGAAAATGCATCAGTTGCTAGTATTCGTTTTTGTTAAAGAAAACAATATCTTGATAAAAAGAAGCAATATATTATGCATACTTCATCTTTCTATCAAAAATACAATCGTATATAATAAACATACGTAAGAAATAGGAGTGAAAGATATGAAACAAAAACCAAATGTTATTTTATTAATGGTGGATCAAATGAGAGCTGATGCGCTATCTTTTAATGATCCAAACCATTTTGCGATAACACCAACTTTAGATATGATGGCTTCTTTGGGATATAATTTCGAACAAGCCTATTCTCCTGTTCCGAGTTGTGTACCAGCACGTGCAGCCTTATTAACCGGAATGGATCAATCTTCTACTGGTCGTGTAGGATATGAAGACGAAGTTCCTTGGAATTATACGAATACATTACCTCAAACATTTAGAGATTGGGGATACCAAACAGAGTGTATTGGGAAAATGCACGTTTACCCTTCAAGAAAAAGAATGGGATTTGACCATGTCGTATTACACGATGGCTATTTACATGTCGATCGAAAATATGACAAATCTTATGGACAGAATTTTGAAGCTTCAAGTGACTATTTAGAATTTTTGAAAAAAGAATTAGGTCACGATATTGATATGATTGATGATGGTGTCAATTGTAATTCGTGGGATGTTCGTCCATGGGAATTGCCAGAAAAATATCATCCAACAAACTGGGTAGTTAGCGAGTCGATTCAATTTTTAAAACGTCGAGATCCTTCTGTGCCATTTTTCTTAAAAATGTCATTTGAAAAACCTCATGCACCTTTAAATCCTCCAAAATATTTTTATGATTTATATATGAATGCATTGCCCGACGAAACAGATTTGCATATTGGAAACTGGGAACGATTAGAAGAAAAAATACCAGACTTATATGCTCATCGGGGGAAATTAAAACCGGATGCGCAAAAAAGAATGTTAGCAGCTTATTATGGCTTAGTTTCTCATATCGATAATCAAATTAGCCGTTTCTTAACAGCATTGCAAGAATTTGATTTAGATAAAAATACCATTATTTGGTTTGTATCCGATCATGGGGATCAATTAGGAGAACATTATTTATTTAGAAAAGCCTATCCTTATCAAGGAAGTATTAAAGTTCCATCATTTATTTATGATCCAGGGAATATTATTGCAGCCAGTCATAAAACAATTAAGCAATTAGTAAAATTACAAGACATTTTCCCTTCATTAGTTGATTTAGCGCTTGGAGAACAAGTAGAAGTGGATGGAAAGAGTGTGAAGCAATTATTATTTGGACATTATGAAGGTTGGAGACAAGATTTCCATGGGGAACATAGTAAGGGAATCGACTCTTGTCAATTTGTCTTAACTCAAGATTGGAAATTCATTTGGTATCCTGTAAAAAATGAATATCAATTATTCCATATGCCAACGGATCCACATGAAATGAAAAATCTAATAACAGAAGAAAGTTATGCTCCAGTTATTGAAGAGTTAACAGCGAAACTTGTGCAATATTTACAAAATCGTCCGGAAGGATTTGTAAAAGATGGACAATTACATCAAGTGCCAGTAGAAGCGATTCGTGCGACTCTTTATAAGGAGGAGGCATAATGGAATTTGTTCAAATACCAGCAGGGAAATTCTTAATGGGAGATTCTACTCATCAAGGATTTGTAGAAGATTATGAAGGCCCAGCTGTAGAAAAAGAAGTTCATGCATTTGAAATGGCGAAAACTCCGGTGACGAATGCAGAATTTTTAGAATTTGTACAAGCCACTGGTTATCAAACTTTAGCGGAGAGAATAGGGGATTCCTATGTATTTCATTTATTGTTGCCTGAGGAAAAAAGGGAGAATTATCCTCATGTAACAGGATCTCCTTGGTGGAAAGTCGTGCCAAATGCTCATTGGGCACAGCCATTTGGAGAAGGTTCTAGTATAGAGGGAATTGAAGACCACCCAGTTGTTCATATTGCATTAGAAGATGCTATTGCATATTGTCGATGGGCAAAGGTGCAATTGCCAACTGAAGTGCAATGGGAATATGCAGCTAGAGCAATGAGTACAAGTACATATCCTTGGGGAGAGGATTTAGTACCTGAATCAGGCTATCGTGCGAATACATGGCAAGGAGATTTTCCAAATGTCAATGACGCATTAGACGGATTCGTGGGAACAGCTCCTGTGTATTCTTTTGAACCGAATGATTTTGGATTATATCAAATGATTGGAAATGTTTGGGAATGGTGTAGTCATCCAAGAGGAATTGTTTTACCTTTAGTAGAAGAGAGAATTTCCTTAGATTCGATACAACCTAGTGGAGAATTTGCCATTCGTGGGGGATCATTTTTATGTCATTGTTCTTATTGTAATCGATATCGAGTTGCTGCTAGAAATGGCGCCTTTGTAACGTCTACAACAAGTCATATGGGATTTCGTTGTGTCCGTTTTGAGGAGGAATCATATGTACGTAGCAATCTATAGCATCATCGTCTGGATTGCGACCTTTATTGGCGCAATAACGGGATTAGGTGGAGGAATTATTATTAAACCGGTTTTTGATTTTGTTGGGTTAGATCAAGCAGCGATGATTAGTGTGTATTCGACAATTGCAGTATTTTCCATGTGTATAGTTTCGCTCTATAAAAGATGGGATGATGTAAAAAATAGTCAGCGAAAAATTGCATTTGGACTTTCGATAGGATCAATTTTGGGAGGATTATCTGGGGAACAAATTTTCCAGATGGCTTTACAATATTGGGGGAATCGACTGGTGAGTTTATCTCAATCGATTTTATTAGTCATCATTCTACTGGGAATTATTATATATGCCTTTTTCCAAGAAAAAATTGCGACTCACACCTTAAACCAATTGTTTGGGATTATGGTTTTAGGGTGGAGTGTAGGTTTAGTATCTGTTTTCCTTGGAATTGGGGGAGGGCCTTTGAATATTGTGCTGTTATTATATTTCTTTTCAATGAAATCAAAAGAAGCAGCATTTTATTCGATTCAAATGATTTTCTTCGCGCAGATTATGAAAATGGGTTCCATTGTGACGCATTTGCATCAGATTGAGTGGAATGGGTTATTAGTGGTGTTGATTATTGTTTTTGCATTTCTAGGTGGATATTTTGGAACAAAAATTCAAAAAAAATTAACTCACCAACAAGTACTAACCTGTTATCATTTATTGATGATTTTATTACTATTTATCAATTTGTATAATGTGTACCGACGGTTATAACGATTATGAATAAAAATACAGAAATAGCTTTTTTAGTTGCAAGGTCGCCAGCAGCCTCGCTATGCGAGTCTCATGGCTAGAATTCGAGCCAAGGTCTCGAATTCTCCCTGTAAAATAATCCAATATTTATATTGGATTATTTTACTGATGCTACTAAAAAAGCTTTTTCTGTATTTTTTATTTACGTTTATAAATAAAGACAATAAGATAGAGTATATACTAACTTCCATGAAAAAAGCAGGAATGATAGATACGGACAATTGACAAAAATATAATTGGATTTTGAAATAATCTTGTTTAAACAAGATGCAAATAAAATTTAGTGGTGCGAATTTTTCAGTATCTGTGTAAAAGATGAATAAGAATAATAAAAATTAGAACAGACTTCCTTTAGTTGCAAGGTCGCCAGAAGCCAGCTAACGCTGTCTCATGGCTAAATTTCGAGCCTTGGTCTCGAAATTTCCCTGTAATATTATCCGATATATATCGGATAATATTACTTTTGCTACTAAAAGAAGTCTGTTCTAGTTTTTTATTTTGAATTAACAACATAAGAAAAAAGCACTTGAGGTTACAAACGTTAATCTAAAAATGTACAAAAGTGGGAATTTAAAAATGTTCAATTTTACTCACTCAATACACCCTTTGAACGGTAGGATTCACCATAATTTGAATGGCATGAGAAGGTTACAGAATAAATAAAATAAGAAAGACACCTATTTCTAGGTGCCTTGATGCAGAGCCGATTTAAAATCTCTCTGAAGTATGTTATCCGTAGAGCCTGCGTTGCCGCATCTCTAATGTATACTTATAATACTAAATTTAGTTTTTTGTTGTCAATTTAAACGGTTGTAATGGATTTTAATATTTTTGCTTATCATTACAGTAACAAATATCACAAAACAAGTAGAAAACTCTGTTAAAGAAACATTCAATCTCGTTATGCAGTGTTCTGTGATGATGACATTTATCCTACAGTATCTTCTGAGTACTATAAAGTATTGTTGAAATCATTGAAACAAAGAGGATTATAAGGAGTTTCTGGAAAATATACATAAGAGTTATCCCAAAATATGTGCAAGTATTGATTCTGTTTATGATGATTTATTAGTGATTTTTGCTTTTTGTGTAAAAGATGAATAAGCATAATAAAAACGAGAACAGACTTCTTTTAGTAGCAAAAATAATATTATCCGATAGGTATATTGGATAATATTATAGGGGAATTTCGAGACCGAGGCTCGAAATTTAGCCATGAGACAGCGTTAGCTGGCTGCTGGCGACCTTGCAACTAAAGGAAGTCTGTTCTCGTTTTTTTTTCGCTTATTCTTGGTGAATCAACTTGTAAACGTCTTGTTTTTTTAGTTGGTTTTGTTTTGCCACCCATTTAATGGCGTCTTTTTGAGAAAGTTGTTGGTGTTCCATTGCCCATTGGACTTGTTCTTCTAAACTTAAATGTTCGCAAGAAGCAGTCTCTTCCGTAGCAACACTCGTAGTCACCTCTTCCGGATGAGTAGTCCCAATTAAAATACAACATTCGCCTTTCAATTCTTCTTCCTCACAGAGTGTTTTCAATTCTATAGCAGTTCCACGAATAAATTCTTCATGCTTTTTGGTTAATTCTCGACATAAAACGACTTCTTTTTCTTCACCATAGACTTGAGCAATCAGACTAAAACAATCGTCTAATCGATAAGGAGACTCATATAAAATGACTGTTTCACTATGACTTGATAAAGCAGTTAACTCAGCTACTCGATCCTTTTTCTTTCTAGGAAGAAATCCATAAAAATAAAAGGGTTGAGGAACTAATCCTGATGCAATGAGTGAAGTAATCGCAGCATTAGCACCCGGTAATGGAATAACCGTAATTCCTTCTTGAATACAAGCTTGAACAAGTTCAAATCCGGGATCACTAATCGAAGGAGTTCCGGCATCACTCACTTGAGCAATAGTTTTCCCTTCTTTTAACCATTCGATAACAGAGGGAATCCGTTCCTGTGTGTTATGTTCATGGAAACTTTTTTGAGGAGTTTGGATTTCAAAATGATTTAATAATTTCTGAGTATGTCTTGTGTCTTCCGCAAGAATAAAATCGACTTCTTGTAATGTTTTAATGGAACGAAAAGTCATATCGTCTAAATTCCCAATTGGAGTAGGAATTAAGTATAGCTTCCCATAAAGGGATTCTTCAAAACTTTTTTGTCTCATGTTAGTTCCTCCTGTTGTAATAATTGAATGATAGGCTTGGCTGTTTTTCTAAATTTCACACCTTGCCCTGTTAGATAGTTTATTTTTTGGATACGTGTTTGTTGTTTAAAAGCATATTCTGCTTTCAGTGCTTCGGATTTTGTAGCATATTCTTTAGCATATAATAGGGTAATAGGACGTCTTGTTTTTGTATATTTAGCTCCTGTTCCATTATTATGAGCCATGATTCTTTTTTCTACGTTTGTCGTGTATCCTGTATATAAAGTGAAATCTTTACATAAGGCAACATATATAAAATGTGTTCCCATTTCATTAACCCCATAATACTTCTTTTAATTTATCTGTATATTGATTATTTTCATCAAAAATAGTAATCGGTGGTAAAATACGAACGCCACCCGGTTGTCCGTCTTTTATCAGTTCGATGAGGACAATATTGCTTTCTTTTCCTTCTTTTGGATAAATGAATTGGATCCGTTTCGGTTCTAGTCGATAGTGTCTTGCTGTTGTTAAAATATCTATCAGACGATCTGGACGATGCACGATAAAGGCTTTGCCTTTCATTTTTAGTAATCCGGATATATTTTGTAATAATTCTTCTAACGGTAAATAAATTTCATGACGAGCAATCGTGAATGCTTCTTTTTGATTGACGAGAGCTTGTTCTTGTAATTTAAAATAAGGAGGATTACATGTAATATAATCGATTGAGTCTTTCTTTAGTATCGTTGTAATTTCTCGAACATCTGCTTGGATTATTTCTACTTTTTCTTCTAATTGATTGAGTTGAATTGTTCGATTTGCCATATCACATAATGCTTCTTGTAATTCAACGCCAAGAATTTTATTGTTTGTTTTAGCACTCAGTAAAAAGCTGACGACTCCATTTCCTGTACATAAATCTACAATGGTTGCTTTTCTTTGATGAGGGATAGTAGCAAAATCACTTAATAACACTGCATCAATTGAAAAGGAAAATACTTCAGAACTTTGGATAATATCAATATTTTCTCGTTCTAATCTATCTAGTCTTTCATGTGGTTTTAACTCAATCGTCATAAAGTCTCCTTACATTTATCCAATATAGTAGGTTTATTTTAGCATAGAAGAGAAGACTCTGCACAAAAATATATTTTTAAGAATCAAACTTAAGACCTATGACATCTAAAATGGAAAAAGGCATAATAGACTTGTAAATGATATTAGAAAATGAATGGAGGAATCCGATATGAATGAAAAAGAACGTATTTTAGATTTAGTAAAAAAAGGAGTGATTAGCTCGCAAGAAGCGATTTCCTTATTAGAAGAGCTTGGAAAAAATCAAGGGGAATCTTCAAAAGTGAGTGAGCAAGAGAAAAAAGATGCAACTACTTACCAAAAAGAAGATGAAAAACGATTCGATACAGTTTTAGACAGTATCGCATCTGTTGTCACAAATTTTTCAAGTGAATTTGATGAAGAATTTGAAACATTAAACCAAGTGACTCAACAAGTGAAACAAAAAGAAGAACGAATCGAAGAACTTCATACAGCAAAAGCTCTTGATAAACTAACGGTAGAACAAGAAATGGAATTACAAAGACTTACTGAAGAGTTAGAAATTTTACGTTCTCAACAAAGAAGTTTAGAAGAAGAGAAAAAAACAGCACAAGATGAAATGAAACGATTGAAAAAAGAAGAGTTTGATGAAAAACTCAAAAAAGCAAAACAAAAAATTGAAGAAACAGATTGGCAACAAACAACAAGTGATTCTTTATCACAGTTAGGAGGAATCATTGGACGCTTTGCAGGACAATTTTCTAAGGCAGTTGCTGAAACAGCACGTAATGTGAGTGTTACGATTAAAGATCATCCAAGTTTTTCAACGATGTCTCCATTTTTCTATCAAACAAGTCACTCTTATGCTTTTGAAGAAGAGTTTGGAGAAATTGGTATTATTGAAATTAAAGTGGCAAATGGGGATATCAAAATGAAAACTGCTCCTCAATCAACCGTAACAATTGAAGGAGAATTTCGATTAAATGAAGAATTTGAAACGCAAGAAGAAATTGAAAACTATATTAATGAGCGAATGAATGTTAGTCTAGAGAACGATACATTTAAATTCTTTATTCCAAGTAAAAAAGTTTATGCAGATGTCACTTTTGTTTTCCCAGAAAAAGAGTATGATTATGTCAGTGTCAAAGGATTGAATAGTGGGATTCGAATGAAAGATTTCACAGGGAAAGATTTTTATGCAGAATCACAAAATGGAGAAGTTTCTGTTAAAAATGTGAGTGGAACCATGTTAGAACTTACAAGTAAAAACGGAACGATTAAACAATTGGATGGACAATTCAAAGATTCCATTTTAGATGGAACAAATGGTAATATTATTTTTGATGCAGAAGCAGAAAGTGCTACACTAAAAACAGTGAATGGTTCTATTAAAGTGAAAAAAGTATCACCAAATACCAAACAAGTGATGGCTAAAACCGTAAATGGAAGTGTACAATTAGATGTACCAGAATCATTAGAAGTAGAAGCAGCTTTAAGTACATCACTAGGAAAATTACATTATGATGATGCACAATATGAAGTGATTAAACATGAAAAAACAGTGACGAGTCATTCAGTCGTTTTAAGAAGACAAAAAGAAGTAGTTCCTGTTAGAATTACAGGGAAAACAACGACTGGAAGTGTGACGTTAAATTCGGTACAATAGAGATAAATTTGTAAAGAGGAGAACACTATGAAAAGAAAAAAATTAATGCGATCAAAAGATAACCGTATACTAGCAGGGGTTATTGGGGGAATTGCAGAATATTTAGACGTTGATGCAAGTATTTTAAGAGTCATCTTTGTATTTTTAACATGGTCTGGTATGCCAATCTTATTATATATTTTATTAGCGATTATTATGCCATCAGAAAAAAGACAAAGAAATCAAAACTATTATTATGATTCTTACAATCGACCAAGAAAAGAAGCTCGAAAAGTAGAAGAAGACGATTCTGATTGGAGTGACTTCTAAGGGAATGTTTTTAAGAAAAATCGCTATTAACACAGTTGGATTTATGGTCATTGCAGCATTGCTTCCTCAGTTTGTTGTTACTAATTGGGGCTCAGCTTTGTTTGCGGCTATTGTTTTATCAATTTTAAATGTTGTCGTGAGACCGATTTTGATGATTGCCTTTATTCCATTAATTGCTGCAAGTTTTGGTGTGTTTATGTTAATTATTAATGCGCTAATGCTTTGGTTAATGATGGGAATTGTTCCAGGAATTCATGTGACATCATTTTGGATGTTAATCGTTGTCAGTGTGTTATTAAATATTTTTAGAAAATTTGTTGAAAATTTCTTCAAGGAAGAAGAATATTATTAGAATAGACCGACCTAAAATTAGAGTAGTGAATCTAAATTTAGGTCGGTATTTTTTTGCTAAAATCATTCGTTATTCTATGGAATTTCAAAGAGAATGTATAAAGAATTAGTATAGAATTTACCCGAGAAGTATAAAAATGTGGTATGATAGAATAGAATAAGTAGAAAAT
The DNA here is from genome assembly GCF_963515095.1 of uncultured Granulicatella sp. Lineage (GTDB taxonomy): Bacteria > Bacillota > Bacilli > Lactobacillales > Aerococcaceae > Granulicatella. The sequence continues at coordinate 10,404 of NZ_CAUPXD010000030.1, read as the reverse complement.
GAGGGATGATATGAAATCAATCGTAACGATAGAAAAACTTGCTGAAAAATTGCATTTAAAACCATTACATGGTTTAGAATATTTAGACCGTGAAATTACAACGAGTGAAATTTCAAGACCAGGATTAGAGTTAGCAGGATATTTTAATTTTTACCCAGCAGAAAGAATTCAATTACTAGGAAGAACAGAATTATCTTTTGCAGAGCAACTATCTTCACGTACAAGATTAAAAACAATGCGCCGATTATGTACGCCAGAAACACCTTGCTTTGTAGTGTCTAGAAAATTATTACCACCAGAAGAATTAGTTCAAGCAGCTGAGGAAGCAAAAATTCCTATTTTACAAGCAAGCTCAAGAACAACTCATGTATCGAGTAGTGTAACGAATTATTTAGAAAGTCGATTAGCAGAACGGATGTCTATGCATGGCGTATTAGTAGACGTGTATGGGATTGGAATGCTAATTACTGGAGAAAGTGGCGTTGGTAAATCTGAAACAGCCTTAGAATTAGTTCAAAAAGGTCACCGTTTAGTAGCAGATGACCGTGTAGAATTATATCAACATGATGAATTAACTCTTGTAGGGGAAGCACCTGAAATTTTAAATAATTTAATTGAAATTCGTGGAATCGGAATTGTTGATGTGATGACATTATTTGGTGCAGGAGCTATTTTAGATACAAAACAAGTAGATTTGTTAGTGCATTTAGAAAACTGGACACCGGATAAACAATATGACCGTTTAGGAAGAGCTGTTGAAACAACTGAAGTGATGGGAGTAAGCATTCCAAAAATGAGAATTCCTGTGAAAACTGGTCGAAATGTTTCGATTATTTTAGAAGTTGCTGCGATGAACTTCCGTGCGAAAAAAATGGGATTTGATGCTACAAAAACATTCACAGAACGTTTAGAGCAGTTAATCGCTGAAAACAGCGAACAATAGGAGGCGATTGTATGAATGAATTTTTACTTCAAACGATTAATCCTATAGCTATTGAAATTGGTGGCTTACAAGTTCGTTGGTATGGCATCATTATTGCTTCTGCCATTTATATTGCAGCTACTCTAGCCGATAGAGAAGCAACTAAAAAAGGATTTCGAAAAGACTTTGTAGTTGATTTAGTATTTTGGGCCATTCCGTTAGCCTTTTTAGGTGCAAGATTTTATTATGTTTTGTTTGAATGGAAACATTATGTCGCTAACCCAATTGATATCATTAAAATTTGGGAAGGTGGTATTGCCATTTATGGTGGATTAATTGGTGGAGCTTTAACAACGTATTGGTTTTGTAAGAAAGAAGAAGTTTCTTTTACGTTATTACTAGATATTTTAGCGCCTGTTGTCTTATTAGCACAGTCTATTGGACGTTGGGGAAATTTCACGAATCAGGAAGCTCATGGAGCAGAAGTTACGAGACAATTTTTAGAAAATCTTCACTTACCAAGTTTTATTATTGAGCAAATGAATATTAATGGTGTTTATTATCATCCAACTTTTTTATATGAATCGTTATGGTCAGCTTTAGGAGTTATTTTATTAGTCATTTTAAGAAAGAAAGCTCCTATTAAAGTTGGGGAAATTGCAGCGACTTATCTGGTTTGGTATGGATGTGGTCGTTTTGTAATTGAAGGAATGCGTACAGATAGTTTATGGCTATTTGGAGTGATTCGTGTTTCTCAAGCATTATCTTTAATCTTAGTGATTGGAGCCATCATATGGGTATGGATGCAAAGAAAAAATCATCCACAGAGACCTACTTATGTATCCGTTGATGATCCAAAATCATCGGATTTATGGATTTAAAGGAGTCAGTTTATGAAACAAAAAATTGCAATTTTAGGAGCGGGTTCTTGGGGAACAGCATTAGCTATGGTTTTAAAAGACAATGGTCATGATGTATGTTTATGGGGCAATCATGTTTCTCAAATTGAAGAAATCAATACACAGCATACAAATCATCAATATTTACCAGAAGTGATTTTAAATGAAGAAATTTATGCAACGACGGATTTAGCAAAAGCTTTATCAGGTGCAAATGCTGTTCTGTTTGTTCTTCCAACAAAAGTCATTCGATTAGTAGCAAAACAAGTGGCACCTTTATTAGAAGGGAATCCTGTTATTATTCATGCTAGTAAAGGATTAGAACAAGAAAGTTATTTGAGAATTTCTGAGATTTTAAAACAAGAATTACCGAAAGAGAAGTATGAAGAGATTGTCGTGCTTTCTGGGCCAAGTCATGCGGAAGAAGTTGCTAAAAAGGATTTAACAACGATAACAGCTGCATGTGAGGAATTATCTTCTGCAAAAGTTGTCCAACAATTATTTAGCAATTCTTATTTCAGAGTCTATACAAATACGGATGTTATTGGTGTGGAATTAGGAGCAGCATTAAAAAATGTTATTGCAGTTGGTGCGGGAGCTTTACATGGTTTAGGCTATGGAGATAATGCTAAGGCAGCTTTAATGACTCGTGGATTAGCAGAAATTAGTCGTTTAGGAATTGCGTTTGGAGCAGATCCTCTAACATTTATTGGATTAAGCGGAGTGGGCGATTTAATTGTAACTTGTACAAGTATTCATTCAAGAAACTGGCGTGCAGGGGATCAATTAGGACAAGGAAAATCTTTAGAAGATGTCCTAGAAAATATGGGCATGGTTGTTGAAGGCGTTCAAACGTGTAAAGCAGCTTATGAATTAGCACAGGAAAAAGGAATTGAAATGCCGATTACAAATGCTGTGTATAATATTTTATATAATGGGAAAAATATTAAAACAGAAGTTTTACAATTGATGGAAAGAGAAAGAAAATCAGAAGTATCCTTAAAATCACATCAAAAACAATTGGAGGGTTTACAATGAAACGAGTAAAAAAAGCAGTTATTCCAGCGGCTGGTCTAGGAACACGATTATTGCCTGCAACAAAAGCGATGGCAAAAGAAATGTTGCCAATTGTCGATAAGCCAACGATTCAATATATTGTAGAAGAAGCATTAGCTTCAGGAATTGAAGAAATTTTAATTGTTACGGGTAAAAGTAAACGTCCAATTGAAGACCATTTTGATTCTAATATTGAACTAGAATCGAATTTGGAATCAAAAGGAAAGACAGAATTATTAGAATTAGTCCAAGAAACAACAGGAATTAAATTGTACTTTGTTCGTCAATCTTATCCTAAAGGACTTGGAGATGCTGTATTACAAGCAAAAGCCTTTATTGGTGGAGAACCATTTGTCGTAATGCTTGGGGATGATATTGTTAAAGCAGAAGTGCCATTAACAAGACAATTAATTGAAGGGTATGAAAAAACTCATGCCTCTAATATTGCAGTAATGGAAATTCCAATGGAAGATACAAACAAATATGGAATTATTGAACCAGAAAGTGAAGTAGCGGATAATATGTATAATGTTCGCCATTTTGTTGAAAAACCAAAACCAGAAGATGCACCAAGTAATTTAGCAATTATTGGTCGTTATTTATTAACTCCTGAAATTTTTGATATTTTAGAAAAACAAGAACCAGGAGCAGGTGGAGAAATTCAATTAACAGATGCGATTGATACATTAAACCAAACACAACGTGTATTTGCAAAGAAATTTGAAGGTACAAGATATGATGTTGGGAATAAACTTGGTTATATGACTACAAGTATCGAGTTCGGGTTAGAGCATCCAGAAATTAAGGATGAACTAAAAGATTATATTATTGATTTAGCTCATCGATTAGAAGGAAAATCTTCAAGCAATAAAGTTGTTGAATCAACTGAAAAAGAATAAAATAGAATAGAATAGAATAGACATTAAAAGACTGAACAAACAAAAATGGCAAAAAGGCAGTAGTTTTTGTTCAGTCTTCTTTTATAACTAAAGGTAAAGGAGATGTAACTATGGAAGAAAGAACAATTTATGATGTGATTATTATCGGTTCAGGTCCTGGAGGAATGACAGCAGCATTATATGCTTCACGTGCAAATTTAAAAACATTAATTTTAGAAAAAGGAGTTCCTGGTGGAGAGCTTTTAAATACTTCTGATGTAGAAAATTACCCTGGATTTTCAAATATTAGTGGACCAGATTTAGCAGAGAATATGTATAAAGGTGCAATGCAATTTGGTGCAGAATATGCTTATGGAAATGTAAGTGGGATTGAAGTGGATGGAGATTTACGTATTGTCCATGCCGGTAAAAAATCTTATGCGGCTTATGCAGTAGTCATTGCGACGGGTTCTTATCACCGTAAATTAGAAGTTCCTGGTGAAGAAGAATATGCTGGAAGAGGCGTTTCTTATTGTGCGGTATGTGACGGAGCATTCTTCAAAGGTAGTGACTTATTAGTGATTGGTGGAGGTGATTCTGCCGTTGAAGAAGGGACGTATTTAACACAATTTGCGAATAAAGTTACGATTGTTCACCGTAGAGATGCCTTACGTGCACAAAAGATTTTACAAGATCGTGCATTTGCAAATGAAAAAATGTACTTCTTATGGAATAAAGCTGTAGAAGAAATTTCAGGAGATGAGCAAAAGGTGACTCATGTTACATTAAGAGATACTCAAACTCAGGAACTTTCTCAAGTAGAAGCTGCGGGAGTATTTATTTATGTTGGATTATTACCGTTGACAGAGCCGTTTAAAGATTTGGGAATTACAAATGAAGAAGGCTGGATTGTCACAAATGAAAAAATGGAAACAAGCATTCCTGGCATTTATGCAGTAGGGGATGTGCGCCAAAAACATTTAAGACAAATTACAACAGCTGTTGGTGATGGTGGAATTGCAGGAAACGAAACATATCACTATGTAGAAAGTATTAAGGAAAAATTGGCGGAATAAGCGGTGAGATTTATTTTAGGATTTGTCGAATGAATGAGATTTAATGGGATGGTTAGCAACAGAAAATGTGGCTGATTTTTCGACAATAAGTATTGTTCCGTTAAATGGAAAATGTTATTCCGAATAAGGTGATATTGTTCCGTTAAGGTGAAGAAAGTCATTTGCATGATAGTGATTTACTACTAAAACGTTGTCTCATACTAACTTCTAGTTTTGATCTTTGACTAGAAGCTACTTTGAAATTTTACGAATGAACAAATTATTTGGAATTTGTAGTAGAGCCATTGACAAGTGTCTAGGATTTTGTTATTATAAACAGGCAAATCGTAAAAAAATCGATGAGTTATTGAATCTATTTGGAAATGAGAGGTGTCATTCATGCGTATCAACATTTTATTAGAATGTGCTGAAACAGGTGAACGTTTATACTTAACAAGCAAAAACAAACGTAACAACCCAGAACGTTTAGAATTAAAAAAATATTCTCCAAAATTACGTAAACACGTTGTTTTCAAAGAAACTAAAAAGTAATTTCGAGAAAAGTAATTGGAAGGTCAAGCGATGTTTGGCCTTTTTTTCTTGTTGTGAGCGAGAAATGGATTTTTTGATATAGTAGTAAAGGACGGCAGCAGCCCTTCGGTCTCATGCCTAAACTTCGAGCCTAGTGTCTCGAAGTTTCCTTACATTAGTAGCCACTTGATGGCTACTAATGTGCTTGCTACTATAAAAAATCCATTTCTCTTTTTTCGTGACTGTATGGGAGGGTGTATGAGATGTGGATTTTTTGATATAGTAGTAAAGGACACCAGCAAACCTGCGGTTTCATGTGCATACTACTATAAAAAATCTATTTCTCTTTTTTCATGACTGTACGAGGGTTCGTGTGAGATGTGGATTTTTTGATGGTAGTAAAGGATGCTAGCAAACCTTCGGTTTCATTTGCATACTACTATAAAAAAATCATTTTTCATCCAATCTATCTTTTATAGAAACACCATAACACTACCTTAATAGTTCAAAATCTTGTATACTGTTAAAGGTGATTAAAATGGAGAAACAGAATACAAAAAATTTTATAACGAGTGGAAATATTAATCGAGTCATTTTAACGATTGCCACTCCTTTAATGATTAATAATTTAATTCGAACTTTATATAATTTAACGGATGGATTGTATGTAGCTCAGTTGTCTGCTGAAGATTTTGCAGCGACTGCGTTTATTTGGCCGTTAAATTTTTTATTTATCTCAGTAGGTTTGGGAATTAGTGTTGGAGCAACGGCTCTTATTGCTCAATATTTTGGAGCAAATGATTTAAAAATGGCGAAGAGATATACTTGGAATACGATGGCGTTAACGTTTGTTTTTGGCTTTCTATTATCAACGATTGGCTATATTTTTGCTGGTCAATTTGTGGAATGGATGGGAGCTAGGGGCGTCTTTTATGAGAAGTCGACTGCGTATTTAAAAATTAATTTTATTGGCTTATTTTTTGATTTTGCCTATTTTGGATATCAAGCATTGCTGAATGCGCAAGGTAGAACAAGGGTCATTACAGTGGTAAGTACGATTTCATCTATCACGAATGTTCTATTAGATCCGATATTTATTTTTGCAACGATTCCTTTTACACAAATTCCTGGATTAAATGCGGGGATTGAAGGAGCTGCTTGGGCAACGGTAATTGCAAAAATTATATTATGGCTTTTAGCGATTATGGCTACTAGAAGAGAATCCATTATTCATGTTCCATTGTATGAAGTGGATTATGATACATCTGTTATTCGTAAAATTTTACAAGTAGCATGGCCTTCTGCATTTGGATATGGGGGAGCTGCATTTGGTTTTACTGTATTAAATGGATTAATTCAGTCATACGGGACTTCTGTTCTTGCAGCTTATTCTATGGTCAATCGTATTTCAGATATTTTAACGCAACCGCAAATGGGAATTGGCTCTGCTTTAACTGCCATTATTGGGCAAAATATGGGTGCAGGATTATTTGACCGAGCTCATGCGATTTTCAAACGAGCATTGATTTGGGTGTTACTTATTTCTGGTTTTGGAAGTATCGCTATTTTTATGTGGCAAGATGCTTTACTTCATATTTTTATTAAAGATGTAACGGATACGATTCTTTGGAATAGTGCGGTTGAATATTTATATTACACAGCATTCATTATCTTCTTTATGGGGATGTTTTCAGCGTATAGTGGATTTTTCCAAGGTTGTAGTGCAACAAAATATTCCATGAATATGTCGATTGGACGTTTATGGGTTGCTCGTTTACCAATTATTTGGATTTTAGGAAGCTTAACAGAGTTAGGAGCTACAGGTATTTGGATTGCAATGTTACTTTCGAATGCTTTAACGGTTTTATATGGACATTTAGTTTATAAATGGAAAGACTGGAGTAGTATGCATTATGCAAAAGGAGAGAATTAGTACATGTTAAAAGAATTTATTAAATATTATAAACCGTATCGAAAATTATTTTTATTAGACTTTACTTGTGCGGTTATTGTAGCAATTTTAGAATTAGCCTTTCCCGTAATGGTTCATCGCGTCATTGATGAAGTGTTACCACAACAAAATGTTGGAATTATCCTTGTAGTAGGATTTAGTTTAGTACTTTTATATGCGACTTCTACAGTGTTAAATTATATTGTCGTATCATTCGGGCATTTATTAGGAATTAATATAGAAACGGATATGAGAAGAAATTTATTTGCTCATATCCAAAAACAATCATTTTCATTTTTTGATAATATGAAAATTGGTGAATTATTGAGCCGTTTATCAAGTGATTTATTTGATATTAGTGAATTAGCGCATCATGGCCCTGAAGAATTATTTATCGCTATTATGACGTTAATTGGTTCGTTTGTATTGATGTATCAAGTTCAACCAACGCTAGCTTTATGGACGATAGTGTTTGTTCCATTTTTAGCAGTTGCTTTAGCAGTTTTTAATCGAAAGATGTCAGCTATTAATCGTCAAATTTATAAAGGACTAGCTCACTATTCTGCAGGTTTGGAAAATGTTTTAAGTGGGATGCGTGTCGTAAAAGCTTTTGCTAACGAAGAACATGAACAACAATTATTTGAAGGATTAATTCAAGAATATCGTACGAATAAAATTCAGTTTTATAAAACAATGGGTTCAAGTAGTTCGTTTAATTATTTATTAATGCGTAGTATTAATTTATTTACGTTAATGCTAGGTTCGTATTTTACTGTTACAGGACAACTTACTGCGGGAGAATTAGTGGGGTATATTTTACTAGCAAATGTCTTTGTTCGACCTATTGATAAAATGAATTCGATGATTGAATTATATCCAAAAGGAGTTGCCGGATTCCGTCGTTATCAAGAATTAATGGCCATTGAACCGGATATTCAAGATAGACCTGATGCAATCGAAGCTCCTCATTTTGAAGGAGATATTTCTTATCGTAATGTAAGTTTTGGATATGAAGAAAATAAAGCAGTCTTGGAACATGTTTCAATGGATGTGAAGAAGGGAGAAACCGTTGCGTTTGTAGGTCCTTCTGGTGTAGGGAAAACAACGTTGGTGAATTTATTACCTCGTTTTTATGAATTACAAGAGGGAGAAATTTTAATCGATGGGCAAGATATTCGAAACTTTACAATGCAATCGTTAAGACGTCAAATTGGAGTTGTTCAACAAGATGTATTTTTATTTAATGGAACGATTCGTGAAAATGTATTGTATGGACGATTAGATGCAACAGATGAAGAAGTAGAAGAAGCCATTGAGCGTTCTAAATTAAGAGAAGTTGTCGATGATTTAGAGTTCGGATTGGATACTCAAATCGGAGAACGTGGAGTAAAACTATCCGGTGGACAAAAACAACGTTTATCGATTGCTCGTATTTTCTTAAAAAATCCTTCGATTTTAATTTTGGATGAAGCAACAAGTGCATTAGATACGCAAACGGAGAAATTCATTCAACAATCCTTTGATGAACTTGCAAAAGGAAGAACGACTTTTATTATTGCGCACCGCCTAGCAACTATTCAACATGCAGACCGTATTATTGTAGTAACAGAAGATGGTTTAGCAGAAGATGGTACGCATGAGGAATTATTGAAGAAAAACGGCATTTATGCTGATTTATATCATGCACAATTTGCGTAATGGAAAATATAATTGAGAATAAAACGCACCAATTTTGGTGCGTTTTATTTTTTTGTGTGCTATAATGATTTTATCGAATAGGGGGATGTAACTATGATTGGGAAAAATATAAAAGCATTACGAAAGAAAAATCAGTTAACGCAACCTGAATTTGCAAAATTGATTGGAGTTTCTCGCAATAGTTTAAGTCGTTACGAAAATGGAATAAGTTCTATTTCTATTGAACTAATTGATAAAATTTGCCAGAAGTTAAATGTCTCTTATGTTGATGTTGTCGGAGAAGAAAAAATGTTAAGTCCCATGGAAGAGTATGAATTGACTTTAAAAATTGAAGTTGTAAAAGAGAGAGGAGCGAATTTATTAGCACGTCTTTATCATTATCAAAATATTCAAGGGATAGAGGTTGATGATGAAAGTAATCCGTGGGTTGTCATTAGTGATGATTTATCTGATTTAATTCATACCAATATTTATTTAGTGAATAGTTTTGAAGAGTTAGAGCGTTATGTTGGGTACTTGGATGGTATTGAACGTATGATAAGCATCACAGAGAAACGGATGGTAGCTTGATGGATATTGAAGAGTATACGGAAGAAGAATTTCAACTCGCACTGAAACGCAATATACGATCGTTGATAAGAGGTAAGCAATCCACTAAAAATCCAATAGCAATTTTACTTGGTGGTCAAAGTGGAGCTGGTAAGACAACAATTCATCGTATTAAACAAAAAGAGTTTCAAGGAAATATCATTATTATAGATGGAGATAGTTTTCGATTTCAGCATCCACGTTATTTAATTTTACAGCAAAACTATGGAAAAGATTGTGTTGAATATACAAAACAATTTGCAGGGAAGATGGTAGAATGTCTAGTAGAGAAACTAAGCGATTTGGGATATCATCTTTTAATTGAAGGAACATTACGAACTGTTGAAGTGCCTAGAAAAACTAGTGAAATATTACAAAATAAGGGGTATAAAGTTCAATTGGCTCTGATAGCTACAAAACCAGAATTATCTTATTTAAGTACAGTTATTCGATATGAGGAACTATATGCTATTAACCCAGAACAAGCTAGAGCAACACCAAAAAAACATCATGATAGGATAGTAGAAAATCTAGTTCAGAATACTCAGTTACTGGAACAAACTGGACTTTTTGAACGAATTCAAATTTATCAAAGAGATAGAAATTGTATTTTTGATTCAAAAGAAGATATAATTTCAGCAGCAACTGTTCTACAAGAGGTGTTATTTGGAAAGTGGAATCAGGTTGAAAAGGAAATGTTAAAAGTAGGACAAGAAAAATTAAAAATACTACAAAAGAGAATAGATGATTAAAAATATTTATAAAAGAAACTCTAAGAAACACAAACATTTGTGACACGAACCAGTGTCAATACAACTTGTGGGAC
>NZ_CAUPXD010000029.1:0-23625 GCF_963515095.1 uncultured Granulicatella sp. | reverse complement strand
CATCAGTTATAATGCATCAGTTATAATGCATCAGTTATAATGCATCAGTTATAATGCATCAGTTATAATAATATTAATTATACCAATTTTTTCATTTTATATGCAAGTAATTATACGCATTTTAACGCTTTCAACTAGGTGTTATTTCAATATTTTTTCAGAAAGCAACCTGAAAATCCAAACTTTTAAAATTATTTTTTTCACAATCAAATTTTCTTTCAAAAAACAAAAACTCTCACTTGCCAGGTAAACAAGTGAGAGATAGGATGGCTACATTTCGTCTGGAGATTCTACTCCTAAAATTGCAAGACCTTGTTTTAAGATAACAGCTGTTGCTTCCACTAATGCTAAACGAGCATTTAGTCCTTCATCTTCTTGTAAGATACGGCTGTTTGCATAATATTTATTGAAGGCTTGCGCTAGCGAAATCACATATTTAGAAATTACAGAAGGTTCAAATTTGCTTTCTGCATATTTCACAATATTTGGATAATTTTCAATTTGTTTTAATACTTCCCATGCATAGTCATCTTCTAATTCTAATGCTTGAGATAAATCAACTGAAACTCCTGCTTTTCTTAAAATACTCATTGCACGAGCACGAGTATATTGAACATAAGGTCCAGTTTCTCCTTCAAATTGGACAACTTCTTCCAAGTTGAAGTCAAAGTTATTTGTACGATCGTTTTTCAAATCGTGGAAGATTACCGCACCTACCCCAACTTGTTTTGCAACTTGTTCTTTGTTAGGTAAGTTTGGATTTTTAGCTTCAATTTGTTTTAAGGCTAATTCTTCAGCTTCACGTAAAACTTCTTCTAATAAGACAATTTTACCTTTACGTGTTGATAATTTTTTACCACCTAATGTAATTAAACCAAAGCCAACATGAATCATATTTTCTTGCCAATCACGACCCATTTCACTTAATACAGCTTTTAATTGTCTGAAGTGGTTTGCTTGTTCATTCCCTACAACATAAATGTTTTTAGCGAAATCATAAGTTGCTTTACGGTAATGTGCAGCGGCTAAGTCACGTGTGATATATAATGTTGCACCATCTGATTTTTTAATTAACGCAGGTGGTAAGTCATATTTATCTAAGTGAACAACTGTTGCACCACGGTCGATTGTTGCAATTCCATTACTTTCTAAGTATTCAACAATTGGATCCATTTTATCATTATAGAAAGCTTCACCATTATAAGAATCAAATGTAATTCCTAAAATATCATACACACGATTGAATTCTTTTAATGATTCAGATTTGAACCAATTCCATAGTTCTTCTGCTTCTGCATCGCCATCTTCTAATTTCTTGAACCATGCACGACCTTCATCTTCTAAAGAGCTATCACGTTCTGCTTCATCATGGAATTTAACATATAAACGTAATAATTCTGCGATTGGATCTTGTTCAACGGCTTCTTTTGTTCCCCATTTTTTATAGGCAACAATTAATTTACCGAATTGTGTTCCCCAGTCTCCTAAGTGATTGATTTTAATTGGGTTATAACCAACTTTTTTCTCTAAGTTAGCAATAGCATTCCCAATAACTGTTGAACGTAAGTGACCCATTGACATTGGTTTTGCAATATTTGGACTAGACATATCCACTATAGCATTACGTCCTTGTCCAAAATCAAAGTTACCATATTCTTCTCTTTGTTCTAAAACAGTGTGTAATGTTTCATCTGCAAATTTACCTTTTGATAGGAAGAAGTTTGCATAAGGTCCCATTGCCACTGCTTTGCTAATATGTTCATCAGCAACTGCTTCAACGATTTCTTGAGCAATTGCTTGAGGTGCTTTACGTAATACTTTTGCAAGTGAGAATGCTGGGAAAGCTAAGTCCCCTTGTTCTGCATATTTTGGAACTTCAATCATTTTATAAATTTCTTCAAACGATAAATGTTCACTAATTGTTTTATGAATTTGTTCTGCAACTATTTTTTTGTAATCCATTTTAACACTCCTTCTTTTTGTATAAATTATAAATAAAAAAGCCCCTAATCAAGCAACCTTGACTAGAGACGAGATAACCCGTGGTACCACTCTTATTGTTTAAAATCTTAAACCACTTTAAACTTTTTTAACGGTAAGCGACCGGATTACTCTACTACATTCGAATAATCATTTCCAAAGTGCGGTTCATTTACTTCATCATGACTGGCTTCCACCACCCCAGCTCGCTAAAACAGACATCCGTAAACTACTCTCTTCTTCATAAATGTTTATTGTTTATAGGACGATTATAACAAGCGTTAGAATATTTGTCTAGTAATTTTACAAGAAACTTTATATCGTTTAACACAAAAAGACTTTGCATAGTAATATCAAGCAAAGTCCATTGTCTGTTTATCATTCAGTTTTGATGTTTGCCCTTTTCGTGGTAATTCTTTCCTGAAAAGGATGAATATAGCTGGTTCTTTTTCAACCGTCTCCCCTTTAAGAAATACTATACTCATTATTTAATTTTATGCTTATTCATTTTTGCTGCAAAAATATTTGTCATAATTTCTCTTAATTCTTCTCTTTCCTTTTCAGGTAAAGGGCCTTCTTGTTTAGCTACTGCATAAAGTTCTGGGTACTGTTTTGCAACTCTTGCTACTGTTCTTGTTGTTGCATGGGCTCTCACTAAAAATGGAATTTTCTTAATCCATTCACTTGGTACTAGTTCAAGAATTTTTTTTGCTGCTTCTTTATCACTAATAACAGAAGTCGTTAATCCTGCATTAATTTGTTTTTGTTCATGCTCTGTAAAATCTTTAATATCCATTTTAATCCTCTTTTCTTTACTCAATTTTATTTTAATTGTAATCAGTTCATTCAAAAAAATCTAATATTTTATTTTTTCAAAAATCCTTGTTGCTGAATTACTTCTAATAACGCTAATCTTTTTGGAGATAATGTTTCCATTTTATCCGCCACTTGTTTGCTGAATCTGTCCACTCGATGATTTAAATCTCTTGTATCATAGTAACTTGTAATCTCTTCATCATATGCTTCAATTTCTTTTAATGGATTTTCCAATACTTGATAGTGATTCTCCATATGAATGATTTCTTTTGGTAAACGTGGTTTTAATTGAGGTTCTTGATTTGGCCATCCTACCGCTAATCCAACTGCCGGGAATGTATATTCTGGTAATCCTAATAAATCGATAATTTGCTGAGCGTCATTATGTAAACTTCCTAAAAATACTGTTCCCATTCCTAGTGATTCAGCTGCTACTACCATATTTTGAGCTGCAATGGTTGCATCCGTTAATCCCGCAATAAAATACTCTGCAGTCCCTTGTAATTTGGCTGGTCTATCTTGCGCCTTTGTTAATTGAACATTACGATAATAATCTACTACAAATAAAAATAAATGCCCATTCTTTTCAACATATGGTTGTTTTGAAATTGCAGCAAAGGCAGCTTTTAATGTTGGATCTGTAATACTAATAATGGAATATGCTTGCATAAATTTACTCGTTGCAGTATGTCTTGCTACATCTACTAATAATTCCACTTCTTCCTTCGTTAAAGCTTGTTCTTTAAACGCTCGAATGGAGCGGTGGTTTAACTGTATTCGAATCGTTTCATTCATGATTTTTACTCCTCTATAAAAATAGTGGAGTCAGCAAATGACAGAAATTGTTTTTGCTCACTTCCACTATTTACATTATTTAAAATATTTTTTAGCTGTTTCAATCGCTTTTTCTTTTATCATTACTTCGCCATATTCTTGAACAACTTCCCAAGATACTCTAGAAAACTCGCCGAATTCTCTTAAAAGTGCTAAATCCGCAGTAAAATCTTCTTCTCCAAAAACATCTTGGTATACATGTAGAAAATAATAGTTACTATATCGATATAAAGATGATTTTTGAACATTATATGGATACAATTTTGCTAATTGGACAAAGTCCTCAAATGAGTCAAAAAATACTGTACAATCCAGTGGCTCCAATGTTTTTTCTGTTTCAACGGGAGCTTCTACTTTTTTCTCTTTTTTCGGTTTTCCCATTCGATGTCCTAAAGAATGTTGAATCGTATCGACTAAATTTCGAACGAAACGTTCGCTATCTGCTTCAGTATCTTTTTTTTCAACATATTTGGTAACATATAATTCAATACCTTCTGGATTCGGCATTACTTGGAAACTCATACCTTCAGAATCTTCAAATTGATCAATGACATCCATTTCTACTAAAATACTATGGAAAAATTCTTCTATTTCTATAGGATTGGCTAACAATTCTGGAACAGAAGTGCCACGTTCTAGTAAATCTTCATTTTCAATTCTTACTAAAATAGTATCATCATTAATACGTTCCATTTCCATAATATTCACCTCACTTACATACATTTAAAAATTCATTCATTATTTTTTAAGAATAGTACTATTGTAACGAATTTTCATAGAATGTAAAGTAATAACACCTTTTCTATCATTCGTATTAGCTCAATAATAACTCTACTAATTCTTCAGCCGCTACATTTCCAAAATATTTACGAACATCAATGGATTCGAATACGGTTGACACTGCATCTCGTTGATATTCAATTCCTGTTAATTTTTCTTCTACGTCACTAATTTCTCCAAGACCGAAGAAATCTCCATTAATTTTAATCTCTTTTATACGATTTTGTTCAACATTTAAGTGGAATTCAACTTGTCCTGCTGTTGTACGTTTCGATTGTGTTAACGCAAATTTTGGATTTTTTCCATAGTTCCAATCTGGATTATTAAAATAAGTCTTTCTCAACTCTTCAATTTTTTCCCAATCTTCTTCTGTTAGAACATATTCTTTAATCAGTGAAGTATCTTCCACTTCGAAAATATTTTTCAATAGTACTTCTCTAAATTGTAAAATATCTAAATCTTGGAATTCTTCTGCCAAATAAGGTTTAATATTTGTAACACGTGAACGAACTGATTTAATTCCTTTTGATGCAATTTTATCAGCTTTTGGACGTAATAATTGTGGTAAGATCGTTACATCCACATCCAGCATCAATGTTCCATGAGCCGTTAAACGACCATTATTTGAGTACATTGCATTTCCGGAGAATTTCTTTCCATCAATGAGTAAATCATTTCTTCCTTGAAGTTCAGCGCCAGTTGCCCCCATTTTATGTAGCGCACGAATAACAGGCTCTGTAAATTTCCCAAAATCACGGAAACTATCTCCATCATCTTCTGTAATAAAGCAGAAGCAAATATTTCCCATATCATGATAAACGGCTCCACCACCAGAAAAACGTCTAACCACTTGAGCTTTTAACGAATCGACTCCATCTTGATTGACTTCTTCATAAGTATTTTGATTTTTCCCAATAATAATCGCATTTTCATTCACATAAAATAACAAAATAGGCTCATCTAATTTTTTCTCATTTAATAAGAAATATTCGATTGCCAAATTTGTTGTTGCATCATAGATTTCTTTCCCATTTCGTTGATTTTTTACATAATACATAACCTAACCTCTTTTCTAATTTACTACCTTTTATTTTAACAAAAAAACGTTCTTAAAGAAAGTAAGCCACTTCTTTCAAGAACGTTTTATAGGATATCTGTTTTTCGTTTATAAATCTCTAATGACCAACCTTGTTCTTCATGATAAGTCAGTTGCCCAAATAAATTTTCCTTAATATATACATTTTCCATTACGTGATAACGATCTTCTGCTACATATAATGGAATCGTATATTCTAGTAACTCTTTTTTGATTCTTTCCGTCGAAAATACCATACCGACTTTAAAATACGTCACTAATTCTTTTAATAATTCTACTGGCAAATCTTTGGCATTTTTCTCTTGATTGAAAAACAATCGTCTACTCAAACGAGTCATTTCTTCACTCATTTTATCCGTCAGTTGAGCACCTAATTGTCGATAGAAATCATCCATCTTCCGATAATACACTTTTGTAAATTCTTGCCCTAAATTTAAAAAGATAAAATTATTTTGTAGTTTATAAAAAAACGGAGAATGCAAATGCGTATTTGCATGAGAAATATATAATAAATCTGCAATTTCTTGAGGTGTTAATTGATGTAAAAATTCTAACGATTCAAAATCAATCCAATTATATTCTGTTGTACTAGTTTTACCTTCTTCTAAAAATGCTACGATTTTTTTTGAATCTTTAATATAGTAAAACCCAGTATAATCATCATATATAGCTAATGGAGAACGTCCCTTTAATAATAAGATATTTTTAGGAACTTCATTTTGTGACAATACTGCTGGTTGAAATTTAATTGCGCTACTTAATACATGGTTCGAAATCGAATCTAAATGTACATAAATTGATTGCATCACAAAACTCCTCCCTTAATCTAATTCCTCATTACTATTATAGGGGAATTATCTCTATTTATGTATATTTATTTCATTACAAATTATATGTGAAAGCTTTTTCTTTGTAACAAAATTGAAATAAAGACAATCGAAGCCTTCCCTATAAAACTTCAACTGTCTTTATTCCTACATCTCTCTTAAACGTTTAATCCGATTACTTGTTGCTGGATGAGTAGCAAACCAAGAATCTTTTTCTTCATTTCCCTTTTTAAAAGGATTAGCAATATATAATGCTGCACTTTGAGGATCCGCTTCTTCCATTGCTGGAGCTTGAGAGATTTTTTCAAGTGCTGAAATCAACCCTTGAGGATTTCGAGTAAATTCTACTGCTGTAGCATCTGCTAAATATTCACGATTTCTTGAAATTGCTAATTGTAAAATCGTAGACATCAATGGTCCTAATATCATTGCTAAAATGGAAATGACCATCATAATCACTGCAAGTCCATTTTCATCATCTTTTGACCGTCTCGAAGATCGTCCCCAAAACATCATTCGACTTCCAAATTGCACTAAAATAGCAATCACTGCTCCAAGCGCAATGGCAATAGTTTGCAGCCTTACATCATAGTTTCGAATATGAGCAAATTCATGAGCTAAAACTCCTTCTAATTCCTCACGATTCAAACGTTGTAATAACCCTGTTGTTACAGCAACTGCTGCTTTTTCAGGAGTACTTCCTGTTGCAAAGGCATTCGGAGAGTCATCGTCAATCACAAATATTCTTGGTCTTGGAACTTTTGCAACCATCGCCATATCTTCCACAATATGCCACAATTGAGGTGCTTGTTCGTATTCAGTCACTTCACTAGCATGATTTAATCGCATCACAACATCTGTTGATTGACTCATCATCATCATGGTATATAATCCACCTGCAACTAATGCAATAACCATTCCTGCAACAGCATTATCAATTAGGGTATAACCTAAAGCAATACCTACCAATAAAAATAATATGAGATAGAATCCTACTACCACCCAAGTTTTTCTTTTATTGGCAGCAATCTGTTCATACATCATCTTTTTCACCTACGCTCAATTTTAAAATTGAACTTTTGGCACTTCACGTGCTTCTGTTGGAATTTCTAACATTGCTTCTTTTGTAAATCCACCAATATTTGCAATAATATTATTTGGAATCATTTGAATTTTAATGTTATATTGTGCCACGCTTGAATTATATAATTGACGTGAATAAGCAATTTTATTTTCTGTATTTGTTAATTCTTCTTGTAATTTAATGAAGTTAGTATTTGCTTTTAAATCAGGATAGCTTTCTGAAAGTGCAAAAATTGTTTTTAATGTTCCACTTAATTGATTTGAAACATCCATTTTTTCTTGAACAGAAGCATTACTTCCCATATTTGTTAATTGATTTCTCATTGCAATAACTTGAGAAAGTGTTTCTTGTTCATGTTTAGCGTACCCTTTAACAGTTTCTACTAAATTCGGAATTAAATCATTTCTTCTCCCTAATTGAACATCAATTTGAGCAGCCGCTTCACTTACCCAGTTTTTTAATTTTACTAAGCCATTATATGCAGATACAGCCCAAATAATGACTACTGCAATAATTCCTAGAATAATCCATAATGTCATATTGACACACTCCTTTATATTTTATACAGTTAATTGTAACAAATCGAATTAGTTTTGCAAACTTTTAACGATTAATTGAGCTTATTTTACCATAATTATTGTAACTTACCTCATACTTTAGACCTAATTTTAGGAGGGAAACATGTCACTGATTCAACAAGCTTTTACAAAAGTACTATTAGATTCTACTACACCTATCCATCATCAATGGACTATTGGAGACTTACCAGAAAGTTATTTACAATGGATTCAACAGGAAGGAGCTGGTTATTTTCTTCATACAAAAATAACTACCATTGAACCTACTCGATTCGGCTTGGACTATACTCTCTTAAATGGCATTGCAGGATTAGAAAAGGGCAATTGGATGAGTTTATTAGATGACTGTTTTTCCCCCGAAGAAACAGGTCTGCCTGATTACTTTATTCCCTTTTTTAAAGATGAATCAGTTTACTATTGTTTTGATTATCTTGAAAAAGGAAAAGAACCTAGCATTCGTCTCATAGATGTAGAAATGGATCAATGGTTAACGATTGCTTCTTCTTTTGAAGAATTGATTCGTTCTATGAAACCTCATATCGAACTTGTATCATTCGACCATCGACATTGGATGAGCAAACATACTCACAGACAACAATTGGGATTATTCCATCCTGAAAATTTTCAAACACTATTAGAAATTGAAGAGGATGAAGATTTTAATAACTATATTTACTGGATTGCTAAAGGCTTAAAACAAACTCCCCCAATTTCTTCCATTGCACAAGAAGCACTCAATTTTTTACTGGAATACCGAAACCAAGAATTAGAAAACTCCCCAGCTTACAATCTAATTCAACAGGATTAAACGAATAATGGATAGACAAAAAACAAGACTTGCACTTCGATAAGTCTTGTTTTTTGTTAGTCTCGATTTTATCCTCATTAATCTGATTTAATTTAGTATTATTACTCACTAAATTTAAACATCTTATAAAATTCACCTTTCCTATCCATCAACTCATCAAAAGAACCATCTTCAACAATACTCCCGTCTTTCATAAAAAGAATTCTATCGTATTTTTTCAAAATAAGCTCATTCAACTTATGCGTAACAACAAGAGCTGTCAAATCTTGAATTTTCAAAATTGAATTTTCAATTTCAGTAGTAACTTGATTATCCAAAGATGAGGTAGCTTCATCTAATAATAAAATTGGAGTTTTTCGAATCAAAGCACGTGCAATACTAACTCGCTGTTTTTGCCCTCCAGATAGGTTTGACCCATTTTCACCGCATAAAACTTGCAGACCTAATTCATTTTCTAAAACATAACTTTCTAAACCAGACTGCTGTACAGCTTGTTTTATATCATATTCAGTAAAGGATTGATTAAGGGTAATATTTGCTTTTAAAGTATCATCAAAAATATAAACATCTTGCTGAACAACTGTCATTAAGTTATAAAGACTCTCAATTGAAATATCTTGTAAATCTTGATTATCAATTAAGATATGTCCACTTGTTACCTCATAAAAACGTAGTAATAAATTCAGTAAAGTAGATTTTCCACTTCCTGATCTACCTACAATTGCAATTTTTTCTCCCTTTTGAATCTTCAAAGATAAATGATTAAAAATCTTTCCTTCAGTATTTGG
Source organism: uncultured Granulicatella sp. (assembly GCF_963515095.1). Classification (GTDB taxonomy): domain Bacteria; phylum Bacillota; class Bacilli; order Lactobacillales; family Aerococcaceae; genus Granulicatella. The sequence goes on along the minus strand of NZ_CAUPXD010000029.1, from coordinate 14,034 downwards.
ATATGAAAAATCAACATTTGAGAATGTAATCACTTCATTAAAATATTCTTTTGTTTTACCTGTTTGAAATTCGGGTACATCTTGTACCTCAAATGCCTCTAGTGTTACCTGACCTTCACGGAATTTAGTTATACCAAGACCAACTTCATTTACTGGCATTACTACAAAATTTACTAGTTGAACAATAGCTGTTACACTCCCAATTGAAGTATACCCATTAAAAACAAGATACATTCCTCCACCAAAAGCTACCAAAAAAACAATCATTCCTGAGAGCTGAGAAATAACATTAGATAAAACATCAAACTTTCCTTTTGTAAAATATATCTCTTCCAAATTTTCACTTACATAACTATAATCCTGATAAATAGCCTCTTTCACATTAAAACTTTTAATAACCAAAAAACCTGCTATAATATCTTTAATCTTAGCTAAATATGTTTGTTCTGCAATCATAACTCTATTTTGTATAAAGGCTGACTTTTTGCCAATAAATCCTGAAATCAACATTGGAATAATACTTACAATGATAACAAATAAAGTTAAAAACCAATTACCTATAAACATAGCTATTAGCGAGAAAATCATCAAGGATAGATTTTTTGAAATATTAAAATACTGGTGTAAATAATCTTGTTCAATTTTCTTCATATTTTCAGTCAAAATTGAAATAAATTTCCCTGATGTTTCCTTAGAAAATTCTCTATAATCTCTATCTAAAATAGATTGGAACACCTTGTTTTTATATCCTGACATAATTTTTCTAACAAGCTTATTTCTTAATTGAAAGGATATAAAATTAAGACCTGCATAGATGAATATAACACCAGCACCCACTAGTATTGCTTGAGTTAAATCTTCTTTATTTTTAGACATTCCACTATCAATAATCCCTTTAATAGAATAAGCAAAAGCAATATTAGATAAAGGAACAAGTATATTAAAAATCATGAAAGCATAAAAAGCCTTCTGATGGTTCTTTATTAATTGTTTCATTCTTAATCTGCCTCATAATTCTTGATTTTTACTTAGAAAATGTGACATAAAAAATTCTTCTAAGTCAATATTCTCTTTCATCAGCTCTTCCATATAAACCTGTTCAATCATTGATCCATTTTTGATAACACCAATCTTATCTGCAATCTGTGAAATTTCCGATAAAATATGACTTGATATTAATATCGTAATTCCATGTTCCTTAGAAAGTAACTGTAAGAGATTTCGAATTTCTTGAATTCCTACTGGATCCAAACCATTAATTGGTTCATCTAAAATTAATAATCTTGGTTTCGTTAAGAATGCACGAGCTAAACCTAGCCTTTGTCTCATTCCCAATGAAAATTCTTTTACTTTTTTTGTCGTATTTTTTAATCCGACCATTCTTAAGGTATTTATTATATCTAATTCAGTAATATTTTTTCCCATGTATTGAGCGTGAATTTCTAAAATTTCTTTTGCAGTACAGTTTTCATAAAATATGGGTGTTTCAATAATACTACCAACCTGACTTAAAATTTCCTCTCTATGTTCTTGTAAATTTTTCCCAAAAATTTCAATACTACCAGATGTAATCGTTAATAAAGATAACATGCATTTCATTAAAGTAGTTTTTCCAGCACCGTTTGGTCCTAACAAACCATAGATTTCTCCTTCAGCAATTTGAAGGTTAATATCACTCAAAATTTCTTCCTTATCTATTGTTTTAAAAAGTTCTTTTATTTCAACAATATTTTCCATTTCTATCCCTCTCTTTCAATATAAAGTTTAAATTTCCATCAGGTATATAGATTCTAATTTTTCCCTTTATTACTCATTCATTCTTTTATCTGAGAAAACTCATCTCACTTCAATAAAATTAGCTATACTAGTTGATATTAATATCTTTTTTTGAAATAGTATAAATAGAAAATGAAACAATCATTAAACTTATGACACTAGCAATTATTAAAAAAAATACGTTATCAACAAAATTATGCGTTAAACTTCCAGGAGTAGCATTAGAAAGTAATGCTGCCAAACCAAGTCCTGAAAGTATTGTTATAGGAGTTGAATACTTAATCATACCTAAAACAAAAGGTATTAAACCGATTAAAACTGTTCCAAACGTAATTCCGACTAAATTAATTAAATAGTTGGTGAATGGAATATAATTTTCCCCTGTTAAAAATGCCATAAATTTAATAAATAATTGAATAACTATATGTGCAGTAAAATGAGTAATAAATGATATTAGAATTACTGATAACACTTTCCCCCATAATAACTTTATTTTAGAAATAGGATAAGAAAACAACTGAAAAATTGTTCTTCGTTTAAATTCATCAATAATAATGATAGACAATAAATAAGATTCAAAAATTAAAAAAGCTGCTTTTGTAAATAAAGATGAAAACAATGACATTGCAATTGCCCAGCCTTCCCATTGACTTGTACCTCTATAATCATTGATACTCTGTCCAACAAATTCTCCCAATTTATTATCCGTACCTAGCCCCATAATTATAATTCCTGTAATACCTGATACTATAAATATGGTAATCAACCAAGCTAAAAATAATTTAACTTTTGAAACTTTATTTATTTCAATTTTTATAAGTGACAACATAGACTTTTCCCTCCAAAAAAATTTTGTTTATATTAATTACACTATTCTAAAAGCACTTTATATACTCCTGGTATGTAAAATTTTAAAAAATAAACATACTAAAGGTATGTATAATAGAATTTTTAATACCATAGCTAGAGTATGGTATTTTTAAAAATATCTATACGTAAAACTTATTTACTATTTTTTAAGTGATCAAATAATTTGAAAATTATTTCCATCATTTCATCAGTAATCAACTGTACTCCCAGACCCTCAAAAGTTAGTTTAATAAAATTCATTTTACTCTTTAATTCCTCTACTGAATAAATAGAAATTTGGAACCCAATCCAAATATTCAAAGTTAAAATAATTAAATCTGCTAATTCTTCTGGGTATTCTGTTTTAATTGAGTTATCTTTAACACCTTCAAAAACTTTTTCTCTAATTACCGGTAAAAAATCAGAAAAAAGATTTAGATATTGTTCACCTAACAAACGTGGACTTCTTAACATAATTGAAGCTGAGTATACGAGCCTTTGTTGTTCAAAATTTGAAAAAGAATCCATTAATGAATTTTGTATTTTTTCTAATCCTGTTTCTCCTCTCCAATTATAATTTAAAATTTTTTGATTATTTTCACTAATGATTGATTGCAATATTTCATTTTTCGACTCAAAATGATGATAAATAACACCTTTTGTTAATCCACCTAATCCATCGATTATATCTTGTATTGATGTATTATCAAATCCTTTTTCTAGAAATAATTCTTTAGAAACTTCTAATATTTTTCTTCTTGTTTCTTCCGGATTTCTATTCCTTGCCATTTTAACACCCCTTTATACATACCGAAGGTATGTAACTCGTATTATAATGAACCAAATTTACATTGTCAAGCACACTATTATTTTCTCTAATATATAAGAAGCAATTATTCATATCTATTTAAATAACTCTTTGAAAGTATATTTTCTCAATTTAACTTTTTAAATTCAGTTTAAAAAATGAACAAAAAAATAAGACTTTCTATAGTAGTATTAGTGATAAAAACTGCCACGCAGATTTTATCACAAGAAAAATTGAGACCCTAGGCTCAATTTTTAGCAATGAGACTCGCTTTTGCGAGGCTGCTTGCGTCTTCTACTACTATAACAGAAAGTCTATATTCTATACGCTCTCTCATAAATACACGTCCAATAAGTTAGACTTTCTATAGTAGTACTAGTGATAAAAACTGCCCCGCAGATTTTATCACAAGAAAAATTGAGACCCTAGGCTCAATTTTTAGCAATGAGACTCGCTTTTGCGAGGCTGCTTGCGTCTTCTACTACTATGACAGAAAGTCTATACGTAAATTATAACGAGTCGTCGATTAAAAAACCCAACTTTCTCAAAGCTCTTTCAATCTCATCTAAATCTTGCTTCGTATCAGCTTCCACTAAATGATAATGAACCCCATCCGTTATCTCAGACAAAGGACGAAACTTCGTTTCCTCCACTTGCTTCATAAAATGAACAATATCTCTACGACAAGTCATTTTCAATAATGTCTGAATTTCCCCATAAACAGGATGATCCACTAACACCGTTTTTACTCTTCCACCATTATCCACAATAGCAACTAACTCATCTTCAATATCATCAATCGTATGTTTCACTTTAAACAAACGATGCATTTGTTGCGGTTGCTTAGATGCAGAATGAATATATCCTCGATTCGTTGAAATAATTTCTTCCCCATCTGCACGTAAAATAGCAATATCCTGAACAATAATTTGTCTTGTCACATGAAAATGATCCGCTAATTGCTGTCCGTTAATCGCTGATGAAGATTCTTTTAATAAAGTCAATAATTGCTTTCTACGTGTAATGGTCACTATTAACCCTCTCTCTTATGGATTTTCTTTAATGAACGATATATACCAATCGCTATTACATAGTCTACCATACTATGAATAATCGTACCAACTCCAACTAAAACAATTAAGACATATAATAGTTTTTGAAGGTCTTGACCTGTCACACTATAAAATACAAAACATACAAATACTTCACCAATAGCATGTATAATCGCTAAAACAATATTGAAGATCCATGAAGATTTTTTATTTTCTAATATATTCGGGAACTTTTTCAAATAAAGAGCACCTAAAGTTCCAAATAAAATATGAGAAAATGCTCGTAACACAATAATAAATGGGAATCCTGCTAGGAAGAAACCAATAGTAGAACCCAATACAACAAATACCGTCATCCATGGAGAAAGAAACATTGCAATAAAAATAGCTACGTGACTTCCTAAAGTATAGGATGCCGGTGGAATGACAATTTTGAATGGCATTACAATCGGAACCACAATCGCAATTGCTGTTAGTAAGGCTGTTAACGTTAAAAATCTATTCTTTTTCATTGAATATATCTCCTTTTCTACTGTATATACAGTAGTGTATACCATAACTTTACAGAATTCAATACTATTTTATGAATTAAAAAGAATTTTTATGATGAAAAAGGAAAAAGACTTCTCACAGTAGCTTGCGTCCTTAGCTACTTCAGAGAAGTCTAGTTTATATATGTAACGATTACATCATACCCATTCCTGGATCCATTCCAGGCATTGCTGGTGCAGCTGGGATTGGTTTATCTGCTACTACCGCTTCAGTTGTTAATAATAAAGCAGATACAGAAGCTGCATTTTGTAAAGCAGAACGAGTTACTTTAGTAGGATCTACAATTCCTACTTCAATCATATTCACCCATTCATCACTTGCTGCATTATATCCAATTCCTAACTCTTGAGCTTTCAAATGAGCCACAATTACTGAACCTTCTAACCCTGCATTTGTTGCAATTTGACGAAGTGGTTCTTCTAATGAACGAGAAACAATTTTCGCACCTGTTGCTTCGTCACCTTCTAATTCTAATGCATCTACTGTTTTTTGAACATTCACTAGTGCAGTTCCACCACCAGAAACGATTCCTTCTTCAACAGCAGCACGTGTTGCATTTAAAGCATCTTCAATACGTAATTTTTTCTCTTTTAACTCTGTTTCAGTTGCAGCACCTACTTTAATAACAGCTACTCCCCCTGATAATTTTGCTAAACGTTCTTGTAATTTTTCACGATCAAAATCACTTGTTGTATCTTGTGCTTGAGAACGAATTAAAGCTACACGATTCGCAATTAATTCTTTTGAACCTGCTCCTTCAACAATTGTTGTATTATCTTTAGAAACAACTACTTTTCCAGCTGTACCTAATTGTGCTAAAGTAGCATCTTTTAATTCTAAGCCCAAATCTTCTGTAATGACTTGAGCACCTGTTAATACAGCAATATCTTCTAACATTGCTTTACGACGGTCACCAAATCCTGGCGCTTTAACCGCTACTACATTAAATGTTCCACGTAATTTATTTAAAACTAATGTTGGTAATGCTTCTCCATCTACATCATCTGCAATAATTAATAATGCACGACCTTGTTGAACGATTTGTTCTAATAATGGAATAATTTCTTGAATATTAGAAACTTTTTTATCTGTAATTAAAATAAATGGATTATCTAAATGAGCAACCATTTTATCATTATCTGTTACCATATATTGAGATAAGTAGCCACGATCAAATTGCATTCCTTCTACAACATCTAATTCTGTTTCAATTCCTTTTGATTCTTCAATTGTAATAACGCCATCGTTACCTACTTTTTCCATTGCTTCTGCAATTAAACTACCGACTTCTTGAGATCCTGAAGAAATCGCTGCTACTTGTGCAATCGCTTCTTTTGATTCTACAGGACAAGAAATTTTGTGTAACTCTTCTACAGCAGCACGTGTCGCTAATTCAATACCACGACGAATGCCTACTGGATTTGCACCTGCAGTAACATTTTTTAATCCTTCACGAACAATTGCTTGTGTCAAAACTGTTGCAGTTGTTGTTCCGTCTCCTGCAATATCATTTGTTTTAGAAGCTACTTCAGCAACTAATTTAGCTCCCATATTTTCAAAATGATCTTCTAATTCAATTTCTTTTGCAATAGTTACCCCATCATTTGTAATTAATGGTGAACCAAATGCTTTTTCTAATACCACATTACGACCTTTAGGTCCTAAAGTTACTTTTACTGTATTTGCTAAAATATCTACTCCACGTAGCATCGATGCTCTTGCATCTTCTGAAAACTTAATATCTTTTACCATCTTTCAGTTCCTCGCTTTCTTATTGTACAATTGCAATAATATCTTGTTCTTTTACAATAATATATTCTTGACCATCTAATTTAACTTCTGTTCCTGTGTATTTTTCAAAGACAACACGGTCTCCTACTTGAACTTGACGATCTTTTTCTTCTGTAAATTCACTCACAGCTAACACTGTCGCAAATTGTAATTTTTCTTGTGCTGCAGTTGGTAAAAACAATCCTCCAGCTGTTTTTTCTTCTTGTTCTACCATTTGAATAACAACACGATCTTTTAACGGTTTTAACATAATGATACCTCCTTGATTTTTTAGCACTCTTTCTTCTTAAGTGCTAACCACATTACTATAGTAATCATTTGGTCAAAAAAAATCAAGAAAAATCACTTGAAAAATATAGTATAATCTTGTAAGATTTTTTTAAGGAATAATAATGGGGAGGGCTTTTTAATGATTAGCAAACGACAGTTTTTTGTACATTTTATTTTAGAAATTTTAATTGCTAGTTTCTTTATTTTTTTAGCAGTATTACTTCTTCCCATTCGTGGTTGGGAATTTGCAACCATCTTTTGTTGTGTTTTTGCTACATTTAGTATTTCAAATGCAATCCGAATGGTACAATCTTATCTTGCCATGAGAAAATTTATTAACGAAACAGTAAATTTATTAGAAAAAAATGCCAGTCTTTTTGAAATAGAAGATGATGATGATGATGATTCAAAAGAATAAGAGAGGTCATTAATTTGAAAAAACGACTCTTTTTAAATGCACTAGAAACTACTTGTATCCTTATAATTTTTGTTATGCTTTACGCGAGCTTAACGAATAAATCTATGTTAGATTTTGTTTATATTGGAAATACTTTAACGCTATTGAGTTTTCCTTTTTTAATCATGGGCTTAACTCTATTAGTCATTCAATCTGGAAACTTTGACTTTTTCCTTTATAGTTTTCGTTCAAAGAAAAAAAGCTATGTTCCACAAAAGAAAAAATCGTATCAGTCTATCATTCATTTTTGTTTATGGACTTTTGCATTGTTATGGATTATTTCAATTCTATTAACATTCCCGACAATTTTTAAATAATTAACGAAAAAAGTGACGCCTACATCAACAGTACGTCACTTTTTTATATTACTTAGGAAAAACTTTGCATAGTAGATAAGGCATGAAACCAAAGGTTTGCTACCGTCGTCTATTACTATACCACAAAGTCTACTTCCTAAACGTTCTCTCATAAACATCCGTTCAAACAAAAAAGGCTTTGCATAGTAATACTAGTGATATAATCAGCCACTGCTGATTATATCACACGAAAAATTGAGACCAAGGCTCAATTTTTAGGCATGAAACCGAAGGTTTGCTGCCGTCGTCTATTACTATACCGCAAAGTCTATTTTAGTTCTCCTCAAAGTAATCGAACAAATCTTTCACGACGCCACTTCGAACAATCGTATCAATTTGCTTCATCGTAAAATAAACACTACTTGCACTAGAAGAACCATGCGCCTTCACTACAGGAGCCTTCAATCCAAATAAAACAGCCCCACCAAATTGCGAATAATCCAAAGTATTTTTCAACGAACGGAAAGTATCCTTTAATAATAAAGCACCTAGTTTTCCCGTAATACCTTGACTTAAAATATTTTCCTTTAATAAACTCATCATTGTTAAAGCAGTACCTTCAATCGTTTTTAAAACTGCATTCCCTGTAAAACCATCTGTTACAACAACATCTGCAATTCCATTTAAAATTTCTCTTGCTTCAACATTTCCGACAAAATTAATTGATGAATTTTCTTGAAGAAGTGGGTAAACACTTTTTACTAAATCATTCCCTTTACCTTCTTCAGTTCCATTATTTAATAAACCAACTGTTGGATTTTCAATATTTAATACATATTTTGCATAATAAGAACCTAAGACTGCAAATTGTTCTAAATTTTGTACTTTACATTGAGCATTTGCACCCACGTCCATTAAAATAAATTGACGATTTTCTTTTCCAACAACCGGTAATACTGGCATTAACCCTGGACGGTCAATCCCTTTAATTCGACCAACAATTAATAAACCACTCGCTAGTAATCCTCCCGTATTTCCTGCTGAAAATAGAGCATCTGCTTCGCCATCTTTCACAGCTTGAGCAGCAACTACCATAGAAGCATCTTTTTTTCGACGAACTGCCTTTACGGGTTCATCTTCACTTGTTACTTTTTCACTACAATGAATGATTCTAATATTCGGCAGTGTTTCTGTCATCACTGCTTGGATACTTTCTTCATCTCCATATAATTGAAATTCATTTTCTGGATATTCTTTTGCTGCTTGAATAGCACCTGCTACAATTTCTTTAGGAGCGTTGTCTCCACCCATCGCATCAATGGCAATTTTAACCATTTACAATTTCCTCCGTTTCACGACTTGTTTGTTCGATAAATTCTTGTATTTCTTTATAAGCTACACTGTCCTCTTCTTCGATAACAAATGTAATAGCATCTTCTCTTGCTTGTTCTAGTATATCATAATCTTGTACAATGTCAGCCACTTTAAACTCTGGGATTCCTGATTGTCGTAATCCAAAAACGTCACCTGACCCACGTAATTCTAAGTCTTTTTGACTAAGATAAAATCCATCTGTTGACTCACACATAATTTGCATCCTTTGTTTTCCTTGCTCTGTTTTAGGCGATGCAATCAAAATACACGTTGATGCATGTTCTCCACGTCCTACTCGACCTCTTAACTGATGTAATTGAGCTAATCCAAATCGATCAGCATCTAATATAACCATAACAGTAGCATTTGGTACGTCTACACCTACTTCAATTACGGTTGTAGAAACTAGTACTTGTACATCGTTCTTCTGGAAAGCAGTCATAACACTTTCTTTTTCATCACTTTTTAAACGTCCATGTAATAACCCTACTGACAAACGATTTTCAAATCGTTTAGAAATCATTTCATAAATTTCAGTCGCATTTTGAACATCTAAATTTTCACTTTCTTCTATTAAAGGAGAGATGACATAAGCTTGTCTGCCAGCTTGAACTTGTTTTTCAATATAATCATATACTTTCTCTAACTCTTGTTCTTTAACCCAAAATGTTTGTATTGGTTGTCGTCCCTTAGGAGCTTCTTTTAAGATAGATGTATCCATTTCTCCAAAAGTCGTAATGGCGAGTGTTCTTGGAATTGGAGTTGCTGTCATTTGTAGTACATTTACTCCTGTTCCTTTTTGAGCTAATTGTGCTCTTTGCTTCACTCCAAAACGATGCTGTTCATCAATAACAATAAACGCTAAATCATGATAAATGACATCTTCCTGGAATAAAGCGTGAGTCCCCACTAAGAGTTGGAGTTCTCCCTTTTCTAATTGCTCTAATAACTGCCGTCTTTCTTTTAAAGTTGTGGTTCCGGTAAGTTTTCCAACTTTTATTTCTGTTTCTTTTGTTAACGCACAAATTGTTTCATAATGTTGGTCTGCTAATAATTCTGTTGGAACCATTAAACATGCTTGTTTCCCTGTTAAAGCAGTCGCTACCATTGCAATTGTAGCAACAACCGTTTTCCCACTTCCAACATCTCCTTGTAATAATCGACTCATTTCATACGGAGCTCTTAAGTCATAGCAAATTTCATTGACAACTTTCTTTTGTCCTTCAGTTAGTGTAAAGGGTAAAGTTTGAATAAATGCCTTTAATGCATTATTTTCATATAAAATACTTTGCCCTTGTTTAGCATAATGCCTTTTCTTTTTTAAGCTTTGTAGTTTTAACTGATAACAAAATAATTCTTGATATACTAATTGCTGTCTAGATTGTTTTGAATGACGTTCATCTTTTGGAAAATGCATTCCTTCCACAGCTTCTGGATGAGATAGTAATTGTCTTTTTTTCTGAATGGTAGCTGGTAGTGGATTCGGAATATTTTCTTTATACAGTGGTAAAGCTGTTTGAATCAATTTCAACAATGTACTTTGTCGAATGGATTTATTTGTTCGGTATACCGCTTCAAAATTGGATGTTTCCTCTCTATCTTCTTTAGTTGAAATAATTTTCATTCCCATTAAAGTGGAGCGTTTGGCATCCCATTTTCCAAAAATAATACATTCTTGATGTTGGATTAATTTATTTTTCAAATAAGGTTGGTTAAAAAAGGACACTTGGATGACTTGTTCTCCAATCGCCATTCGACAGGAAATTCGGTTTTTCTTAAATCCATAATAATGAACGACTGGTTCTGTTACAATAATTCCTGCTAATGTCACTTTTTCTTGATCCATGATGGTTGAAACATCTCTTACTTGAAGGTCTTCGTATCGAAATGGAAAATGTGTTAATAAGTCATAGATGGTGTCAATTCCTAAGTCATGTAATGGTTCCATTCGTTTAGGTCCGACTCCTGTTAAAAATCTTACTGATTGAAATATTGTTTTATCCATTTCTTCACCTCCAAACATTCTATTCTTTTATAGTTTAGAGAGGAAAAGACATACTGTCAACTGTTGTTAAATGGAAAATAGATAAGAAAATTTTAATAGTTGCAAAAGGACGGCAGCAAACCTGCGGTTTCATGCCTATTGCTACTTCATTAATTTCATTCCTATCGACAAAAAAATACTGGATGGGTTCCCCATCCAGTATTTCTAATATTCTATTCTACTGCTAATAAATATGCGTATACAGGTTGTAAACCTTCGTGTAATTCAACTTCAATATCTGGGAAATGTTCTTCAACATAAGAAACAATTTCTTCTGCTTCAGATACTTCTGCATCTTCTCCAACTAAAATTGTTAAAATTTCAGATTCATCATTTACCATTTTCGCAATTGTATCAATTGTCGCTTGTTTACGATCCGGTACACTAATTAAAATTTTACCATTGACAATACCCATGAAGTCCTGTTCTTTAATATCAACTCCATCGATTGAAGTATCACGAACGGCATTTGTAATTTGACCGCTTGTCACTAATGACAATTGTTCTGTCATCGCTTCTTTATTTTCTTCAAGGGTAGCTTGTGGGTTGAACGCTAATAATGAAGATAATCCTTCAGAAATTGTTCTACTTGCTACAACTGCTACTTCTGCATCTTCACTAACTTCAGCAGCTTGATTTGCAGCCATTAAAATATTTTTATTATTTGGTAAAATAATCACTTTTTCAGCATGAGCTTCTTTTACTGCTGCTAAAATATCTTCTGTACTTGGGTTCATTGTTTGGCCACCATTAATAATGGTAGTTACACCCATGCTCTTGAATAATTCATGAATTCCTTCACCCGCAGCTACAGCAACAATTCCATACTCAGCTTTTGGAGCAACTGCTTTTACTTTTTCAGTATAGTCAGTTTTTAAAACTTCCTCATGTTGCAAGCGCATATTATCAACTTTCACTTTCATTAATGAACCAAAGCGTTGTCCATAATTCATGACTTCACCAGGACGCTCTGTATGAACGTGAACTTTAATAATTTCATCATCTGCTACAACTAATAAAGAATCTCCTAATTCGTTTAAGTAATTACGGAATGTATCGTAATCAAAAGTATCTACGACTGTTTCCCCTTCACCGATACGTACCATAATTTCAGTACAGTACCCAAATTGAATATCAGCTGTAGAAGCATGTTCATAATCAATGCCACTTTCGTGATGAGCTACTGAACTTAAATCAATTTTATTCGTTGATAATGCTTGAACTGGAGTAGCTTCACCTGTTAAAGCTTCGTAAAATCCGTTATAAATAAATACTAAACCTTGACCACCTGAGTCAACTACACCAACTTCTTTTAATACAGGTAATAAATCTGGAGTTTTATCTAATGATTTTTGAGCTCCACGTAATACAGAACCCATAACTTCGATAATATCACTCGAACGTTCTAATTTACGAACACCTCTCTTAGCAGATTCACGAGCAACTGTTAAAATAGTCCCTTCAACAGGTTTCATCACTGCTTTATAAGCTGTTTCAACCCCTTTTGTAAATGCTTCTGCTAAATCTTCGCCTGTTAATTCATCTTTTCCTTCAACTGATTTTGAAAAACCACGGAATAATTGCGATAAAATAACTCCTGAATTTCCACGAGCACCCATTAATAAACCTTTTGCTAAATCTTGTGCTAACTCTCCTACAGTTTGAGCAGAAGAATTTGCCACACGCTCTGCACCCGATTTAAATGAAAGGCTCATATTTGTACCTGTATCACCATCTGGAACCGGAAATACATTCAATGAATTGACAAATTCAGCATTTTCACTTAAACGTGCTTCACCAATTTCTACCATTGCTCGAAAATCTTGAGCCGTAATAATATTTTTTGTTACCATTGATTCTTATATCCTCCTGACACACCATCAAAGCTTACGCTTCAATGATTTTTACTCCTTGAACATAAACATTAACAGTGTTCGCAGAAAATCCTAACATCGTTTCTAAATTGTATTTTACTTGTTCTTGAACATTGCGACAAATTGCAGAAATTTTAGTTCCGTAACCTACGATAATGTATACATCAACAGCTACGCCTTCTTCCTCTTGACGAATTACTACGCCACGAGAATAGTTTTCTTTTTTCAAAATTTCATTTAAATTATCACGAATTTGATTACGGCTGGCCATTCCAACAACTCCGTAATTATCTGTTGCTGCACCACCAACTACAGTAGCAATAACTTCATTGCTTAATTCAATTAACCCTTGTTCTGTTTGAATTTTGACTGTCATTTTAGTAACCTCCTTGAAATTCGTACAATCTATTTTTTACAGACTGTTCGATGATTTTCTATTATTTTATCATAAATGATTGATTTTACCTAACCTTTTATGTGTGAAAATGCGCTATCAAAATCAATTTAACAAAATTTTATACTTTATCTTGGACTCTAGCTTGCATTCTATCGTCAACTATGATAAATTATTTAAGTATATGATTTAGTTTAAAAATTATATCAGCTGATCAATGATTTAAATTAAAGGAGGAGAATGACCATGGCTAAAGTATGTTATTTCACTGGACGTCGTTCTGAAACAGGTAACACTCGTTCTCACGCTATGAACGCTAACCGTCGTACTTGGAAACCAAACTTACAAAAAGTTCGCGTTTTAATCGATGGCAAGCCTAAAAAAGTATGGGTTTCAACTCGTGCATTAAAATCAGGTAAAGTAGAACGCGTTTAATTTACACAAATCATGACCACCCGTCTAACGGGTGGTTTGAACCGGGGCTATAAGCCCAGATT
>NZ_CAUPXD010000028.1:0-24598 GCF_963515095.1 uncultured Granulicatella sp. | reverse complement strand
AAATTAGGTATATAGGATAAGTTAGCATTTGTTGCACTTGACTTGACAATTCACGTTTATTTTGTGATATACTAAATTTGTTATATTAAGGAGGATGTAAAATGAAAAAAGTTAGAGGTTTAGTGCTATTAAGTACCGCTGCAACATTGTTTGCTCTTGGTTTAGAACAAAAAGCAGAAGCTCGTGTGTATTTTAAAAGTTGTAAAGAAGCTTGGGCGGCAGGTTATGGAAATATTGCTCGAGGTGAGGAAGGATATTCTGAACATTTAGATAGAGATCATGATGGTGTAGCATGTGAAATTAGTCGTTCTAAAGGTGCATATCGTTCTCATACAGCGGATGGAACACCATTAAATAAACAACAAACAGCTTCTTCGTCTGCGGCTGATACAAACGATTCTGAAGAAACAACAGCATCAGGATGGCAACAAAATGGTGGAAATTGGTCTTATTATGAAGATAATAGTGCAGTCACTGATTGGAAAAAGATTAACGGCACATGGTATTATTTTGACGGAAATGGTGTCATGACTACTAATTGGCAAAAAGTGAGCGGAGCTTGGTATTATATGGATAATAGCGGAGCAATGCAAACAGATTGGAAGAAAATTAGTAACGCTTGGTACTATTTTAATGCAGATGGCGTGATGCAAGAAAACCGTTGGGTGGGAGATTATTATTTAGGTTCATCTGGCGCAATGTTAGTGAATACTACAACACCAGATGGTTATCGTGTAGATGCCTCTGGAAAATGGATTCAAGATAAATAATGGACAATAGACTTTCTAAGGTAGTAAGGATGAGAGAATCATGAACATACTACAGTAGAAAGTCTTTTTTAGTGTTCTAATTTTGCATTTCTACAAAGGAGGTGGTACACTACCAAAAAGAGTACAAGTGTCAGAAAGGAGCTTTTTATGGGAAATTTAATTGCTTATGTACAGCAATACGAAGCTCAAACATTTCAAGAAAAATCAGTAACGGATATTGATATTTTAGTTTTAACAGAAATTGCCTATTTACCATTTGATGAAATTGTGTCTTCATCTTTTGAGGAAAAAGCTGCAATTTCACTTAACCAGTTAGGAAAAGAATTTGAAATAATCAAAGAAAAAGAACACGAAAATAATCCTTTTATGATTACGAAAGAAAGAATTCAATTACTAGATGTTGTATCTAAAAGTCAGCGCTATAAAGATATTAAAGTGTTCGGTTTTATGAATGATATTGATGATGAATTAACGAAACAATTTGCTGCGGTTTGTTATCAATGGGAAGAAGAAAGTCGATGGATTATTTTTAGAGGGACGGATGAAAGTTTAACAGGTTGGAAAGAAGACTTTATGATGACTTATTCTGACTTGATTCCTGCACAAACAGATGCGATAGAGTATTTAAGAAAACAAGCAGAGTTATTCGCAGGAAGTTTAAATATATCTGGACATTCTAAAGGAGGAAATCTTTCCTTATATGCAAGTGCCATGCAAGAAGAAGATATTCAATATCGAATACAGCAAATTTATTGTTGGGATGCTCCAGGGGTTCATCGTTCGATTTTAAATACTGAAGGATATCAAAGAGTCGTTTCAAAAGCAAAAAGATATATTCCTCAAGATTCGATAGTAGGTTTAATGTTAGAATCACAAGTTCCGTATCATATTATTGAAAGTCAGGGAAGTGGGATTTCTCAGCATAGTGCTTTAATGTGGAATATTGAAGATGATCATTTTGTTGAACTGACTGAATTAACGAAAAATAGCCAGTTAACGGATCAAACTTTTAAACAATGGACAGAAGTAGTTTCGGATGAAGATTTAAAACTCTTTTTTGATACATTTTTTGAATTATTTTTTGAAATGGGCGTAGAGACGGTTAATGATGTCTATTATAATTTTAGACTTTATATGCAGAAGTTTTTCGAAAAAGCCTATCAAATGGATACTGAAAAACGAGAAATCTTATTAAGAGTTGGTCGATTATTATTCCAAATTCGATATGAAATATGGAAAGATACGTTGTCTATTTCAGTAGAACTTCCAACTTTAACATTGCCGAGTGTAGAAGAATTAGTCGAAAGCTGGACAGGAGAACATCGAATTTCTGTGGCTTATCAGTCTACAGAAGAGAATGAAGAAATTCGACGCTATTATCAAGAACGACAAAAACAAAAGAAATTAGAAATGAAACAAGCCAAGCATCCCGAGTAGATGCTTGGCTTGTTTGTATGTTATTGTTCAACTTTTAAACTTAAAGCTACGCCCATTCCGCCACCAACGCATAGAGAGGCAATTCCTGTTTGTAATTGACGTTGTTGTAAAGTGTGAATTAATGTCACTACAATACGAGCACCTGAAGCCCCAATTGGATGACCTAATGCGATAGCACCTCCGTGAACATTGACTTTTTCAGGATTAATTTTTAAATCTTTAATGACTGCTAAACTTTGAGCAGCAAAAGCTTCGTTTAATTCAAATAAATCAACTTTATCTAATGGGATATGCGTTCTTTGAATCAATTTTTCAATGGCAGGAACTGGTCCAATTCCCATAATAGAAGGGTCGACTCCTGCTTCAGCATATCCTGTTAAAGTAGCTAAGATTGGTAAGTTTAACATATTAGCCACTTCTCTTGTTGTTAAAATTAAAGCAGCAGCTCCATCATTAATTCCTGAAGAATTTCCCGCTGTTACGACTCCATCTGTTTTAAAGACAGGTCTTAGAGCACTAAGAGATTCTACTGTTGTTTCTGGACGAATACTTTCATCTTTATCGATGATAACCATTTGTTTTGTTTTTTTGTTAGGAATTTCAATAGGTGTAATTTCTTTATCAAAAGCACCATTTTGTTGTGCTTGGTAAGCTTTTTGTTGAGATTGAGCTGCAAATTCATCTAATTGTTGACGAGTAAATCCATATTTTTCAACAAGATTTTCAGCAGTTATTCCCATTGCTTCATTTGAAAAGGCATCTGTTAAGCCATCATGGAATAAAGCATCAATCATGGTACAACTTCCATTTTTTGTAGCAAATCGATTTGGAAGTAGATGTGGTGCTAAAGACATATTTTCCATTCCGCCGGCTAATACGATTTTTGCATCTCCTAGGCGAATGGCTTGAGCTGCTAATAAAATGGATTTTAATCCAGAACCACAAATTTCATTTACCGTTAAAGCTGTACTAGTATGTGGTAATCCTGAATTTAGCGCCACTTGACGGGCAGGGTTTTGTCCAAGACCTGCTTGTAATACGTGTCCAAAAATGACCGTGTCGATTAAAGTTGGATCTATATTTCCTTTTTGAATGGCTGATTTTGCAGCAGCTGTACCTAAGTCAACAGCGCTGATAGAAGAGAATTGTCCTCCAAATTTTCCAATAGCTGTTCTAGTAGCACTAATAATAACAATATCGTTTGAATTCATATCATTCTCCTTAAAATTTCATTTACTTTCCTATTGTAATCGAAAGTTGCACAGAAACCTATTAAAATACTACATAAAAAAGTTAAAGATTTTTTAAAATTATGACTGAAAGTAGGGATAATCGTTGTAGCTTTGGTCATTTTTTGCTACTATGGTACGTGCAGACTATTAGGATAGATACTTATTAGATTAAGGGAGTTAGAAATGAATATCGGAATTGATAAAATTGGATTTTATACACCACCATTTGCTTTATCCATGGAGGAGTTAGCAGTAGAGCGTGGTGTAGAACCAGCAAAATATACAGTAGGAATTGGGCAAAGCACCATGGCAGTAGCTCCTGTGACTCAAGATATTGTCACAATGGGCGCAAATGCAGCGATTGGTATTTTAGATGAAGCAGATAAAGAAGCTATTGACATGATTCTTGTAGGAACAGAAACAGGAATTGACCAATCAAAATCTGCAGCAGTCTATATTCAAAAATTATTAGGATTATCGAATCGAGTTCGTAGTGTGGAATTAAAACATGCGTGCTATGGAGCAACGGCAGCATTGCAATTAGCAAAAGGGCATATCGCTTTGAATCCAGAATCAAAAGTATTAGTCATTGCAAGTGATATTGCAAAATACGGCTTGAAAAGTGGTGGAGAACCAACACAAGGAGCAGGGGCAGTGGCAATGATTGTTTCAGCTGAACCTCGTTTACTTCGTTTAGAAGATGAAGCTAGCTTATTTACAGATGATGTAATGGATTTTTGGCGTCCGAATTATGAAGCCTATCCAATGGTAGATGGAAAATTCTCGAATGAACAATACATTCGTTTCTTTGCAGAAGTTTGGAATGATTATGCAACACAAACTGGGGCTACTTTTGCTGATTTAGAAGCAATTTGCTTCCACTTACCATATACGAAAATGGGATTAAAAGCTTTCAAACCATTTTTAGAAGCATTACCAGAAGAAGAACAAGAACGATTAACGACTCGTTATCAAGAAAGTACAGCTTATAATCGTCATGTTGGAAATATTTATACAGGTTCATTATTTTTAAGTTTTATTTCTTTAATTGAAACAAGTTCTGTATTAGTTGCAGGAGACCGTATTGGATTCTTTAGTTATGGATCAGGAGCAGTTGGAGAATTTTTTGTTGGAGAATTAGTAGAAGGCTTTGAAAAACAATTACGAGTAGAAGCTCACCAACAATTATTAGAGAATCGTAAACAAGTAACTGTTGCAGAATACGAAGCATTATTTAGTCAAATGGTAGATGAAAGTGGCGAACAAACTTTCCAATTGGAAGATAAAAGTCCATTTATTCTTTCAGGAGTTCACCAACATCAAAGACAATATCAAAAACAATAATTTATACGCGAAAAGACATGGTTTCAATCCAGTCTTTTCTTTTTTTACGTTCTAGATTATGGTAGACTAAGATTATATGAAAAATGTAATAAGAGATTTTGCATGCAAGATAAGGAGGTTGAAGTATGGCAAAAATTTTAATCATTAATACGGGTGGAACCATCGCAATGAGCGAAGACCATTCTACTGGGAAAGTATCTCCTAATGGAGAAAATCCATTATTATCCAGTGCGCATTTATTTGATTTAATCGGAGATATTCATACAGAAGATTTATTTAATTTACCTTCTCCTCATATGCAAGAATTTCATATGATGCAATTAAGACAAAGAATTTTAACAGCTGTTGAAGAGGGATATACAGGAGTTGTCGTCACTCATGGAACAGATACCTTAGAAGAAACAGCGTATTTTCTAGAATTAACAACGAATGTATCCATCCCAATTGTGGTGACTGGTGCAATGAGATCAAGTAATGAAATCGGTTCGGATGGTCTAGCGAATTTACGGAGTTCCTTAATTGTCGCAGCTTCTCCAGAATCAAAGGATAAAGGAGTTGTAGTTGTCATGAATGATGAAGTTCATACAGCTACTTATGTGACAAAAACTCATACTACAAATGTTGCTACTTTCCAAACGCCCACTTTTGGACCCCTTGGATTAGTTTCCAAAAGTGAAGTGATTTATTTCCAACGTTTATTAAAGCAAGAATACTATCCAATTGAAGAAGTTCAAACGGGAGTATACTTATTAAAAGCTTATGCGGGAATGGATGGACTATTACTCGATGCGCTTTACGAACATCATGCAAAAGGTATAGTAATTGAAGCTCTAGGAGCGGGAAATTTACCACCAGCAACATTACCAGCCTTACAAAGATGTTTAGAAGCAGGGATTCCTATTGTATTAGTCTCAAGAGCCTTCAATGGTGTTACATATGATGTGTATGATTATTTAGGTGGAGGAAAGCAATTAAGACAGTCTGGTGTCATTTTTACAACAGGATTAAGTGGGCAAAAAGCTCGTATGAAATTAAGTGTTTTATTAAGTTCAGGGAAATCATTAGGAGAAATTGAAAAAGCATTTGCATGCTAGAAAGAAGGATTAGAAATGGTAACAAAAATCGGAAGACGTGTTCGTGAATATGAAGGGAAACCAATTATTTATGGATATCCATATGAAGATTTAGTCGCATGGTTTGAAGAACATGGAGAGAAAAAATTCAGAGCAGGACAATTATGGGACTGGTTATATCGTAAACGTGTAACAAGTTTTGAAGAAATGACAAACCTATCAAAAGATTTAATTGCAAAATTAAATGAAACTTTTACATTCCCAGTATTAAATGAAAAAATTAAGCAACAATCAACAGATGGTACTCGTAAGTTCTTATTTGAATTAGCAGATGGTTTATTAATTGAAACAGTATTAATGCCACAAGAATATGGTTTATCGATTTGTGTAACAACACAAGTAGGATGTAATATTGGTTGTACGTTCTGTGCCAGCGGTATTATTGCGAAACAACGTGACTTAGTATCAGGAGAAATTGTAGCGCAAGTCATGCATGTTCAACGTACATTAGATGAAGTAGCTCCTGGAGATCGTGTGAGCCACATTGTAGTAATGGGGATTGGGGAACCATTTGATAACTATGAGAATGTCATTAAGTTCTTAAAAGTAGTAAATTCAGATGCAGGTTTAGCGATTGGTGCACGTCATATTACAGTGTCTACAAGTGGACTTGCTCCTAAGATTTTAGATTTTGCTAAAGAAGGTTTGCAAGTTAACTTAGCGTTATCGCTACATGCTCCAGATAATGATACTCGTTCTAAAATTATGCGTATTAACCGTAAATACCCTATTGAAGTAGTTATGGAAGCTATTAATGAATATATTCGCACAACGAATCGTCGTGTAACGTTTGAATATATTATGTTGGATCATGTCAATGATTCTGTAGAACAAGCGCAACAATTAGCGGATTTATTAGCAGATAAGAAACGTTTATCGTATGTAAACTTGATTCCGTATAATAAAGTTCGTGAGCATGATCAATATGAACGTAGTAGTAAGGAGCGTGTAGTGGCTTTCTATGATGTATTGAAGAAAAATCATATTAACTGTGTGGTTCGTAAAGAATTCGGTCATGATATTGAAGCAGCGTGTGGACAATTACGTTCAAGCCAAATGAAGCGTGATCGTGACAGAAAACGTAAGACGGAAGAAGAAAAATAAAATATAAAAAAGTTCGTATAGACTTCCCTTTTATAGTAGCAAAAGGACGGCAGCAAACCTTCGGTTTCATGCCTAAACTTCGAGCCTGGGTCTCGAAGTTTCCAGTAATATCAGC
The DNA here is from genome assembly GCF_963515095.1 of uncultured Granulicatella sp. GTDB lineage: Bacteria > Bacillota > Bacilli > Lactobacillales > Aerococcaceae > Granulicatella. The sequence goes on along the minus strand of NZ_CAUPXD010000028.1, from coordinate 17,463 downwards.
CATGCTTGGCTGATATTACTACTGCTACTATGGGGAAGTCTTTCGGTTTTGAATGGTACTAACGAGAGTACGTTAAGAATGAAATTCCTTTTTTTAGTCGCAATAGAACGGTAGAAGTTACGCTATCACGATTTTCATGGTTAATAATACCGCTACTATGGGAAGTCTTTCGTTTATATTTTGACTAATAAATCACTAAAATAAATTCATTTACCCTCATCTTTTAAGTAGAGATGAGGGTGATTTTTTGTTGTTTTCTATAAAGAAATTAAACTTTACAACCTATAAAACGCTTTCAAAATTGTAACATTTCAAATTTACACGAACAAAAGTTAAAGAGAAATTTAAGGTAATGTTACAAAGAGATGACAAATGTAACGAAAAACATATGTTCGTATTGTTTTTTTGTAATCTAAATATCAAAAAAAGTCAATTTATTTAAAGAGCCTTAACAAATCACGTTAAATCAACATTTTGCAATTTTTTCATGTTACAGTAATTACATCAAAGAAAACCGCATTTTGCAATTTTTAGCGGTAGATTCTCGAAACGCAATGTTTTAGTAGAGAGTCGGAAAGGATGTTTATGAAATTTACATTAAAGAAGACGGTGTTGGCAACAATCGCAGTAGCTTTTCTAGGAATTTCAGGAATGACAACTTCAACAGCTAAGGCTGATGAATGGGTAGCACGTACTACAGACGAAGTAAAAGATGAAATTGTTCATAATGAAGAAGGAGTACAAGAGTACACAGTAAAATATGGTGATACATTATCTGTTATTGCTGAAGCGATGGATGTATCATTAGATGCTTTAATTCGTGTAAATGACGTTCAAAATGCTAACTTAATTTATGCAGGAACAATGATTAAGTTTTCTGCAGATAAACAAGAAGTAGTCGTGAAAACGGAAGAAGAAGAGCATACTTACAAAGTAGAAGATAATACAGAAGTTGTAGAAGTGAAAGCAGTAGAGCCAACTCCGCAAACAGTCACTTCACAAGAAGAAACTACTACAGCTTCATCAACAGAAGGTTACACATTAACGGTTGAAGCAACAGCGTATTCATACGCAGAGCCAGGATTATCAAATTACACAGCAGATGGGACAAACTTAGTGAATGACCCAATGGTAATTGCAGTAGATCCTCGAGTAATTCCTTTAGGAACTATGGTTGAAATTCCAGGATACGGAGTATTCCGTGCAGCCGATACAGGTGGAGCAATTGTTGGAAATAAAATTGATGTTCACTTCCCAACAGTAGCGCAAACTTATAATTTTGGTCGTCGTACAATTACGATTCGTATTTTAAAATAAGAATTCATAAAGAAGATTGGATGAAAATCCAGTCTTTTTTCGTTTATGGAAAAAATAGTAAGAATAGGAAATTATGAAAAAAATTAGAAAAAACTATTGTCTTTTTTTCAAAAGCTAGGAAATAAGTTGAAAATATGGTATATTGTGGGAAATGCAATATTTAGTAGTATGACAGGAGTGGAAAGAATGAAAAAAACTATGATGGGGATGTTAGCTGTAGCATCAACTTTAGCGTTAGCAGCGTGTTCAAATAATCAATCAGCTGTAGCGACTTCAAAAGCAGGTAATGTTACCCAAGAAGAGTTGTATAAAGCATTAAAAGCGACAGCAGGAGAACAAACATTACAACGATTAGTGTTACAAAAAGTTTTAGAAAATGATGCAAAAGATAAAAAAACTTTAGAAGAAGAAGCGAAAACAGAAGTTGCAAATCAAGTGAAACAATATGGCGGAGAAGATGCTTTAAAAGCAGTATTAGCTCGTAGTGGATTTACTTCAGTGGATGCTTACCGTGATACAGTTTACTTAAACAAATTAATTACTGCTGCAGTTAAAAAAGCTAATAAATTTAGTGATGAAGAAGTTCAAAAATACTATGATTCATGGGAACCAAAAGCAACAGCGCAACATATTTTAATTGGTGTCGCTCAAAATGCTTCTGATGAAGAAAAAGCAGAAGCAAAGAAAAAAGCTGAAGATATTATTAAACAATTAAAAGACGGTGCTGATTTTGATACATTAGCAAAAGAAAATTCAACAGATAAAAGTTCTGCTGAAAATGGTGGGAAAATTGGACCCTTTAAACGTTCTGACATGGTAAAAGAATTTGCTGATGCTGCGTATGGTCTAAAAGTAGGAGAAATTACAGAAGAACCAGTATTAACTCAATATGGATACCATGTGATTAAATTAGTAGATAAACCTGAAAAAGGTTCATTAAGCGATGTACGTTCTACATTAGAAGATGAATTATTAGCTGAAAAATTAAAAGATACAGCTACAATTCATTCAGTAGTTTCTTCATTAGTGAAAGATGCAGATGTGAAAATTACAGATGATACATTGAAAAATGCTTTGAAAGATTTTTCTGATAATACACCAAATGTAACAGAACAATCGCAAACAACAGGAAACTAGACATTCTATTAGGAGTAGGCTAAAAATCAAAAGAAGTATTTGATTTTTCCTACTCTTTTTTATACAATTCATCTTGACAATACGCAGAAAAATTGTAAAATTGAAAATAATTTAATAATTGTTTTCACGTTATCATTTTTTTGAAAAGTTATGAAACTAAGCAAGTGGAAAGGAAGGATACCATGAGGCATTCATGGAAATTAGTAGTTAGTCTATTGGCAATTGGTTTTATGGGCTGTGCGGATCGTACAGAAACATTTAATCAAGCGGATATGGTCAATGTTTCTAAAAATGGTGAATCAGCTGTGACAACAAAAGTTGAAGAAACAACAACAACTGTTTCAGCTACAAAGGAAGGAACGACTACTACCGAACTCAATGCATTAGCAAAAGAAGCGATTAAAGAGATTGAAACGAAAAAACAAGTCTTACTGGATAATCACTACACAATATTAGTTCAAGCTCAGACAAAAGATTCGATTGATATTCATATTCGCCATCAACAACAAGGCGGAACAAGTAGTTTCGGATTTTTCCGATTTACACAATCAACGAAAGTTTTAGAAGAGATGGACCCAGTAACGGGAGATTATAAGCCAGTAAAATAATTTTTAGGGAAGTGTTGTTATGACAAAAAAAGTAGACTTAGATTGGAATAATTTAGGCTTTAGTTATATTAAAACAGACTATCGTTATATTAGTTACTATAAAGATGGTGAGTGGGATAATGGAGCTTTAGTAGAAGATAATGTACTTCATATTAGTGAAGCATCAACAGCACTTCATTATGGACAACAAGCTTTTGAAGGATTGAAAGCCTATCGTTGTAAAGATGGTAGCATTAATTTATTCCGTCCAGACCAAAATGCGGCACGTTTTGCACGTTCTTGTACTCGTTTATTAATGCCAGAATTTCCTCAAGAACGTTTTGTTGAAGCGATTAAGGAAGTCGTTCGTGCAAATGAACATTGGATTCCACCATATGGAACAGGCGGAAGTTTATACATTCGTCCATTAATGATTGGGGTGGGCGACACAATCGGAGTAAGTCCAGCTCCAGAATATATTTTTACAATTTTCGTAATGCCAGTTGGAGCTTATTTCAAAGGTGGTTTAACACCAACTAGCTTCGTAGTAAGTGAATATGACCGTGCTGCTCCTGTAGGGACAGGTGCTGCAAAAGTTGGAGGAAACTATGCTGCTAGCTTATTACCTGGTAAAGAAGCTAAAAAACGTCAATTTAGTGACTGTATTTATTTAGATCCATTGACACATACTAAGATTGAAGAAGTTGGAGCTGCGAATTTCTTTGGAATTACGAAAGATAATCAATTCATCACTCCATATTCTCCATCAATTTTACCAAGTATTACAAAATACTCATTATTATGGTTAGCAGAACATCGTTTAGGAATGGTTGTTAAAGAAGCAGATGTATTCATTGATAAATTGGATGAATTTACAGAAGCTGGAGCTTGTGGTACAGCAGCGGTTATTTCACCAATTGCTGGAATTCAAAATGGAGAGGACTTCCATGTATTTTATTCAGAAACAGAAGTAGGACCAGTGACTCGTCGTTTATATGACGAATTAGTAGGAATTCAATATGGAAATGTAGAAGCTCCAGAAGGTTGGATTCAAAAAGTATAATAAAATGTAACGAAATAAAAATCCTGTCAGTAATGTTACCGACAGGATTTTTGGTTTTGAATGATTATCTTGCAAAGCCGACAGCTTTTTCCATTTTACGAAGCGTTTTAGAAGCAACAGCATTTGCTTTTTTAGCCCCTTCATCTAAAATTTCATCTAATTGTTTAGAGTTTAGTAATTCATAGTAACGTTCTTGGATTGGTTCCATCACTGCTACAATCGCTTCTGCTAAATCAGTTTTGAATGCTCCATATCCTGAATCTTTATAAGTTTCTACCAAATCTTCAATGCTACGATTTGAAAATGCGCTAAAGATTGTTAAAAGGTTCGAAATTCCTGGTTTTTCAGTTGGGTTGTATTCAATGACACCACTTGAATCTGTTATAGCGCTCTTGATTTTTTTACGAATCGTTGCTGGTTCATCTAACATACTAATGTATTCTTTCACATTAGCATCTGATTTACTCATTTTTTTCGTTGGTGTTTGTAAGCTCATAACACGTGCGCCAGCTTTTGGAATAAATGGTTCAGGCATTTTTAATAATTCGTTACCATTTCCATAGCGGCTGTTAAAACGAGCTACAAAGTCACGTGTTAATTCCATATGTTGTTTTTGGTCTTCTCCAACAGGAACAACTTCAGCATTGTATAAAACAATGTCTGCTACCATTAGAGGTGGATAAGTTAATAACCCTGCAGATACAGATTGTTGTTTTTGAGATTTATCTTTGTATTGTGTCATACGTTCTAATTCGCCAACACCAACATTACATTGTACAATCCATGCAGCTTGAGCATGTGCTGGGACTTCTGATTGAACGAAAATCGTAGATTTTTCAGGGTCTAGTCCAATGGCTAAGTATAACGCAGCAAGTGAACGAGTTTGTTCTTTTAATTTTTTAGGGTCTTGTGGTACCGTGATCGCATGTTGGTTTACGATACAGTATGTGCAGTCATATTCGTCTTGTAAGGCAACGAAGTTTTTCATCGCACCAATGTAGTTTCCAATCGTTGGAATCGCTGAAGGTTGTACTCCAGAGAAAATTTTCTTTTTAGTCATATGTATTCTCCTTTAAAATTCAATGAATTAGTCTTATTATACCGTATTTTTGAAAAATTTACACAAAAAAAATATGTTTTTGTTAGGCCAATCATAAGGTAAGCAAATGGAGTGCTCCTCGCAGAAAAAATCTGTTATCATATGCTTAGTTTTTAAATTTTTGATAGAAATAAAAGGAGGCACTTAAATATGCCGCAAAATCTTTTTAAAGAATTAGAACAATTAGAGCAAGTAGAAGCGATTGTTTTAGGAGGCTCTCGAGCAGGAGAGAATTATGATAAAGATTCTGATTATGATGTATATATCTATTTAACAGCACCTGTAAAGGAAGAACTTAGAAAAGAAATTCTTAGTAAGTACTGTTCCTATATGGAAATTGGGAATCAATTTTGGGAATTAGAGGATGATTGTGTTTTGAAAAATGGAGTAGAGATTGAATTGATTTATCGTTCATTAGATAGTTTTGATAAAGAGTTAAAAAATGTAATTTTTAATCATCAAGCTCAAAATTCTTACACGACATGTATGTGGTATAATGTAATGCACAGTAAAATTCTCTACGACAAAGACGGGCGCTATGCTCAGTTGAAGAGTAAGTATCAGTTACCTTATCCATCCGATTTAAAAAGGAATATTATTCAGAAACAAATGCTGTTACTAGAAAAGGGGATGCCAGCTTTTTCTAAACAAATTAAAAAAGCGATTAAACGTCAAGATTTATTAAGCATGAATCATCGAAGTAGCGAATTTTTTGCGTCTTATTTTGATTTATTGTTTGCACTTAATGAACAGCTTCACCCAGGAGAAAAACGAATGTTACAGTATGCTAAAGAGAGCTGTACTCATCTACCAAAAGATTTTGAAAAGAATATTCAAGCTTATTTTCAAGCTCTTTACCAACCTGGTAAGCAAGAAGAAGCGGTAAAAGCATTGAATACTCTATTAGTTCATCTTAGAACATTAGTTGAAGAGTGTGAATAGAAAATGAAGGAATCAGAAGATTGATTTCTTCATACTCTAGTATATTTTAGAAAGAATTCGTGGGAAAAATTTTTCCTTAAAAGGAATAGTGTGAAGCTGTAATAGTAGAAGATTATCGGAATATTCCTAAAATGTGAAAAAGGATATTGCTTGACAAATGTTAAGAAAAGATTAAAGCTTGAAATAATCGAATTTTAATGAAATCCCTGTAGAGAAACTTAAAAAAATAATTTGTGAAAAAATTAAATTTTTACGAAAAATGTATAGATTTTATTCTAAAAATAATATATAATATAAAGCGTGATGAGCCCATCTAAACTAGCTCATCGAGAAGGAGCGATTTATGGTTACATTATACACATCACCAAGTTGTACTTCATGCCGTAAAGCACGTGCATGGTTAGAAGAACACACTATCGCATATACTGAAAGAAATATTTTCTCTGAACCATTAACAATTGACGAAATTAAAAACATTTTACGCATGACGGAAGATGGTACAGAAGAGATTATTTCAACACGTTCAAAGGCATTCCAAGAATTAAATTTAATTTTAGATGAAGTTCCTTTGAATCAATTATTTGTTTTAATTCAAGAAAACCCAGGCTTATTACGCCGTCCAATTATGTTGGATGAAAAGAGATTCCAAGTAGGATATAACGAAGATGAAATTCGCCGTTTCTTGCCTCGTGAAGTAAGAGCTTTTGAATTAGAACAAGCACAAAGATTAGTGAATTTTTAAGAATGAAGGCACTGTAGAAATTTCTACAGTGTTTTTTATTTTATAAAAAATCCCTTTTCGCTTGAAAAGAATAGCATAAGAGGAGTATGATGTAGAATACAAAAGGAAAAGGAGATGAGTATATGTTTTTAACAAAAGACATGACTGATGAGTTCCGTCAAAAATTTCAATCTGACGGACAAAAGAAAGTTGCACAACATGCAACTGTGAAAAATGGGATTCACGCTTCTAGCCAAAATGTAGAAGCAATCGTGAAAAACCCGCCCGTTTATTCCATTGATTTGGAACATGGAAAGGTGGCAAACCAAAAACAATCTGGGAGATGTTGGATGTTTGCTGCGCTAAACACGTTCCGTCATAAAATCTTTAATGAGTTTAAGCTAGAGGAATTTGAACTTTCTCAAAGCTATACTTTTTTCTGGGATAAATATGAAAAGGCAAATTTCTTCCATGAGAATATTTTAAAAACGGCTCATGAACCAATTACAAGTCGTAATGTTGCCTTCTTACTTCAAACACCACAACAAGATGGTGGACAATGGGATATGATTGTTTCCATCTTTAATAAGTATGGTGTTGTACCTAAGGCAGTAATGCCAGAAAGTTTTAGTAGTTCAGCTTCAGGAGAGTTGAATAAATACTTAAACAAAAAACTTCGTGAAGATGCGAAGATTTTAAGAGATTTAGTAGCAGGGGGAGCTACTGAAGAAAAAATCTTGGAAGTTCGTAAACAATTGATGAAGGAAGTCTATGATTTACTTGCTATCAGTTTAGGAACTCCACCAGAAGTGTTTGATTTTTCTTATCGTGATAAAGATAAAGAATATCATCACTATGAAAATTTAACACCACAAACATTTTATAAACAGTTTGTAGGGTTAGATTTAGATCAATATGTATCAATTATTAATGCACCAACAGCAGACAAACCATACAATCACTCTTATACTGTTGAAATGTTAGGAAACGTTGTTGGAGGAACTCCTGTAAAATACTTAAATGTAGAAATGGATACTTTCAAGAAACTTGCGATTCAACAATTAGAACAAGGGGAATCGATTTGGTTTGGTTGTGATGTGGGTCAATTCTCAGGTCGTGATACTGGATTAATGGCAATGGATCATTATGATTTGAAAGGTTTATTGGGGTTAGATTTCAAACTTTCTAAAGCGGATCGCTTAGAATATGGAGAAAGTTTAATGACACATGCCATGGTATTAACTGGGGTTGATTTAGTAAATGGAAAACCAACTCGATGGAAAGTAGAAAATAGTTGGGGAGAAAAATCTGGGGTCAATGGATTCTGGATGATGTCAGATGAATGGATGGATGAATTTACGTATCAAATCGTGGTTCGTAAGGAGTTCTTAACGCCAGAGCAATTAGCAGCATTTGATTCTGAACCAATCGTATTAGCACCATGGGATCCGATGGGTTCGTTAGCCTGATATTATGTCGGAAAAGGCTTATTGTATGGTAGCGAAGGACGCAAGCAGCCTCGCTTTTGCGAGTCTCATTGCTAAAAATTGAGCCTTAGGTCTCAATTTTTCCTGCACTAGAATCCAGTGTGGATTCTAGTGCTAACGCTACTATAATAAGCCTTTTCCTTTTTTGCGTGTATGGATGAGAGACGTATAAAAATACGACTTGTCTGAAGTAGCAAATGGACGCCAGCAGCTTTGCTATGCGAGTCTCAAATTTTCTAAATGGTAGAAGTTATTTTTGCTTTAAAGCCCCGATATACTTCATAAATAGTAGAAAAAGTCATCCACCAAAAGTGGATGACCCGATTATCATCACATCAATTTTTCGTTAAGACGGCCAATTAACCTTTCTAGTTTTAGCAGTCTTAAATCGTTTCTTGTCAACAAGTTTCAGTTCTATTTCTCTACAGTTAGTAATTAAAGTGTCATTGATTTTAAGACTTCTTGGGAAGTATTGGTTTCCTTGTTCATGCGATAATTCAACGGTATAACTAATACCATTACTTAATTTGAAGACCACAAAATAAATATTATCTCTTCTAAAACGTCTGCCAACTTTTCTATTCAAAATACTATCCGTTGTATAGAATTTACATTCCATCACATGTAACATTTGATAAAGTAGTAATATTCCAACGATTTTGAATTTATTTTCGTTAAACCATCCATTATCAGCCTTATTTAGACGCTGCAATGTCCAATCATCCTTCAATCCTTCAAAAATACTCCCTGCATTATTAGTTGGTAAATTGACATGATGGTCTCTTGATAACCCTAATAGATGGGGAATAGAGGAATTTGGGACTGAGAGAACAATTTCAGGATAGTCTTCCATATTTGTCTGATAAATATATTTGTACTGAGAAACATATTTCTCAATAGTATTGGCTAAACAAGACATATCAACATTGAAAATATCAATCTCTCCATCAAAGGTCTCGAGCCATTCTAAAGTATATATCATTCTAATTTTCTCCTAAAAAAAGAGAAGGAAGCAGGCGCTTCCTTCTCTTTCACGTATTGAGTTTCACCTCACGCTAGATATGCCCTATCTATTCCTCAAGGGTAGGCAGTCCTGCTATTCTTTTTCTCAACAAACAGTTTGAACTGAGTACGGAGCCCACAGGCGGGTGCAGACCATATCCACTAGCCCACAAGCAATTTATAATCTTTATTTACTCTTAATATACGTGATAACTCCATATTTGTCAATCGAAAAACGCACCAAAATTTTGGCGTCACTACACGCTTTTTTGAGAGTCTCATTGCTAAAAATTGAGCCGGGTTTTCAATTTTTCATTTTTGTTGTGTTATGATTAGAGTGCGTACAAAAAGTACGACTTTTCTGAAGTAGCAAGTGGGGGATATGATGAAAAAAGTTTGGGAATCAAAGGATGGAAGTAAAACAAGAAAGATTACTCTTACGATTGAAAAAACTACATTGGAAGACAAATTAACATTTTTAGAATCTGTTGTAATTTTAGCTTTTGTATATTACTTATTTTTAGGTAGAGTTAGAAAGGTAGAAGTTTTTTTAGCTTCTGCCTTTTTTCTTTAGCATTTCAAAAATCCTAATAAAAATTTAACCATTTAGATACAAGAGTTTTTAGGGAGAATATGGTATGATAAGTGCGTTATGGAAGGGAGAGAAGATAGTGGAAGTGACAAGTATGTTTCAAACAGCATTAGAAAGTCAATGGCAGAAATTGCCAACGTATCGTTTGTTAGTCATAGGAGAATCTAGTGTTGGAAAAACAACGTTAATTCAATCTCTATTTGATTTAAAGAAAATTGAAAATATTCCACAATTCCAAGTGGATGAGTATTCGCTATTAGGAGAACTTCCAACGTCATTCGATTATGATGCTTGTATTTTTTGTCTGAAAGGTTCTAGCAATGAGTTTTCTCTTGAGACGAAAGAAACGTTATTGCAAATGGCTAATCATCTTCCAACGATTGTTACTTTAACACAGTCTATCGGAACTAAAGCTGAACAATTTCAAAGTCAATTAGTCGATTTATCTCTTCCGGTAAAAGGAATCATTAATGTCATGGCAAAGGCTTATCCGATTTATGAATCAGTGCACCTTCCAGCTTTTGGATTAGAAGAATTACTGGATTTATTATTAGAATGTGCAACAGTGATAAAATCAGAAACACTAGTGAGTATGCAAAAAATTGATGGTAAGAAAAAACTTCAATTGGCGAAACAGACAGTAGAACGGGAAATGAATACTGTTTTTCAAGCTTCTACTGATGCACGTCAAGTGTTCAGACAGATAGTCGAAATTTCAGGGAGAGCTTATGCATATTTTGGGAATCAAACTGAAGCTAATCGAGTGATGGAAGTGTTGGAAAATCTATATCAACGAAAGTCTCAATCGTATCAAGAATTATGCTTTGTCCACCAACAATCGCATTATTTAGTAATGATGCTTAGTGCGTGTTGTTATAGTGGAATTGAAATGATGGCATTATTATCGAAAAAAGATCATTCCTTTACCGTCCAAGAAAGTAGTATTTTATTAGAAACAAAAATCGCAAGTCGTATGAAGCAAGGAAAGCATAATGCTGAAGTTCAAGCGTTTATCGTAAAAAATGGATTAGAATTTGAAGAACAGACCGTCCAAAAACCAGTCGTTCATGTGCCGATGAAGAAGAAAAATATATTCCAACAAATGAAAAAACACTCTCGTCAGTTCGTGCACCATTCCTTAGATACCTTTAGTAAATGGGCGAGAAAATAAAATGGATAAAGCAATAGTGTTTTTAAGTAAAGTAGGATACAATAGAGAAGATAGATTTCTTTCATAAGAGAATTAGTATAGGAGGAAGAAATATGTTCAAAGATGTGAATGAACAAATTTTAAAATTAATTGAAAAAAATAGTCGCTTAACAATTGAAGAAATTGCGACTTTATTAGCCATTGAGCCAGATGAAGTTCAAAAAAGAATTCAAGAATTAGAAGACCAAAAAGTGATTTGTGGCTATCATACCTTAATTAACTGGGAAAAAACAGATGATGTGAATGTGTCTGCGATTATCGAATTAAAAGTAAATCCTCAACGAGGAATGGGATTTGACCGTATTGCAGAAAAAATTTATCACTTCCCTGAAGTAGAAGATTTATATTTAATGTCTGGTGGATATGATTTTATGGTGAAATTGAAAAAAGCACCAATGAGAGATATTGCTGCGTTTGTATCTAGTCGTTTATCTGTTATTGATGAAGTTCAATCTACGACAACTCATGTTGTATTAAAACAATATAAAGACCATGGCACAATGTTTGTTGGTAAGAGTGGAGATAAACGGATGGTGGTTACTCCATGATTGAATCATTATTAAGTCAAAAAGTAACAGGAATTAAACCTTCGGGGATTCGCCGTTTTTTTGATATTGCCAATGAATTAGAAGATGTTATCAGTTTAGGGGTAGGGGAACCAGATTTTGATACTCCTTGGCATGTAAGAGAAGAAGGGATTTATTCACTTCAAAAAGGAAGAACTTTTTATACAGCCAATGCCGGTTTGAAAGAATTACGTCAAGAAATTTGTCGTTATATCGAACGTAAACAAGGCGTTACTTATAATCCAATGACGGAGGCTCTTGTAACGATTGGAGGAAGTGAAGCCATTGACTTAGCCATGCGTGCTTTATTAAATCCAGGGGATGAAGTGATTTTCTGTGAACCTTGTTATGTGTCATATTTACCATGTATTGTGTTATCGAATGGAGTACCTGTAAGAATTCCTCTTAAGGAGGAAAACCAATTCCGTTTAACACCAGAAGAATTAGAAGCTGCGATTACTCCAAAAACAAAAGCAATCATCCTTTCTTTCCCAAATAATCCGACAGGAGCGGTTATGAGTCGTGAAGACTTAGAAGCGATTGCAAAAGTAATTTTGAAACATAATATTGTTGTGATTTCAGATGAAATTTATTCTGAATTAACGTATACAGGAAATCCTCATGTAAGTATTGTGGAAATTGAAGGGATGAAAGAAAGAACCGTTTTAATCAATGGGTTCTCGAAAGCTTTTGCGATGACTGGATGGAGAATGGGATATGCTCTAGCTCCTGAAGTATTGATGAAACAAATGATTAAAATTCATCAATTCACCATTATGGCAGCACCAACGACAAGTCAATATGCAGGAATTGATGCATTGAAAAATTGCGATGATGATGTGATTGAAATGCGAGAAAGTTATAATCAACGCAGACGCTACTTGTTGAAAAAAATGGAAGAATTAGACATTCCATGTTTTGAACCATTTGGAGCTTTCTACATCTTTCCAAATATTTCTCAATTTGGAATGACTTCTGAAGAATTTGCTACGAAATTAGTGCAAGAAGAGCGAGTAGCCGTTGTTCCAGGATCTGCTTTTGGTGAAAGTGGAGAAGGATTTGTACGAATTTCTTATGCCTACTCATTAGATAGTTTGAAAAAAGCCATTGAACGTTTAGAACGCTTTGTTCATAAATTAAGAGACGGTCAAATTTCATAACATAAAACTCCTGTCACAACGAATTGACAGGAGTTTTTGATTATTACAATTATTCTTGATTGAAAATGCCTATTGATAGGTAACGTTCACCAGTGTCTGGTAGAAGCGCTACAACAGTTTTTCCTTTGCCAAGTCTTTTAGCAACACGTAATGCAGCAGCAACTGCAGCACCTGATGAAATTCCTGTTAGAATTCCTTCGGTAGCAGCTAATTTTTTAGCTGTTTCAATGGCTAATTCACTTGGGATTAATTCGAAATCATCGATAATGTCTTTGTCTAAGATAGTTGGTAAGAATCCAGCGGAAATTCCTTGGATACGGTGTTTTCCTTTTTGTCCTTTTGAGATAAATGGAGCTTCTTCAGGTTCTACACCAATAATTTGAACAGCAGCATTTTTTTCTTTTAAGGCACGACCAACACCTGTAATAGTACCACCTGTTCCGATTCCGGCAACAAATGCATCAGGTGTTTCACCATCGAAGGCTTGAATAATTTCTTGACCAGTTGTTTGATAGTGAATGCTTGGATTAGCTGGGTTATCAAATTGTTTTGCCCAGAAATAACCAGGTTGTTGTGCTAATTCTTCTGCTTTTTGAACGGCAGCTCCGAAACCGTCAACAGCAGGTGTTAATAGTACTTCTGTACCATAGGCTGCCATTAATTGACGACGTTCGATAGACATTGAGTCTGGCATAATTGTAATGACTTTATAGCCTTTAGCTGCTCCAACTAGGGATAAGCCGACACCAGTATTTCCAGAAGTTGCTTCGATAATGGTATCTCCTGGTTTTAGCTGACCTTCTCTTTCAGCAGTTTCAATAATATTCAGTGCGATACGGTCTTTTACAGAACCACCAGCGTTAAAAGCTTCCACTTTCACGTAAATATCTGCACTATCTGCATCTGTTAAACGATTTAGTTTAACAAGGGGTGTATTACCGATTAATTCAGTAATATGGTTTACTCTTTTTGACATAAGAATACCTCCAAAATATTTATTGGGCAACTTTGAAGGGCTGCTTAAGGGGTATTTTAGACCTGTATTTTGACAAAAACAAGAGATTTGCTTGAAAAAATTAAAAGAAAGGGGTGTTTTTATGAAAAAATATCCGAAAACAATGGGAAAGATTCGAGAACTCATGAATAATGGTGTTTATCCAGGATTTAGTGTAGCATTTATTGAAGGTGAAGAAGTAGAAAAGATAGTAGAAGGGACTCTTACAAAAGAATCGGACGCTAAACTGGTCGAAGATGGATTATTTTATGACTTGGCATCTGTTACAAAAGCATTCGTAACGAGTACTTTACTTGTAAAAATGGTTGAAAAACGGGAAATAAATTTGGATGAATCGATTACCAAATGGTTCCCGAATGCTGATGAGAGAGTTACGCTTCGTCATTTAATTACGCATACTTCAGGTTTATGGGGATATATTGAAAATCGTAATGAACTAGCGCCGGAGGAGTTAATTGAAGCTTTAGCCAGTTTACCTGTAACAGAGACATTTCACCATACAGTAAAATATACGGATACAGGGTTTGTTTTAGCAGGAATTATTTTGGAAAAAGAATTTGGCAAACCGATAGCGGATTTATTTGACGAAAGAATTGCTCGTCCGTTAAAACTAACAGCAACTTATGGGCCAGTGCCAAGTGAAGGTTGTGTACCTACAGCTTTTGAAGAAAGACGAGGTAGATTACTGCAAGGAGAAGTACACGATCCAAAAGCGAGCATTTTACAAAGAAGATGTGGAAGTGCTGGACTATTTGCCACATTGGATGATTGTATTACGTTAGTACAATTGTATTTACATGATGGAAAGTTGGGAGACTTTGAATATTGTAGTGCAGTGATGATGCAAAGTTTATTGAAGGACTGGACGCCCACAAGACAAGCGGGGCGTTCTCTTGGATGGGATATGGACCAAGTGGACGAACAAATTTGGTTAAGACATACTGGATTTACGGGAACAACGGTGTTGATGAATTTAACAACGAAGCAAGGGATGGTAATGTTGACGAACCGCATCCATCAATATGAAGATACGCCGTCTTATAATCGATTACGAGAAGAATTGATTCAGCTTTATGAACGGGAAGCGTAGTACAATTAGACTTCTTGATATGGTAGCGAAGGACGCCAGCAGCTTCGCTAAAGCGAATCTCGTGCTACCATAAGAAGTCTTTTGTGCTTTAGTGAGAGTTTATGAGAGTGCGTATGGAACGGTTAAAAAATCAATGGTAAGTAGACTTCTTATAGCTTTTGTAGGTAAAGGCTGTAAGGAGTCTTATTTATATTTAAAAATGCAGATAAATGAATTTTTACATTTAAATTTCCTTATTTATATAATTCATTAAATAAAACTATTCGTAAAAAGTTTTTTCTGCTGTGATTCGGAAAACTAATCAGATTAATTCTTTTTTATAAAGTTTTATTCCGTGAAAAATATTTGAATTTTTGGAGAAAAATGTTAAAAATAACACGATTATTAGTATACTTTTTATGTAGCTTTTAGTATAATCTATGATGGTATAAAATCTATAAAGTAAGGAGAAATCTATGAGAAGAAGAAAAGAAAATATGTGGAACCAAGCGCAACGGTTCTCTATTCGTAAATTTTCATTCGGTGTAACTTCAGTGTTATTGGGAACGGTATTTTTGGCGAATACTGCCATGGCTGATGAAGTAAGTGGAATATCGAATGATAGTCAACCAAAAACGGCTGACACAAGAGACGGTGAACTAATCAATCCAGCACAACCGGTTCAACCAACGCAACCAGCTGAACAACCAGTACAACCGACACAACCAGTTGTGCAACCTGAATTAGATCAACCAACTGAAAAAGTTGAAAAAACAGTAGAAGTTAAAAAAGACCAATTAACAGAACTTGTAAGTGATTTATTAACATTACTAGGAAATATCAATCGTGATAAAGTTTCAAAAACAAGTTTGTTGGAATATGAAAGTGTATTATCTAAAGCACAAGAAGTTCTACAAAACGAATCAGCTACTCAACTTGAAGTGGATGCTCAAGTAAGAAAAGTAAGAAGCGCCATTTCAATTGCGAAGTCTTTTCCAAAAGTAAAATCGACTACAGAGGAAAATATCGTTCCTAAAACAGGGAATGATGAAACGTTAGTAACTCCTAAGACTGAAACAGAGATTAAACACTCTCTTGAAACGGTAAAAGAGGATTTGCAAAAATACGTGAAGAAATCAGAAATTACAACTGATAAACCAAACGTAACAGCAGCAGAAGAAATTCTAGAAAATATTTCAAAACAATTAGAAAATACTACGTTAACATCAAAAGAATTAACAGCACTGTTGGAACAAGCAAAGACAGTTAGAAATTCATTAGTGAATGAAGAATTGCGTGCAACTTCAGGGTCTCATGACTTACGTAATAATCGAAGTATGGGTGAAGGAGCTGGATTTAGAGCAACTACGACTGATGAGGGTCGAGTTGAAGGTGCGTTAATTAACGTAAAAGAGTATATATCAGAGGAAAAATTTGGTGGTGGTGGAGTATCTGATGGCCAACGTACCCGAACAATTGATAAAACATTCATGACGGCAAAATATAGCCAAGAAGATGGTAAGAAATATATTACTTATGATGTTTACTTCCAAAATGATGGTAAAGCTTTGAGTGGAGCTACTGGAAATGCATTTTGGTTCTACCCACCTCGTGATCTTTTGTATTCAGGAGGTAGTTATCCTGTAGGAGTTGTTTCTGATGTTTACTATGAACGTTATCAAAATAATGCAGGAACAGGAAGACTTTCTGATAATCCTAATAATTTTACTAGAGTAGGTGATAGATATACAGTCCCATTGGGGAGATTGGCAAGTAATAGTTATCAGGATTCAGGCTCACAAGCACTATGGGGTGCTGCAGGTGGACTTTTTCAGATGAGTGGTGGTCCAACCAGAGATGATCAGAGACAACAAATGTTGAAATCATTGAAAGATAATGAGGAGCTAAATCGTATTATTAAAAACCCTGATGGGTCTTATCCTCGTGCGTCTTATTCTCATCTGTTAACTGTATCACCTCGTCAAGATTATGCTTATAAATTTCATATTAAGGTTCGTTTGAAAGATAATGTTACGGATGCACAAGCCCAAAAAGCAGGTACTATGGCTGTAACCGCTAAAGAAGGAAAAGCTTTCAATGCGCTTCAGGCATATGTGTATGCTGCTACTGGAACGAAATTGGAAAGTAGACCAGATAAGCAATTATATCCTATAAAAGGTAAAGAAGTTACAAAAACAGTAGGGGATTCTCTTGGAGATGTAAGTAATCCTGTAGCATCAGATTTTGTAGTTCGAAATGATGATACTAAAAACTTCCCTGAGGGAATGCGTTGGAATTGGACAAATGGACAACCGAGTACAAGTACTGCAGGAATATTTAAGTATAATGTTACTGCAACATATTCTGATCATTCATCAAATTCGGCAACTGCAACACTAAAAGTTATACCTAAAACACCTGTAATTGAGCAAAGTTCAGTTAATGAAAAAGCAGGGGAAACAGGACAAAATGTAGTTGTAACTGTACAAGATGGAG
>NZ_CAUPXD010000027.1:0-24622 GCF_963515095.1 uncultured Granulicatella sp. | reverse complement strand
GAAGTAACCTACGGAGACGGAAGCAAAGATGTAGTAGAAGTACCAGTAGAAGGAACAGATGCTGCAAAAGCAACTCCAAAAGTGAAAGAAGAAATCACATCAGGAGAAGTGCCAGTAAGCGTAGATCCAGCAACAGATAAAAAAGTAGCGGAAACAGACAAAAAAGCAATTACAGAAGCTGTAGTAGTACCAGAAGGACAACCACAACCGACAGACAAACAAGTTAAAAATGACGGAGCAATCGTGGATGGAACAGGAGCGAATACAGGTAAGAAAGTAGTTGTAGTAGAAGTTACGTATCCAGATGGATCAAAAGACGAAATCGAAGTACCTGTAAGAAAAGCAACTGATAAGGACAAAGCAAAAGCTGATCTAACAAAAGCTGCAGATGCTGAAAAAGCTGAAATTGATGAAGACAATGCATTATCTAAAAAAGAAAAAGCAGCATTGAAGAAACAAGTTGATGAACTTAAAGCAAAACACGAAGAAAACATCAACAAAGCAACTTCGCCAGAAGATATAGCATCGGCAACAGAAAAAGGTAGACAAGAAATTGCTGCTGTTCATACTCCACAAGATATTACAGAAACAGCTAAGAGAAGACTAAATCCTCCAAAAGAAAAAGTTAAAGTAACAGATATCAATCATTTAACAGATGAAGAAAAAGATGCTGTTAAAAAAGCGATTGTGGCGACTAACCCTTCATTAGAAGAATCTGAAGTCCTTGTTGATGATAAAGGGAATGTAAGTTCTCCTAAAGGAATTTTGGAAGCAGAAAAAGTTGTTACTCAAGCATTAAATAAACCAGCGACACCAGTCGTAGTAGCTGATCCAAATCAGTTAACAAATGATGAAAAGGAAAAAGTCAAAGAAGCTGTAGCTAACGCAAATCCAGGTCTAAACAAAGATGATATTACAGTTGATGACAAAGGTAATGTAACAACTAAGAATGGGGATAAATTACTTGCAAAAGATGTAGTAACTCCAGCCTTGAAGAAACCAACAACACCAGTTGTAGTTGGAAATCCAGCTTCATTAACAGACAAAGAAAAAGAAAATATCCAAAATGCTGTTGCTGAAGCGAATAAAGATTCAAACTTAAAACCAGGTGATGTAACAGTAAATCCTGATGGCAGTGTAACAACTCCAAAAGGAAATCTACCAAAAGAAGATGTTGTAACAACAGTCTTAAATAAACCAAATAAACTAGTTGAAGTACAAAATCCAAATAGTTTAACAGTTAAAGAAAAAGAATTGGTTAAGAAAGCTGTTGCAGAGGCAAATCCAGGATTAACTGAAGACAAAATTAAAGTAGATGATCAAGGAAATGTGACAACACCAAAAGGTAATTTACCAGCAAAAGATGTAGTAACTTCTACCTTGAAGAAACCAACAACACCAGTTGAAGTAAAAGACCCTAATAACTTAACAGAAAAAGAAAAAGAAGATGTTAAGAAAGCTGTTATTGAAGCAAATCCAGGATTGGATAAAAAAGATATCAAAGTAGATGACCAAGGAAATGTTGAAACACCAAAAGGTAATTTACCATCAGAAGATGTAGTAGCACCATCCTTGAAGAAACCAACAACGAAAGTTATTGTCAAAGATCCTAATAATTTAACGGATGGAGAAAAAGAAGCTATAAAGGATGCTGTTGTAGCTGTAAATCCAGATTTAGCGGATAAAAAAGATAAAATTAAAGTTGACAATCAAGGAAATGTTGAAACACCAAATGGAAATCTACCAAAAGAAGATGTTGTAACAATAGTCTTAAATAAACCAGCAGCTCCAGTTGTAGTAAGCAATCCAAACTCTTTAACGAAAGAGGAAAAAGATAAAGTTAAAGATGCTGTTGCAAAAGCAAATCCAGGATTAGACAAAAAAGATATTGAAGTAGACAATCAAGGGAATGTTAAAACACCAAATGGTGGCTTGCCAGCAAAAGATGTTATAACGTCTAACTTGAAGAAACCAACAACACCTGTAGAGGTAAAAGATCCTAACAAGTTATCAGACGAAGAAAAAGAAGCAGTTAAGAAAGTTGTTGTTGAAGCAAATCCAGGATTAGATAAAAAAGATATCAAAGTAGATAACCAAGGAAATGTTGAAACACCAAAAGGTAACTTACCAGCAGGAGATGTAGTAACACCAGTATTAAATGTTCCTACTAAACCAATTGTGGTTGGAAATCCTGAAAGTCTAACAGAAAAAGAAAAAGAAGCAGTTAAGGATGCTGTTGCTGAGGCAAATCCAGGATTAGATAAAAAAGATATCACAGTAGATAATCAAGGAAATGTTGAAACACCAAAAGGTAACTTGCCTACAGAATATATTGTGAAAGCTTCTAAAGGTGCATCAGTTACACGTCCAGCGTTACCAGAATTATCAATTCAAGATGCTCTAGTAGCAGGTGAGGTAGCAGTTGAAAAAGGTAAAGCTTTAACTGATGAAGATATCTTAAAACAATTAACACTAGTTGAAGGTGTTACTGCCAAAGTTGTTTCTATACCAACTACAACTGAAACAGGAACTAAAGAAGCTCTAGTTGAAATAACTTTAGCGAATGGAAACAAAGTAACGGTTAAAGTTCCAGTAGTAGTTTATGAAGGTGAACGTCCAGAAGTAAACGACCTTGCTAAAGCGAAAGAAGACGCTAAAAAACAAGTAGAAGATGCTGCGAATAAGAAGATTGCTGAAATTAAAGCGAGTGATTTATCAGATCCTGAAAAGGCAGCAGCAATCGAAAAAGTGAATAAAGCAAAAGAAGATGCTAAATCACAAATCGAAAATGCTACAAGTGCTGGAACAGCTAAAGCAATTGGAGAAGCTGCTGCTAAGAATA
The DNA here is from genome assembly GCF_963515095.1 of uncultured Granulicatella sp. GTDB lineage: Bacteria > Bacillota > Bacilli > Lactobacillales > Aerococcaceae > Granulicatella. The sequence goes on along the minus strand of NZ_CAUPXD010000027.1, from coordinate 21,780 downwards.
TTACAGATTTCGATCCAAAAGCTAATTCTGCTGAAGGTGTTAAACCAGTTGATCCTTCTAAGTTAGACGAAGAAAAAGCGAAAGCAATTGCTGAAATCGAACAAGCTGCGAAAGATCAAACAGATGCAATTAAGAATAATGCAGGCTTAACACAAGAACAAAAAGATAAAGCAATTAAGGAAATCGAAGACTTAAAAGCAAAAGCTATCGAAAATGTTCGTAAAGCAACTACAAAAGAAGAGGTAGCAAACGTTGTTAAGGAAGTGGAAACAGCTATTAAAAACGTTGACCCACAACCAATTCCAACACCACAACCACAGCCACAACCAGGAAATAATGGTGGAAATGGTTCAAATCAAAATGCGCAAGCAAATTCTGATGCAGTAGAGTATGCGAAACAAGCGGCTAAGAATATTCTTGAAGAAGCTGCAAGAGCTAAGAAAGCTCAATTAGAAGAAGCGGGATTATCAGATGCAGAAAAAGAAGAATTATTTGCTAAAGTTGATGCTGAAAAACAAGCAGCATTAGATGAAATCGCAAAAGCAAAAGATGTCGATACAGTGAAACAACTTGTAACGAAAGCTGTTGCGAAGATTAAAGCAATTCAACCAGCAAGAAATGCTCAAGATAATCAAGATTCTCAAGATGCACAAAATGCTCAGAATGCACAAGACGCTCAAAATTATTCAAATTCAAATCCAACATCATTAGATGCTGCTAATGTAAGAGGACAAGAATTACCAGCTACAGGAACAGGAAGTGAGTTCGTTGTATTTAATGCAGCAGCAATCTCAATTCTAACAGGATTAGGATTAGCAATTCCTAGCAAGAAAAAAGAAACAGAAGAAAAATAATCAATCTGTTTTCAAATTTCAAAAGTAGTTCGTAATAGAATAGAAAAGAGTATCCAAATAAGCTCTCCGCAGAAAGTGGAGAGCTTATTTGTTGATATTGCTTACGAAAGTTTACAAGACTATTAATTTCATTAGAAAATAGGAAGAATTATTGAAAGCGTAAACATTTAGCTGTATAATTATTGTGACAAAAAACACGAGGAGGAAGTGACTAGAAGAGTGTGTGAAGTTTGAATGAATAATATAAATAAATAGGCTTACAAAAGGAGAGATAGGGATGGATAAAAGAATAACAAAACTATTATTGTCAAGCGTCATTATTGGTACTGTATTATCATTACAATCTGTAGAGGCATGTTCAGGATTTATTATCGGAAAAGGATTAACGAAAGACGGTTCCACTTTATATGGACGTACAGAAGATTATCCATATAAACACGGAGACGGAACAGTTGCTAAACAACATACACATAACAAAAACTTTATTGTAAATCCTGCAAAAGATTATGAAGAAGGCGCTATGTTTGAAGATATATCTACTGGACTTACGTATCCTCATTTACGTCATGAATTCAAATATACATCTGTATCAGATGATTCGAGAGATACAGACGAAGGTATCTTTGATGAACATGGTTTCAATGAATATGGTGTATCTTTAACAGCGACATTAACAGCGACACCTAGAAAAGATGTCCTTGAAGTAGATCCACTTGTTAAAAATGGACTTGCAGAAGCAGGGATGACAACATTGATTTTACCACGTGTTAAAACTGCACGTGAAGGGGTAGAACTTTTAGCAAAAGTTATTGATGAAAAAGGATCCGCTGAAGGAAATAATATTATGATTGCGGATAAAAATGAGTTATGGTATATGGAAATTTATTCTGGACACCAATATGTAGCGTATAAATATCCAGATGATAAGTTCTCAATTATGCCAAATACTTATTTCCTTGGTGCATTGAATTTATCAGATACAAATAATGTCATTGCTTCTAAAGGAATTATCGAAACAGCTAAAAAAGCAGGGTCTTATAAAGAAGTGAATGGAAAATTCCATTTAGCAGCAAGTTATGCGCCTAAATTAGATGAACGTAATCGTTCAAGACAATATGCCGGCATTAAATTATTAAATCCTCAATCATCTGTAACTTATCAAGATGAGTATTATGAATTTTTACAAGATACTCCACGTAGAGATTATACAGTAGCAGATGCAATTAAGATTCAAAGAAATCGTTTTGAAACATTATCTGAAGGATTTATTCCAGATGATGAAGTTCCAGGATATGATTTTTATAATGATAATACTCCAAAGGATAATGTGGCTGCATTACCTGAAGCTGAACGTGCAAAATATAAATATGCACCAGGGAATGAAAATGTAGTAGATCCACATATTTATCAAATTCGCAATGATTTACCAAGTGAACTAGGGGGTACAATGTGGTTAGGATTAAGCCGTTCACGAAATACTCCATATGTACCATATTTTGGACATATTAAAGATACATTTAAAGCTTATCAAGTAAGAGGTGGAGACTACAATCCAGATTCATGGTATTGGGTTGCAGACCATATTGATAAGATGGTAACAGAACATAAAGATTTATTTGGTAAAACGATTAAATCAAATTGGGAAGAATTAGAACAAATTTTATTTGCTTATCAAGACAAATTAATCAATGAATATCGTGGTAAATCAAATGATTATGTTCGTGCAAATGCGGATAGTTATACAAAACAATCCATGAAAATAGCAGAAACTGTCTTTAAGATTATGAAAGAAACAGAAGCTAAAATGGAAAAAGCAATTGAAGCAAAAACTCCATTAAAAGGAAATTTTGTAGATATTTCTAGTATTAAAGATGTAACACTTTATAGAACTAATAAAGATAATACTTCTAATGGAGAAACAAATCATACAGAATCTTCTTCTCAAGGAAATCAGTACTCAAATTCTTATACGTATACAAATACTTATACAAATTCAAGTGCTAATGTAGAAGAGAAGAAGAATGATAAAGTTGATACTCCTAAGAAGAGTGGTTGGGCTCTAGAAAACAATCATTGGGTGATGTATAGAGGCGACGAAAAAGTAACCGGATGGTTTAATCAAGATGGAACTTGGTACTACTTAGATCAAAATGGTTCTATGCAAAAATGGTGGATTAAAGATAAAGGTCAATGGTACTTCTTAAATGGTTCAGGAGCTATGGAAACTGGTTGGTTACTAGATCAAGGTAAATGGTACTATTTAGAATCATCAGGAGCAATGAAAGCTTCTCAGTGGTTTGAAGTTGATGGTAAATGGTATTATGTCAACGACTCAGGTGAATTATTAGTCAATACGACAACACCAGATGGTTATACAGTTAATGAAAATGGAGAATGGGTATAACCGTATTGAAGTAAGATTTTGATTGGAAAGAAATTGGGCGTTTATTCGTTCAATTTCTTTTCTTTTTCAGACCGTACTAGTTGACGTGAAAACGATATTTTATTACTATCAAGTTATTGCAAACTAACAAGAGAGAAATGAGGTTTTTCATGAAAAAATTAGTATCTTTATTTTTATCTATTTTGGTCGTTGTACTTTTACTATTAGGAGTAAAAAAATATATTCAATCGCAAGAAATTTCTGCAGATGAATCTGCTTCTAGTGAAAAACAGCAGCTCTATTTATTTAACTGGGGAAATTATATCGATCCAGATTTGATTAAAGAATTTGAAGCAGAAACAAATATTCAAGTGGTCTATGAAACTTTCGATTCAAATGATGCAATGGAAGCAAAATTAAAACAAGGTGGTACTCGTTATGATATCGTATTTCCGAGTGAATCGAGTATTACGAAATTAGTAAATCAAAACTTATTACAGCCATTGGATCATTCAAAAATTCAAGGTTTAGAAAATATTTCGCCATTTTTATTAAATAGTCCAGTGGATCCTGGTAATCAATTTACAGTTCCTTATTTCTGGGGGACTGTTGGGATTATGGTGAATACAAAATATATTGATCCAGAAAGTATTACAACTTGGAATGATTTATGGAAGAGTGAATTCCAAAATAAAATTTTATTACTAGATGGAAATCGTGAAACAATGGGATTAGCATTGCAGTCATTAGGTTACTCACTTAATTCAAAAGATGCAGCGCAATTAAAAGAAGCGGAATTAAAAATTAAAGCATTAAATCCAAATGTACGTGCTGTATTAAATGAAGAAATTAAAACAATGATGAAATTAGAAGAAGCACCAATTGGAATTGGTTATTCAGGAGACGCAGCTGCTGTAGCAGAAGCGAATCCAGCGGTTCAATATATTTTACCGCAAGATGGAAGTGCTGTTTGGACGGATAACTTTGCATTATCGTACAATGCGGAAAATATTGAAGGAGCGTATGCGTTTATTAACTTTATGCTTCGTCCTGAAAATGCGGCTAGAAATGCAGCCTTTGTAGGATATGCTACACCAAATGAAGCTGCAAAAGAGTTGTTAGATGAAGAAGTGGTTTCAGATGAAACTTTTTATCCATCACAAGAAGTCATTGAAAGTTTAGAGCATTATGAATATCTTGGAACAGAATGGATTTCTAACTACAATGATGCCTTTTTAAATTTTAAAATGGAGTTATAATATGCATTATTTTGTTAAAAGTAAACATCTCTTTATTGGAGATTCAAAAGAAATGATTGAAGGAATATTAGAAATAAAAGATGGGAAGATTGCAGCTATTCTTCCTTATCATGAAGAAGTAGACGGAGAAATTATTGATACAGGGGATCAAATGGTTACTCCTGGATTTATTGATGCGCATGTGCATTTATATTTATCCAGTTTAATTCATTTAGGAAAGATGAAAGCAGTCGGAGCGACTTCGATTGAAGAAGTTGTTGCTCAAGCAAAAGAAATTCCTGTTTATAATGGCTGGAAAATTGGAATTGGTTGGTATGCGAGTGATTTTGGGCAACAAGTTTTACCAACAAAAGAAGATTTAGATAAAGCTTCCAGTGAAGTTCCAATTTGCTTGATTGCTGGAGATGCACACACGATTTGGCTGAATACAAAAGCATTAGAAGAATTAGGATTAACGAGTGAAAACATTCCTTCTGAAATTGGTGGAGAAGCTGTTAAAAAAGATGGCGAACTAACAGGAGTATTTTTAGAAGCGATTGCGATTTACTATTTATCTAAAGTACTATCAATTTATGAAGCTGAGTCTAAAGTAGCATTATTAGACTATATGAAACATTTGAATGCGATGGGAATCACAGCTGTTGGCGATGTTGCGTTAACAGGAGAAAGCCCTGATGATATTGTTTATCCAAAATTGTATTCTAGTGTAGAAGATGATGCAACAGTTCGAGTAAGCTTTTTCCCAGCGATGCGAGAAGAAGTTGAAGAAAACCGTCGTTGCTATCAAACTTACCAATCTCCAATGTTGCAAATGGGTGGCGTGAAACAGTTTTATGACGGTGTGACAAGTTCGCATACCGCTTATTTAAAAGAACCCTACCCAATGCCATTTTTTGAAGGAGATGTGGGAGGACCACTTTTAACGGAAGAAAAAATGGAACGATTGACGTTATTAGCCAATCAAGAGGGTTGGCCAATGCGTATTCATACGGTTGGAGATAGAGCAGTTGAATTAACATTATTGAATTTCAAACAAGCGCAAGAAAAATATCCTTTTGATGCACCTTATAAATTCAATACGATTGAGCATTTAGAAGTAATGGACCCAAAGGACTTACCGCTGACAGCTCAAAAATCTCTCATTGTTTCGGTTCAACCAAGCCACTTATTAGTGGGATATGAAACATTAGATGAAGAAGTTGGAGAAATTCGTGCAAAACAAATGTTTCCATTTCAATCCTTTATTACTCAAGGAGCGATTCTAGCATTTGGAACAGATACTCCGGTAGTACTAAATGTAACTCCATTTGAAACGATGTACTTTGCTGTGGCTCGTCAAACAGTAGAAGGACTTCCAGAACCAGCATTGATGCCTGAGCAAAGAATTAGTGCCCAAGAAGCTCTGATGGCTCATACAAATGGAGCAGCAAAATCACTTAGTCGATTAGATATTGGAACATTAGAAGTAGGAAATTTTGCAGACTTTATTATTTTATCGAAAAATTTCTTAGACGAAAGTCCAGAAGAAATCTTGAAAACGCAGGTCGTAGCGACTTATATTAACGGGAAAAAAGTTTATGAAGCTTAAGTTAGAGTGAAAGTGAAGTAGAGATTCTACTTCATTTTTTACTATTATCATATTAAATTCATGTATTTGTGTAGGGGATTCTATGTTTTCTTTGAACACAAATGATTATAATGAATTCAAACATTAAAGAAGAAGGTGTATAAATGGATATTTTATTATGGGGAAGCATTTTTGCTGCGGGATTATTATCATTTTTCTCTCCGTGTGTATTACCACTGTTTCCGGTTTATTTTGGAGTATTAATGAGTGAAAGAGGAACTCGCAGTATTAAAATTGGAAAATTTGAAGTTGCGGTGTTACCAGTCGTTCGAACGTTTTTATTTGTAGCAGGTATTTCAACGATTTTCTTTGTATTAGGATTTGCTGCTAGTTTGTTAGGACAATTATTGTATAATCCTTATTTTCATTTAGTTTTAGGAACTATTATTGTTTTACTAGGATTGCATCAAATGGAAGTATTTCAATTAACGTCTTTACAAAAACAAAAAACAGTACAATTTGAAACAAAAAATGAGAAGTCATTATGGAGTAGTTATTTATTAGGTTTGAGTTTCAGTTTTGGATGGACACCATGTGTAGGTCCTGTTTTAAGTTCCGTTTTAACGTTAGTAGCGACTCAGCAAGCGAGTGTTTTGTATGGAATGTTTTTATTAGGAATTTATATTTTAGGTCTATCAATTCCATTTTTAGTATTATCGATTGCTTCGACCGCTGCTATGAAAGCCTTCAATCTTGCGAAGAAGCAATTATTCTTATTAAAGAAAGTTGGTGGGATTGTTATTATTGCAATGGGTGTTTGGATTATTATCCAACAATTACAAGTATTATTTTTATAAGGATAGGAGAATGAAAAATGAAATGGAAATATGTATTCATTGGAATTAGTTTATTATTAGGAGCGTGTCAACCAATGGGGAATCAACAAACAAATGCAACGAAACCTTCTACTGAAGTAGCTTCGAAAGATAAAAAAGAAAATAGTAGTTCTAAAAAAGTAGTGGAAGCTTCGTTCAAAACTTTTGATGGAAAAACGGTGAATTTATCAGATTATAAAGGGAAAAAAGTATATATCAAAGTTTGGGCATCTTGGTGTCCAACTTGTTTAGCAGGATTGCCAGAAGTGGATTCTTTAGCAGCTAATCATTCTGATGATACGGTTGTTTTAAGTGTAGTAGCGCCTGGTGTAAATCGTGAGAAAAAAGCTGAAGATTTCAAAGAATGGTTTTCAGGATTAGAGTATAAAAATTTACCTGTATTAATGGCAGAAAAACCTGATTTCTTTAAACAAGTGGGAATCATTGGATATCCAACATCTGTTTTCATCAATGCAAATGGAGAACTAGTACAAGCTCATCCAGGGCATCTATCAAATGAGGATATTCAGAAACAACTTGATAAGATGTAAATATTTTTTATGAATAAGACTTTAGCTGTTGTAGTAGGAGGACGCAAGCAGCCAGCAAAAGCTGTCTCATTGCTAAAATTTGAGCCTAAGGTCTCAAATTTTCCTGTCCAATAAGCCATATTAGCTTATTGAACTAATACTACAACGGCAAGTCTTTTCGGGTTGTGGATCATATGTATATGAGGAGACGTATGAATAAGACTTTAGCTATAGTAGCAGAGGACGGCAGCAGCCTTGCCTTGCAAGTCTCATGTTAATGCTACAATGGTAAGTCTTTTCGGGTAGAGGAACATATAGATAAGAGGATGTGAGCTCTCATGTTGGTAGATTTATTCTGGTTTAATTAGAATCGTTCAAGTGAATAAAGAGATTCAAAAATATCTCGTTAAAATGTAAGGAGTGGGTATAATGGATAAAAAAATATTGATTGGAGTTGTAACGTTAATTATATTGCTGATTGTTTCTTATTATTTCATTCATCCTTCAATATCAATAGCTCAGTCGAATGGAAATCCGATTGAGAAAAAAGTTAGTTCACTAATTAATCAACAAAAGGTTAACAAATCAGAAAATAAGGGGGAGAAAGACATGAAAGAAATTTATTTAGCAGGTGGCTGTTTCTGGGGATTAGAAGAATATTTTTCAAGAATTAATGGGGTAGAAGATGCAGTTAGTGGGTATGCAAATGGAAAAGTAGAAACAACAAACTACCAATTAATTCATGATACAGACCATGCAGAAACAGTAAAAATTACTTATGATGCAAAAGTTGTATCCCTTCGAGAAATATTATTATATTACTTTAGAGTGATTGATCCACTATCAGTCAATAAACAAGGAAATGATGTAGGTCGTCAATATCGTACAGGTATTTATTATCAAAATGATGAAGATAAAGAAATTGTTGAACAAGTAGTAGCAGAAAAAGAAGAACAATTAGGGAAGAAAGTTGCAATTGAAAGAGAAAATCTTAGAAACTTTGTTATAGCAGAAGATTACCATCAAGATTATTTAAAGAAACATCCAAATGGGTACTGCCATATTGATGTAACTAAAGCAAATGATCCTGTTATTGATCCAAGTTTATTCCCATTACCAGATGATGAAACATTAAAAGCTACATTAACGAAGGAGCAATATGCAGTTACTAGAGAAAATCGTACAGAAATGGCTTTTTCTAATGAGTATTGGGACAATCATGAAGCAGGTATTTATGTGGATGTTGCAACTGGTGAACCACTTTTCTCTTCAAAAGATAAGTTTGATTCTGGTTGTGGTTGGCCTAGTTTTACAAAGCCTATTTCTTCAGAAGTCGTGACTTACAAGGAAGATACAAGTTTTAATATGAAACGAATTGAAGTTCGCAGTCGTATTGCGGATTCTCATTTAGGACATGTATTTGATGATGGCCCTCAAGACAAAGGTGGATTACGTTTCTGTATTAATAGTGCATCCATTCGTTTTATTCCTCTAGCAGATATGGAAGAAAAAGGCTATGGATTTTTAATGGATTTTGTAAAATAAGACTTTAGCTGTTGTAGCAGGGGACGGCAGCAAACAGCTTTGCTGTTTCATTGCTACAACGGCAAGTCTTTTTTGGTTAGGAGTATATATATGAGAGGGCGTAGTGAATAAAGCGAAGTATTTTCTCTTTACGCATACTTTCGGTTAATTTTTTGAAAAAGGCGGAGTATAATGGAAATAGGAGGGATGAGAATGTATTCATTGTTAATTGTCGAAGATGAATCTCTTGTTAGAAGAGGACTAACTTCATTGATTGATTATAAACAATTGGGAATTTCAGATGTACAAGAAGCTGAAAATGGCAAACAAGCTTGGGAAATGATTCAACAACAACAACCCGACATCTTACTAACAGATATCAATATGCCACAAATGGACGGTATTACATTAGCTCAACAAGTTAAATTACACTATCCACATACACATATCGTATTTCTAACAGGATATGATTACGTTGATTACCTATTATCTGCCTTAAAACTAGGAGCAGATGATTATTTACTAAAACCTATTTCGAAAAAAGAAATCGAAGCTTTTTTTGTCACAGTCGTTGGTAAATTAGAAAAAGAACGAAAAGAAAATCAAATTCACCAAGTAGATATCGTTTCAGAAGAAACAGAAATTGAAAAAATCATTCATAGTCAATTAGATAATCCTGACCTGTCTCTTGTAAAAGTTGCAGAACAATTAGGCTTTACTCCTAATTATGTTAGTGTCTTAATTAAGAAAAAACTAGGAATGACATTTCAAGATTATGTTATTACTCAACGAATGAATAAAGCGAAAGTGTTATTATTATCCACTTCCATGAAAATATATGAAGTAGCTTTGGCAGTAGGGATGGAAGATGTGAATTATTTTTCAGTTCGATTTAAGCAAATTGTTGGAGTAACACCCAAACAATTTCAAAAAGGAGTAGAATCATGAAGAAAAATTCCTTGTTTATAAAATTAACTACCTATTTATTAGGAATGCTATTTTTGATTTTGATTCTTGTTGGAAGTGTCTTTTATTGGAAAAGTAGTGAATTATTTAAAGAGAATATATCCGGGCAAACGACTGCTAGAATTGATACAAGTGCTCGATATATTGAACAGTATGTCTCTCAATTAAAATATACAGTTAACGCCATTGCTAATGAGGCAGAAGTTGTTCAATTTGCTCAAGAACAAGAAAATAATTCGCAAATAAGTATTCGAAACTGGTTAGATTCCTTTATGAAAAGCAATGAACACTTTGTTTCGATGACGATTGTGACAAAAGATGGAAGAATCATTTCAAGTGATCAAAATCTTCAATCTGCCAATTCGAATGAATTAATGATGCAAGAATGGTATCAACAAGCAATTGACTTATCTCACAACCCAGTATTATTACCAAGTCGCTTGCAAAATGAAAAATATGTGTTATCTATTAGTCAAGAAATTTTATCAAAAACAAAGGAAAGTTTAGGAGTCGTTCGATTTGATATTGATTCTCACGCTCTTGAAAATTATATTAAGGAACTTTCTCTTGGAAATGATGGATATGCGTTTGTGATTAATACAGAGGGGAAAATCGTTTATCATCCTGATAACGAAGTCTTTCAATCTGTCGATAAGCAAATGTCTGCAGAAGATATTGCTAAAAGTCCAATGGATTCTATGATAGAGAAAAACTTTTTTGTACACAAAATTTCTATTGATAATTGTAATTGGGTATTAGTAGGAGTTAGTACTTTTTCACAATGGGAACAATTATCGAAGCAATTATTCATGATTGTTTTTAGTATTGCGATTTTAAGTTTTATAGGTTGTTCAATTGGAATGGTTATTGTTTTGAGGCATCATTTATCTCCTATTCACCACTTGGAAGAAACAATGCAGGAAGTTGAAAAAGGGAAAACTGATTTAAGAGCTATTCCCAATGGAGCTAGTGAATTTCAACAATTAGCTCATCATTTTAATCATATGTTAAATCATTTAGAACAGTTAATGATAGAAGCTAGAAAACAAGAACAATTGGCAAGAGTTTATGAATTAAAGGCTTTATCGAGTCAAATTAATCCACATTTTCTTTATAATACATTGGATACAATTATATGGATGGCAGAGTTCCAAGATACAACTCGTGTTGTTTCGATTACAAAAGCACTTGCGACGTATTTTAGATTAGCGTTAAACGGAGGAGAAGATTTAATCACTCTTACAAAAGAAGTGGATCATGTAAGACAATATTTATTTATTCAGCAACAAAGATATGAAGAAAAATTATCTTATGAGATTCAAGTAGATGAAAATATTCCAGAAATTTTGTTACCTAAATTAGTGCTCCAACCATTAGTAGAAAATGCGATTTATCATGGTATTAAGGAAATTAATCGCCCAGGAAGAATACAATTAATAGTTCAGTATCAGTTTCCGTATATTAAAATTACGATTGAAGATAATGGAGTAGGATTAAAGAAACAAGGTACTTCTAATAAAGCTTTAGGAGGAGTTGGAATTCAAAATGTCCGAGAAAGATTAGCATTATATTTTGGAGAAGAGTTTAAAATGGAATTTGATTCAGTAGAAAATTCTTATACAAAAGTATGCCTAACAATTCCTGTTTCTAATTAGTTGAATTATATAGTGAATAAAGAGAAAATACTTTTTTTAGTAACAAGATAGTAAGGAAAATTCGAGACCGAGGCTCGAATTTTAGGTATGAGACTTGCAAAGCAAGGCTGCTACCGTCCTTTGTTACTATAACCAAAAGTATTTTTTCTTTATTCACCTTATAGTTTGACGGTCAAGTATCATTTCCCTTATAGTAAAATTACGAATAAAGATACAAAGGAGAAATTATGAAAGTCATTGTAGTAGGTGGAGGAACAAGCGGACTAATGGCAAGCGTTAGTGCAGCATTAGCAGGCGCAGAAGTAATTCTACTAGATAAAAATCCAAGCTTAGGACGAAAATTACTCTTAACAGGCGGAACTCGTTGCAACGTAACAAATATCCGCTCAAGAGACGAAATCATTAAACACATTCCAGGAAACGGACGCTTCTTACACAGCGCCTTTTCCCAATTCGATAACCAAGACATTATCGAATTTTTCCAAAATCGAGGAGTCAAATTAAAAGAAGAAGACCATGGAAGAATGTTTCCAGTATCCGACTCTGCTAAAACCATTTTGAATACATTTATCGAAGAAATTAAACGATTAGGCATTCAAGTAAGAACAAATGTAAAAGCTAAAGCCATTCGACTAGAACAAGGACAGTTTTCAGCAGTTGAATTAGATAATGGAGAAAGAATCGAAGGGGATGCAGTTATTTTAGCACTTGGTGGAAAATCCTATCCGAAAACAGGCTCAACTGGAGATGGATACGGAATTGCACGAAGTGTAGGACATACCATTACACCATTATTTGCTACAGAAGTTCCTCTAACAAGTAATGAAACTTTCATTAAAGAAGGTGTATTACGAGCTCTTTCTTTAAGAAATGTTGCGTTAAGTGTGTTGAATAAAAAAGGGAAAGCCGTTGTAACGCATCAAATGGATATGATTTTCACGCATTTTGGCATCAGCGGACCGGCAGTATTACGTTGTTCAAGCTTTGTTCATCAAGTACAACAAAAAGACAATATCTCAGAAGTTATGATGTCACTAAATATACAACCTGATTTAACAAAACAGGAGTTAGCAGAAAAATGGCAAGAGTGGAAAGAAAATAGTCCGCAAAAAACAGTGAAAACACCGTTAAAAGAATGGATGCCTGAACGATATGCAGAATTTTTACTCCAACAAATTGGGTTGTCTTCACAAAAAGTGATTGGTAAAATGACTGATCAAGAAGTGCAACAATTATTGAACGCAATTCAAGACTTTAGATTTACAGTGGGTGGAAGTCTTCCTATAGAAAAAGGTTTTGTAACGGGCGGAGGAGTTCAACTAAAAGAAGTAGATCCAAAAACATTAGAATCAAAAATTACTCAAGGAGTGTATTTCTGTGGAGAATTATTAGATATTCATGGATACACTGGAGGCTATAATATTACAGCAGCCTTTGTAACAGGATATGTTGCTGGATTGCATGCAGCACAAGGTTGGTAAAAAATGAAAATAGCATAGTTTCATCATAAAATCTTCATAATTAGAGACTATACTTTAGTCATTCCCAAAGAATAATATTTACCTCCCAAAAGTAAATAAACTCTATCCTTTTTTCTCCGGCAAATTTTGTCGGAGTTTTTTGATTTTTGTAACGAATGAAGCAAACTTATGTTATAATGGCAACGAAACTGTTAAATGAATCGAGGTGGATCTCTTTCAATATGGTAAAATTGGGAGAAAGAATTGTAGAAAAAGGAATTCGGTTGTTACCATTAATGGACTTATCTCAAGTGGATACAAGTCTAGAAAGACCAATTCCAGAAGCAACATCTAAATTAGAAATTATTGTTCATGCAATGGAAATCGGCATGGGAGTTTTAGGACATGTAGATATTTGTATTGAAGGCTATGTATATTCTTATGGAAATTATGATGAGTTAGCTTGTATTTTAAATGGAGCTAGAGGAGAAGGTGTATTATTAAAAGCACCAAGAGAAGATTATTTCAAATTTTGTAAGAGACATTACCAAAAAACGCTATATATTTATAGCTTGGAAGTAACGGATGAACAAATTCAATTAATTAAAAATCGTTTGGAAAAAGTATTAAAGGAATCTTTTACTTGGTCACCACCAGATGATATTTGTTCATTTAATCCTGTGAGTGAAAAGTTAGAAGAAATGTATGCATATTTCATGGTACAATGCATGCCGGTAACTTTTTATAAATTTAGAAAAACGCAATTTAAATTGTATACAATGTGGAGAAATAATTGTTTGTTATTTGTAGATTATTTAGTTTCCGCATTAAAAGTAAGACCTCTTCGTGCAAGAATGACAACATTTCCAAGTTTATATCAAGAACGCTTGGAATCATTAAAAGAAAAACAACATTCAATCGTAACTGATTGTCAGATTTATTAATATTTTGAACAAGCCGTTAATCACTTGATTAACGGCTTGTTCTTTAGTATCAATCAGCGTAATTGCCGCCTTCTACGCCAAAGTATTCTTCTAATGTTAGGTTAGAAGTGTAGATTTTTTCTGCAATATCTCCCACATATCTTAAATGCCATGCTTCTGCTTGATAACCCGTAATGGCTTCTTTTCCTTCTTGGAACCTTACAATAAAGCCATATTCATGAGCGTGGCTATGCAACCATTCAATGGCTTTCTCATCTTGAGGATTTTCTCCTAATAATCCACCAGCCCCGTTTAAAATATCAAAAGCAAGCCCTGTTTGATGTTCGCTATATCCCGGACGAGCAGAGTAAGTGTCAGCCGCTTCTTTTCCATCTTTATTCACGTAGTTTTGATACAGTTTTGTTTGGTACTCATACGAACGAAATCCACTATATTGATTACTAATACTGAACCCTAACTCTTGCATTTTTTTTATTATTTCTCTTACATTTTTACCTGCATTTGGATTTTCTCCTGGATTATAATCAGCAGGAAGTTTGTGTTTTTTGTTAACAACCATTTGAATGCCTAATGATAGATCTGCTTCACCATTACTTTGTTTGGTTGCTACAGAGGTCTGTTCAGCTGTAGCAGTCGTTTGAGTAGTTTCTGTTTTATTTTCTGTTGTTGTAGAGTGACAAGCAGTTAAAAATGCTAGACTTGCTACCATATAAATGAATTTTTTCATGATAATCCCCCTTTATTCATAATATTTATTGTAGCATAGATATTGAAATGAAAAAATGCTGAAATGAAAATCGGGAAAATAAGAATATTTTTACTAGGAACATTAAATAATGTTCATAAATTAACCGTTTTCTAATGGAAAACTACTTGCATTTTATTCTGTTCATGGTATAGTAGCTATTAAAAAAATTACAGATTCTAGGAGGTCTCCATTATGTCCATGTGGGAAACGAAGTTTCAAAAAGAAGGGTATACGTTTGATGATGTACTATTAATTCCAGCGGAAAGTCATGTGCTACCAAATGATGTGGATTTACAAGTACAACTTGCTAAGAATTTAAGTTTAAAAATTCCATTGATGAGTGCTAGTATGGATACTGTTACCGATTCAACAATGGCGATTGCGATTGCGCGACAAGGTGGTTTAGGAGTTATTCATAAAAATATGTCGATTGAAGCACAAGCTGAAGAAGTTCATAAAGTGAAACGTTCTGAAAGTGGCGTTATTTTGAATCCATTTTTCTTAACTCCGAAACATTCTGTACAAGAAGCAGAAGAATTAATGGCAAAATATCGTATTAGTGGTGTACCGATTGTGGAATCATTTGAAAATCAAAAATTAGTCGGTATTTTAACGAATCGTGATTTACGTTTTATTACAGATTATACAATTGAAATTGAAGAAGTGATGACAAAGGAACCATTAATTACAGCACCAGTGGGAACTTCTTTAAAAGAAGCAGAAAGTATTTTACAAAGACATAAGATTGAAAAACTTCCGTTAGTAGATGAAAAAGGAAATTTATCAGGATTAATTACGATTAAAGATATTGAAAAAGTTATCGAATTCCCAAATTCGGCAAAGGATAAACACGGACGATTATTAGTAGCTGCAGCAGTTGGTATTACCTCAGATACTTTTGAACGTGTGAAAGCTTTATTAGAAGCTGGGGTAGATGCGATTGTTATCGATACAGCACATGGACATAGTGCAGGAGTCATCCGTAAAATTAAAGAAATTCGTGAAATATTCCCAGATGCAACGTTAATTGCGGGGAATGTTGCTACAGCTGAAGGTACTCGCGCTTTATTCGAAGTGGGAGTGGATGTTGTAAAAGTAGGGATTGGACCGGGTTCTATTTGTACGACGCGTGTGGTAGCAGGAGTTGGTGTACCGCAAGTAACAGCGATTTATGATGCTGCGACAGTTGCAAGAGAATATGGAAAAGCGATTATTGCCGATGGAGGTATTAAATATTCAGGAGATATTGTTAAAGCAATTGCTGCTGGTGGGCATGTCGTTATGTTAGGTAGTTTATTAGCAGGAACTGATGAATCTCCAGGTGAGTTTGAAATTTATCAAGGACGTCGTTTTAAAACGTATCGTGGAATGGGTAGTTTAGCGGCGATGGAAAATGGTTCGAGTGATCGTTATTTCCAATCTAAAAATGAAGCGAATAAGCGTGTTCCAGAAGGAATTGAAGGTCGTGTAGCATATAAAGGTGCTGCTAGTGATATTATTTATCAGATGATTGGTGGTTTGCGTTCTGGTATGGGTTATGTTGGGGCACATAATTTAGAGGAGCTTCGTGAAAATACGCAATTTATTCGTATGAGTGGTGCTGGCTTGAGAGAGAGTCATCCACATGATGTACAAATTACAAAAGAAGCGCCTAATTATTCCGTCCAGTAAAGGGCATAAATTGGACTTTATCTAGCTGTAGCGAAGGACGGCAGCAGCCCTGCGGTCTCATGCCTAAAACTTGAGCCTAAGGTCTCAAGTTTTCCTGTACTAGAAGCCAATGTGGCTTCTAGTACTAACGCTACAGCGAAAAGTCCATTTATTTGGACGTGTGTTTACGAGGGTGCAGTGAAGAGATAGGGATTTGTCTGTAGTAGTAAAGGACGGCAGCAAATGTTCGGTTTCATACATGTTTGCTACAGCGAAAAGGCTATTTATTTCTTCAATAGTTAAAAAATTATAAATTTTTCAAGCGTTTTAGTTTAGAATTATTCTATTCTGTGATATACTATATTCATAAAGGAGGAATGACAAATGTCAAAAGAAAAAACAAAATTAGTATTAAATCAATTAGTAGCTGACTTAAGTCAACAAGCAGCAATTATTCACCAAGTACACTGGTATATGCGTGGACGTGGATTTTTAACATTACACCCAGCAATGGATAAATTAATGGATGAAATCAACGCTCAATTAGATGAAGTATCAGAACGCTTAATCACTATTGGGGGAGCACCATATTCAACATTACGTGAATTTGCAGATAACACTAAAATTCAAGATATTCCTGCATCTTACGAACGTTCAATTGATGAATGGGTAAGACATTTATTAGTAGGATATGAATACTTAAGAGATTTATACCAAGAAGGTTTAGAAACAGCTGGAGAAGAAGGCGATGATGTATCACAAGATATCTGCATCGGCTTCAAAGGCGATATTGAAAAAACCATTTGGATGCTACGTGCACACTTAAACGAAGCACCTGGAATCTAATCAAGTCAAACAAAAAAGGATGAGTCACTCATCCTTTTTTTGTTTGGGGTACTATTTTAATCTTACATAATTTATTGATCTTCCGCTACCTTCTCGTTTGATTTCTCCTTCCGAAATTAGTTTTCTTAAAGCTAATTCAATAGAACTTACACTAAGTGTTGGGCAAAGTTCACGGATATCTTGTTTTGTAAATCGCCCTAATTTTTGATAAGTTGCTTTTCTAACCATTTCTAATGCAGGAATTTTTTCTTCAACAATTGAAAAACGATCTTCAAATGCTTGGTAAGCTGATAGAATAATTCCTAGTAAGTATTTAATGAAAGCTATATTGTCTTCTTTTTCGTCATGCCAACCTTTTCCAGCAATATTTAAGGAAGTATAATATTCCGATTTATTCTTCGCAATAATAGCTTCAAGAGAAATATACTTTCCAACATAAAATCCACTTCTATATAAAAGTAAGGTTGTTAATAATCGACTCATTCTGCCATTTCCATCATTAAAAGGATGGATACAAAGAAAATCATGAATAAAAATGGGAATGGCAATAAGTGGATCAACTTCCATATTGCCAACAATTACATTATATTCGTCACAAATTTTTTCTAGTGCATTAGGTGTTTCTAAGGGTGATAATGGAGTGAATAAAACTTCAGTGTGTCCATCAGGATAAGTGGCACTAATATAATTTTGAACATTTTTAGTTTGACCTGCCATTGGATTGTTCATATGACTATACAACATTTTGTGCATTTGAAGAATATAGTTTTTTGAAATTGGAATAACATCAAAATTCTCATGAATAATATTTAATACATCTCTATAACCAGCTATTTCTTGTTCATTTCTATTTCGAGGAGTTGTTTTTTCTTCTACTAATTCTCGCAATCTTGTACTAGTTGTAACAATACCTTCAATCTCATTAGAGGCTTCTGTACTTTGGATTTTTGCAATTTCAATTAATCGATTTAGTTCTTCAGGTCTTTGTTTTAAGAATAGTTCTTGCTTGCCTTGATATTTATAAATGGCTGAAACTAATCCTAAGATTTCTGAATCCCAAAGATTGTTTTTGATTTCATTATAATTAAAATTTCTCATGCTTTTCCCCTTAAAGTTAGTTTTATCCCTTAAATTTTAACTGTTTTTAAGGGAAAATTCAAGTTTTAAGGGATAAAACGGTTTAGTCATACAATCATTTGAAAGAAGTTCCCTAAAAGTATAGAATAGTTGAAGAGAAAATGATTTAGAAAAAATAGATACATAATATAAGGAGGATGAGATGAATTCAAAGGCGTTTTATCAACAAATGTTTGCGATTGCGATACCTGTTGCATTGCAAAGTTTACTAACTTCATTTTTGAACACATTAGATACGATGATGATTTCCTCTCTTGGAGATGCGAGCATTGCTGGTGTTGGATTAGCGAATCAAGTATTTTTCTTATTTACATTGATTTGTTTTGGAATTAACACAGGTTCCTCAGTTTTATTCGCTCAATTTTGGGGCGTGAGGGATGTTCCTCAAGTTCGAAAAATTAATCAGGCAAGTTTAATGTTATCTACAGCGATTTCTATTGCATTTATGCTTGTTGCAATGTTATTTCCTTATGGAATTTTAGAATTATTTACCCATGATGCAGCAGTTGTTCAAGCTGGTGGGGACTACTTACGTGTAGCGGCCTTAACCTATGTCATTACTGCATGGAGTTTTTCTTTAGGTAGTGCTTTAAGAAGTACAGGAAATCCAAGGGTTCCATTAATAGCAACGATGAGTAGTTTTGTTGCCAATGCTTTCTTCAATTATATTTTTATTTTTGGGAAATTAGGATTGCCAGCAATGGGAGTTGTCGGAGCTGCATTAGGAACTGTTGTAGCGAGAATGATTGAAATTGGAGTGTTAGTTTTTGTCATCAAACGTTATGAAGGTCCGCTTCAAATTCCGATTCGACATTTGCAAAAAATTCCGAAAGAATTTTGGACGGTCTATTGGAAGACAACTTTACCAGTGATTGTCAATGAAACATTCTGGGCGTTAGGACAAGTATTTTATAATGCAGCTTATGCGATGGTAGGAACGCAAGCGACTGCAGCGGTGCAAATTGCAGTTGCGATTCAAGGTTTAGCCTTTGTTATCGTTCGTGGACTAGGAAGTAGTTGTAGTATTATGCTTGGGCAAAGTATTGGAAAAAATAAAATTGACCGAGCGAAAAAAGATGCTCATCGATTTATTATTTTATCCATTATAACGGGTGTAGCCATTGGAGCTGTTGAAAGTTTAACGCCACAATGGACATTATTATTATTTGGACATATTAGTCCAGAAGTGTATACTCTTGGTCAACAATTATTACAAGTAATGGGAATCATTTTTATTTTAAAAACGATTAATTCCGTTATTGTTGTAGGTGTTTTAAGAGGTGGTGGGGATACTCATTATGGAATGAAATTAGAAATGAGTTGTGTATGGTTAGTCGGCGTACCATTATCTCTTTTAGCAGCAGGAGTGTGGCATTTACCAGTTACTGTAGTTGTTATTTGTGCAGGTATGGAAGAAGTGACAAAAGTAGTCGTTGGACTTTACCGTGTTTATTCTCAAAAATGGATTCATCGTTTAGTTCAAGACTAGTCAAATTCTTTCATTTATGGTAGAATACTTGTCAGACAGTTCGTAACCATCCTGTCTATAAACAAAACTAGGGCTTATTTGAACATGAAATGATCAATCAATTCCTGGAAAACGATGGTGTTTTTCAGGAATTTTTTATGTCTAATAGTCCGGAAAGAAGGAAGAACAATGAGAAAAAACGAAGAAATGGGAGAAATTACACACTTAGGAAGTAAAACAGTTTATCGTGACGATTATGCACCAGAAGTGCTAGAGTCATTCCCAAATAAACATCCGGAAAATGATTATTTTGTAAAATTTAATTGTCCAGAATTTACTTCATTATGTCCAATTACAGGTCAACCTGACTTTGCGACAATTTATATTAGCTATGTTCCAGGAGAACGTATGGTAGAAAGTAAGTCTTTAAAATTATACTTATTTAGCTTTAGAAATCGTGGTGATTTCCATGAAGACTGCATGAATATTATTATGAAAGATTTAGTAAAATTAATGGATCCAAAATATATTGAAGTTTGGGGAAAATTTACACCACGTGGAGGAATCTCTATTGATCCATATTGTAACTATGGAAAACCAGGTACTAAATGGGAACAAGTAGCAGACCACCGTATGATGAATCATGATTTATATCCTGAAAAAGTGGATAACCGTTAAGGAGAATCAGGATGAAATTAGTATTATTAAGTGGTGGAGTCGATAGTTCGACTGCATTAGCACTTGCTTTGAGTCAAGATCCTCAGGTCGAAGCTATTTCATTTTCATATAATCAAAAGCATAAGGAATTGGAATTAGAAGCTGCTAGAAAAATTGCAGCTTATTACAAAGTTCCTCATCAAATTTTAGAGGTTAGTTCTGTATTTTCAGGAAGTAAATCGTCTTTAAATGCTGGAAATGATATCGAAGTAAGTACAGGAGATTATGCAACTCAAACAGAAGCAAATACAGAAGTGGAATTCCGTAATGGAATTTTTATTTCGATTTTAGCAGGAATTGCGATGCAAAAAGGAGCTTCTGAAATTTATTTTGGAGCACACTTGGATGATTCTGGAGTTATTTATCCAGACTGTTCGCCTGAATTTATTGAAGCAATGAATCAGGCTGTTCAATTAGGAAGTGGAGGCAAAGTTCGATTGACAGCTCCATTTGGACAAGTGAAAAAGAAAGATATTGTTGCTAAAGGAGTCGAATTAGGAGTTCCGTATGAATTGACGTATAGTTGTTATAATGGCGTTTATCCTCCATGTGGGAAATGTGGAACTTGTATTGATCGAAATAAAGCCTTTTTAGCAAATGGATTGGAGATTTTATAGTGAATAAAAAACAAATTAGATTATTAACACAAAATACTTTAATAGGTGCATTATATGTTGTTTTAACATTAATTAATCCTATTTCTTACGGGATGTTTCAATTCCGTTTATCAACTTTATTAATGGGTGTTCCATTTTATAAACCACAATTGTCATTAGGGATTTTAATTGGTGTAATGATTAGTAATATTCCAAGTCCTCTTGGACCGATTGATATTTTATCTGGATTTTTAATTCAATCAGTGAGTTTATATATTTTTAATCGTATTTTTAAAAATTCTTATGTGAAGAGTGCTGCTTATGGAATTTGGTGTGGTTTTGTAGTAGCTGCAGCATTGTATTACTCTTTACAAGTACCATTCTGGCCTAGTGTATTTGGCGTAGCAGTGTCGAATATTTTATTTGCCTTCTTAGGTACATTTATTGTTGAAAAATTCTTAAAAGGATTTTTAGATAAAACAGTAGCTGAATAGAAACTGATGAATAGACTTCGAAACGTACTAGTGTTTTGAAGTCTTTTTTACGTATAGGCTAAAAGATGAAAGAAAAATTTTGTGTTAGCGAGGTCGCCAGCAGCCTC
>NZ_CAUPXD010000026.1:0-25837 GCF_963515095.1 uncultured Granulicatella sp. | reverse complement strand
AATCAGCTAAGCTTGATGCAGAAACTGCAAAAGAAGCGAATGACTTATTAGCAGACGCTAAGAAAGTATTTGCTAATGCAGACGCAAGTCAAGCAGAAGTAGATGCAATGGTGAAACGTTTAGAAGAATTCAAGTTAAACCAAGCTTCAGTAGCAACTGATGATCAAGCAGCTAACAATGCAATAAATGCATCAAATGGAGAAACTTCAGAAGATGTAACAGATGCTAAATTAGCAGCGAACGTTTCAAAACGAAACAACCAAAAAGAACTTCCAAACACAGGTACTGGAGAAGAATTTGTCATCTTCGGAGCTGCAGCAGCTTCAATTCTTGCAGGATTAGGAGTTGCCATTCCAGGTAAGAAAAAAGAAGATGAATAATCAATAGACAAGAGATTATGGAAGCAAGAAGAGAGTTTGACATTTTCAAAATGAAAACTATATTCTCAGATTGTTATAATACCTTGTCGAAAAAGAGATTGCTGTATCATACAGTGATCTCTTTTTTAGGTTGTTCGACAAAATATATACAAGAATAAGAAAAACATGATATAGCAATCGATAAATTAAGTGTAAAAGAGTATGAAGATCACTTTAGGAATAATGGTAAGTAATATAAATGCCTCTTTAAGAGGCAAGTGACGAGTCAAAAGCAATAAGGCTTGTAATGATTAAAAGATTATTTTTATGATAGTATGAACATTAAAATTTGGTTATAGATTATCTTTTTTAAAAGACGATAAAACGATAAAAAATATTTTTAAATTAAAAAAAGATGAAAAAAACAAAAAGTATGTTAATATATAATTATAGGAAGAAGCATAAATGAAAATAACAAAATAAAATATTTTGAAAAAGGAGGACTTATGAAAAAATATATTACAATAAATTTATATCGGTGGTTTGGAACAATAATTCTTACTATCTTAATTGCATTAGGAACAATCTTTAGTAGTTATGGAAGAACTCTGATACTTGATAATTTTTTAGCAAATAATCATAATTATTTTTTATATGGTATTGTATTAATTCTAGTAATGGCAATTACTGAAATTTTAAAGTCTTGTCTATCAATAAATAATGCAAAGTTGATTAAAGATTGGATTGTTTCAATTGGCAGTGGCGTTAGTGAAAATATTGAAAAAATGGGATACGATAACTATCATAAGATAAAACATGGAGAGTACATATCTTGGTACACAACTGACTTAGAGCGTATTTCAACAACTTATTTTGAACCTTTTTTAAATCTGTTTAGTAATGTAGTATTATCAACTATATCTCTAATTATATTATTTTCAATTAATTGGAAGATAGGATCTGTCTCACTTTTATTACTAATAATTTTAATGATAGTAGGAACTCGGTTTGGAAAAAAAATAGGTATGGCATATCAGAAGTTTTCTCAATTAAGTGGTATATATACTAATACATTACAGGAATACACTTCTGCTTATGATGTTTTAAAAAATTTTAATGCACTTTCTATATTAAAAGAAAAAATCAAACAAGCTCAAACAGATGTTGAGAATCAGAGAGTTGTAGCTAAGAAATATACTTCTTTTGCTACCTTAACATTTTATGGTTCACAAAGAATATTTGAAGGTATTATGTTTATGTTTGTTCTTTATTTAGTATTACAAAAGGAAATCAGTATTGGAATGTTATTATCAGTTCCAGCAATTCTAGCATTATTTTTAAATTCTACTGGTATGTTCCTAGAAATAGTTATAGCAATGCAAGGTATGAATGAAGTTATTGAGAAGTTAGAAACTAAAATGATAGCAGAAACAATAGAATATGACAATTTATCCTTAATAGAAGGGAACAATATAACATATTCTATTGACGAGAAAAAGATTTTTGATAATTTATCTTTTAAATTTGAAAAAGGTAAAAAATACGCAATTTTAGGTCCTAGCGGAAGTGGAAAGTCTACTTTGCTCAATATTCTTTTAGGTAGAATAAATAATTTTGATGGAGAATTAAAAGTAAATGGAGTTGTTAAAGAAAAGAATAAGGATGTTCTTTTTTCAAAAGAGATTGCATATGTGAGTCAAGAAGGTGCAATTTTTAATATGTCAATTAGAGAAAATATTCTACTTGGTATGAAGAAAACTGATGAAGAAATTTTTGATATTTTGAAAAAGGTTAAACTGTATGATTTAGTAAATAACTTACCTGAAAAATTAGATACGATTATTTCTTTAGACGGAAATAATTTATCAGGTGGAGAAAAACAGCGTCTTACATTAGCTCGAGCATTAATACGTAATACACCATGTATTATTTTAGATGAAGCAACTTCAGCAATTGATGCTAAAACGGCGGTTGCCATAGAAGAGCAAATTGTAGAAGATTCTGAGAAAACTGTCATTATCATTTCACATCATTTAGATGATAAGATAAGTTCAAAATTAGATAAACTTTATTTTTTATAAAACCTAGGGATTCGCGCCAAATTTTTTGGCGCGTTTTTCTTTGGCTTACGTCCCATTTAAAAGATTCGTTAACCTAAAATCATAACTCCTTATTTAATAAATTTCTATAAGTTAATTTCATTAAAAAACATGCCAAATAGGGGGCAGTACAAAGTCGGAAAGCTTTTTATTTTACAAATAAAGCCTTTACATTCAATTGGAAAAGGCTATAATTAAATTAAAGAGTGATTAAAATATGATTATCAAGGATATCAACTTTTGGAGAGTATTGATTTAGAGTTGAAAAAAATTAAAGAAATTTTCTGGTTAAATTATGGGTATAATGAGGAGGGGGAGAATGTTAAATATTAGTATAGCTAAGTTTTCGTATGGGAAAAAAGAAGTATTAAACGATATTCATATTCAAATTGTCAAGCCTAGAATTATTGGATTAGTAGCTCCAAATGGAACAGGGAAATCTACACTAATAGAGATCATCGCCGGTAATCTCAATAATAGAGATGTCAGTGTTTTGTTGGATGATAAAAATTATAAGAATCATTATTTGGAAATGAAACGAAAAATCGTGAGAATGTGTAATCAAGATGATTTGTATTCTGACTTAACAGGGTTACAACATTTACAATTTTACGCTGAAATGTGGAATATTAAACCATCATTTGTTGATGAAGTTGTTTCAAAATTACAAATGACTGAATATATCTCCAATAAAGTTTCTAGTTACTCGTTAGGAATGAAACAGAGACTTTGTTTTGCGTTAGTTGTTGTAACAAATTGTGAAGTTATGCTATTAGATGAAGTGATGAATGGACTGGATCCAGATAACGTGCAATTAATATCTAAAGTACTTCGGAGTTTAAAAAATGAAGGTAAAATAATTATCATTGCATCACATTTGTTGAATAATCTAAATAGTATTGCTGATGAGGTGTATTTCTTAAAAGATAAGAGGATTGCTTTAAAATATCAACTTGAAGATCAGTGTAATCAATCAATTGTAATACAATTTTCATCAGTGGATAGATATAAAGAGTTTACTCAACAATTTATGAATATGAATATACTATCTAATCCATCAGAATTGCTGATCAGTATGAAAGATTTGAATGAACTAGATTCCGTATTTTTGTGGATTCAATCAAATTTGATGACTATATCCAGTTTGACTTATGGAATAAAAGGTTGCGAAATCATTTATCAAGAACTATTTCATTCAGATGATGAAGGGAGAGAGTAATATGAAAAGCCAGATTATCATGGTATTGACGAATCGATTGGTAAGAATTCAGGTAATCATTTTTCTCTCTATTGTATTTATTTTTTCAATTTTACGTCTCTATGAACTAAATCATCAGTATCAAATAATGAATGAATATACTCTTACAAATATAAAAATCCATGAACAATACAAAAATAGTCTATTAATGGATAGTAAAATGTCACAACGAGAGTTACATGAAGATGAAAAATTATTCGTTGAGATTGATAATGCATATATAGATGCTGGAAATGCTTTTCAGAATAGAGATTATAGAAAATATATTCAATTAATGATTAAAGCTTGGGAATTAGAAGACTCTATTCGTGAAAAGTATGAGATTACGATTACAAATAAAAATACTTTAGGATCTACTGCATCTAAAAATGGAATATTATTTAAAAAGCAAACACAACAGTCAATGTTGCATTATCAACAATTAGAAGACAAAAATTTTGATGATAAGAATGTAATGAATGAATTGATAGGTATAACTGCTGTTCAGTCTTTCTTACCATTATTGGATTATAAAATTCCAAATATTTTTTTCTTACCATTCCTTTTCTTATTTACTCTAGTGATGTCTAATTCTATATTTTTATCAGATTCTAAACATAGAAGTTTATTGAATACAAAACCAATCAGTAATTTTAGATACAGTATTCAAAAAATGATTAGTAAATGGATTGTTGTATGTTTTGTTCAATTTGTAGCATTTCTAATTTATTTTGGAATGATTTCTATAAAAAATGGAATAGGAGATTTTACTTTAAAAACGGTGATATTTGAAAATGATAAGCCTATAACTATTTCTTATTTCAGTCTGTTTCTTATTATCTTATGCTTTGTACTGTTATTGAATTTATTTATTGTAAGCTTATGTAGTTTATTAAACCAACTATTTAGTAATCAAATCTTAACATTTCTTTTTGGAACGATAGTTATATTTTTAGAAACGGTCATGAAAGTTTTAAATATTGAAATGCCGTATATTGGTTCTATTCCTTCATCTTATTTTAGTTTTGGAACAGTGATATATGGGGTTAAAAATGAGTTTTATTTAAATGG
Source organism: uncultured Granulicatella sp. (assembly GCF_963515095.1). Taxonomy (GTDB): domain Bacteria; phylum Bacillota; class Bacilli; order Lactobacillales; family Aerococcaceae; genus Granulicatella. The sequence goes on along the minus strand of NZ_CAUPXD010000026.1, from coordinate 21,071 downwards.
ACACTTTTCAATGTTTCAAGGAATGTTAGCACTTGTAATTGCTAGTGTAATTTGTTTTATATTTTCTATTGGAATATTGACTTTGAAGGAGAAGAGGGAGCGTTATGAAAAAATTTTCCTCCATTAAATTAGATTATAACTATTTAGTTTCAACGAGTTACTTTATAAAACTTCCTGTCATTATGGTTGTTATGTTTATATTATTGATAGGGTATAACAAATGGGTTCCTACAGAAACTCCACAAGAAATAATAAATAATCAATTTATGATGATGGATGACTTAATGGCATTAATTGCTAAGGATTACAGTATACCAAGTAATGTTCGAGAAGAGTCGGAAATGCAAATTGCTCAAATCTATCAAAACTTGTCTGAAGAAAATTTTAGTTATAAAAAGTCCGTTACTTCAAAAAAACTATTGTCCATTTATACAGAGCGTATTCAGTTATTAAATAATCTTACAACTTTGTTACCTAATTATATTGATAAGTTGCCTGATATTAGTAAATTGGAAGATGAAAAGATTATTTTAGAATATTTAAGTGAAAGTAATCAAGATTATTTGCATTATAAAACTAGTTATGTAGTGATAAAAATTATTCTTTATTTTCTTGCTTTAGGTGGATTTTTATTTCTTTATATTTTTATGGTGACTAATTTTCATAAGCGAAAGTTATCTCATAAAAGTTTACTAAAAGCATTACCTATTTCAATGGTACGTCTAAATAAAGAGGAGTGGTTTTATACGCTTGGCTTGTTTTATTTCTTACCACTAATAATCGTTTTGATTGGAATTTCTTTATATTGTATAGCTTTTGGTGTTAATTTTTATAATTATCCATTTCTTATTGCAACGTTAGAAGGTAGTAGGATCTATTCAGCTTATCATATGTTATTAATTTCAATTTTTTATCCAGTAGTTTCAACTTATATTTGTTTTATTTTAGAAAAAATATTTGTATTCCTTTTTAAAGACGAAATATTATCGATAATTTGTCTTCTCACTTTAATTGCTACTTGTACTATTTTTTGTCTATTTAAAAGCCCATTTGGGGTGATGATAGTGTTACTAATGATTCAAAACAATCAGTCTCTAACTATAGGATTTTTATTATTGACTATGTGTATGCTGTTGACTTTTTATGTTACGAATTATCTATTCATAAAATTTTTAGATATAAGGTAAAGTTGATGGAAGAATGATGCACTGAAAAAATGTTCTTATTATTTGCTATGTTAGCTTTTTTAGAGGTGTTAAGGTGGAGTAAAGAAATGATTCTATATAATTTGACATTTGTAGTAATTTACAATACAATTGCATTACATTTCAAGGAGGTGTGATGATGGGAAAAACTGCTACCATTAATGTAAGAGTTGATGAAGATGATAAAAAATCAGCTGAATTTGTGTTAAATCAACTAGGAATGCCAATGTCTACACTAGTTACTTTACTTTTAAAACAAGTTTCGCTAACTAAGAGCATACCATTTAATATTTCTTTACCTGTGACTCCTTATTCAGAAAGTATTGAAAATATGACTTCTGAAGAATTCGGTAAAATGATGGTTCAAGAATTTCAGAATGCTGAAGGGGAAAATGTTCGTTCGGTTAATGAATTTTTTAATGAGTTTAGGACGAGGATTGATGGATAAAAATTAGGTGACTTAATGTCAATAATTATTCCGTATTTTATAAATATGAGAATCATATAGTTACTATCCTTAGAGTGTTTCATGCTTCAAGTAATTTAGAAAAACTGATAAAAGATTTAGAGTAACAATTCAATTGAACAACTCCAATTTCTGGATAGATTCTGTCTATTTAGAGATTGGAGTTATTTGTATGTTTTGCACAAAATTCTCTTTTCAAGTGTTAGTGGCTATGTTACAATCGTGTTGTTTATAGAACATAAACTGTTTAAAATTTAATAGACAACAAAGGAGTTAAAAACACCATGTATTTAGAGATGTTTTTAGGTGCAGTTGCAGGTTTAAGTTTGTTCTTGTACGGAATGAAATTAATGGCAGATGGATTGCAAAAATTTGCAGGAGATAAGCTAAAAAGTATCGTTCGTACGTTAACAAAAAATCGTTTGATGGCTGTTTTAGTTGGGATGTTCGTCACAATGGTGATTCAAAGTTCAAGTGCTACATCAGTAATGGTAGTCGGATTTGTGAATGCCAGTATTATGACGATTGAACAAGCAGTCGGTGTAATTTTTGGGGCCAATATTGGTACGACAATTACAGGTCAAATGGTTTCCTTTAATCTTTCTCAATGGGCACCTATTGCAATTGGTACAGGAATTTTAATGGGAGCAATTGTGAAGAATCCTAAAGTAAAAGAATTTGCTGAAATCTTAGTAGGGTTTGGAATTTTGTTCATTGGTATGAACTATTTAAAAGACGCTTTAGCGCCACTAAAAGATTTACCAGCCTTTACAGAATGGATTGTTAATTATGGACATAATCCACTATTTGGGGTAGCTCTTGGATTTATTATGACATTAGCGCTTCAAAGTTCTTCTGCAACGATTGGGGTATTAATTGCCTTAGCTTCTCAAGGAGTATTACCATTTGCTACAGCTCTATATATTATTTTTGGAGACAACATCGGTACATGTACAACAGCGTTAATTAGTAGTTTAGGAACTTCAAGACGTGGAAAACAAGTCGCTGTGATTCATTTAAGTATTAACATTATTGGTACTATCTATTTCATGTTGTTTTTAACGGGAATTTTAACAAATATTGTTACTTCTATGAATGCTACTGATATAGCAAGACAAATTGCAAATGCTCATACTATTTTTAATATTGTAAATGTGATTGTATTATTCCCATTTGCAAATCTACTAGTAAAATTAGCGGACTTCATTATTCCAGAACCGCAAGCTGAAACAATGGAAGAAGAAGAAAAACTAGTATCTTATTTAGACAAACGTATTTTAGTAACACCATCGATTGCGTTACAAAATACAATGTATGAATTTGCAGCGATGTCTCATGCGGCAGATAAAACTTTAACATATGCGATTGATGCTATTCGTTTACGTAGTCAAGAAAAAATTGAAAAAGCATTTGCTTCAGAGCAAAAAGTGAATCAATTCCAAAAAGCAATTGTGGAATATTTAGTAGAAATTTCTCAACAAAATGTTTCAACAACTGACCAAGAAACCATTGATGAATTATTTAGTACAGCTAACGACGTAGAACGTATTAGTGACCATGCAGAAAATATTGCAGATTTTGCGAAAGCTGTATTAGAACGTGATATTGTATTAGATGAAAAGACTTTATCAGAATTAGAACATGTATTTGACTTAGTACAAAAAGGATTTGCAATGTCGATTGATACTTTATCAACTGGTAATTTAGTGAAAGTTAAAGAAGTGATTACAATCGAGCGAGAAATTGACCGATTGAAAATTGAAATTCGTGATAAATATATGAAACGTATGAATAAGGGAATTGCGAGTGCCGATTCAGGTATTTTCGTCATGGATTTATTAAGTAACTTAGAACGTATTAGTGACCACTTTAGAAATATTGGAGAGACTGTTCAAAGATTAGGTCGTCCAGTGGTTGTAACAGAATAAACTGATGAGAAGATGATGCCATTTTGGTGTCATCTTTTTTAGTGATTATTTGTTATTTATAGACAATTATAGTACAATCAATAAGGATAAAAATGTTATAAAAGGAGAATTTCATGTTAAAAGTTTCAAACGTAAGTTTATTATTTTCAGATCGTAAATTATTTGATGAAGTAAATATTACATTTACACCTGGTAACTGTTACGGAGTTATCGGTGCAAATGGTGCGGGTAAATCTACATTTTTAAAAATTTTGTCTGGTGAGTTACAACCAACAACAGGGGAAGTTATTTTAGATCCTCATGAACGTTTAACTGTCTTAAAACAAGATCACTTTGCTTTTGAAGATGAACGTGTTATTGATACTGTTATTATGGGACATAAACAATTATTTGATATTATGAAAGAAAAAGATGCCATCTACATGAAAGAAGATTTTTCTGATGAAGATGGAATTCGTGCTGCTGAACTTGAAGGAGAGTTTGCAGAATTAAATGGTTGGGAAGCGGAAAGTGATGCTTCACAATTATTACAAGGTTTAGGGATTGCAGAAGACTTACACTATAAATTAATGAGTGAATTAGTGGAAGCTGAAAAAGTAAAAGTATTATTAGCACAAGCATTATTTGGTAAACCTGATGTACTATTACTAGACGAGCCAACAAACGGTTTAGATGCTAAATCAATCGCATGGTTAGAAGAATTTTTAATTAATTTTGAAAATACGGTTATCGTTGTTTCCCATGACCGTCACTTCTTAAATAAAGTATGTACACATATGGCTGACGTTGACTTTGGTAAAATTAAATTATTCGTAGGGAACTATGATTTCTGGTTACATTCAAGTCAATTAGCCGCTAAATTAATGGCTGACCAAAATGCTAAAAAAGAAGAAAAAATTAAAGAATTACAAGAATTTATCGCTCGTTTCTCTGCGAACGCTTCTAAATCAAAACAAGCGACATCTCGTAAGAAAATGTTAGATAAAATTACATTAGATGATATTCAACCATCAAGCCGTAAATATCCATTCGTTGGATTTACTCCTGCAAGAGAAATCGGAAATGATTTATTAATGGTTGAAGGATTATCAAAAACAATTGATGGCGAAGTTATTTTTGAAAATGTAAGCTTCCAATTGAAAAAAGATGATAAAGTTGCTTTCTTAAGTCGTTCAGATATTGCGATTACAACATTATTCAAAATTTTAACAGGGGAAATGGAAGCAGATAGCGGTACATTCAAATGGGGAGTAACAACTAGTCAAGCTTACTTACCAAAAGATATGACGGAAGAATTCTCAAATCCACAATTAAATATTTTAGAATGGTTACGTCAATATGCACCGGTTGAAGAACAAGATAATACATTCTTACGTAGCTTCTTAGGTCGTATGTTATTCTCTGGAGACGATGTTATGAAACAAGTAACAGTTCTTTCAGGGGGAGAAAAAGTCCGTTGTATGTTATCTAAATTAATGTTATCAAAAGCAAATGTCTTATTATTAGATGACCCAACAAACCACTTAGACTTAGAATCCATTACAGCATTAAATGATGGCTTAATTGCCTTCAAAGGTTCATTATTATTCTCAAGTCATGACCATGAGTTTATTCAAACAACAGCAAACCGTATTATTGAAATCGGACCAAAAGGTGTTGTGGATCGTCTAGAATCAACATATGATGAATTCTTAGAAAATGACGAAGTTCAAGCACGTGTAGATGCTTTATATCAATAAGATAGACTTTAATTTGCTATAGGAGAGAAGCGCTATGAAAAAAATTTATTTTGCCAGTCCATTATTTTCAGAAATGGAATTAGCTTTTAACGAAAGTTTTGTTAAACGAATTCGAGAAGAATATCCGCAATTGGAAGTTTACCTTCCTCAAGAACAAATGGCGATTAATGATAAAAATTCTTTTGCAGATTCAACGATGATTGCTAGATATGATACGGATGCGTTGCTAGATGCAGATTTAGTCATTGCTATTTTAGATGGTGCGATTATTGATGCAGGTGTTGCTAGTGAGATTGGAATTGCGTATCAAGCTGGTATTCCAATTTTGGCTTTATATAGTGATAGTCGTCAATATGGAGCTGAAAATGCAGAAAAATTAGTAGCATTACAAGAAGTTGCTGAATCTCAATTCCCATATGCAAATTTATATACAGTAGGTCTAATTAAATTAAGAGGGGAAGTTTTCTCAAGTACGCAAGAATTACTAGAAGCTTTACCTGCTTATATTATGGCTTAAGTAAAAATAGTATGAAATATATTCGACACTCTAAATTGCAACAAGAGTGTCGAATTTTTATTTTTGAAGACATATGAGAATGCTAATTTCCCTATTGTAAAAAATTATATTAAACGATAAAATAAAAACGATATCAATTTAATAATGTAAATTAATAAAAAGTGGGGATTTGTATGATTACACTGAATCAAGTTCGTCTAAAAACAAGAGAAATGATTTTAAAAGATATAGACTTTACCTTTGAAAAGGGAAATATATATGGAATGGTTGCCATTAATGGTTCTGGAAAAACTACATTATTTCGTGCAATAAGCCGGTTAATTTCAGTAAATAGTGGACAAATCATAGCTCCATCTTCACTATTTTACTATGAAACGATTGAATGGTTCGACGGAAATCTGAGTGGAATTGATTATTTACTTTATGTCAAAAATGTTTGGAATTCTTCAAAAAATTTAGAACATGAAATTGAGTATTGGGAAATGGCTGACTATATTCATTTACCCATTCGCAAGTATTCACTAGGGATGAAGCAAAGATTATTAATAGCAATGTATTTCATGAGTCAAGCAGAGTGTTGGTTAATGGATGAAATTACAAATGGTTTAGATGAGTATTATCGTACTAAATTCTTCAATCGATTAACAGAAATCCATTCACAACAACTGATTATTATAAGTTCTCACTACAAAGAAGAATTGATAAATGTTTGCGACAAAATTGTAAAGATTGAAAATTGTCGAATAGAAGAGGTACAATGATGAAACATTTTAGTTTATTTTTAGTAAAAAAAGCCTTAAAAAGTCGGTTGAATGTCATTATAGTTGTATTACTAACAATTGTCATCAGTATTGCATTTTATATGAATAGTAGAACGGCACAGAGTCTTAGTTTGGAAAATCAACTACAAAGTAGAATTGTAGAAAATGAACAAATGATTAAAGAAAATGAAGATAAATTATCTCAAACGACAGATACTGAGTCAGAAGAATATCAGTTTACAAAGAAAAATTTAGAATTGAAACAGAATCAATTAGAGGAAAGAAAACATATTCTATCTTTATTAGAACAACAAAAGTGGGAAGAGGCTTATTATTTACAAGCGAAATATGAAGAAAAGATTTTTGGAATAATTTCAAAAGAGGCTCATTCTAGTGCGGAATTAAAACAGGCAGTTTATCGTGAATGGAAGGTATATGAAGCTTTATCCCCATTAAATATTAAGGCGCATCTTTTAGATTTTCCAACTTATGGAATTGATCAAGTAGTATGGACATTAACTATTATTATTCCAACTTTATTTTTAATTTCGATTATTTTCATGTTAACACAACTATTTACGGATCGGTTTAAAGACAATTTGGATACAGCAAAATTACTTCCTTTTTCAAAAGTGAAGTTTGCCATTAGCTCTCTTGGAGTAGGAATTGGGTATGTAAGCATTGTGTTTCTATTAATCTGTGCTATTTCTTTATTTTTAGGATTATTCAATCAAGGGTTAGGAACTTTGGAATATCCATATCCAATTTTTGATGTTGCTAAGCAAGAGATAGTGATTGTTAAAATACAGAATATATTATTGGAGAGTTTAGCCTTAGAATTTTTAGTATTTATCGTTATTGTTGAAGTAGTCTATTTAATTAGTTTCTTTTTCAAACAAAAAACAGTAGCTTTATTTATCTCGTTAATTTCAATCGGTGGATTAGTTTTTGGTATTAATGTTATTGAACCTCTACAGAGAGTAGCGCATATTATTCCATTTACTTATTTACGTTCAGTTGAGGTTTTAACAGGAAGATTACCTCAAAATATTCAAAATGCTCAATTAAGTGGGAGTATGGGATTAACTATTATGCCTATAATAATGATTATCTTATTCATTTGTATTTTATTATTAGAGAAAATGAATGGTTTATCGATAAAAAATTTTTCCAATAAATAATGCTGAATTATGAAACGTAACAACACTGTAATACGGTTGTTACGTTTTTTATATCAAAATTGACCTGAAAAGAAAGTGTAAGTAGAATTATTTCTTAAATTCTTATCTAGAAAATATTTCAAAAAATAACCACTTTTTAGGCACGCCTAAATTTTTGAGTTTTTTTTCTTGAAAATCATATATATTTTGGACTTTTTTTGTTATACTAGTAGATACAAAAAGATTTTGGAAGGTGATTATATGATCAGAGTTGAAAAAGTAAGAAATGCGATGAAGGATTTAGAAATTGATGGATTAATTGTTTATAGTCCATATAATTTACGTTATTTAGCGAATTTTACAGGTACAACAGGTTTTTCATTAATTACATTAAATGAAGCATATTTTGTAACAGATGCTCGTTATACGCAACAAGCTCAAAAACAAGCACAAGGATTTACAGTAATTGAACATAAAACAGGTTGGCTAGGTGTATTCCGTGAATTAATTGAAAAACATGGATTAAAACATGTAGGGTTTGAAGCAGACCACTTATCTGTTTCAATGTTAGAAGTTTTTGAAGATGAATTTGATACAGATTTAGTTCCAACTCAAGGATTAGTAGAAAAAATTCGTGAAATTAAAGATGAAGCAGAAATTCAAACAATTCGTAAAGCATGTTCGATTTCAGATGCAGCTTTCTTGCATATTTTAAATGTACTAAAACCTGGTATGAGTGAAATTGAAGTCGCCAATGAATTAGATTTCTTTATGAGAAAACAAGGAGCATCTGGCGTTTCATTTGATACAATTATTGCGAGTGGTGTTCGTTCTTCAATGCCTCATGGTGTTGCGAGTGAAAAATTAATTGAAACAGGAGATTTAGTAACATTAGACTTTGGATGTTACTATCATGGTTATGTTTCTGATATGACTCGTACAATTGCTGTAGGGGAACCAACAGATCAATTGAAAGAAATTCATGATGTTGTTTTACAAGCTCAATTATTAGTAAGTGCAGCAGCAGGACCAGGTAAAACAGGGGTTGAATTAGATAAAATTGCTCGTGACTATATTGCTAGTAAAGGATATGGAGAATACTTCACACACTCAACTGGTCATGGTATTGGACTAGAAATTCATGAAGCTCCAAATGTAAGTCGTTTAGCGACTCAAGCATTTGTTCCAGGAAATGTAATTACAAATGAACCAGGAATTTATATTCCAGGTGTTGGTGGCGTTCGTATTGAAGATGATATCATTATTACTCCGACTGGTGGCGAAGTGATTCAACAAGTTCCGCGTGAATTGATTATTTTATAAGAAATTACCTTGTGAGTTGTGATAGAAGTAAAATCATGGTAAACTGTAAAAGAGAGTGAAGATCATGATTCGTGATGCTCATTGAGTTAGATAGCGATTCAGAATCTTTGTAAAAGGAGGTTCATTATGGAAAAATATTCAAATCAAACAGCCGTTTTAGGTGCTATTGAAATTGCCCCTGAAGTGATTGAGAGCATTGCAGGAATTGTTGCTTCTAAAGTGGAAGGATTCCATCCTTTATCAGGAATTATTAAGACAAGTGTGAATACACTTTTTGGTCGTGAAGAACTAGCTAAAGGTGCTTATTTAACCCAAGAACAAGGTGAATTTATTCTTGATGTGTACGGTAATGTAGATTATGGAGTATCTATTCCAAAATTAGCATTATTATTACAAAATAAAATTAAAGAACAATTATTATTTAGTTGTGAACTAGAAATTTCTCAAGTAAATATTCATGTTCAAACAATTATTCCAGCAAAAAATGTTGATTCAGAATTTTTCGAATTGGGGGATGAAGAGTGAGTCGTAACCCATTAAAAAGACGTGCACTACGTATTATTGCTATTCAAGCTTTGTATCAAATGGATATTTGTAAAGATTTATCAGAATTTGATGCTGTTCGCTTAGCGTTAGACGTATTGCATGATGAACAATCATTTGATGAAGAAATATATTCTAATGAAGCGTTATTAGATGAGTTTCCAGAAATTCATTATTCATTAGATTTAATCCAAGGGGTACAAAACCAGTTAGAAGAGATTGATGCTTTAATTTCCTCACATTTAAAAGGATGGGAATTAAATCGAATCGTTCGCTTAGATTTAATGATTATGCGTGTAGCAGTTTGCGAAATGCGTTCACCTGAATTGGAAGTTCCTCAAACAGTTGCATTGAATGAAGCAATTGAAATTGCAAAATTATATAGTGATGAAAAATCAGCGAAATTTATTAATGGTGTCTTATCAAACTTTGTTGAAGGGTAAGTCAGTATAGGAGGTTGAGCAAGAAGGCGCTCCGAAGCAATGATTTGCTTCCAGGAACACTTTTTGCTCAATTTTTTATTTAAAGGAGTGAGTAAATGGCGATTGTATTAGATGGTAAAAGTTTAGCCTTAAAAATTCGTCAAGAATTGAAACAAAAAGTAGAAGAACAGGCAGTAAGACCTGGTTTAGTTGTATTATTAGTAGGAGAAGATCCTGCTAGTCAAATTTATGTACGAAATAAAGAACGTGCTGCAATTGAAGTGGGATTTCATTCGGTTGTTGAAAGATTACCTGAGACTACTACTCAAGAAGAGTTATTAGAAAAAATTAAAAAATTAAATGAAGATGATGCTATTCATGGAATTTTAGTTCAATTACCATTACCAAAACAGATTGATAGTCAGACAGTATTAGAAGCCATTATTCCCGAAAAAGATGTAGACGGCTTCCATCCTGTAAATTTAGGAAAATTACTTCAAAAAGATGAAAGTATTGTCCCATGTACGCCAAAAGGAATCATTCGATTATTAGAAGAGTATGAAATTGACCTTACTGGAAAAGAAATGGTTGTTATTGGGCAAAGTACGATTGTTGGTCGTCCAATGGCTTTGTTAGGCTTAAATCGTGGGGCAACGGTAACTGTTTGTCACAGTCGAACAAAAGACTTAGATAAACAAATTGCAAGAGCAGATATTATTATAAGTGCAGTTGGAAGACCAAATTTAGTTTTGAGAGAACATGTGAAAAAAGATGCTGTCATTATTGATGTAGGTATTAATCGATTAGAATCTGGAAAAATCGTTGGAGATGTGGATTTTGATGGCGTTAAAGATTACGTCAGTGCCATTACTCCCGTACCAGGTGGAGTTGGTCCAATGACCATAGCGATGTTATTAGAGCAGACTTATCTTAATGCATGTAAGAGGGAAAACATTTATGAGTGAAGAATATGTAACAGTCTCGGCATTAACGAAATATATTAAATATAAATTTGATAAAGACCCTCATCTTGGAAGAATCTATTTAACGGGAGAAATTTCAAATTTTCGTTTACGTCCGACTCACCAGTATTTTAGTTTAAAAGATGAAAATGCTATTATTTCTGCAACAATGTTTCAATCTGCCTTTAAAAAGATTCAATTCCGTCCTGAAGAAGGGATGAAAGTATTAGTGATTGGTAAAGTTTCCGTTTTTGAAAAATCAGGACAGTATCAAATTAATATTGAACATATGGAACCGGATGGAGTTGGGGCTCTTTATTTAGCCTATGAACAATTGAAAAAGAAATTAGAAGCTGAAGGGTTATTTTCTCTTCCTAAAAAGCCAATTCCTCAATTTCCTAAAAAAATTGCGATTTTAACAAGTGAATCAGGGGCGGTCATTCAAGATATTCAAACAACAGTGTCTCGTAGATTCCCTATTGTTCAATTAGTGTTATATCCAACAGTGGTGCAAGGCGTTCATGCGGTTAATAGTATATTGAAAAATTTAGACTTAGTGGAACAAGAAGATTATGATGTCGTCATTATTGGACGTGGTGGCGGGTCGATTGAGGACTTGTGGGCGTTCAATGAAGAGCCAGTTGTAAGAAGAGTTGCTGAGTTGTCGATTCCAGTTATTTCAAGTGTAGGGCATGAAACAGATACGACTTTAATTGACTTTGTTTCAGATATGAGAGCTGCAACACCAACAGCTGCTGCAGAAATTGCAACACCTGTTTTAATGGAAATTCATCAACAATTGAGAAATTTGCAAACACGTCTGGAACAAGCATTAACTCGTCAATTACAAATTAAACGAGAAAGAATGCAAGCATTAGCGAATGCAAGTATTTTCCAAAATCCAGAACGGATTTATCAAGTTTATCAACAACGAGTGGATCAATTAGAAATGCGATTGCAGCAAATGATGCAACAAAGTGTTCAGCAAAAACGTCAACAATTATTAAAAAATCAACATCGTTTAGAATTGCGTTCTCCAAGTAGAAGAGTTCAAACGGAAAAACAAGCACTTCAATATTTGGCAAAACGTTTGGAACAAGCTCAAATTCAATTGATGAAAGATAAAAAACAACAATTCCAAAGAGCGATTCAGCAATTAGACTTATTAAGTCCATTAAAAATTATGAATCGTGGGTATGGGATTTTACAACAAGAAGAAATGATTATTAAAAGTGTTGACCAACTAGAAGTGGAACAAGAATTAACGATTCAATTAGTCGATGGAACGGTTCGTTCTAAAGTGACTTCTGTAGAGAAAGGAAATCAATTATGGTAAAGAAAGAGAAAAAATTTGAAGAAGCAATGAGTGAATTAGAACAAATTGTACAGCAATTGGAAAGAGGAGATGTTCCTTTGGATGAAGCTATTGCAAAGTTTCAAGAAGGAATGGCTCTAAGCCAATATTGTAATGAAACATTAACAAAAGCAGAAGAAACAGTCAGCAAAATGATTGTTGTAAAAGAAGATTAATGGAGTAACTCATGAGTGAAATGATTTCATATTGGCAACAAGAAATAGAAACCTATTTATTGGATCGAATCGAAAAGATTCCAAATATTTCAACAAGATTGAAAGAAGCCATGCTGTATGCGTGTAGTAGTGGAGGAAAGAGAATTCGTCCATTATTAGTACTGTTAATAAGTCATTTAGAAGAAGTAGAACTTCAAAAAGTGTTACCGGTAGCAGCTTCTTTAGAAATGATTCATACGTATTCATTAATTCATGATGACTTACCAGGAATGGATAATGATGATTATCGTCGTGGTAAGCTAACGGTTCATAAACAATTTGATGAAGCAACAGCCATTTTAGCAGGAGATGCTTTACTAACACTTGCATTTGAAGAATTAGCTCAATGTCAATTATCGGATACAAAAAAAGTTCGTGCCATTCAAGTATTAGGCTCAGCATCTGGAGCTAGTGGTATGATTACCGGTCAAATGAGAGATATTGCAAGTGAACATCAAGAAATTACATTAGAGCAACTCAAACAAATTCATGCAGATAAAACAGGACAATTATTATTAGCTGCGATTCGTTTAGGCTTACTCGTATTAGAGGATGCGACACCTTATGAAGAAGCTCTTTTAAAATTTGGCGTGCATTTTGGCTTAGCTTTTCAAATTCAAAATGACTTACAAGATGTTTGCTGGGATTCTGAAAAAACAGGTAAAATTACTGGACAAGATGCAGTATTAGAAAAAAATACGTATCCTAGCATTTTAGGAATTGATGGAGCGAAACTTGCCTTAGAACAAGAAATTAACCAGGCAAAACAAGCGATTCTATCTATTCCAAATGAAACAACGGTTCAAAGACAAGTACAAGAAATATTTATAAAAATTCTCTCATATGTAGAGATTTAAAGGAGAAAGAATGGAAAAAGAACGAGTAGACCTTCTAGTCGTACAACAAGGATTGACAGATTCTAGGGAAAAAGCGAAAAGACTTGTCATGGCAGGGCAAATTGTAGATGCTGTGAAACATATTCGCTATGATAAACCTGGCGAAAAAATTCCGATTACAACTGAACTTTATATAAAAGGAGAAACCCTTCGCTACGTTTCAAGAGGTGGATTGAAATTAGAAAAAGCACTCGAAACTTTTGATGTAAGTGTAGAAGGTAAAATCTTATTAGATATTGGCGCTTCAACAGGAGGCTTTACAGATGCTGCACTACAACATGGTGCTGTATTAAGCTATGCATTAGATGTTGGATATAATCAATTAGATTATAAATTAAGACAAGATGAACGAGTAGAAGTCATGGAAAGAGTGAATTTCCGCTTTAGTAAGCCTGAAGATTTTACAAAAGGAAAACCTCAAGTGGCATCGATTGATGTTTCATTTATTTCGTTAAAATTAATTCTACCACCATTAAAAGATATTTTAGAGATGGATGGTGACGTTCTTGTACTGATTAAACCACAGTTTGAAGCAGGAAGAGAACGTATTGGGAAAAAAGGGATTGTTAGTGATCCAAAAGTTCATCAAGATGTATTAGAAGAAATTCTAGAATATTGCGAACAAATTGGTTTTTCTGTTCAACAACTTACTTTCTCTCCAATTACGGGAGGAAGTGGCAATATTGAGTTTTTAGCACATCTGCAATTACATGAAACAGTTGCTTCTTCATATGATTGGAAGACTGGTATTCAAGCAGTTGTGAAAGAAGCACATCAACAATTAAAAAATCTAAAATAGAGGTGGAACGATGATTCAAGAATTGTTTATTAAAAATTTTGCAATTATTGAAGAAGTTCGCTGCCAATTTGAAAATGGCATGACGGTATTAACTGGGGAAACAGGTGCAGGTAAATCAATTATTATTGATGCAGTAGGATTACTCGCTGGAGAACGTGCTAGCTTGGAAATGATTCGATATGGCAGTGAAAAAGCGACAATTCAAGCAGTTTTTACCATTGATTCAGAAGAGACAAAAAGAAAAATCGAAGCATTAGGCATTGAAATTGAAAATGATGAAATCATGATTCAACGTGAATTATATCAAACAGGTAAATCTACATGTCGTATTAATGGACAACTGGTTACCGTTTCGTTATTAAAACAAGTAGGTCCTTATTTGATTGATATTCATGGGCAAAATGAACATTTCTTATTATTAAACGAAGAGTATCATTTAAGTCTTTTAGATGCCTATGCAGGACAAAAATTGCAATCATTAAAAGATTCTTATAGTGAGTATTATGAACATTATTGCAGCATTCAAGAGCAATTAAGAAAGTTACAAACTGCTGAAAAAGAAGATGCACAAAAAATTGACTTATTAAAATTCCAAGTAGAAGAAATAGAATTATCAAATATTTATATTGGAGAAGAGGAAGAATTAGTTCAAGAAAAGGAATATTTTACTCATTTCCAAAAAATTCAAGAACACTTAATGTCTGCTCTATCTGTGTTACAAACGGAAGAATATTCTGCAGTAGATGCGATTAGTCAAGCTTCTCAAGAAATAGGATTTTTAGAAGGAATTGGTGAAAATTATAAACAATTGCACCAGCAATTACAAGAATCTTATTATCAATTACAAGATGCGGTTTCTAATATGAGTCATGAATTAGATCATGCAGAATATGATGAAGAAAGATTAGCCTATATTGAAGAACGTTTAGATATTTATTATCAGTTAAAACGTAAATATGGAGATAATGCAGAAGAAATATTAGAATTCCAAGCACAAGTACAAGCACAATTAAATCAAATTGAGAATAAAGAAAGTATTATTGAAACATTGATTCAAGAAAAAGTACAAATCGAACAAAAAGCAAGAGAAGTAGCTCTTGAATTGACGAAACAAAGACAGGCAATTGCCCTTGAATTAGCTGAAAAAATAGAAACTCAGTTACATGAATTATATATGGAACAAGCCATTTTTGAAATTCGTGTCCTACCAAGTGAACAACTTCTTGAAACAGGAATGGATGAAGTTTACTTCTATATTTCGACGAATAAGGGTGAACCTGTTAAACCATTACAAAAGATTGTATCTGGTGGGGAATTATCTAGAATTACCCTTGCTATGAAAACAATCTTTGTGCGTAAGCATGGTGTTGGAACGATTGTATTTGATGAGGTAGATACAGGGGTTAGTGGACGAGTGGCTCAAGCTATTGCGAATAAAATGCATTATATTTCAGAATTTGCTCAAGTATTATGTATTACTCATTTACCACAAGTGGCAAGTATTGCGGGAGTTCATATTTTCATTGAAAAAATGGAAAAAGATGAGCGTATACGCACGACTCTAACAACATTAGAAGAAGACAAACGTATCGAAGAAATCGGTCGTATGTTGTCTGGAGAAGAAATGACCGCATTAACGAAACAACATGCGGCAGAATTAATTGCGTTGTCTCAAAAAATTCGTCAACAAAATAAAGTTCAAAAGAAACAGGTGATTGCAAATGACTAAAATTTTTGCACATAGAGGAAGTAGAGGAACTCATCCAGAAAACACATTAGCTGCTTTTCAAGAAGCAGTGCGTGTTCAAAGTGATGGAATTGAATTAGATGTTCATGTTTCAAAAGATGGAGCATTAGTCGTGATTCATGATGAAACAGTGGATCGTACGACTAATGGTAGTGGTTCTATTCAAGACTTAACATTAGAAGAAATTCAAGCATTGGATGCAGGTAGTTGGTTCGATGAATCATTTACTGGAGAAAAAATTCCAACCTTGGAAGAAGTATTCCAATTGTTAAAGGAATTGGATTTCAAAGGTGAATTAAATATTGAATTAAAAACGGATCAAATTGAATACGCTGGGATTGTTGAAAAATGTGTGGCTTTACAAGAAAAACTGCAACCAAACTTTGCGATTATTTATTCTAGTTTTAATCCTAGAAGCATTATTCAAATGAAACAATTACAACCAATTCAAGAAATTGCCTTTTTATATGAAACTGTAGAAATGGCAAATTTTGTATTCGAAGAAGTAAAATTTGAAGCTGTTCATCCGGATTATAGCTTATTAAAAGAATCCTTTGAGATTCATTCACAGTATCCAAAACGTGTTTGGACAGTGAATCAAGAAAATGAGATGAAACATTGTTTTGAACTTAATGTAGAAGCGATTTTTACAGATTATCCACAAAAAGCTCTTGAGCTTCGTTCGGAAATAAAGGAGTAGTATGGTAGAAAAACAAAAAATCATTGTAATTGTTGGCCCAACAGGTGTTGGGAAAACAGCTCTTAGTATCGAATTAGCACAACAATTAAATGGAGAAATCATTAATGGGGATTCAATGCAAGTTTATAAAACATTGGATATTGGAACAGCTAAAGTAACTCCTGAAGAAGTACGAGGGATTCCTCATTATTTATTAGATATCTGTGAAGTCAAGGAAGAATATACCGCTAGTGATTTTAAACAAATGGCAAGAGAAGCGATTCAAGAGATTGCAAGCCGTGGGAAACTTCCAATTATTGTTGGTGGAACAGGATTATATATTGAAGGTTTATTATTTGATTTTCATTTTAGTGGAGAAGATTCCAATGATCCAGCTTACCGACTAGAAAAGGAAAAAGAACTAGAAGAAATTGGACCTCTTGCTATGTGGGAACAATTAAAAAAAGTTGATCCTGTCAGTGCTGAAAATATTCACCCGAATAACACAAGACGAGTTATACGAGCGCTAGAAGTGACATATGCAAGTGGAAAGCCATTTTCAGCTAATGACCAACAACAAAAAGAAGCAATTTTTGATGCCTATATTATCGGATTATCAACGGATAGAGCAGTCCTTTATGAAAGAATTGATACAAGAGTAGACATGATGATGCAAAATGGTTTAGAAGAGGAAGCTAGACAATTATATGATGCAGTAAAAGGATTAGATGTTCAATCTATTCGAGGGATTGGGTATAAAGAATGGGTGGATTATTTTGAATGTCAATTATCAAAAGAAGCCACTATTCAAAAAATTCAACAAAACTCTAGACGATATGCCAAACGACAATTAACGTGGTTTAGAAACCGATTTGAAGCTGTACATTGGTATGATTTAGTAGAAAATCCTAATACAATTTCTCAAGTTATTTTAGATTGTCAGCAGTTTTTACTGGGAAGTGAATAAATGGAAAACACAAAAGAAAGAGTTATGATTGTTGCTGTGCAAACAACACAATCAGATGAGCAATTTCAATATGCTCTAGAAGAGATGAAGCAATTAGTGGATACCGCTCAAGGAGAAGTTGTCGTAACTGTTACTCAAAAAAGAGAAACTTATAGTGGTCGTACAATGATTGGAAAAGGGAAAGTAGTAGAAATTAGTCATTTAGTCGATGAATTAGAAATTGATTTAATAGTTTTCTACCAATCTCTAACAGGTTCTCAAACGAAAAATCTAAATGAAACGATTAATGCACGAATTATTGACCGAGTTCAATTAATTTTAGATATTTTTGCGATGCGTGCTCGTTCAAAAGAAGGAAAACTTCAAGTACAATTGGCTCAATTAAATTATTTATTACCACGTTTATCAGGCCAAGGTACAGCCTTATCGAGACAAGGTGGGGGAATTGGAACAAGAGGACCAGGGGAAACGCAATTAGAAACGGATAAACGACACATTCGTAAACAAATTTCAGATATTGAAGCACAATTAGAACAGACAAAACTACATCGTCAACGTTCAAGAATGAAGAGAAATCGTTCGAATGGTTTTAGAATGGGATTAATTGGCTATACGAATGCTGGAAAATCAACCATTCTAAACCAATTAACAGATGCAGGAACGTACCAGATGGATCAATTATTCGCAACTTTAGATCCATTAACAAGAAAAGTTGATTTGGCCGATCACTATGATGTGACATTAACGGATACCGTTGGATTTATTCAAGATTTACCAACGACTTTAATTCACGCATTTGAGTCAACTTTAGAAGAGAGTGCGGATGTTGATTTATTAGTGCATGTAGTAGATGCATCATCTCCGAATTTCTTAATGCATGAAAAAACGGTTCATGACTTAGTTGAGGATTTAGAAATGGAAACTATTCCAATGGTGACGATTTATAATAAATCTGATTTAATCATTGGAGAGTTTCAACCGAATGCTTATCCTTCGTTAGTGATGTCTGCTGAAAATGCAACTGATATTGAGCGATTAAGAGAATTTCTTGGAGCTCAAATGAAAGCAGAAATGGACCATTATGAAGAATGGGTAGAAGTTTACGAAGCGCAAAAACTTTCACAACTCCAACAAAATACATTAGTAGAAATTTTGGAGTTTAATGAAGAGAAAAACCAATACTATGTAAAAGGCTATCGTAAAAAAGGAATGTAATATTATTTAAACTGCTTTTAAGGCATTTAAAGTAAAACGAACTTTTCTAAAAGCAGCTAGGACGGCAGCAGCCCTTCGGTCTCATGCCTAAATTTTGAGCTAAGGTCTCAAAATTTCCTGTAAAATTATCTTGAGAAGCTAATTTTACTTCGGCTACGGAGAAAAGTTCTTTTTTCTTTAAATTTGTTACGTAAGAAATTTTTATCTGGAAAATTTATGAAAGAAAATTCTAAAGGTTGATTTAAAAATCACTGGAAGATAAAAAGTAAAGCAATAGGAAAGACTTTTATTGTAGCAGTAGTAATATTAGCCATTTTGGCTAATATTACAGGGAAACTTTGAGACCAAGGCTCAAAGTTTAGACATGAGACTCGCAAGGCGAGGCTGCTGTCGACCTTGCTACAATATGTAAAAGTCTTGTTTATTGCTTTACGTGTTAGAATACGACCCATTTTTTAAGGAGGATCGAAATGATTAAATATTTAAGAAGAGAGATGTTAGGATTTCTGATAAATATAGCAGGTTTATTTACTGTATCTGGCTTACAAGTTTATGCTGCCTTACGAATGACAAAGGTAGCCGAATATCTTATCCAACAAAATGTAAAGGTATTCATGATTGAAGTATTCATTATTTTGGGATTATGGATTATTAGTTTAATCATTTCTTACTATCAAACAATTTATCAAGAAATTGTTATTCAAAATATATGTAATAAGATGCGTAGTGATATGTCAGATGCTTCTTGGAATATTAAAGCTAATTATATTAATGGTCAAGAACAAAAGGAAATTGAGTCATTTCTTCAAAATGATGTAAATATGATTGAAAATAAAGTACTAAGAAGTATTTTTGGTATGATAAAATTTATGTTGCGTGCTATTTTATCTTTAATTGCTTTATTTTACGTTCATTATTTATTATTCATTGTCAGTCTTGCATTATCAATTGTATTATATTTTATCCCGATAATGACCAAAAAAATGGTGTCTAATGCAGGAAATCATGTGGCTGAGGCAAATAAAAGTTACTTGAATAAAATTAATAATATGATAACAGGAATTGATGTTCTAAAAGAATTTGGTGCATTAAATTTTTATCAGGATTCCTTTAGTCAAGAGTTATTTAAAATTAAGAATAGTAGAGTATTACTTGCTAAAGAAACGAGTAAAGTTACATTTATTATTTTTCTATTGAATGTAATCAGTCAATTATCGGTCATATTGGTAACGGGGCTGTTGATAATCAATCAGATAATCTTAGTTGGTGCAATTCTTACTACAACTGATTTAGCAATGAAATTATTTGATTCAATTTCTGCGATTAATCAATATATGACCATTATTCATTCTTCAGTTCAACTTTTAGATAAAATTGATAAGTTTGAAGCAAGTGATGATAAAACTATTGAAAAACCAGTTATATTATCGTGGGATAATATTACTATTTCAGATTTAGAATTTGGTTATACAACAGATCATGTATTATTTAGCAATGTTAATTTACAATTAGATAAAGGAAAATGGTATGTATTGAATGGGGCTTCTGGTAAAGGAAAGTCCACACTATTCAAGTTATTATTACAGCAATTAGAACCAAAAAAAGGTACTATTTTGATTGATGGGGATAATATTAAACAATACAATACAGATAACTTATTTAGTTATTTAAGACAACAAGGTTATATGTTTGATACAAGTATCAAGGAGAATATTTTATTAGGAAAAGAAGAGTCAGATAATTTTAAGGAGATAATTGAGCAATTAAATATTGATTTAACTAAAAAGATAAATGATTTGTCAGGTGGAGAAAAGCAAAAAGTTGCTATTGCAAGATTATTAGTTAATCCAAATCCTATCATTTTATTAGATGAAAGTTTTTCAAATATCGATATTGCTAGTTCGAAAATGATTTTAAATAGTTTATCTAAATTAGAAAATACAATGGTTATTATGATAACACATCGTAAGCAAGAATTAGAAGATATTGAGTATGATTCGATAAATATTCTTGAATGAATTAAAGCTGAGTAATAATAGGATAGAAAGTAAGGAGAGTAAAAATTTGAAGAAAAAATGGTTTTTTGCAGATTATTATGACACAACAATTATTTTACTAGCTTTAATCTCTGTTATTCTGGTATTACTTGGATTTTCTGAGATGATTGATTTGG
>NZ_CAUPXD010000025.1:0-27918 GCF_963515095.1 uncultured Granulicatella sp. | reverse complement strand
CAACAGAAACACCAACTCCAGCGCAACCAGCAGAAACAACACCAGCAGCGCCAGGAGTAACAGAAACGCCAACTCCAGCGCAACCAGCGGAAACAACACCAGCAGGTTCAGGAGCAACAGAAACACCAACTCCAGAACAACCAGCGGAAACAACACCAGCAGGTACAGGAGCAACAGAAACGTCAGCGCCAACGAAACCGGCAGAAGAACACCCAGCAATGCCAGGAGCAACAGAAACACCAACTCCAGCGCAACCAGCAGAAACAACACCAGCAGCGCCAGGAGTGACAGAAACGCCAGCACCAGCGCAACCAACGGAAGAAAAACCAGCAGCGCCAGGAGCAACAGAAACGCCAGTGCCAACAAAACCGGCGGAAGAACAACCAACAGTACCAGGAGCAACAGAAACGCCAGCGCCAACGAAACCAGCAGAAGAACACCCAGCAGCGCCAGGAGCAACAGAAACACCAACTCCAGCGCAACCAGCGGAAGAAACACCAACAACACCAACACAACCAGAAGGAGAAAATTCAGTAGATAAAGAAGATTCTGTTAAAAAAGCTAAAGACGATAGTATTAAAGACAATATAATGACTGTTTATAATCGGAAATTAGAAATAATTAATAAACTTTCTGATGGAAATGAAAAGAATAAATTAAAAATGGGATTAGAAGCTTTAAAAAATGAAGCAGTAGCAGCTATAACAGAGGCGAATGATGAAAACAAAGTAATTAGCGTTACAGAACATTATCAAACTGCAATTGATGGTTTTGAAGTTCCGGGAGAGGAGTTCAATGGGCCAGATTTTAGTAAAGAAGGTTTGTCGAATGGTAGAAATGATGGAACAACTATTGATGAAAACAGTTCAGGGAATATTGGACATGCGTCTAGTTCACCAACATCAAACACATCAAATGAAGCTTCGAATAATCGAGAAAATACAGGTTTTAGAAATGCACCAGTTTATCAACCACGTGTAACACGTCGTGCAAGAAGTGTAGATGAACCAATGGATAAAGTTGCTATCTACTACAACTATACTGAGATGAAAGATATTGCAGGATTTTTAGGAGATCCAGGTGAATCTGTTGTTACAGTTCCAAAAGGAGCTACACACGAACAGGTTCAAGCTATCGTAAAATCTAAGATTGATGAGAAAAAAGCAGAACTTGCCAAAAAAGGATATACTTTCTTAGAAGATTATTTTGTAGATAAACCTCAAGAAGATACAATTCGTTATGATTATATTGTTAACTTTACAAAACCTTCTTCACTAAGAATGGCACCAATGATTCAACCTAGAGCTTCTCGTACAAGAAGATCGGTAGAAGAACCAAAAGTAAAAACACATACAATTACGCTTTACTATCAATTAGCAGAATTAGAAATTGCTGGTTCACTTGGAAATCCAGGACAAAATTATGTCATCACAGTTCCAGAAACTGCAACAGCAGAAGAAATTCAACAAGCTATTGATCAACAAACATCGAGAGAAAAAGTATCGCTTTCACGTTATTTCCAATATGTAGGAGAAACGAATTTACAAAACGATATTTTAGATCGTGGTTTTGGAAATTTTGATTATGTAATTACTTTTGCTCGTCGCAAATAATTTTTAAAGAATTCTTTTTAAAGTTAAAAGATGATTGATAAAATAGAGATTAGAGGAAATCTAGTCTCTATTTTTATTGGAAGGAAGTAAATACTCTATACGTTAAAGGGATAATAGTGTACAATGTGAGAGGAAAAGGAGACGAAGACAATGTTAGTATTATCTCTATTATTAATCACAATTGTGATTGCATCTTATTTTATTTTACAATTTTATTTTGGTACAAGAATTTATTTTTCAGAATCATTTTTCTTAACAATAAGAGAAGTCATGCTTCCTCTTTTATTTGTCAGCTATGAAATCTTTAGTCAGTTACTTTTAGGTAGATCCTTAATGCCTTGGATAATCGTATTCAGCAGTTTAGCAGGTATGCTGTTATTATTAGTGAAAAAAAGAAATCCAGACTTCTATATTCGAAAATTTTTGTATCAATTTTGTTCGATTGAATTTCTAATTTTAGTGATGGGTCATTTTATATTAGGATGCCAATTTATTTATTTTTTGATTTTTAAATAAAAATTTAAAGAGAAAAAGAGCTCTCCGTATGATTGCAGTGCAAATACGGAGGGCTCTTTTAGTTTTTTGTTACAAATAAGATTCAAATTGGTAAGGAAGTGAAGCCTAAATTTAAAAAATCTGGGCTGAAAATAAAATATTTTTTAACTTTTTTCATAAAAAAGTGGTGAAAAGTGGGGGAGTGTGGTAAAATATGGTTAATTATGAATGATAGGAGGAGTCTGCATGTTAATCGGTGAATATCAACACACAATAGATGCTAAGGGACGTATGATTGTTCCAGCGAAGTTTCGTGAAGATTTAGGATTCACTTTTGTTGTAACACGTGGACTAGATGGCTGTTTATACGGCTATCCTCTTGATCAATGGCAATTGCTTCGTCAAAAGTTGAGTGAGTTACCTCAATCGAAAAAAGACGCTCGTGCATTTGCTCGCTTCTTCAATTCTGCTGCAAGCGAAGTAGAATTTGATAAACAAGGAAGAATTAATATCACACCAACTTTACGAGAACATGCTGGTTTAGTGAAGAATTGTCGTGTCATTGGTGTGAATGACCGAATTGAGATTTGGGATGAAGAACGTTGGAAAGCATATATTGCTGAAACTGAAGAGAATTTTGAAGAATTAGCAGAACAAATGGCTGATTTTGGATTTTAGAAAGGGTATTAATTAAAAATGTTTAAACATGTAACCGTATTGCTACATGAAACAGTGGATAATCTTGAAGTAAAACCAGATGGGATTTATGTAGATTGTACATTAGGTGGAGCAGGACATAGTGAATATTTATTAGGTCAATTGACAACAGGACATTTATATTGTTTTGATCAAGATATGAATGCCATTGATAATGCTAAAATCCGTTTGGAAAAATTTATAAATGAAGGTAAAGTCACGTTCATTCATGCAAATTTTAGAATGGTTCAGAAAAAACTGAATGAATTAGGAATAAAAAAAGTTGATGGAATTTTGTATGACTTAGGAGTATCTTCTCCACAATTAGATCAAATTGAAAGAGGATTTAGTTATCATCAAAATGCTATTTTAGATATGAGAATGGATCAAACAGCGCCATTAACTGCAAAAGAGATTATTAATGAGTGGAGTTATGATGAATTAGTTCGAATTTTCTACCGTTATGGAGAGGAAAAGTTCTCCAAACAAATTGCGAGAAATATAGAACGTATTCGTCAAGACCATGAAATTGAAACAACTGGAGAATTAGTGGATATTATTCGTGATAGTATTCCTGCTGCTGCAAGAAGAAAGGGCGGGCATCCTGCTAAAAGAATTTTCCAAGCGGTGCGTATTGCGGTAAATGATGAATTAGCAGCTGTGGAAGATTCACTGGAACAGGCTTTTGATTTATTAGAAGTCGGAGGGAGAATGAGTGTGATTTCATTCCATTCTTTAGAAGACCGTATTGTAAAGACGATGTTTAAACAACAAAGCACTGTTGAACAAGGACCTAAAAATTTACCAATTTTACCAGGTCAGTTAGAAAGTGCGGATTTTAAATTGATTACAAGAAAACCAATTTTGCCAACAGAAGAAGAAATGCAAGAAAACTCACGATCACAAAGTGCAAAATTACGTGTGATTGAACGTGTAAAATAAGTAGTAAAGGGGGCGTTTTTTGATGGCATTAGCAAAACAAATTGTTGACGTAAATTCAACTACAATAGCCAGAGAAGCCTTTCCGAACACTTATAAAGATGCAGTAGTCACAGCTATTCCACAGGAAAGAGTAAAAGTTAATTATGTACGTAATATGATTGTTGGTTTAGTGATTATGTTTGCTTTAGCAACAATCACAATTATCAGTTCAATGGTTGTAACGAATAAAAATCGTCAATTACAAGACATTCAAACAAATACGACATTGATGCAAAGAAAAAATGATACGTTATTACAATCGGCACAAGAATTATCACAATATGACCGTGTGAATCGTATTGCTAAAGAACAAGGATTAAAAATGGGCGAAAATAACGTAAGGAATGTTGAACAATGAAAAAAAAACATTTTAAGGAATATATGGGAAATAGAAAGATTGCGATACATTGCTTGATGGCAATCGCATTCTTCCTATTTCTCATTTTTTCTATCAATTTCTATAAAATCATGGTGCTTGGTCAAAGCCATGGCGTCGATTTAAGAAAAGAATTAGATAAAAAATTAACACATACAACATTATTAAAAGCAAAACGTGGAAATATTTATGATGCGAGTGGTAGTCCTATTGCGGTAGACGCAACGAATTTTTCTTTATTCGCTGTATTAACAGATCAATGGGATAAAGGAAAAAATGATTACGTTCAAGATGTTTCTAAAACGGCTGCTGTTTTATCGAAGTATATCGATATGAAAGCTCCAGAAATTGAAAAAATCTTATCTCAGAAAAATGTTGCGCAAGTAGAATTCGGAAATGCGGGGAAAAATCTTTCTGTCGAAACAAAAGAAAAAATTGAAAAAGAAGCTCTTCCAGGAATTAAATTTACGGAAAATCTTTCTCGTTATTATCCAAATGGAATTTTTGCTTCTCACTTGATTGGTTACACAGATGTTGAAAAGGAAGAATTAGATGGAAAATCTGTTGAACAATTAGTCGGTAAGATGGGAATTGAAGCATCATATAATGCAACTTTGACGGGGAAACCTGGAGAAGTAACTTCACGATTAGACGGAAATGGATATGTAATTTCAGGAAGTGAGGAAGTGACAGAACAGCCAAAAGATGGGAATGATTTGTATTTAACGATTGATAAAAAAATGCAAACTTACTTAGAATCTTTAGTGTCTCAAGTGAATGATAAATATTTACCAAGTCAATTGACAGCGATGTTAGTAGATCCAAAAACTGGGGATATTGTAGCTGCTACCCAACGTCCTACATTTAATGGGACAACTAAAGAAGGAATTTCTACGATGTGGAATAATCTTTTAACGGATGAAGCTTATGAGCCGGGTTCTACGATGAAAGTATTAGCTCTTGCTGCTGCTATTAATGAAGGAGTTTTTGACCCTAATGAAAAGTATGAATCTGGTAAAATCCAGATTTTTAAAGATTTAGTTCGTGACTATAATAAAGTTGGTTGGGGGAGAATCACTTATTTAGAAAGTTTAGCTCACTCAAGTAACGTTGCTTTTGTTCATGTAGTTCAAAAAATTGGAGTAGAAAAATGGAAGCAATATTTAGATTTATTTGGATTTGGTCAAAGTACGCAATCAGGATTTTTAAATGAAGCTACTGGATTGAATACATATAATTCTTATTTACAACAATTGTCGACTGGTTTTGGACAAGGGATTTCTGTAACAGCTTTTCAAATGGTACAAGCTTTTACAGCAATTGCGAATCAAGGAGAAATGAAAAAATTAAGAATTGTGGATCATGAGTTTAGACCAGCAACAAATACTACAGTTAATTTTTCTGAAAATTCTTTAGGGCAAGTAATTAAACCGGAAACAGCTAAAAAAACTCTAGAATATTTACGTCAAGCAACTACTATGAAAGATGGAACATCTAATGGGTTTGATATTGAAGGTGAGGAAATAGCTGTGAAAACAGGAACTGCCGAATTTGTAAATCCTGAAACAGGAACTTATTACTCGTATGGAAGTAATTATATTTATTCTGTAGTTGGATTTGCGCCTGCAAGTGATCCAAAATATATTTTATATATTACATTGAAGCAACCTCAAAATAACCCTTATGGAGCTGGAGGTAGTGCTTTAATTAAAGAGATTTTTAATCCAATGATGAAACGTGCGTTAGATTATAGTCGATTAACGCAATAAAAAGGAGGAATTTAGAAATGTTAGCTACAGAATTAGCTCAATTAATTTATCTCAAAAAGATTGAAGGTAATTTATCAGGTGTAACAATTGATTTTTTAGCACAAGATTCAAGAAAAGTTCGTCCAAATACATTATTTTTCTGTATTGATGGAGTTACAGTAGATGGGCATCGCTTTGCTGCTGCTGCGAAAGAAAAAGGTGCCGTTGCCTTTGTAGCTAGTAAATCTATCAAAAATCAAGTAGGGGATACTCCAGTAATTTATGTTAAAGATGTGACAAGAGTGATGGCTTTGTTGGCAAATCATTTTTATGGATATCCAACTCAATCTTTACAAATGATTGGTGTTACAGGAACTAATGGTAAAACGACAGTCACTCATATGATAGATGCATTATTGGAAAAACCGAATAAACCAACTGCATTAATTGGTACAATTTATCGTAAAATTGGTCCAAAAATTATTCAGACTCATAATACAACTCCAGAAATTTTAACATTGCATGAAACTTTCCAAGAGTTAAAAGAGATTGGTGGAGAGACTTGTTTGATGGAAGTTTCTTCTCATGCCTTACAATTAGGCCGTGTTTGGGGATTAGATTATGATTGTGTAGTCTTTACGAATTTAACACATGAACATTTAGACTTACACAAAACAATGGAACAATATGCGCATGCTAAAAGTTTATTATTCTCTCAATTAGGGAATTATGTTGGAGAAAATTCTAAGCCAAAAGTAGCGGTTTTAAATGCGGATGATGAACAGTTTCAAATGTTTGAGTATTCAACTCCAGTTCAAGTGATTAGCTATGGAATTAATGAGGAAGCTGACTTCAAAGCTGAAAATATTCGTACAGAAAATGGACATACAATCTTCGAACTAGTAATTCAAAATGATGAACGTTACTTAGTAGATATGCCATTACTAGGAATTTTCAATGTTTATAATATGTTGTCTGCAATTGCAGTGGCTTATGTTTATGGAATTTCTATAGAAGAAATATTGAAAAAGGTGAAAGCTTTCCAAGGTGTAGCAGGTCGTATGCAATCTGTTGATAAAGGACAAGATTTTCAAGTAATCGTGGACTTTGCTCATACTCCGGATGGATTAGAAAATGTATTAGATTCTTTAGCACAAATTCCACATGGGAAGATTATTACAGTTGTAGGGCATAGTGGAGGAAATCGTGATTCTAGTATGAGACCAGAATTAGGAAGGATTGCTCTAACTAAATCAGACCATGTAGTCTTTACAGCAGATAATCCTAGAACAGAGCCATTAGTAAATATTTATGAAGGATTGCTAAGTGCAGTTAATAAGAAATCTGTTTCTTATGAATGTATTGATAAACGAGAAGAAGCCATTGAAAAAGCACTTCAATTAGCGAGTGCTGGAGATATTGTGCTACTTGCTGGAAAAGGGGTAGAAGCTTATCAAATTATTGGTGAAGTAGAATATCCTTATAATGAAATCGAAGTTGTAGAATCATTATTAGGAAATAGATAAAAAGGAGAAAATGATGACATTACAATTATTACTTGTATTAGGAGCCACATTACTAGCAACAGTATTTGCGGAACCTAAATTTATTCAATTTATGCGAATGAATCAGTTTGGACAAACAACTTTAGAAGATGGGCCATCTTGGCATAAAGCCAAAAGTGGAACACCTACGATGGGAGGGTTTATCTTCTTAATGATGATTGGGATTGTTAGTTTAATTCTTGGAGGATTATTCGGACATTTTAATTTCACATTATTAAGTGGCGTCATTGGATTTGTATTTTTTGGTGGAATCGGATTTTTTGATGATTTTATTAAAGTGTTTAGAAAACAAAATCAAGGCTTAAAAAGTCATCAAAAATTTGTTTTACAAATAGTAGGTTCTGCAGTTTTTGTAGCTTTATTCTTATTAAGTGGACGTACTCCATTAATTTATATTCCATTTTTTGGTGAAGTACATAGTTTAGTCTTATTTGCAATTTTTACTATCATTTGGATTACAGGATTTTCAAATGCGGTAAATTTAACAGATGGGTTAGATGGACTAGCGACATCAACATCTATTGTTGCTTATGGAACGTATGCATTTTTAGCATTACATTCAAAACAAGTAGAAATTGCATTCTTCTGTTTTAGTGTAGTTGGAGGATTAATTGGATTCTTAATGTTCAATTGGAAGCCAGCTAAAATCTTTATGGGAGATGTTGGTTCTCTAGCTTTAGGTGCAGGATTAGCCATTATTTCTTTAATGCTTCATCATGAGTGGAGTTTACTAGGAATTGGGATTGTATTCGTATTAGAAACAGCAAGTGTGATTATTCAAGTAACCTCATTCAAATTAACTGGAAAACGTGTGTTTAAAATGAGTCCCATTCATCATCACTTTGAAATGTGCGGATGGAAAGAAGTGAAAATTGTTTTAGTCTTCAGTTTAGTTGGACTTATCGGTACGCTTATTACATTCCTATTTATTTAGAAAAGCTTTTTAGCTTTTCATACATATTTTACGGCAGTTTATACTGCCATATACATATTGAAATTGATTTAGGGGGCATATTAGGTGCTAAATAAAAACGTTTTTGAACATAAAAGAGTATTAGTCATTGGATTAGCAAAAAGTGGAGTGGCAGTTGCAAAATTATTATTACATCAAGGGGCAATTGTAACAGTAAATGATCGTATTCCATTAGAAGAAAATCCAGATGCAAAAAGTTTAATCGAAGAAGGAATTCGTGTTTTAGCAGGTTCTCATCCAGTAGATTTATTAGAAGAACATTTTGATTTTGTTGTGAAAAACCCTGGAATACCATACTATAATTGTATGGTAGAAGCTGCTATTAAAAAAGGAATTCCAGTATATACAGAAGTAGAAATTGCCTATCATTTATTAGAAGGTTTAATTATCGGAATTACAGGTTCAAACGGGAAAACGACTACAACTACATTAGCGAGCTTAATGTTGAAAGAATCATTCCCTGAACGTCAAGTTTATGCGGCAGGAAATATTGGAATTCCATTATCGCAATTAGCAGAACAATCAACAAAAGAAGATATTTATGTTTCCGAATTAAGTAGTTTCCAATTAATGGGAATTGATCAATTCAAACCGAAAATTGCGTGTATTGTAAATATATTCAGCGCTCATTTAGATTATCATGGGACAAGAGAAGAATATATTAAAGCAAAACTGCAATTAACGAAAAATCAAACGGAAGAAGATTACTTAGTTTATAATGCTGATTATCCAGAATTGATTACTTTAATTGAAGGCCATACAAAAGCAACATTAGTTCCATTTAGTAGAAAAACTGTTTTAGAGTTTGGAGCTTGTGTTGAAGGGGATTTCATTTGCTTCAATGGTGAAAAAGTGATTCCAGTTTCAACGATTCAAGTTCCTGGAACGCAAAATGTTGAAAATGTATTAGCAGCAGTTGCAATTGCAAAATTAGCAGGAGCTACAAATGAAGGTATTAAAAAAGCAGTACAAAATTTCCATGGTGTAAAACACCGTACTCAATTTGTAAAAGAAGTGAATAAAAGACGTTTCTACAATGATTCAAAAGCGACGAATATTATCGCAACTCAAACAGCGTTACGCAGCTTTACAAATCAATCTGTTGTTTTAATCGCAGGTGGTTTAGATAGAGGAAATGGTTTTGATGAATTAGTTCCCGATTTAACATCTGTATCAGGAATTGTTTTGTATGGTGAAACAAAAGAAAAATTACAAGAAGCTGCGAAACTTGCAGGTGTTCCTGTTATTGAAGTCGTGAATACATTAGAAGAAGCGACTAAAAAGGCTTATGAAATTAGTAAAGAAGACGATATTATTTTATTATCACCAGCTTGTGCAAGTTGGGATCAATTTAAAAGCTTTGAAATTCGTGGAGATGAATTTATTCAAGTTGTAGAGAATTTATAAGAAAGAGGAGACATTCATGAGAGTTGTCGTATCTGGTGGAGGGACAGGAGGTCATATTTACCCAGCCCTTGCATTTATGAGATATTTAGAAAAACAAGAGGATGTAGAATATTTATATATTGGAACTAAACGTGGATTAGAAAGTAAAATTGTTCCTCAAGCAGGGTATGCATTTGAATCCATTAAAATCGAAGGATTAAAGCGTTCGCTTTCATTAGAAAACTTAAAAACAGCCTACTATATGGTAACAAGTGTCATTAAAGCAAGAAAGATTTTAAAAGAATTTAAACCAGATGTTGTCATTGGTACAGGTGGGTATGTTTGTGCACCAGTATTATTCGCAGCTAGTTTATTAAAAATTCCAACCATTATTCATGAACAAAATAGTGTTGCAGGAGTAACAAATAAATTTTTAGCAAAATGGGTCAATAAAATTGCGATTTGCTTTGAAGATGTGAAAAAAGATTTTGCATCCTATAGTGATAAGGTCGTATTAACAGGAAATCCTAGAGGTCAAGAAGTTGTGGAAATTAAGAAAAATCCTGACTACTTAGCTTCAATTGGAGTTCAGACAGAGTTGCCAATTGTTGTAATCTTTGGTGGAAGTCGTGGGTCTGAGCGAATGAATGAAGTATTTGTTGAGGCTTTAGAAGGATTTGCGGATAAAAATTATCATGTCATAATGGTTACAGGAGAAGTGCATTATGACAAAATCAACAATCAGATTACAAGTTTAGAAAAATCATTGCCAAATGTTTCTGTTTTTCCGTATATTAAAGATATGCCACAACTATTCCAAAATGTGGATTTAGTCGTTTGCCGTAGTGGCGCAACAACTTTAACAGAACTAACAGCATTAGGTTTAGCAAGTATTTTAATTCCAAGTCCATATGTGACGAATAACCATCAAGAAGCCAATGCTCGTTCATTAGTTGATCAAGGCGCAGCTTCGATGATTTTAGAAAAAGAATTAAATGCTCAAACAATGTTAGCTGAAATTGATGCAATTTTAGTTGATTCTCATAAAAAAGAAGCCATGGCTGCTTCTGCTAAGAAAATGGGCATTACAGATGCAAGTGCACGATTAACAAGTATGATTCATGAAATCATGTAATATGATAAAGGAGGAGTCTTATGAAATTTTTTAAAAAAGCTTCAACTTCTTCGCCTCCTCCTGAGTTCGATGAGGAGGTACAAAATAAGGAATCATTACTGATATTGAGAAAAATCTTTTATTTTTCTAAGTTAGAAATGAGATTTTTATGGTGGATTTTCCTTGTAAGTTTGATTTGGGGATTGTATTTTATTTCTCCTCTTTCAAAACCTAAGGAAATTTATGTGTATGGAAATAGACAAGTGGCAGTAGAAACGATTCAAGAACAAGCTGGTATCAAAAAGGGAAAGAGTATCTGGGGAATCTTATCAGAACATGAGATAATTCGAAAAAGATTAATCGCTCAAAACCCTAAAATCAAAGATGTTTCTGTAACATTGTCAGGATTGAATACAATTCAGTTAACGATTTTAGAAAATCCTGCTATTGGTTATTATGTTGAAGAAGGAGAATATAAAGAGTTATTAACAGATGCTCAGTCGATTTCAGTAGAAGAACTAACGAATAAAGAAAATTATCCAGAATTAGTGAACTTCACCGAAGAATCGAGAACTCAATTAGCAAATCAATTGGAGAAAACTTCCCCAAGTGTGATTAGTAGTATTCGTCAAATTCAATACGTAGATCCTGACAAAAAACCGTTAAAACTTCATTTAAAAATGAATGATGGTATGAAAGTGATTGGGACATTAAAAGATATCGGTGAGAAGTTAAATTATTATCCAAGTATTTTAAAACAATTGCCTAAAAAATCAGGAACGATTGATATGGAAGTTGGAATTTTTTACACACCAGACGTGAATGCCCAATAAATTGAAAAAAATTATTAAGAAAATATACAAATGTTTTCTTAACAGTAAAGAAATATGTTAAAATAAATCAGTATAGTTATTTATGAAATATAAAATGAAAAAATAATAGGAGGTTTCAATAAACGTGAAAAATCAAGGAATTTATGTGAGTTTAGATATTGGAACCACTTCAATTAAAGTTGTTGTTGCTGAGTATATTCGTGGACAATTAAACATTATTGGAGTCGGCAATGAAAAATCTCAAGGACTAAGCCGGGGAGTAATTGTAGATATCGATGAAACAGTTGAATCTATTAAAAAAGCCGTAAAACAAGCAGAACAAAAAGCAAATATTCAAATTCAAGATGTTATTGTAGGAATCCCAAGTAATCAAATTTCAATTGAGCCATGTCATGGAATGATTGCTGTATCAAGTGAAAATCGTGAAATTACAGATATCGATGTTCATAATGTGATTTCAGCAGCAAAAGTACGTTCCGTTGCACCTGAAAGAGAAATTATTTCTGTTATTCCAGAAGAATTTATCGTGGATGGATTTGATGGCATTAAAGATCCTCGTGGAATGATTGGGGTTCGTTTAGAATTATATGCAAGTATGATTACTGGACCAAAAACAATCGTTCATAATATTAAACGTTGTATTGATAAAGCAGGATTAAATATTGAGGAAATGGTCATTCAACCTCTTGCGATTAGTCAAGTAGCAATGTCTGCTGGTGAACGTGAATTTGGTACTATCTTAATTGATATGGGTGGTGGACAAACAAGTGCGTCAGTCATGCATGATCACCAATTAAAATTCTCATACGTAGACCAAGAAGGTGGAGATTTCGTAACAAAAGATATCTCTGTTATCTTAAACGCAAGTTTTGAAAATGCAGAACGCATCAAACGTGAATATGGTTATGCCATTTCTATTGAAACTTCTGAAGATGAATTTTTCCCAGTTGAAACAATTGGTAAGAAAGATCCTGTTAAAGTGGATGAACATTATTTATCAGAAATTATTGAAGCAAGAGAAGTTCAAATTTTTGAAACTATTAAACGTGCATTAGAACAAGTAGATGCCCTAAACTTACCAGGTGGTATTGTCTTAACAGGTGGAGCATCTTCTATGGCAGGTGTACTTGAATTAGCTCAAGAAATCTTTGGAGTAAATGTGAAAACGTATATTCCTGAACAAATGGGAATGAGAAATCCAATTTATGCAACAAGTATGGGATTAATTCAATATGCTGCATCATTAGATGATGTGCATCGTATTGCCCAAAAAGGTAAATTAACAACTGAAAAGAGAGTAACACCTCTAACGAACCCTAGCCGTCCAGTTGTAGAACCAACTCCACAACCGGTTGAACAACCAAAAGTTGAAGTGGAAGTAGCAAAAGAAACTGAATCAGAAAGTTTTGGAGATAAAGTGAAAAACTTCTTCAAAATGTTCATTGACTAGTCATAATCTAAGGAGGAAAAAGAATGGAATTCGAATTTGATACAAATTTACAAGGCGCTGTTATTAAAGTGATTGGTGTAGGGGGAGCAGGAAATAATGCTGTAAACCGTATGATTGCTGAAGGCGTACAAGGCGTTGAATTTATCGTTGCCAATACAGATACACAAGCTTTAGCAAATTCTAAAGCAGAAACTAAAATTCAATTAGGACCTAAATTAACAAAAGGTTTAGGAGCAGGTTCATTACCTGACATCGGTTTAAAAGCTGCAGAAGAAAGTGAAGAACGTATTCGTGAAGCTTTATCAGGAGCAGATTTAATTTTCGTTACAGCTGGTATGGGTGGCGGAACTGGTACTGGTGCAGCACCAATCGTAGCTCGTATTGCAAAAGATTTAGGAGCTTTAACGGTTGGGGTAGTAACTCGTCCATTTAGCTTTGAAGGACCAAAACGTGGTCGTTATGCAGCAGAAGGTGTTGCTCAAATGAAAGCAAATGTGGATACATTAGTAACAATTTCAAATAACCGTTTATTAGAAATCGTTGATAAAAAGACTCCTATGTTAGAAGCATTCCGTGAAGCAGACAATGTATTACGTCAAGGAGTACAAGGTATTTCTGATTTAATTATTGCACCTGGTTATGTAAACTTAGACTTTGCTGACGTGAAAACAGTCATGAAAGATCAAGGTTCAGCATTAATGGGAATCGGAGTTGCTAGTGGAGAAAACCGTACTGCAGAAGCAACGAAAAAAGCTATTTCTTCTCCATTATTAGAAGTTTCAATTGATGGAGCAGAACAAATCTTATTAAACATTACAGGTGGATCTGATTTAACATTATTCGAAGCGCAAGATGCTTCTGATATCGTAGCAGCAGCTGCAACAAATGATGTTAATATTATCTTTGGTACATCTATTAATGAAAATCTTGGAGATGAAGTTATTGTAACAGTTATTGCTACTGGAATTGATGAAGAGCATAAGTCTTCTAAAAAAACAGCAACACGCACTAGCCGTTCAACATTAACACCAACTACACCAACTTCAACAAAAGAAATTGGGAATAACCCTCAAACATTCCAAGAAAAACAAGTAACACCAAAGAAAAAAGCAGTAGTTGAAGAAAAACAACCTGAAAAAGATATTTTTGGAGATTGGGATATCCGTCGTGAAGCAACTGTTCGTGAAACAACAACAGAAACAGATTCTCCATTTTCACAAAAGAGTTTTGTAGAAGCTCCAGTGGAAACAAAATATGAATCTGACGACACATTAGATACACCACCATTCTTCAGAAGAAGAAATAGAAACTAATATGATGATTAAACGTAATGCAGAACAAATATTAACTCGCATTCAACAATCATGCGATAAAGTTTCAAGAGATGTACAAGAAGTATGTCCTATCATAGTAACTAAAAATCGTACGAATGAAGAAATCCAAGAAGTTTATTCTCTTGGATTTCGGCATTTTGCGGAGAATCGTGTCGAAAAGCTATTAGAACGCCAAAATGCATTTCCACAAGAGGATATTGTTTGGCATTTGATTGGACCATTACAAAAAAGAAAAGTAAAACAAATTGTGAATCGAATTCAATATTTTCACGCGATTGATCGATTATCGATTATGGAAGAAATAGAAAAAAGATTAGATTCACCATTGAAATGTTTTCTAGAAGTCAATGTTTCTGGGGAAGAATCGAAACATGGATTTACTAAAGAAGAAGTTTTTGAAGCTTTTGAAGCGGCAAAACAATATGCAAAAATTGACATTATTGGCTTCATGACAATGGCACCATTTGATGCGAGTGAAGAAGAAATTCGTCAGTATTTTCACGAATTAAAAGAAATTTCTGAAAATATTAACAGTGAGAAGCCATTACAATTAAGTATGGGGATGAGTCAAGATTATCCGATTGCGATTGAAGAAGGCGCTCATTTTATAAGAATAGGAACCGCTTGGTTTGAAGAGGAGGAGTAGTATGGGATTTTGGAATAGCGTTAAAACATTTTTAGATCCAGATGATGGGTATGAGCCAATCGATGAAGAAATGTATGAAGAAGAACAGTCAAATGTTCAGGAATACCGAAGAACTCCCTCTAATGTTGTTAGTTTTCAACAAGCGCAACAAAATAAAAAAGTTTCAAAAGTTTTTGTGATGGAACCAACGGTTTATACAGAAGCAGAACGTGTGGCAGACGCTTTGTTAAAAGGTGAAGCAGTGATTATTAACTTTAGAAAAATGGAAGTTGCGGATGCGAAAAGAGTCATCGACTTTGTCGTTGGAGTCACTTATGCCATTAATGGAGATGTTCAACAAATTCGAGAAGATATTTATATTTGTTCACCACCGAATTTCCAAGTACAAGGATCTTTTGTTGAGGATGAGTATTCTTCTTATTAATGGAAATAAATTTAAGTTAAGGAGAAAGATATGTTATTGTTTCAATTTATCCGTTTATTGTTACGGGCAATTGATATTTATATGATGCTTATTAGTGCGTATGTTATATGTACTTGGTTTCCACAAGCGCGCAATATGACATTCGCTAGATGGTTACAAGCTGTTTGTGAACCATATTTGTCTTATTTTGATCGAATTCGAATTGGGATGTTTGGTTTTTCAGCTGTATTTGGATTATTATTTTTACAATTTTTAAAACTTGGTATTATTCAAATCGTTAAATTTTTACTTTATTAGGTGATAGTTATGGATACGTCTATATTTCAACATTTTAGAAAAGAAGAGCAAGATTTTATTCGTAAAGTAGAATCTTGGGTGGTTTCTAGTCAAGAACAATATGCCCCTATTTTGACGCCATTTTTAGATCCACGACAACAATTTATTGTTGAAGCAATCGTAGGTCAGTATGATGAGATTAAATTTCAATTTGAAGGTGGTTATATTGCAGCTGAACGAAAAAGATGTATGATTTATCCAGATTTTTATACACCGAAAACAGATGAATTTGATGTTGAATTGATAGAAATTCGTTATCCAATAAAATTTTCTTCAATAAGTCATGGACAAATCCTCGGTTCTTTGGTAGGCTTAGGGATAGACCGTGACCAATTAGGAGATATTATTTCTGATGGGATTCGTTGGCAATTATTGTTGACGAAACAAATGTTGCCCTATTTGGAACAAAATTTTCAAAAAGTTGGAAAAATTAGTATTCGAATAGAGAAAAGAGAATATACAGAATTACTTGTTCCGATTGATCATTGGACATTTACAACCGCAATTGTGTCTTCCTTACGATTGGATACATTAATTGCATCCATTTTTCATATTTCTAGACAGCGCTCAAAGGAATTGGTAGAGAGTAATAAAGTAAAAGTTAACTGGGCAGAAGAAATTCGTCCTGATTTTATGATTGAATTACTTGATATTATTTCCATAAGAGGGTATGGTAGAATACAGATAAAAAATATAGAGGGACGGACAAAAAAGGATAAAATAAAACTTGAAATAGGTCTGCTCGAGAAAAACAAATAAGAGGAGTTGGAATTATGTTAACACCAATCGAAATTCATAATAAGGAATTTCCTACAAAATTTAAAGGTTATGATCCTGAAGAAGTAAACGATTATTTAGATGAAGTCATTCGTACGGTTGAACAATTAATTCGCGAAAATAAAGATTTAGAAAAACGTGTAAAATTCAATGAAGAAAAAGTTTCATACTTTAATTCTATTCAAGAAACATTAAATAAATCAATCATTGTAGCTCAAGAAGCTGCTGACCGTTTGAAAGAAAATGCTCGTAAAGATGCAGAAATTATTATTTTTGAAGCTGAAAAAGAAGCTGAAAGATTATTAAAAGAAGCTGCTGAAAAAGCAACAGAAATTAATCGTGAAACAGATGTGTTGAAGAAAGAAACACGTATGTTCCGTCAAAGATTACAAATTATGGTGGAATCTCAATTAGAAATGATTAAAAATGAAGAGTGGGATTTATTATTAAATAGCCATTCTAAAATTGAAGTATCAGCACCATCGATTGATACAATTTTAGCAGGTCGTGCTAAGAAAAATGAACAATTAATTACTCCAGAAGTAACTCCTTCATTTACTCCAAGTTTTGAAGAAACGAATCCAAACAAACAAGAAATCGTTCTTCCAACGGATGAAGTGATTACTGTAGGTGAATTTCAATAATCAAAAAACGTGATACTTATTTTGTATCACGTTTTTTTGTATGCTTTTTCCAAATGGAATGTAAACGAAATAGAGAGTCCACTGTAAAAATGGCTAATGCAATCATTCCAGCAACTGCAATGGTGCTAGATAAGTAATATTGTGCTTTCACAGAATCTCCTGTTAAAAAAGCGTAAGCAGTACGGTACATTCCAGCTCCAGGGACTAATGGGAAAAATCCTGGAATAAAAAATACTGTAACGGGAGCTTTAAAAAATCTAGCTGCTAAGTGAGAAAGAAAGGCTACAGTGAGTCCGCTATAATAGGTAGATAATTCCATACCAGCACTATCTAAAAATAAAAGGTAAATCCACCAACCAATTCCACCAATTAGCGCGGTATATTTGATTAAACGTTTAGGAACTTCGAATACAATGCTACTGAAATAAACAGCAATGACTGAACTAATGACTTGAAACATCATAATGGATTCACACCTCCTCCAATTAATAGACCAATTGCTACAGCAATGGAAATGGATAGAGCAGTGACTGCAGCTTCTACAGCACGAGCTGTACCGGAATTATAATCTCCGCGTAAAGTATCACGAATGGCATTTGTAATAGCTGTTCCAGGAACTGCTGGCATAATTGCTCCAATAATAGGAATTCCAATATGAATAGATGGAAAGACATTAGCTTGTAAAAAGCAAATAATAATAACTATTGGAATAATGGAAACTAAGTTAGTGATAAACATTCCTAGTCCTAATTTTGCATCAAGTTTATACACAAATGGGAGGACAATAGCTGCAATTCCCGCAACAAACATTTCCAATAAGGTAGCTCCATAAAGCGCAGCATAGCAGCCACACATAATAACTAGCCCAACATTTTTTAACCAAGCTGGATAATCTGATTCTTTTAAATTTTGAAATTTTTCATAAGCAGTATTAATATCAATTTCACCACTGACTAATTGACGTGAAATACTATTAACTTTATAAATTCGATTTAAGTTTGTATCTCGATTTGGAACACGACGGATTTCTGTAATACAATCAATACAGTCATCATCTAATGTTGCAAAGATTCCTGTAGCATTTGCGAATGCCTCGCAAGTTGAAAAGTGTGAAGTAGATAAAATATAATTCATTGTTTCTTCTACACGATAACTCTCTGCATTACATTCTAACATAATTTGACCTGCCAACATGGCAGTATCCATCAATTTTTTAGCGTATTCTCGCATGCTGAATCTCCTTTAAGATTTAATAAGTCTAGTATACCATAAGTTTAAAACGTGTAAACAAGTCTTTCTTTTTAACTGTGTTAATCGTTAGACTATAACAGATATGAAAATTTGAAGAATATTCTCTTAATATTCAACTTAGTACTGTTTTTTAGAAGGAATTTGTTGTATCATAGTGATAGAAAATAATTGGAGGGATAGTTGTGGAACTATTTGAAGAATTGTCAGGTAAGATTAAAGGGAAAGGTTTGAAAATTGTTTTCCCTGAAGGAAGCGAACCTCGTATTTTAGGTGCTGTTGTACGTTTAAAAGCAGATGAATTATGTGAACCTATTTTATTAGGGAAGAAAGATGAAATTGAAGAAGTAGCTCAAAAACGTGGATTTAATTTACATGATATTACTGTAATTGATCCAGAAACTTACGAAAACTTTGAAGCTGTAGTGGAAAGTTTTGTAGAACGTCGAAAAGGAAAAGCAACTCCAGAAGCTGCTCGTGAATTATTAAAAGATGTGACTTATTTTGGTACAATGATGGTATACATGGGCTTAGCAGATGGTTTAGTATCTGGTGCAGTTCACTCTACAGGGGATACTGTACGTCCAGCGTTACAAATTATTAAAACTAAACCAGGTGTATCACGTACAAGTGGTGCATTTATTATGATTAATAGTGATAAATCTAAGAAATATTTATTCTCTGATTGCGCTATTAACATTAATCCAAATGCGCAAGAATTAGCTGAAATTGCTGTTGAATCAGCTAAAACAGCTGAATTATTTGGGATTGAACCTAATGTTGCTTTATTAAGTTTTTCAACGAAAGGTTCAGCAAAATCTGAAGAGGCTTTAAAAGTAGCAGAAGCTGCTCGTATTGCGAAAGAATTAGCTCCTAACTACAATATTGATGGGGAATTACAATTCGATGCTGCGTTTGTACCAAGTGTTGGGAAACAAAAAGCTCCAGATTCACCAGTTGCAGGGGAAGCTACAGTATTTGTATTCCCTGAAATTCAATCAGGAAATATTGGTTATAAAATTGCACAACGTTTCGGTAACTTTGAAGCAATTGGACCAATCTTACAAGGATTAAACAAACCAATTTCTGATTTATCTCGTGGATGTAATGAAGAAGATGTTTATAAATTAGCAATCATTACAGCAAACCAAGCTTTAATGGAAGCTTAATCTAAAAAATAACGAAAGCATGGAATAATCGTTCCATGCTTTTTGCGTATACAGAAACCCTAGACTAAACTTTTCAAAGGTAGCACGGACGCCAGTAGCCCTTGCGGTCTCTTGGCTAAAATTTGAGCCTAGAGTCTCAAATTTTCCGGTAAAAGAATCTGGCTTGCCAGTTTCTTTTACTACTGCTACGGGAAAAGTTTAGTCTAGTTTTTCTGTTATGATTGTTACGTTTCTAAATTTTTTATACGTTCTGGACGTAGACATAAACTCTAGCCATGACTTTTCAAATGTAGCAACGGCGCAAGCAGTCTTGCTTTAGCGAGTCTCATTGCTAAAATTTGAGCCTAAGGTCTCAAATTTTCCGGTAACAGAATCTGGCAAGCCAGTTTCTATTACATCTGCTACGGGAAAAGTCTTGGCTAGATTTTATGTCATGTTTGTTTCGTTTGTATAAATTGTTAATGAAAAAAGGTAAAAACCATATAAAAGTAAGTAGCACAAATATTTTATGTAGTGAAAGTAATGGAAGCCAAGGATGGTTTCGATTACAGGTAAAAATCGAGACCGAGGCTCGATTTTTAGCCAAGAGACTCGTAGAGGCTACTAGCGACCACACAAGCAAAAAATATTTTTACTACTTACTTTTATTTCGTTTATAAATATTGTAGTGAAAAAAACGTTCATTACATATAAAAAGCAAGAAGCAAAATTTTTTTGTAGCGAAAGTAATAGAAGCCTGTGATGGCTTCTATTACAGGCAAAATTTGAGACCTCAGGCTCAAATTTTAGCCAAGAGACCCGACAGGGGCTACTGGCGGCCACGCATACAAAAGAAATTTTGCTTCTTGCTTTTTATTCCGTAATAGGCTATCAATGCAAATTTTTATAAAAATATGGTACACTGAAAATAACATTGTGAAGAATTGAGGAGCCTATCGTGAAACAAAAATTATTACTAGTAGATGGCAGCAGCTTAGCCTTTCGTGCCTTCTATTCCATCTTAGATCTAAACCGATTTAAAAACCAAAACGGATTACACACAAACGCATTGTATTCATTCCACCGAATGTTCAAAACAATCCTAGAACAAGAACAACCTACCCACGTATTAGTAGCTTGGGACGCAGGAAAAACAACCTTCCGTACAGAAATGTATGCAGAATACAAAGGCGGCAGAGCAAAAACACCATCAGAATTCAAAGAACAAATGCCATACTTCAACGTCCTATTAGACGCATGGGGAATCCCACATTATCGCTTAAACCAATACGAAGCCGATGACATTATTGGAACATTAGCCCATCAAGCATCAAAAGAAGGTTTTGAAGTAGTCGTCTTATCCGGAGACAAAGACTTAATCCAATTAGCGACTCCAGAAATTACCGTTAAAATAACAACAAAAGGAGTAAGCGAATTAGTCGAATACACTCCAGCATTTATCAACGAAAAATATGGACTAACTCCAGAACAAATTATCGACATGAAAGGACTAATGGGTGACTCATCAGATAATTACCCAGGCGTGACAAAAGTTGGTGAAAAAACCGCTATTAAATTACTCCAGGAATACGGAAGTGTTGAAGGTATCTATGAACAAGTCGAAGAGATGAAAAAAAGTAAGCTAAAAGACAATTTAATTCAAGATAAAGAATTAGCCTTTTTAAGTAAAACATTAGCAAGAATCGACATCAATTCCCCATTAGAAATTAGCATAGCAGATACCCTTCGAAAAGAAGAAAATGTCGAAGAACTAATAGCCTTTTATAAAGAAATGAGTTTCCAATCATTCCAAAAAGATTTGCTCAATAAAAAAGGTGGGCAAGTTATTCAGAAAGAAAGTATTGATAGCCTAAACGTTCAATGGATTGATACTATTTCAGGAAAAGAATTACAAGATGCAACAACGGTTCATTTTGAATCATTTGATAACAACTATCATATTGCTCCAGTCTTAGCAGTTGCATTCGGAAATGAAAAACAAGTGTATGTCACTTCTATTGAATCAGCTGTTCAGTCTGAAGCATTTAAACAATGGTTAGCAGATGAAACCATTGAAAAAACGATGTTTGATACGAAAGCAATGAAAGTATTCGCAAACCGTTTTGGACTAACAGTAGCAGGTGCAAAATATGATGTGTCTCTATTAGCCTATCTAGTGGATGCCAATGAAATAGTCAATGAAATTTATGATGTAGCGAAACGATTTGGTATTTCATTATTGAAGACTGATGAAGAAGTATATGGAAAAGGCGTTAAAATAAAAGTTCCAGAAGAAAAAGAAGTATTTTGGAATCATTTAGCTGCAAAAATTTATTTATTAGCGACTGCTCCAAAACTTTTATTAAAACAATTGGATGAAAATGAACAAACTCAGTTATATTGGGAAATGGAATTACCGTTGAGTGATATATTAGCTCGTATGGAAATTCAAGGAATTCGAGTAGATCAGAATCGTCTAATCGAAATGGGACAACAGTTTGAAGAACGATTAAAAGAAATTGAACAAACAATTTATGAATTAGCAGGAGAGGAATTTAATATTAATTCTCCAAAACAGTTGGGTGTTATTCTGTTTGAAAAAATGAATTTACCAGTTATTAAGAAAACAAAAACGGGATATTCGACAGCGGTCGATGTATTAGAAAAACTAGCTTCCCAATCTCCAATTGTTGAGTGCATTTTAGAATATCGACAATTAGCAAAATTAAATTCAACTTATGTTGAAGGATTACAAACTTATATTGATGAAAAAGGTAAAATTCATACACGTTTTGTACAAAACTTAACGCAAACAGGTCGTCTAAGTTCTCAAGATCCTAATTTACAAAATATTCCAATTCGTACAGAAGAAGGAAGACAAGTTCGTTCAGCGTTTTTACCAAGTTGTCCAGATTGGAAAATTTTATCAAGTGACTATTCTCAAATTGAATTACGTGTATTAGCGCATATGGCAAATGATGTTCATATGATT
The DNA here is from genome assembly GCF_963515095.1 of uncultured Granulicatella sp. GTDB lineage: Bacteria > Bacillota > Bacilli > Lactobacillales > Aerococcaceae > Granulicatella. The sequence continues at coordinate 5,139 of NZ_CAUPXD010000025.1, read as the reverse complement.
GAGGCATTTAAAAATAATATAGATATTCACACGAATACAGCGATGCGTGTATTTGGAATACAAAATCCTGAAGAAGTGACAAGTAGTATGAGAAGACAGGCAAAGGCTGTTAACTTTGGAATTGTGTATGGAATTAGTGATTATGGGCTTTCTCAAAATCTGAATATTCCACGTAAAAAAGCCAAAGAATTTATTGATCGCTATTTAGAAGAATTCCAAGGAGTCAAAGACTATATGGAAACTATTGTAGCGGAAGCACGTCAAAATGATTATGTAGAAACATTGTTCCATCGCCGTCGTTATTTACCAGAAATTCATTCGAGCAATTTTAATATTCGTTCATTTGCAGAAAGAACAGCGATGAATTCACCGATTCAAGGAACAGCTGCGGATATTTTAAAAGTAGCTATGATTGAGTTAGATAGAGAGTTGAAAGAACGAAATTTCCAAGCAAAATTATTATTACAAGTACACGATGAATTAATTTTTGAAGTACCAGAAGAAGAAGTTGAAAGTTTACAAAGCTTAGTAGAAGAAGTCATGGAAAATGCAGTAAGCTTATCCGTGCCATTAAAAGCAGATAGTAATATTGGTAATAACTGGTATGAAGCAAAATAAAGTTGATGAGAGGAGAAACTATGAAGTATAAAAGAATTGTTTTCAAAGTAGGAACAAGTTCATTAACGAATCCAGATGGAAGCTTGTCACGAGCAAAAGTTAAAGCTATTACGCAACAACTAGCTATGTTACATGAAGAAGGACATGAATTAATTTTAGTTTCTTCTGGGGCAATTGCTGCAGGGTTCTCTTCTTTAGGATTTAAAAAACGTCCAACAAAGATTGCAGATAAACAAGCTTCTGCTGCAGTTGGACAAGGTTTATTATTAGAAGAATATACGTCTAATTTATTAATGAAAGGCATTGTTTCAGCACAAATTTTATTAACGCAAGATGATTTTGTCGATAAACGTCGTTATAATAATGCCCATCAAGCGTTATCTGTATTATTAACGCGTCATGCGATTCCAATTATTAATGAAAACGATACAGTGTCAATTGAGGAATTAAAAGTTGGGGATAACGATACTTTAAGTGCGCAAGTAGCAGCAATGGTCCAAGCAGATTTATTAGTTTTATTAACAGATGTTGATGGCGTATATAATGATAATCCTTCAAAAAATCCAAAGGCAAAACGATTTGATACGATTGATGAAATCACGAAAGAATTAGTCGAAATGGCAGGCGGAGCTGGTTCTAGCAATGGAACAGGCGGGATGTATACGAAAATTAAAGCAGCAACGATTGCGACAATGGCGGGTGTTCCAGTTTATATTTGTTCATCCTTAAAAGAACAAGCGCTGATCGAAGCAGCTCACCAAACGGTGGATGGAACGTATTTTACAGCGCAAGAAAAAGTGATGAAAACTCATAAACAATGGCTTGCTTTATATGCGAAAAGTAAAGGGAATTTAGTCGTTGATGCTGGCGCAAAACAAGCTCTACAAGAAGAAGGTAAAAGCTTATTAATCTCGGGTGTGAAAGCAGTTGAGGGAGAGTTTTATGAATCCGAAATCGTGATAGTTGTCGATGAACATTATCAAGTGATTGGAAAAGGACAAACTCGCCTAAGTAAATACGCTATTGCACAACAATTATCGAAAAATAATCGAAAAGGAATTGTGATTCATCGAGATGATTGGATGACTATTTCTGGAGAGTTAGAACTATTAGAACAAGAATTTTAAGGAGGCATGCATATTGACGACACAACAATTGTTAGCAACGGTTAATCGTTTTAAAAAAGAAATCAATATTGCTTCAACAAAGTCCAAAAATGAAGCGTTAGAAGCAATGGCTCTAACTTTGTTAGAAGATACTGATGATATTTTAAAAGCAAATGCATTAGACTTAGAAAAAGCTAAGGGACATATTTCAGACGTGATGCTAGATCGTTTGAGATTGGATGAATCTAGAATACAAGCAATGGCTGAAGGAATTCGACAAGTAGCTCAATTATCAGATCCAGTTGGAGAAGTCATTGAAGAAACAGTCGGTGCACAAAATATTCAAATTAAGAAAAAGAGAGTGCCATTTGGCGTAATTGGAATTATATATGAAAGCAGACCGAATGTTACGTCAGATGCAGTAGCATTATCGATTAAAAGTGGAAATGCGGTTGTATTAAGAGGTGGCAAGGAAGCATATCAAAGTGCTTTTGCGATTGTGACAGCCTTGAAAAAAGGATTAGCCAAAACAAGTATTTCTCCAGAATGTATTCAATTAGTCAGTGATACGAGTCGAGAAAGTGCGATGGCATTAATGAAAGCAAAAGGCTATATCGATGTGTTAATTCCTCGAGGTGGAGCTGGATTAATTCGTGCAGTTATTGAAAATGCGATTGTTCCAGTCATTGAAACAGGTACAGGAATTGTGCACATTTATATTGATAAAGATGCAGATTTAGCTAAAGCAATAAAAATAGTCGAAAATGCTAAAATGAGTCGTCCATCAGTATGTAATGCTATGGAAGTTTGTGTGGTTCATGAAGCTATTGCCCCTCAATTTTTACTATTACTAAAAACAACTTTAGTGGACAATCATACTCCGGCTGTTGAGTTAAGAGTTGATGAAAAAGCAGCTCAATACATTTCAGGAGTGAAAGCTCAAAAAGAAGATTTTGATACGGAGTTTTCTGATTATATTATGGCTGTAAAAGTCGTAAGTTCGATTGAAGAAGCAGTGGGTCATATTGAAACACATAGTACTCATCATTCCGATGCGATTATTTCAGAATCAGATGATGCGATTGAATTCTTTACAACAAGAGTGGATAGTGCTGCGGTTTATGTGAATGCTTCTACTCGATTTACTGATGGTGGAGAATTTGGCTTGGGATGTGAAATGGGAATTTCCACTCAAAAATTACATGCTAGAGGGCCAATGGGGTTAAAAGAAATGACAACTTATAAATACATTGTGTATGGAGAAGGTCAGGTGAGATAAGATGAAAACTATTGGAATCATCGGTTTAGGAAATATGGGAAGCGTCATTGCGACAATTGCGGCTAAACATGAAACTTATCCACTATTACTTGCTAACCGTACTCATGAAAAGGCAGTAAATTTAGCAGAAAAATTAAACGCTACAGCAGTTACTAATAGACAAGTTTTTGAACAAGCAAATGTGATTTTTTTAGGAGTAAAACCAAATCAAATTCAAGAGTTATTAGAAGAAAACAAAAATATCTTAGAGCGACGAGAGTCTATCCTATTGATTAGTATGGCTGCAGGAGTGACTTTAGAACAGTTAGATTCAATGACAGATACTCGTCATCGTTGGATTCGTATGATGCCAAATACACCACTACAAGTAGCAGAAGGTGTGGTTAGTTTTTCTCTTGGGGAAAATGTGACTACATCGTATAAAGAGGAATTTGTTCGTTTGCTTCAATGTGCAGGTCTATTAATAGAATTACCGGAAGCTCAAATCGATGCTGCTACAGCATTAGCCGGTTGTGGTCCAGCTTTTGTTTATATTTTTATTGAAGCATTAGCAGAAGCAGGAGTGAGTATGGGCTTATCTAGAGAAGTTGCGCTTCAGTTAGCGACCCAAACAGTTAAAGGATCCGCAAGTATGATTGGTGAAACGAAGGAGCATCCAGCTATTTTAAAAGAAAAAGTTTGCAGCCCAGGAGGGTCAACGATCGCTGGAGTGATTTCATTAGAACAAACAGGATTTAGATCAAGTATCATCGAAGCGACTAGATGTGCTAAACAAAGAACAGAAGAATTAGGTCGATAAAGAAGTAAACTTGAACTCAATTTTTATTGATGTGAAAAAAATCATACAAATGTATAGGTTAAATAATCATATGAATTGAGTTTGTGAGATTTTTGTAGTATAATTTCTGAGTTGAAAAGAGGTTTGAGTGATGGAAATTCCCTTTTTAAGCGTATTCCATCACTTTCATTTTGTTACAAATTGGAGGAAAACATGAAATTAAGAAATGATATTCGTAATATTGCCATTATCGCTCACGTTGACCATGGTAAAACAACATTAGTAGACGAATTATTAAAACAATCAGAAACATTAGATGCACGTACAGAATTATCAGAACGTGCAATGGACTCAAATGATATTGAACGTGAACGTGGTATTACGATTTTAGCAAAAAATACTGCTGTTCAATATAAAGGTACTCGTATTAACATCATGGATACACCAGGACACGCGGACTTCGGTGGAGAAGTAGAACGTATCATGAAAATGGTAGATGGTGTAGTTTTAGTTGTAGATGCTTATGAAGGAACAATGCCTCAAACACGTTTCGTATTGAAAAAAGCATTGGAACAACATTTAACACCAATCGTAGTAGTGAATAAAATCGACCGTGACGCTGCTCGTCCAGAAGAAGTAGTCGATGAAGTATTAGAATTATTTATCGAATTAGGAGCAGATGATGATCAATTAGAATTCCCTGTAGTTTATGCTTCAGCCCTAAACGGAACTTCTAGTATGTCTGATAATCCTGCAGACCAAGAACCAACAATGGATTATTTATTTGATACAATTATCGAACATATTCCAGCACCAATTGATAATTCAGATGAGCCTTTACAATTCCAAGTATCATTATTAGACTATAATGATTATGTAGGACGTATTGGTATCGGTCGTGTATTCCGTGGAACTGTAAAAGTTGGGGACCAAGTATCTCTATTAAAATTAGATGGAACTAAGAAAAACTTCCGTGTTACAAAATTATTTGGTTTCTTCGGATTAAACCGTTTAGAAATCAATGAAGCAAAAGCGGGGGACTTAATCGCTGTTTCAGGGATGGAAGATATCTTCGTTGGGGAAACTGTAACACCAGTAGATGCGCAAGAATCATTACCAGTGTTACACATTGATGAACCAACATTACAAATGACATTCTTGACAAATAACTCACCATTTGCAGGACGTGAAGGTAAATTTGTAACAGCACGTAAAATTGAAGAACGTTTAATGCGTGAATTACAAACAGACGTATCTCTAAAAGTAGAACCAACTGATTCACCAGATGCATGGATTGTATCAGGACGTGGAGAATTACACTTATCAATCTTAATTGAAAATATGCGTCGTGAAGGATA
>NZ_CAUPXD010000024.1:0-29431 GCF_963515095.1 uncultured Granulicatella sp. | reverse complement strand
TTCTCCTTCACCCTTAACATTAACTACTTTCACCAATGCTTTTTGTGGATTTGCTTCATACGTAATTGGTGTATCGTTTCCTGGTGTTTCTGGTATTTCTGGTACCTTGTATCCTTTTTTAGGATCTTTTGGATCTACCAGTGTTAATGGTACTAGCGGATTTGTCTTAGGATCCACTGGTTGTGTTGGATCTGTAGGTATTCCTGGTGTGTACCCTGGTTCGTATGGAATTACCGGTAATTCTGGAGTTTTTGGTTTTTCAGGAGTTCCTGGCGTTTCACCGCCTGGGTTTTCATTTCCTCCTCCTGGAGTTTCACCACCTGGGGTTTCGTTTCCTCCTCCTGGAGTTTCACCACCTGGGGTTTCGTTTCCTCCTGGTGTGCTTCCGCCTGGGTTCTCAGGTTGAGGGTTTGGTGTTCCATCCGGATTTTCCGGTGTTTTTGGATAATCTGGATATTTAGGTTTTGTTGCATCTTCTGGATCGTTTGGATATGGAATTGGTATTGGAGTTTTCCCTGGTATCTTCGGTACCCATGATCCTATCTTAGTGTATACAACTTCTTTAGTCATATTCGTTACTTCGCCGTTTGCAGTTGGCGCAGCTGGTGCATCTGTAACTTCCTTAAAATCTGCTACATATCCAGTTAATACAGGGGTTTTTACTGGTGAAAAACTTGTAGCTGTATGCGTATCATCTGCAGTTGGTGTCCAATTACTATAAGTAACTGTTTTGCTAACTAAGTTATATGTTGCAGTACGTTTGTATAATACTTTGTCTACCTTTGTAGGTCGTGCATCTGGAATCTTTTCCCCGTCTGCAGTTTCTTTCTTAACGTAAGTAATTGTACGTGTTACTTCTTTTTCTAAGTCAGATTTTGCTAATCCTGTTTCCGGCCATTTTGGTCCTTCTTCATTATTTGGATCCACCGGTGTATTTGGAGTCGGTGGTGTTGTTACTGTTTCCACTTTTTCTCTTACAATTACATTATACACCTGACTTGGGTCTTGTCCGTCTACATCAGCCGTTGAGTCAATTATTTTATCCCCATTTGTAAATGTGTCTTCAACAATCTCATACCCAGCATTTTTCAGCGCTGTTATTCTAGTATCCACATCTGTTGAAGAGAATGTCTCTCCTACATTACCAGAAAGCGTAATATCATCATATCCTGTTAACGCTTCTGTTGTTGTCTCAGATACTTGTTTCTTGAAGTGAACGACACCTTTACCTGTTGCAGGTGGTGTGTATTCTTCATATACAAACGTTACTGTTGCTAGGCTATCAGATAAAGTTCCTGATTCATCAGCAGAAGTTTTCAATCTTCCATTATCAAGAGTACCATCCTCTAATGATCTTTTCAGTATATATTGTTTACCATCACTAGTTGTAATCGTGTTTAATTTTTTATCGGTAACGTTATAGTTTGTATAACGTAGTCCGCTATCGACAGCAAGGTATGTTCCATCTTCTCCTTTTTTACCTAAGTCAGTCTCTTTTTGATGTTCTTTAGTATTATCAAGTGTTAATACATTTCCAGATACATCTTGATACTTAACTTTAACATCTCCTGACAGCTGAGATCTTATTTCAGATGTCTTCTTACTCTTGTTGATTTTTTCTATAATTTCCTTTTTCTTATCTTCTGGAAGATTCGACTTACTAATAATTCTTCTTGCTAATTCTTTAGACGGTTCTACCGTATCTTGGATTACTGAGAAATCGGCTAGGATAGGTAAGTTATATTGAAGTCTTGGACTTTGCTTATTAACCCCAACACGTTTTTCATTTTCCGCAAACACTTGCACTTTATAGGATACAACGTCTTTACCTAATGGAATATCTCCTGTTGAGAAGTATCCACCTTTACCTAGCTTGTCATTATCGCCACTAATCTCTGTATTAATTATTTCTGATAATTTCTCATCAGAAATTACATTTGAACGTGCAACATTTTCTTTTTCAACAAAATAGCGCGTGAATTTTGCAAGACCATCTGATTCTTTCTCAGCAAGTTCATTAGTATGATATTTTCCATATTCAGGATCTGATATTTCATCAGTTTTTCTAGTTGCTTCCATGTGTGAGCCAAGGATTTTCGCTTCTTTACTACCGTTTCTTGCTTCCGTGTAAGTATAGGCATTTGTGGATCCAATGGCTGATTCTAAGGCAGAGATTTCTTTCTTTAGTTCAATTTTTTTCTCTTCATTAGCTGTTTCTAATTCTACTTTTTTAGCTGCTAGTCTATTCTTTAACTCTTCGCGATGTTTGGCTACTTTATCTGGATCTGTTTGGAGTTCTAATTGGTCTGTATCTGCATGATAGACAATTTTTTTCGCAGTCGGTAATATAAAATCCAATAACTTATAGACACGATCTGGGTCTTTACTTTTTACTGTTCCGTCTGGATTTGTTTCAGCACTACTTATCCACGCTGGAGAGTTCTTTTGAACCTCCCTATCCAATTTCTTGCTAAAACTATTATTGAGATCATTAGCTACAGCTGCATAACTTTTTGCTATAAAAGGAATCCCTTCTTTAAACTTATTAGACGGTTTTCCGTTTTTTTCTACTTCATGCAATTCATCCTTATCTATAGGCAATTCATATATAACGTCTCCACTTTTAGCAAGTTCTTGTTTTACTTCCTCTTTTAAAGCGTCTAGTTTCTCTCTATCTTTTTTTCCTCTACCCGGATATTTTACCGTATATTTGGCATTTGCAAGATCAGTGACTTTTTTATTGTATTCATTTTTCAATAAACTTTTAATAGTATTATTAAACCCACTTAAATCCACACCTTGGCTGTAGCGTTCTTCGTTCTCTACTACTCCGTCAATTCGGTTGATAGTGTGGTCATAGACAGTTTCTTCAGAATTATCCTTTTTAATAGCTTTAACAACGATACGATAAGTTCCTTTTGACCCTTCAAAGTCTGAGATATATCCCGTTACAAACTCGATTTTCAAACGACTTCCATATGCCGTCGAAAAGGCTGTGAACGTTTTTTCAATCCCATTGAAACCTTCAATATTTGGTGCGTGTTGGAGTATATCTTCCCTATCTTTTACAGGTAAGGAAGCAAGTTTAGCTTTATTCTCCGCACTATTCGCTGTCACTATATCAAATGCAGAGCCATCTTGTGCTTTATCATCTTTATTGGCGATAGTACGTCCTTTGGCAAGCATTAACATATATTTAAAGCGACGGTCTAATGCTTGTTCATGAAGATAGATTCGGTCAAGTGCATCAGAACCAAGCATTCCACCTTCTTGACGTTCGCCATTTTTGTTATACCAACCAGTGAAATAACCTTGTTCATTTTTCATTCCAATAGCGAACTTACCAGTTTCACCATCTTTTTTCATAATAGCGGTCCATCCACCAAAGTTACTGATTTCTCTGATTTCACCTGGTTTAAGTGGCACACCTTCTGGATTCTCATCAGTCTTATCAAAACGAAGTTCGTTTCCTAGAGTATCCATGTTTCTCAAGTATGAACGTTCATTATTTTGGAAGTCATCCGGCATATTTTGGATAATCTTCCACATTTCTTCAACTGTAGCAGTATGATTAGGATCATCGAAACTTATGTGAGCATTCGGATCTTGTGCTCCAGGCTCATTTCCTTTTGGTATATTTATCCCTGGTTGATCTGCTTGTACTGTAGACCCCTTACGTTCGGTTAGAGCAGAATTTATTGCTTCGTTATTCTCAGTTCCAGTAGAATTACCAGAAGTTTCTCCAGTAGGAGCATCTCCTGTTTCTCTTCTTACACGGCGACCTCTAGTTGATGAAGTTGATGAAGCACCAAGTTTAGTATAGTAAACTATTACTTCTTCATCTTCAGTTGTTGATGTCACTTCTTTTGCTTCTACAGTTGACTGATTAGGAGCACTATAACCATCTACTATTGGTGAAGTTTGTGCTTCCCATTTCCCTGTTGTCCACTCTTTTGTGCCTTGTTTACGTGTTAAGGTAACTGTTTGAGTAACTGTAGTAGATACTTCTTTACTTTCATCAGCAGCATTTACATACTTGATTGTACGTGTAACTGTTTTTGTTTCTGTTTCACTTGGATTGGAATCTGGTTTCCCAGTTCCAGTTACTCTATCATGTTGTTCTGAGTTCGGTGTAATCTCTCCCGCATGAGCTACGTGTGTGCCCATTGCAAGATAAACGGCACCGATTGCAACGCTGGCAACACCAACGCTGAATTTTCTAATACTATATTTTAATTGCTTATCTCGAAATTTCATTAATTCTCCTCCATTAATTTACGATTCATACTATATCGTTTATCCTGATTAAGAAACAAAAAAACTCGCAAATTATATTCCGAGTAACAATATCGCACACAATCTTATAAGAAAACAAAATGTGCGTAATGACTTTTATTTCTCAATACTTTTCCTTATATCTACTATATTTTAAACAAAATAATATATATTTACAAGCAAAATGAACTTTTTTAGAAAAAAAAAAAAAAAACGAGTTTATTCGACATAATCGCTACTTAAACGGGAAAAAATCGTTTTATTTTTAGTACACCTCTTATAAAATTAAGCTAGAAAAATAAACACAAAAAAAGACCGAGAAAACTCGGCCTTTCAAACGTAAAATGATTAAATATGAATTGGCATTCCTAATGCTAATTCAGCTGTATCCATAATTACTTCAGCTAATGATGGATGTGAGTGGATTGTTAATGCGATATCTTCTGCATTCATACCAGCTTCAACCGCTAAACCTAATTCTGCGATTAAGTCACTTGCATTTACCCCTGCTACTTGAGCACCAACGATTACATTATCGTCTTTTGTTGTAATTAAACGAACAAATCCTTCAGTTGCATTTAATGAAATCGCACGTCCATTTCCTGCTAGAGGGAATTTAGATGCTTTCACTTTTAATCCAGCATCTTTTGCTTGTTGTTGAGTATAACCAACAGAAGCTAATTCTGGATCAGTGAAGGCAACAGCTGGCATTGCACGATAGTCAACAGCAACTGGTTTACCTGAGATTGCTTCAGCAGCAACTTTACCTTCGTAACTTGCTTTATGTGCTAATGCTGCACCAGGAACAATATCTCCAATTGCAAAAATGTTTTTAATATTTGTACGTCCTTGGTTATCTACTTTTACTAAACCACGTTCAGTCATTTCAACACCTACAACGTCTAATCCTAATTCATCAGTGTTTGGACGGCGTCCTACAGCAACCATTACGTAATCTGCAACGATTGATTGTTCTTTTCCTTCAACTTCGAATTTTACAGTTACGCTATCTCCATTATCAACAGCTTCTTTAGCCATTGCTGAAGTAATAACTGTAACTCCTTTTTTAGCGAAATCATCTTCTACTAATTTCACCATATCTTTATCGAACATTGATAGAATGCTTGGAGCACCTTCTAAAATTGTTACTTCAGAACCTAAGTTAGCATAAGCTCCACCTAATTCTGAACCGATTACTCCACCACCGATAACAACTAATTTCTTAGGAACATCTTTTAATCCTAAACCACCAGTTGAATCGATGACACGTCCACCAAATTTGAAACCTTTGATTTCAATTGGACGACTACCAGTTGCAATAATTGCATGGTTGAATGAATAAGTTTGAGCAGAATCTTCTGTCACAACACGTAATGTGTGGTCATCAACTAGGAAAGCTTCTCCACGGATAATTTCCACTTTATTTTTCTTTAATAAGTATTCAATACCAGAAGTTAATTTTTTAACAACTTGGTTATCTTTCCATTCTTGAGTTTTTGCAAAATCTAATACTACTTCTTTTGCAGTTACTCCGAAAACTTCAGAATGTTGAGCTTCTTGATAATGGTGTCCTGCAGAAATTAATGCTTTAGATGGAATACATCCAACGTTTAAACACACACCACCAATATATTCTTTTTCAATAATCGCAACTTTTTGTCCTTCTTGAGCTGCACGAATTGCAGCAACATACCCACCAGGGCCGGCACCAATTACGACTGTATCTAGTTCAATAGCAAAATCGCCTACTACCATCTTTTTCACCTCTTAAAAGTTTTCAATAGTGATACGACGTATACCAAACGGTTTACGTCGTACAACTAATTTATAATTAAGCTTCCATTAATAATAATTCTGGATCAGCTAATAAACGTTTTAATTCATTCATAGCTTTTTGAGCAGTAGCTCCGTCCACGATACGGTGGTCGAAACTTAATGATAATTTCATGTTACGTCCGATTACGATTTCATCGTTTTCGTTAATAACTGGTTCACGAACGATTGTACCTACACCTAAGATAGCTACTTCAGGGTAGTTAATAACTGGAGTGAACCAGCCACCACCTACTGAACCAATATTTGAAATTGTAATTGTTCCATGTCCCATATCAGCTGCAGTTAATTTACCTTCGTGAGCTTTAGCTGCTAATGCATTAATTTCATCAGCAATTCCAAACATGCTCTTAGTATTTGCATCTTTAATATTTGGAACGAATAATCCTAAATCTGTATCAGTTGCAATACCGATATTGATGTAGTTTTTGTACACAATTTCTTGTGTTGTATCATCAATTGAAGCATTTAATACTGGATATTTCTTCATTGCTACTGCTAATGCTTTAACAACATATGGTAAGAATGTTAATTTAGTACCTTGTGCTGCAGCAACATCTTTGAATTTCTTACGGTGATCCCATAATTTAGAAACTTCAACTTGATCATGTAATGTTACGTGAGGAGCTGTATGTTTGCTATTAACCATTGCTTTAGAAATTGCTTTACGCATTGGAGTTAATTTCACGCGTTCTTCACGTTCTGCTGAACCTACGAATGGTTTAGCTGGTTCTGATTTACCTGCTGAAGCTGCTGGTGCCGCTGGAGCTTCTACTTGTGCTGCTGGTGCTTCTACTTGTGCTGCTGGTGCTGCTTCTACTGCAGGAGCTGCAACTGGTGCACCACCGAAGTTATCGATATCTTCACGAGTTACACGTCCGCCTTTACCAGTTGGAACAACTGCTGTAATATCAACACCTTTTTCACGAGCGTATTGACGTACTGAAGGCATTGCTAATACTAATTTACCAGGATTGCTTGCTGCTGGAACTCCTGTTGGTTGTGCTGGAGCCGCCGCTGGTGCAACTGGTGCTTCAACTGCTGCTGGGGCTGCCTCAGGAGCTGCTGGGGCTGGTGCTGCTTCTGCTGGACCAGAACCATCATCGATTACAACGATAATATCTCCTACACGTGCTACTGTTCCTTCTTGAACTTTAACTTCTAAGATTGTACCACTTACTGGAGAAGGAATTTCCTCTACAGATTTGTCGTTTTGTACTTCGAATAAAATATCATCTTCTTGAATTGTGTCACCGACTTTAATGTCGATTTTTACGATTTCGCCTTCTGCGATACCTTCACCGATATCAGGCATTTTAAATTGGAAAGCCATGCTTGTACATCCCTTCTTAATTTTTACTTAAATATTCTAAAGAGCAAATCACCTTTGAAGGGCTTTTTGCTCTTTAGTGAATGATTTTACGAACTAAAAATTGTAAGTTTCGCGAACTTTTGCTTCAATATCACTTGCATTTGGTAACCAGTCATTTTCTGCTTGACCAAATGGGAAGATTGAGTCTGGTGCTGCAACACGACCGATTGGTGCTTGTAAATGTAAAATCGCACGTTCTGAAATTTCAGACATTACCATTGCGCCAATACCTGCTTGACGTTGAGCTTCTTGTACAACTACAACACGTCCAGTTTTTTGAACTGAAGCTAAAATTGTATCTAAGTCTAATGGTGAAACTGTACGTAAGTCAATAACTTCTACAGAAATACCTTCTTTTTCTAAGTTTTCTGCTGCTTTAACAGATTCACGAACCATAGCACCGTAAGTAATAATAGAAACATCTGTTCCTTCACGAGTTACAGCAGCTTTTCCTAAAGGAACTGTATAGCTTTCTGCTGGAACTTCTTCACGGAATGAACGGTATAATTTCATATGTTCTAAGTAAACAACTGGATCGTTGTCACGAATTGCTGAAATTAATAATCCTTTTGCATCATATGGGTTTGAAGGAATAACCACTTTCAAACCTGGGGATTGTGCTACTAAACCTTCTAAGTTATCTGAGTGTAATTCTGGTGTATGTACCCCACCACCAAATGGTGCACGGAATACGATAGGCATTTGACGAGTTCCACCCATACGGTAACGGTAACGAGCTGCTTGAGCAACAACACTGTCCATTACTTCAAATACAAATCCAAAGAATTGGATTTCAGGAACTGGACGGTAACCTTCTAATGCTAAACCGATTGCTAAACCACCAATACCTGATTCTGCTAAAGGAGTATTGAATACACGGTCTTCACCAAATTCATCTTGAAGTCCTTGAGTTGCACGGAAAACTCCTCCGTTTTTACCAACGTCTTCACCGAAAATTAGGACATTTTCATCACGTTTTAATTCTAAAGCCAATGCATCTGTAATGGCTTGAATCATTGTCATTTGTGCCATAATTATTTATTCTCCTTTGCTTCAAAGTAATCAATTTGTTCTTGGATAACATTTGTTGGTTCTTCAAACATTGTCTTCAAGAAGAATGAAACTTTTTGTTTTGGTTGTTTGTCAGCTTCTTTGATTGCTTCTTTAATTTCTTCTTTAGTTGCTTCAATAACTTCATTTTCTTTTTCTTCAGACCATAAGCCTTTAGCTGTTAAGTAGTTACGGAAACGAATTAATGGATCTTTTTTAGCCCATTCATCTTGGATTCCTTCTGGTTGGTAACGAGTTGGGTCGTCCCCTGATAATGTATGTGGACCATAACGGAAGCAGATTGTTTCGATTAATACTGGACCATTTCCTGCAACTGCATACTCACGAGCTTTTTTAGTTACGGCATAAACTGCTAATGGGTCCATACCATCTACTTGAATACCAGGAATACCTGCAGCAACAGCTTTTTGCGCTAATGTTGTAGCAGCTGTTTGTAATTCACGAGGAGTTGAGATAGCCCATCCATTATTTTGAATGAAGAAGATAGCAGGTGATTTGTATGCACCAGCATAGTTAATTCCTTCATAGAAGTCCCCTTGTGAAGATCCACCGTCACCTGTATAAGTAACAGCGACATTTTTCTTACCACGTTTTTGTAATCCTAATGCAACACCTGCTGCTTGAACATATTGTGCGCCAATGATGATTTGTGGTGGTAAAGCTTTTAATGATTCTGGGTACATATTACCTGCAACATGTCCACGAGACCATAAGAATGCTTGTGATAATGGTAAACCATGTTTTACTAATTGTGGTACATCACGGTAACCAGGTAATAATACGTCTTCTTTTTCAATTGCTTTGATAGAAGCTAATTGTGAAGCTTCTTGCCCAGCAGTTGGAGCGTAGAATCCTAAACGTCCTTGACGGTTTAATGCTGTTGAACGTTCATGTAGAATACGTGACCATACCATATCAGTCATTAATTCGACTAATTCATCATCTGATAAATCAGGTACTAGATCTGGATTAACAACATTTCCTTCTGCATCTAACACTTGAACCATTTCAAAGTTCGTGTTATTTGGTGTGAAAAGTGCATCGAGATCGAATTTTTTCTTCGTTGCCATACTTTTTGTTTCCCCTTTTCTTTAAGAAATTGTGCTTCATAACAAAAATGAAGAAACAGAATTTTACTTCTGTATCATTTCTATTATTTTCATATACTAATTTACCATGCTTTTTTTAGTTATGCAAGTAATTAAGTTCGAGTTTTGATTTTTATTTTTTGTGAATTGAATTACAAGTTTTTCTTTATAAATATAGTATTTATTTATGCTTTTTTGTGCAGAAACTTTATCAATTTCAGAAAAAAGCAAAATAAATGATAACTCTCAAAACACTAACTGTATTACAATATGTTTTAGAACTGTATTACTTTTATTAAAACAGTTTTACTTGTTCAAATAAATGATGCGTCTGTTCAAACTGAGAACTAGTAAGTCCAATTAAACGAATGGATTCATTATTATATTCTTCCATCAATAGATGATAGGCTTCTATAGCTAATTTTTCTTTACTCTGGACATAGGTTTCGAGTGTTTTACTTCTTGTTTTTGTTCCAAAATCACTTTGTTTTAATTTAATCGTTATTGTTTTAGCAGCTAATTTATTTTTCTTTAACCATTTTGATATTTGTTCAGAGAATTGCTCTATATATTTCTGTAGCACTTCTTCATCTGTTGTGTCTTCTAATAAAGTTTCTTCTTTACCGTAAGATTTTCTTTCACGATACAATGTTAATTGATCATTCGATTGTCCTCTTACTTGTCGATACAGAGCTTCTCCTTGCTTTCCAAAATATTCAATTAAATACTCTTTTGAACAATTTAAAATATCTTCTCCAGTTAATAATTTTTTCTGATGTAATTTTTTTGCAGTTGCTTGTCCTACACCAAAAAATTTCTCAACAGGCAAAGTTTTAATAAATTCTGGAAATGATTCTTGATCAATTACGGTAATTCCAGCTGGTTTTCTTTGACCGGATGCAATTTTGGCTAAAAATTTATTAAAAGATACTCCTACAGAGCAAGTTAATCCTACCTCTTTATAAATAGCTTCTTGTATTTCTCGAGCAATGATCGTAGCAGAAGTTTGGTTTTTTGTATTCTCTGTAACATCTAGATAAGCTTCATCAATCGACATCGGCTCAACTAAAGGAGTGTATCGATGAAATATTTCTCGAATTTGTAAACTTAATTGTCGATATCGTTCAAAATTTGGAGGAACAATGATTGCTTTTGGACATAATCGTATAGCCTTACTCGTTGGCATTGCAGAGTGTACTCCAAACGCTCTTGCCTCATAAGAACAAGTTGCCACCACTCCACGTTGATTGACTTTTCCACCAACAATAATCGGTTTTCCTCTTAAATGAGGATGGTCCATTTGTTCAACAGATGCAAAAAAAGCATCCATATCAATATGTAATATTTTGCGCATTCGCTTCCTCCTTTCTTTTGTATTTTTTAACTATTCAAAAAGTGGCAGAACAATTGCTCTACCACTTTCCTGTTATAATTCAACTTCGCTATTTTCAGGTGTTACAATATAACTTACTCCTGTTACATTAAAGTATTCTTCGCAACGTTTTTTTAATGCTTCCATTGCAACTGTTGCTCTTTCAGCTTGATCTTTTGTCACAGATTCCATTATAAGAACTGCATTCGTTGTTTCTTCTTGTAACATTGTTCTCTTGGCTTCTCTCCAGTTCAAGCAACGACATACAGCTCCATCATTATCGAAGTGGCAAATTTCGCCTTCTAATGCTGGTGAATCTTCTTCAGCACCTAATGGGAAGAAACTTTCTCCTCCTTTAGCTTTACCTAATCGTAAATCCCCTTGAATTTTATCTAAATCTTCTCCCCCTAATGGGACAGCATATTCAATAGAAATACTATTATAAATATCTACTAATGGAGTAATCAATCGGAATTGATGTCCTTGAGAGACACGTTTTAATAATGCTTCAATAGAAGAACGAGCTCCTTTTTTTGTTTTGAACTTAGAATAGGCTTGTCTCCATTGTTGGATAACAAGATTATCGCTAAACACTTCTTCAGTAAAATGAACTTTAGCTTTTTGACAAGCTTCTTGTAAAATTCCTTCAAAATAAGGATCTTCCGTTTCATCTACAGTATTATTAATCCCTTTTAATACTAAAACATTCACTTGACCTTCTGGAAATAATTCCCAAAATTCTGGTTCTACGATAAATTTTGCCATTTTTCATTCTCCTATTCTAATTCTTCAAATCTCTTTTTCATTGTCGCATTATTTTTGACGAGTTTTTTTACAGTTAAATCAGTCGCTTTATTATTCGCTAATCTTAAATTATTCTCAGATGATAACAACGCATCTTTTGTTTTTTGTAAATGCGAAATTGTTTTATCAATTTCATCAATTGCTGTTTTGAATTTCTTACTCGCCAATTCATAGTTTTTAGAAAACGCAGTTTTAAACGCTAGCAAGTCTTCTTCAAAATGCGTAATATCTAATTGTTGCTCTTTCATTTGAGCTAATTCTTGTTTATATTTTAATGAATTTAACGCTGCATTTCTTAATAATGTAATGATTGGAATAAAGAATTGAGGTCTTACCACGTACATTTTCTCATATACATAACTGACATCCACAATTCCATTATTGTATAGTTCATTATCTGCTTCTAATAAAGATACTAAAATCGCATACTCACAATTCTTCTCACGTCGATCTTTATCCAATTCTTTAAAGAAATGTTCATTTTTCTTCTTCGTTGCTGTTTGATCATTTTCATTTTTCATCTCAAACATAATCGATAAAATTTCATTCCCAAAATCATCATATTCTCGGTAAATATAATCGCCCTTACTTCCTGTTTTAGCATCATTATCTTTACCAAATTCAGCTCTTGGAAAAGCGGTCATTCTCAACTGATTAAATTGAATCTCACAATGTTGTTCTAAACTTTCACCGACCATTTTTGTCGATTGTTTTGCTTTAAAATCTTTATAAAAGGCAATCGTTTCGTCTTTTTGACGTAATTCTAACTCGTATTTTTCTTTTAAAGCAGCCGCTTGAACTTCTTGTTCTTTTTCTTGCAAATGATTTTTCGCTTCTAAATCAGCAATAACACGATCTTTTTCAGCAGATAACTGAGAAACTCGTAAGGCTTCTTTTGTTTCTTGTGCATCAATTTTTGCTTGAAGAGACTGAATGAGTTGTTCTTGCTGAGTAATTTTTTCTTGATATTGCTGCGTCAATTCTTGTTTTGAAACAACTTGTTCTTGTTGAATCTTAGATAATTCCATTTCTAATTTATGTTTTTCTTTTTCAACTTGAACTTCCATTTGTTGACTAGCTTGTTTTAGCTCTTGCTCTAATAAAGCAATTTGTTGTGTATAGTGTGCTAATTTCTCTTCAAAATGAGATTGAGCTTGTTGAGATTTTAATTGTTGTTCTGTTTCAAATTGTTTTTTGGCTAATTCTAATTGTTGATGAATTTCTTGTGTAAATTCTTGATTACGAACTTGACTCACAATATCTGCATAAGAATGTTCATCAATTGTAAAAACCTTTTGACAGTGCGGACATTTAATTTCGTTCATACAAGTCCCTCTCCTTTTTAAATTAAAATAGTCTTATTTATTAACGAATGCAATAATATCTTCCACGCTAATTGATGAATCGCAAACTACACGAGCCTCTCCACTTTTAGCAACTAATAGACCTGGCACTGTTGGTATACCATATTTTTGTCGGAATGATTGAATCTCATTTAATTGTGTAACATCTTCACTATTAACAAAAATTGCTGGTTTATTTAAAGCTTGACGTGCTTCATTCATTTTTGGAGCAAAGCGACGGCAATATGGACATGTTGGACGTCCGATAAATAACACTACTTCTTCTCCATTTGAGATTAAGTTTTCTACTTCTTTAATTGATTTTTTTTCAAACTTTTCTACTGCTTCAAAAAATTCTTGTAACATAGTTTTTTCTCCTTGTTTTGGATTAATATCCTTATATTTTTTTCTTAAATAAATTAATCGTGTGATAAATCCTCCAAGCATTCCAATTGCTACTCCACCGATTAATTCTTGAATGATAATCCCAATTACAATACCAATTAGAATTGCTACTAACATGATGGCATTCAGGACATTTAGTTCTTTTAATTTTTCTTTAGAATCCATTCTTTCACCTACACTTTATTCTACCACATTAATTTGACACATTTTCATGGCTTCTAATGCTTGCTGATGACTTTGAGGGGTTACCCCTGCACATGAAGTAGAGTATACATTAATGGGTACCTCAGGGAAGTTTGCTTTTGCTAATAAGACATTGCTAATGACACAAATATCTGTACATAAACCTAAAAATGTAATGGAACTAATGGACGGAACTTCCTTCAATAATTCCATTAATGCTGTAGATCCAAAAGTAGGTTTTTCAACTCCAACAGCTTCTTTTTCTAAAAGAGCTTCTTGTACAGTTGCATCTAATTGCCAACCTGGAGTTCCTTTGACACAGTGAACAACTGGCAATTTTTTTCCTTCTTCTGTTTCTAAATAATTTTCATGATGAGTATCCAAAGTATAAAAAACTTTACCTGAAAACTCTCGAATCGTTGATGCTACATTAGGAACAATTGCAACTGCTTCTTTTGTCCCTAAGACTCCATCTACAAAATCTTTTTGCATATCCACTACAACTAAAATATCTGTCATGCTTCTTCCTCCAACAAATGATAGTATGCATATAAATGACGGAATAAGAAATAATACCCACCAACTAATACATAACTAATACTAATAACAAATAGTAATAATTCTTTAGACCATGCTGCCATTTCAAATGCTAATGCTCCTCCAAATAAAAAGAACAACATGCTTAAACTATAAAAAACTATTTTTATTTTATCCTTACGATGACCTCTTAGACATCTACCAATCGCAAATCCTGTATCCGTTAAATAGCCCGTAAAATGCGAGGTTCTTACAATCATCCCACGGTAATAAATAAACATACCATTTTGAACACCGACTGTAAAAGCTAATTGATATATCCATAAAGCTTCTAGCTGTAACCAGAAACTAATTCCTAATAACAAACCTAATACAATTAACAATATTCCATATCGGTTTGCAAAACGGAAAACTTTTTCAGAAAAAATCATTCCGCAACATACTCCACCGAGTAAAAAACTAATAACAATGAATAGTAATGTAAGAGCGTGACTTGTTTCACCCGACATCGCATGGATTAAAATCCCTGAAACATTCCCCGTCATATGGGTCGTAGGTTTTTCATATAATAATAATGTTGTAATATTTACAAATCCGGAAAGAGAACTCAGAAGTCCAATCCAAATCGCAAATAATATTCCTTTTTGTTGCTTCATCTCTTCCCCCTTAAAATTGTTGCATAAAATATAGGAAAGCCATTCCCCAACAAAACACATTGATTCCATAACAAATTGTAAAATAAATTCGGTGAGTTTTATGGTGGAATACGAGCATTCCTAGTATTCCACCAATTCCCCCACCAATCAGACCTAATGTTAATAATCTTCTTTCAGGTATCCGCCACTTTTTTCGTTTGGCTGCTCTCTTATCAATTCCCATTAAAAGAAATAATAAAAGATTTATCAATAGTACATATCCTAAAAATAACGACGGAATATTACTCAACTGGTACAGCCTCACAGCTAGTTCCATTTAATTGACCAATTTCAAAAATATATTGACCAGTTTTTGTCACTAAACAAGGAACACCAACCATTCCCCATTGTTTACGACCTTCAAATTGTGGTTTATCATCTCTTAAACGAATAAATTCTTTTAAATTTGCCATACTTGCAGTAATATCTACCTCACGATAGCTAATATTTTGTCTTTGTAACTCCTCTACAAATGCTTTAGTATCTGGGCATAAGCTACTAAAATACAATACATGTTCTTCCATCTTAAAAACTCCCTATCTTCCTAAAATTTGTTGTAAAGCTTGTCTTGCTAATTGATCAGCACCTCGGTTTTCCTTTTCAGGAATCCATTCTAAAAATAGCCGAGGAAATTTTTTTCGTTCTCCCTGAACCTTTTTTAGAATCTCTTGGTAAGCTACTTGTTTCGTATAATTTTTTTCAATCGCCATCATCGCAAATTTCGAATCAGAATTTAAAAAAATCATGTCATAATGCCATTCTTTTTCCTGAAGAATGATTAAAGCACGATAAATCGCCCATAATTCTGCTTGATGATTATCCATTAATAGTTCAGAATTTTCTTTAAACAAAAATTGTTGCTTTTGATGCAAAATTTCAATTCCAATTCCAACTTTCCCTGGATTACCATTCACAGCAGCATCAGTTCTTACTCGAATCATTTTGAAACTTCTACTCGCACATGAGTAGCTTGAAGTCCATGAGCTCCTTGCGCAATTTCAAATTCTACTTTTTGTCCTTCTTTCAACGTTTTAAATCCTTCAGATAAAATCCCTGTGAAGTGAACAAATACATCTTCATCTGTATCAGCAACAGAAATAAAACCATAGCCTTTTTCATTGCTAAACCATTTTACAATTCCTTTTTTCATGATGAAAACCTCCAGCCTTTTCTATTATTAGACAGCTTTTATCTCATTATATACGTTCTAATTCTTTTTTTAAAATGATTTGTTTCAAGTCTATTTTCAGTATTTACTTTTTCGAAAATCATCATATTGTTTAACAAAAGTAGCATCATCATAAAATAAACTTTGCATTAAGTCTTCTTTTTCTGAAAAATATTTTATCCATTCCTCAAATGAAGAAATATACTCTTCTTGAAACGGATATAATCGAATCGTGTCTTGCATCCATTTTTGAGCTAATATCGTAGCCTCTTCCATCGAAAAATAATTCATTAACTCATCTAACAACACTGACTCTTCTTTATACAATGATGATTTAGAAATTGAAAACAGTTTATTTCGTTCTAACAGTATTATTTTCCCATTCCAGAGTAATTGAATCACCTCAAGCGTTCCAGAGTCCAACCATTCATCTAATAGAATTGCTTTATCAAACATTGGTGTCTGTGGATGAAGCAAAAATAACTGAATCACGAATTCTTTTTGAGGTAATGTAGAATCAATTAATACTTGAGTGATATATTGAATTTTTTCAATAGAAAAAATCTTATCTTTTTTCTGTAACGCTTCCCCTATTTCTTGTAACTGCTGAACTTTCTCTTGTTCCTGTTTCAATTGTTGATTCATCATTTTTAGTTGTAGTGCGTTTATACATGGAACCTCTAAGTGTTCAGAATGTTTTAGATATGCTTCCACTTCTTCGAATCGATTCATATGAATTAATGCTTCTAAATAAACAGATACATACTTTTCACCTTGCAATTGAAACTCTTCTACAAGCCAAATGATTTCACTCCAGTCTTGGCTACGACATAGTAAAATCCATAATTTTTCCAATAGTTGATCTGAACGAGTCTTAATATATCCTTTTTCTAACCAATCAATGGCACCGATTAAATCATCTTCTTTCTGACATTGAGTTGCTTTTTGAATATAAAATTCTTCTTGATTTGGAAATTCTATTGTATTTCCCATTTCTAACCTCCTATATTAAAAGAAAAACAGACTAATCCAAGATTAGTCTGCCTTAGCATCATCCGGTAAAAATTCAATAATATCTTTAAAATTTACGATGGTGCGGTCTTCACAAATATCTTTCATAACGGTCGTAGAAGATTCCCAGTCAATAATCACGACTGCACTATTAGAAAGTAACTTATAAATCACACCATACATTTGCTGTTCTCTAAACGTAAAATGAATTCGGTCTCCTACATCAGGTCGAATAGAATCTTTTACTCGTTTAATGACAACAAGAACTTCTTCATAAGAAACACCCAATATATGTGCAATACGAGATTTGCTAGTTCCTTTACGAAGTTCCGTTTCAACGATTCCTTGAACTTTCTTGGTCACTTTAAGTGCCATCTCTATCGCCTCTTCCCACGGGCCTTCCAAATCCAACACATCTGCAATATTACTAAGTTTAGTATAGCACATTAAACGTTTATTGTCAGTTAAAAAATCTCAAAAACATTGTTATTATCACATTTTCAAGCTATAAAGGGGAAGTTGTTGGGAATTTTTGTTAACGTTTTATTATCCGTATTTGTTTATTGTTCGATTCATTATACTTCTCTTTGACCAAACGCACACATTTCTAATAAGGGACATTCATGACATTTTGGTTTCCGAGCAATACAATGATATCTTCCAAAGAAAATCATCCAATGATGCGCTCTCGACCATAATTCTTTCGGAATTTTACGACATAACGTTTCTTCTACTTCTAACACTGTATCTTTTTGTCTACAAATCTGTAGTCTTTTAGAGATTCGCTCAACGTGTGTATCTACTGCAAACGCTGGGATATTAAAAGCAACACTCATCACTACATTTGCAGTTTTTCTACCTACACCTGCTAAACTCACTAATTCTTCTCTAGTATGGGGAACTTCTCCATTAAATCGTTCCAGTAGTTGTTGCGCACAAAGACGAATATTTTTTGCCTTACTTCGATACAATCCTAATGATTGAATACATTCAATCACTGCTTCCTCACTAGCAGCCGCTAAATGAGCTGGAGTTGGAAATCTCTCAAATAATTTTGGAGTTACTTTATTCACACCTACATCGGTTGCTTGAGCACTTAAAATCGTAGCAATCAGTAATTCAAAAGCATTGCGATGATTTAACTCACAATGAGCATCTGGAAATAAATCTCCCATTGTTTGAACTGCTTCAATCGTTTTTGTTTTTGATAACATCGTCTTCCCCCCATTAATCCAACCAATTATCTAATGGAACTAGAGGAATCGGTATTGTTTCTTTTGGTTTTGCTGCAAAATTGCCATTTCTCGTACGATTCTTATCTTGAATGACTTGTTGAACCGTTTTGAACCCTTTTCTTTGCCATGTTAATAAAATCTTATCCATATACTTCAATGTAAACACTTGATTTAAAACAGCTTCTTTTAAAGCTGCTAAAATTAACTCATATGAATATTCATCTTTATCAATCCAACTTTTAATCATTTGAATTTCGTACGAACTAATCGGTCTTCCAAATTCTTTTTCGATTACGAAAATTAAATTTGGCTTCTCTTTTTCTTCTTTTTTTGCCACTTCTTGACGATGTAATATTTCCAATTGTTGAAATAACGGCGCTAAACTATAATATTCTTCTTTTTTTCCTTGTTCATTTTCTTTTTGGGTAACGGATACCACTTGTCTATCCAATAAATGTTGAATAATTTGAAATAAAGTATTTTCACTAATTGAAAACACCTCACAGACTTCTTCTACATTCAATGGAAAATATTCTGAAGTAGTATGTTGTAACCACCAAGAGAGCATTAAGCATTCTTGTGCCGTCAATTGTAATTGTTGATAATATCGGATGAATGGATTTGGAACGGTTGTTCCTCCTTGATACATCCAAAATTGTTGAAATGTTTGTTCCAAAATTTTCACCTCTTTTTCTGACATAAAAACCGATTTCTAGAAATTCTAAAAATCGGTTTGAAATTGTCTATTCTATGGGAAAATACGGTTTAATAAACGTGGGAATGGAATTGCTTCACGAATATGTTTCGTTCCAGCAACGAATGTTACCATTCTTTCTAATCCTAGTCCGAATCCTGCGTGAGGAACTGAACCATATTTTCTTAAATCTAAATAGAATGCATAATCATCTGGATTTAAGCCATTCTCTTTAATTTTTGCATATAATTTATCATAGTCTACTTCACGCTGCGAACCACCGATAATTTCTCCATATCCTTCTGGAGCTAATAAGTCCGCACAAAGTACACGGCTTTCATTACCTGGTACTGGCTTCATGTAAAATGCTTTAATCTCCGCTGGATAGTTAATAACGAATGTTGGAACTCCAAAATGGTTTGAAATCCAAGTTTCGTGTGGAGAACCAAAGTCATCTCCATGTTCTAAATGTTCATAATCTGTATCTTCATCTGCTTCGTGAGCTTGTAGTAAGTCAATCGCTTCATCATAAGAAATACGTTTAAATGGTTCACTGACATATTTCTTCAATAATTCTACATCTCTTTCTAATGTTTCAAGAGCATGAGGAGCACGGTCTAAAACTCCTTGAATTAATGCTTTTACATAAGCTTCTTGTAAATCTAATGATTCGTCATGAGTCACGAATGGATATTCAGCATCCATCATCCAGAATTCTGTTAAGTGACGACGAGTTTTTGATTTTTCAGCACGGAATACTGGTCCAAAGTCGAATACTGGACCGAATGCCATTGCTCCAGCTTCTAAGTATAATTGACCTGATTGAGATAAGAAAGCTGGATCTCCAAAATAATCTGTTTCAAATAATTCAGTTGTATTTTCTGCTGCATTTCCAGATAAAATTGGGCTATCAAATTTAATAAATCCATTTTGATCAAAGAATTCATAGGAAGCATAA
This sequence comes from uncultured Granulicatella sp., assembly GCF_963515095.1. Lineage (GTDB taxonomy): Bacteria > Bacillota > Bacilli > Lactobacillales > Aerococcaceae > Granulicatella. The sequence goes on along the minus strand of NZ_CAUPXD010000024.1, from coordinate 9,387 downwards.
ATAATAGCGTTACGAATTTGCATAATGGCATGTTGTTTACTTGAACGTAACCATAAATGACGGTGATCCATTAAGAAGTCCGTACCGTGTTCTTTTGGAGTAATTGGATATTCATGACTTTCCCCAATCACTTCTAATCCTGTTACTAATAATTCATACCCTAATTTTGAACGAGTATCTTCTTGAACTACACCTGTTACATAAACAGCTGTTTCTTGTGTTAATGATTTAGCAATTTCAAATACTTCTTCTGGAACATCGCTTTTTACAACAATCCCTTGGAAATAAGCTGCTCCATCACGTAATTGTAAGAACGCAATTTTCCCACTTGAACGTTTATTAGCTACCCAAGCTCCAATTAAGACTGTTTGTCCGACATAATCTTTTGCTTGGTTCATTCTGATTTTTTTCAAAATAATCCCTCTTTCTACAAATAATTTCTAACAAATTGATTGATTCTTTGAGCGGCATTTTTTAGTTCTTCTTCACTACTTGCACAACTTAATCGCAAGTAGCCAGTACAACCGAAGTTTTCACCTGATACAGTCGCCACTCCAACTTCCTCTAATAATTTTAATGCAAATGCATCTGATGTTTCAACTCCAACTATTTTCATTGCTTCTTGAATATTAACAAATAAGTAGAAGGCTCCACCTGGTTTCACACATGACATACCAGGAATTTCCTGAATGAGTGCATGAAATAACTCAATTCTCTTTTGAAATTTATGACGCATCGCTTCTTTATCTTCTTGTAAATCTTCCTGAAAAGCACGAATCGCAGCATACTGAACAACTGCAGCTGGATTACTCGTTGTATGACTGGTTAAGTCATTCAGTGCACGAATCACTTCAATTGGACCAAAGGCATACCCTAATCTCCAACCCGTCATCGCAACAGATTTCGATAATCCATTAATGACTAATGTATTATTTTTGATTTCTTCAGATAGACTTGCCACACTAATACTTGGCACATCATGCACTAATTCATAATAAATCTCATCAGCGATAACAAACACTTGATGATTTAATGCCCACTGACAAATCTCATACAATTCTTCTTTGGAATACGTTAATCCTGTAGGATTCGATGGAGAATTCAAAATTAATAACTTTGTTTTATCTGTTAAAGCTTTTTCTAACAAATCTACGGTTAATTTAAAGGCATTCTTCTCACTTGTTTCCACAAAGACCGGTACACCTTGAGCTAATGTTATTTGCTCTGCATAACTCACCCAATAAGGAACTGGTACTAAGACTTCATCACCTGGGTCAATTAATGTTTGAAACGCAGAATATAACGCAAACTTCGCTCCAGCAAAAACAGCTACTTGTTGTTTATCAACTTTTACACCATCTTTTCTTAAATGAAAATCACTTATCGCTTGTTTTAATGCATCTAACCCTAAAGTAGGTGTGTAATGATCGGTTTCATGTTTCAATAATGATTCAATTGCTGCTTTTGTAATTTTTTCTGGCGTATTAAAATCAGGCTCACCAATTGATAAGCTAATAATATCTTTTCCAGACGCTTTTAATTCTCTTGCTTTTTGTGTCATCGCTAAAGTTCCCGAAGGAAGTATTTTAGCGACACGTTCTGAGATTTTTACCATAATAACCTACCTTTAAATATTTTCAATATCTTTAATCCATTGTCCATTTTTGGCGGAAATATAATAATATCCAATTCGTTTATTGCTTGTTCGATAATTAACTTCCCAAACTGGTTCATCTTTTATCATTCCCAATCTTGCTTCTAAAATCTCATCTGTATGTTTCGCTTGTTTTGTGATTGAGCGCGCTTCTTGTTCATTGATAACAGCATCCTGTTGTAATACGGTTACTTCCTTCTTTTCCGGAGAAACAATCGCATATAATTGTTGACCTTCTGTCGTAATTCCAGCTAATGAATAATAAGTTTCTTCCGTATTAAACCAATAAAAATCTGTAATTTTTGTAAATTGAACTTTTTGTGCTGCAATTTCTACTGCCAAGTCTTTAGCCTTTAACCGTTCTGATTGACTAAGATAAAATATTCGAGCAGCTCCAAAAAAAATCACTAAAAACGTGCAGACGAAAAGCAACATCGTACGTCTTCTCATGGATGCACAACCTTTTCTAATTTTTAAATTCAGATAAATTTATTATACGATAAGCTAGTAAAAAGCACCAGTATTTTATAGCGACAAGCAAAAAAAGATAGCTCCCAAACTGGAAGCTATCCTAAACATTACACACATTTATTTTTTTCAACAATGACTTGGCATTCACTTGTTCCTGATAATTCTTTTTCTTCAGGAACTTCAATGCTTTTATCCGTTATTACGTAATTTAATTTCGCACCTTTTTTAATAATGGAGTCTGCCATAATAATGCTGTTTTTTACAACAGCTCCTTCTTCAATAATGACATCACGGAAAATAATACTATTTTCAACAGTACCATTAATGTAAGAGCCATCTCCTAATAATGAACGTTTTACTTTGGAATTTTCTCCATAATGAGTTGGCACACTATCTTGTACACGTGTTAAAATTTCAACTCCGCTATCAAATACGGCTGTCAATGTTTCAGGTTTTAATAAATCTTGGTTGAAATCAAAATAATCTTTTACACTATTGATAACTTTTGAATACCCTTTAATTTCATACGCATAGACATTTAAAGTATCTAAATTTTTAGAAACATAATCGCGTAAAATATCTTCCCATCCTAAAGTCATTCCCTTTTTAATGATGGCATTTAACAATTCTTTTGTCATAATATAAATTTTAGCTTGAGTCGCACATTTTTCTTTTCCACCATTAAAATGATACAACGTTTCATACACTTTATAATCTTTGTCAAAAATAATCTGAGATTCGCCAATTTCAGGTTTGCGATAGTGATACGCAACCGTAATGTCAGATCCAGTGTCGACATGATATTGAAACATTTCTTTAAAATCAATATTTCCAATAATGTTTGTATCAGCCAAAATACAATACTCTTCACTTAAATCTTCCGTATAAACCATTGTATTGACTAAAGCTTCAATTTTATTTTGAGGAATACGATTTGATAAATAATTCGATAATGGCGTAATTAATGTTAAGCCACTATTTTTTCTGTTTAAATCCCAATCTTTTCCCCAGCCTACATGGTCTCTTAAAGATTTATAATTATGGTTTGTTAAAATACCGATATTGTCGATTCCTGCTTTTACTAAAGACGATAACATAAAGTCTACTAAACGATATCTAGAACCAACTGGAAGTGAAGCTAAAGTTCTTGAACGAACAAGTCCATGTAAATCATCCTGTCTATAATTATCCGCAAATAAAATCGCAAAAGCTTTTATCATTTTAGCATCCTCCCGCTTTCTTCGGTTCAGTGACGACTTCATTGCGTCCAATTACCGTAATCATATCTTTTCCTAATTCAATTTTTTCATGACCGATTGATACGCCCGCTTTAATCACCGCTCCTTCGGCTACAATTGTGTGATAGACACTTGCTCCTTTTTCAATCGTGGCATTTTGCATAATAATACTATCTTTTACAACAGCTTCTTCTGCAATGACCACTCCAGAAGAAATAATTGAATCTTTTACTTGACCAAAAACTAAAGTACCATCAGAAATCATTGAAGATTGAACATCAGCATGTTCTCCTAAATATTGAGGTAAACGTCCTTCATGACGATAATAAATTCTCCAAGTTTTATCATCAATATCAAAAGCTTCACGAGATTTAATTAAATCCATATTCGCTTCCCATAAACTTTCAATCGTACCTACATCTTTCCAATATCCTTCAAATGGAAATGCATAAATGTTCTTTTCTTCTTCTAATAACATTGGGATAATGTTCTTTCCGAAATCTTTTTCACTTTCTGGATTTGCTTCATCTCGAATTAAGTATTCACGTAACACTCTCCAATTGAAAATGTAAATCCCCATTGAAGCCTTAGTTGAAATTGGATTTTTTGGTTTTTCTAAAAACTCCACAATTTTCAAATCTTCATCAGTATTTAAAATCCCAAAACGATGAGCTTCTTCCATTGGTACATTAATATGAGCAATTGTTAAATCTGCCTCTTTTTCCTTATGGAAATCTAGCATCTTATTATAATTCATTTTATAAATATGATCTCCTGATAAAATTAAGACATATTCAGGTTCATATTGTTCGATATATTTAATATTTTGATAGATGGCATGTGCTGTTCCTTTATACCATTCCCCTGTTTTACCAGCAGTATAAGGAGGTAAAATAGACAATCCTCCATCCATTCTATCTAAATCCCATGGTTGTCCATTGCCCATATAAGAATTCAATTCTAAAGGTTTAAACTGTGTTAAAACCCCTACTGTTGAAATTCCTGAATTTGCACAATTTGATAATGGAAAATCAATAATACGATACTTTCCACCATAAGGTACAGCTGGTTTAGCCATATCTTGCGTTAAAACTTGTAATCTAGTCCCCTGGCCTCCTGCTAGTAACATTGCAACCATTTCTTTCTTTCTTGCCATCTGTTTATCCCCCACATTATTTATTTTTTCTCAAGATACATTGTTGAAAATGCTGGTATCGTTAGTTGAAGTGTATATGGGAATTCTCCACATTGTTGTTGTTTTGTTTTTAAATTTCTATTAACAATGCCTTGTCCACCAAATTTTTTAGCATCTGAATTTAATGCCATTTTATAGCTTCTTTCGTCATGGAATCCAATAGAATACTGTTCCCAATTTTCTCCAGAAAAATTAGAAATGACAAGCACTTCTTGACCATCAGCAGCTTTTCTTGAAAAAGCAAATACATTATGAGAAGCATCATCGACCACATGCCATTCAAATCCTTCCCATCCTCCATCTTGTTGCCAAAGAGCCGGTGTTTTACGATAATACTGATTTAACTCTTGAGCAAAACGGTGTGCGTTATAATGTGATGGAAAATCTAATAACATCCAGTCTAATTCTTTATTTTCATCCCATTCGATAAATTGAGGGATTTCTGTTCCCATAAAGGTTAATTTCTTACCAGGATGAGCAAACATATATCCTAAAAATGTTTTATAATTAGAAAATTTATCATCATAACCGACTGGGAATTTATCTAATAATGATTTTTTCAAATGTACCACTTCATCATGGGAAATCGGTAAAATAAAGTTTTCTACAAAAGCATAACACATTGAGAATGTTAATTTATTATGAGACCATTGACGATAAATTGGATTTTCTTCAATATAATCTAAACTGTCATTCATCCATCCCATATTCCATTTGAAGTGGAAACCAAGTCCACCGTCTTGAATTGGTGCAGTAATTTTCGGATAAGCTGTTGCTTCTTCTGCAATCATCATCACGCCTGGATAATTTTCTTGAACATAATAATTTAATGTTTTAAAGAAATCCAGCACTTCTAAATTCTCATTTCCTCCATAAATATTTTTAGCTGCTAAATGCTGAGGACGATCATAATCTAAAAATAGCATAGAACTTACTGCATCAACGCGTAAGCCATCTAAATGAAATTGTTCAATCCAGTAACAAGCGCTAGAGAATAAGAAAGAACACACTTCTCCACGTCCATAGTCAAATACTCGTGTTCCCCATGACTTATGTTCTTTTTTACGTTCATCAGAGTATTCGTAACAACATTCTCCATCAAATTCATATAAACCATATTCGTCTTTTGTAAAATGTCCAGGTACCCAATCTAAAATAACGCCAATGCCATTTTGGTGAGCTCTATCAATTAAATATTTAAAGTCATCTGGAGTTCCAAAACGTGATGTCACTGCAAAGTAACCTGTCACTTGATAGCCCCAAGAAGGATCATATGGAAATTCCGTAATTGGGAGTAATTCGATATGCGTATAATGCATTTGCTTCACATATGGAATTAAAGTATCCGCTAATTGACGATAACTAAGAAATTCGCCATTTTCTCCATGCTTCCATGATCCTAAATGAACTTCGTATATATTCATTGGTTGTTGGAAAGGAATTGATCTTTGTTTTAACCATGTTTCATCTTTCCATAAATAATTTTGGTCTTCATATACTTTAGAAGCTGATTCTGGTCGAGTTTGCGCATGTCTTGCATACGGATCTGCTTTCCACAACATTCTTCCATCGGAAGCTTTAATGACATATTTATAAGAATCATATGGACGAACATTTGAAACAGTTCCTTCAAAAATACCTTCATTATTGATTCTTGTTAATTCATGAACTGTTGGTTCCCATCCACAGAAATCACCCGAAACAAAAACCGCTTGAGCATGTGGCGCCCAGACTCTAAATGTACATTGATCCCCATCAAGAAACGAACCTAAAAATTCATACGTCCGAAAGTTTTTCCCCTCATGAAATAAATATTTATCCAAAGAATAATCCATAAATATATCCTCCTTCTTTATCAATACGTTTTACTTTTCACGAAAAGCGTTTTCATTTGCTGTTAATAAAAAAATCGCCATTTCATTTGTTTCCGTTTACTTATGGATTAATTATAGCATAAAGTTGTGAGTTTTCGTATATTTTTTTCATTTTTTCGCAAAAAAAGTAAAGCGTTTTATAAATAGAAATGTTTCAAAATATTTTGCGCACAAACTATTTCTTTTTTTATTATTTTATACTACAATTAATTTAATATTGCTTATAAAAAGAAAGGAAGATATTTCTTGATTCAATTTAATCCTCTTCAAGATAAATATCCAAAAGGTGCAGTCTCTTCTTCTCAAGGCATTCTTTTTGAAGTATGGGTTCACCAAGATTTTTATTTTAAACAAATTTCATTAAACTTATTTAATGATTTCACTCAACAAAAATTTATTTATATATTGGAACCAACTGATGTATTAAAAGAACAATCTCGTAAATATATTGTCAATGTCCCTGCATTAGAAACTGGACTTTATTTTTATGATTTTGAAATTACATTCGAAGATTCCACTGGATATTTGAAAAAACATAAATTTAATGCTGTCTTTACAATGGAAGAACAGTCTTACTCTTCATGGCAATTAACTGTATATGATGCAGACTTCCAAACTCCAGAGTGGATGAAAGGGAGCATTATGTATCAAATTTTCCCAGATCGCTTTAAGAAGAGTCCACATTATCAAGCAACCGTAGCTGCTAATGAAGAGATGCGTGTTAGACATGACGATTGGAATGCTATTCCTTATTCTTCTATTACACATGAAGATTATCGAGCACAAGATTTCTTTATGGGAAATTTAAAAGGAATTCATGAAGAATTACCTTACTTTAAACAATTAAAGATTGATAGTATTTACTTAAATCCAATTGTAGAAAGTCCTGAAAATCATCGCTACTCTACTTCTGATTACTTTAATGTAGATCCTTATTTAGGAACTGTCCAAGACTTTAAAGATTTATGTAAAGATTTTAAAGAAGAAAATATTCGTATTACATTAGATGGAGTATTTAGCCATACAGGTGCAGATAGTATTTATTTCAATCGTTATGGACATTATGACAGTGTAGGAGCTTATCAATCTCAAGATTCTCCTTACTATCCATGGTTTACTTTTATGGAGTTTCCAAATGTTTATCAATCATGGTGGGGATTCACGAATTTACCAACTGTTGTAAAAGAAAATAAAGAATATCAAGAATTTATGTTCAATGCTAAAAATGGTGTTATTCCTTATTGGCAACGATTAGGAATTGGTGGATGGCGAATTGATGTAGCAGATGAATTTCCAGATTGTTTCATTGATCAATTAAGAAAATCTGCCAAACAAGAAGATCCAGATTGCTTCTTATTAGGGGAAGTTTGGGAAGATGCTACGACAAAATTCTCTTACAACACAAGAAGAAGATATTTCTTAGGAAAGCAATTTGATAGTGTGATGAATTACCCATGGAGAGATGCGATCATTCGCTTCGTTAAACATAAAGATGCTCGTCAATTTTCTCTAGCTTTTTTAGAATTATTAGAGAACTATCCAAAACCTGCATTAGATGTTTTAATGAACTTATTATCGAGTCATGATACAGAAAGAATTTTAACGATTTTAGCATTTGATAGACCAGAAGAATTCCCTGTTGAAAAACGACCAGATTATAAACTGACTGCTAGTGAATATCAATTAGCAAAAGAGAGATTCTTTGTCGCATCCTTTATTCAATTTACGCTTCCTGGTGTTCCTTGTATTTACTATGGAGATGAAATTGGTATGTATGGCTTTAGAGATCCATATAATCGTATGCCTTTCAAATTCAACGAAAAAGATGATGAAGTATTAGCATTCTATCAAGAATTAACAAACTTTAGACATCAACATCAAGAAGATTTTAAAGCAGACTGTGACATCATTAAAGTAACAGATGGCTGTATTGCTTATAAACGTGGCAAATTGCTATGTATTATCAATTTAGATAATTCTGCTCATTTCCTTGCAAACTATTCAGGAGATAGCCTTTACCAAAAAGGTGAATTTTATCCTACACCTCATGGTATTGTAATAGGTCCAAATAGTTTTGGAGCGATTGAATTAGCTTAATTTTATACAAAAGAGAGTGAATAGAAATACAACTTGTATGCTATTCACTCTCTTATTTTTATCTTATCCACGGATGAGACTAAATAATGGAATTAACACAATCGGTAAAAACATTGCAGGTAAAAAGTTCATGACTTTTATTTTTGTTAATTCTAATAAATTCATTCCTAGTGCCACTAGTAATAAAGAACCTACCGCAGCCATTGCAGATACGATTGATTCACTTAAGTAAGGTGCTACAAATTGTGCGAGAAGCATTATTCCACCTTCATACAAAAGAATGGCTAATGCGGATAACATGACTCCTGCTCCTTTTGTCGTCGTTAGTATAATAGAAGCAAATCCATCAATTAAAGCTTTCGTTATTAGAATACCGTGATTATTTCTCAATCCTGCTTCAAGAGACCCCATTACAGCCATTGCTCCAACACAAAAGATCAATACAGCTGACACAAAACCTTCTGCCAATTGATTTTGAGACCCCTCTTTTGATAGTTTATCTTGAACCCACTCTGCAAATTTTCGAATATTCTCTTCTAATTGCATCATTTCCCCAAGATATCCTCCTAGTGAAATCGAAACAATTAACAAAATCATATCTTGATCTACTAAAGCTCCTTTTAATCCAATGATAAACGTAATTAATGCAAGACCTTGCATAATATGAGAAGACATCTTTTCAGACATTCCTCGTTTTAAGAATAATCCAATCATTGTACCAATCACAATCGCAATAACATTTATGATTACACCCATTTAATTCTAGCTCCTTTTAGCAATACTGCTACAAGTATACTGCTATTAAATCATGACCACCCGTCTAACGGGTGGTTTGAACCGGGGCTATAAGCCCAGATT
>NZ_CAUPXD010000023.1:0-31037 GCF_963515095.1 uncultured Granulicatella sp. | reverse complement strand
CATTAGAAAATGGAGATGTAACCGTTAAGTACGAAGACGAAGCAGGAAATGCGATCTCAACACCAAATGAATTGAAAAAAGGTGTAGAAACAGGAACAGCGTACAATACCACTTCAGAAGATATTAAGAAACCAAGAATTCAAACAGAAGATGGAAAAGTATACAAACTGAAAGAGAAAAAAGCAGACTCAGCTCCAGAAGATGGAAAAGTAAGTGATACACCAGCGGTCATCACATACGTATACACATTAGAAAATGGAGATGTAACCGTTAAGTACGAAGACGAAGCAGGAAATGCGATCTCAACACCAAATGAATTGAAAAAAGGTGTAGAAACAGGAACAGCGTACAATACCACTTCAGAAGATATTAAGAAACCAAGAATTCAAACAGAAGATGGAAAAGTATACAAACTGAAAGAGAAAAAAGCAGACTCAGCTCCAGAAGATGGAAAAGTAAGTGATACACCAGCGGTCATCACATACGTATATACATTAGAAAATGGAGATGTAACAGTTAAGTACGAAAACGAAGCTGGTGAATCAATCAAACCTGACAACAACTTGAAATCTCAAGTTCCAACAGGAGATGAATATAACACTACAACTGTAAAAGACTTAACGATTACGAAAGATGGAAAACTTTACAAACTTGTAGAGAAAAATGATGGATTAAAAGAAGGTTCTTCAAAAGAGAATGGTAAAGTAAGTGATACACCAACTGTTGTAACCTATGTTTACTCTGAAGTTAAAGGTGAAATTATTCAAAAATTTGTTAATGAATCTGGAAAAGAAATCAAAGATCCAACAAATACTGGTAAGAAATCACTAAATGAAAAAGTAAACTTAGAACATCCAAATCGAATTACAGATAAAGATGGTAAAGTTTATGAATTTGTAAAAGTAGATAAAATTCCAACGAACTTCACTGAACAAACTCAAACAGCTACTTACACTTATAGAGCAGTTAAAGGTCAAGGGGTAACAGTATCTTACGAAACAACTACTGGAGTTCCATTAAAAGAAACTCAAACAGTTCAACCAAAAGATACACAACTTGGAACAGATTACGATACAACAACATCAAACTTTAAACCAGAACGTATCGAAAAAGATGGTAAAGTATACATTCTTACTGCAACAACTAAACCAGGTTCAGCTGAGAAAAAAGGTAAAGTAAGTGAACAAACACAAAATGTTACTTACGTTTATGAAGAAGTAAAAGAACCAGAAACAAAACAAAAATATGGTAATGTAATTGTTACTTATGTTGATAAAGCTGGTCGTCCATTATCAGGAACTACTGAAACTGGTGTTAAAGTTGATAAATCAGTAATCGATACTCCAGCATCGCTAGTGAAAACACCATATGACACAACAGACAATAAACCAGAAACTATTAAAACAGCTGAAGGTAAGGTCTATAAATTTGTAAAAGTAACGCAACATTCAGATGCTGAAAATTCAGATGTAAAATCTAGAACATCAGTTATTACTTATGTATATGAATTACAAAATACTACAGAAGAATTACCAGAAGCACATATTGGATTTGTAGTTGTTAACTATGTAGATGAGAATGGATTACCAATTTCAGGTACATCTGAAGGTAAAGAGATTCCTACAACAGTGATGGATGTTAATGGTGATTTAGTTGGAACTCAGTACGATACAACTGATCATAAACCAACAACAATCACAACTGCTAATGGAGATGTTTACGAATTCGTGAAGAAATCTGAATCATCAGCTCCTGAGTCAGGAGAATTAAAAGAAGGCGTTGCAACAGTTGAGTATGTCTACCGTAAGGTTATTACAACTTATGTAGATGAAACAGGCAAAGAAATCAACCCTTCAGATAAAGGAACGAAAGATAAGAAAGACATTCCAGAGTACATTTACAAAGAAACTAAGAAAGACGAAAAAGGAAATACAACGCATGTATACCGTCAAGTCGTAACAAGTTATGTAGATGAAGCAGGCAAAGAAATCAACCCTTCAGACAAAGGAATGAAGGATAAGAAAGAAATTTCTGGATATACGTTCAAAGAAACGAAGAAAGATAAAGATGGAAATACAGTCCATGTATATCGTAAAAAACAATCTTCGACACCAGAAAATCCAACTCCAGAAACTCCAAATACAGATAAATCTACCATTTGGAAATCAGTTGATGGGGAAACTCTAAAACCTAGAGAAAATGGTACGAAGGATAAATCTTCAATTCCAGGATATGAATTTGTACGTACTGAAAAAGATAAGGATGGAAATACTGTTCATATTTATCGTAAAGTAACTTCATCAACTCCTGAAGTGAAGGAAAAAGAAACTTCATATATTGATGAAAGTGGAAAAGAAATTCGTTCACCTAAGAAAGGAAATCATCCAAAAGAAATGATTTCAGGATATGAGTTTGTCCGTACGGAAACAGAGTCAAATGGCAATGTACGTCATGTATATCGTCAAGTAGCTCAATCACCAGCAACGGTTAACACACCAGAAACTGTTGAACAACCTAAGATTGAATTACCAAATACAGGTACTGGAGATGAATTTGCAATCTTTGGAGCAGCAGCAGCTTCAATTCTTGCAGGATTAGGAATTGCAATTCCAGGCAAGAAAAAAGAAGATTAAACGATTAGATGAATCATTTTTCATCGTTAAATAAAAAGGAAGGAAATAGTTTAGGCTATCTCCTTCCTTTTTTATGCATTATCTAATGCTTTCTAAAATTTTTTGTACTGTTTCTAAATTTAAATGTTTTTGTTCTTTCAGTAATTGGATAATTTGTGGAATTTCTTCTTCTGTTGCTCCAGCCGTTAAAGCTAGAGATTTTACTTGTAAGTTCATATGTCCTTTTTGAATGCCATCGGTTACTAATGCTTTTAATGCGGAAAAATTTTGTGCTAAACCTATAGAAGCAATAATTGCGGCTAATTCTTCAGCGGATGGATTCATCAATAATTCATGAGCAAATTGAGCAGCAGGATGAATCGCAATGGATCCACCAACCGTACCAATTGGCATTGGAATACTTAATGTTCCGACTAATGCCTTATCATCATGGATGAACCATTTACTAAAAGGTTGATAAGTTCCTGATAGAGTTGCATAAGTATGTGCCCCAGCTTCAATCGCTCGCCAATCATTTCCAGTTGCAATAACAACTGCATCAATTCCATTCATAATTCCTTTATTATGAGTAGCAGCACGATAAGGATCTACTTGTGATAGTTCGCTAGCAATTTCAATTCTACGGGCAATTTCTTCACCAGAGATTGTCTTTGTTTCTAATTGTTCAAATGGAATATGGCATGTAGTCGTGACAACGGAATGAGTTGCTAAATTCGATAAAATTGCCATAATACAAGTTCCATTTGTAAAAGTTTCGATAGGGGAAACTAAAGCTTCTAAAATCGTATTTAAAATATTTGCCCCCATTGCTTCCTTTGTATCTACAGAAATATAAAATACATAAAATGTATGATTTGGATGTTGTTTTTCTTCTACCCAAATCGATTGGATTCCACCACCACGTTTGACAATAGAAGGGTGAGCTTCATGAGCAATAGTAAATAAATGTTCGATTTCCTTTGAAAGTTTTTTCTCTATTTCTTCTATAGAATATGGGGAATCATAGATTGCAATTTCACCAATCATTTCTCTCTTTTCTTGAGTAGTAGTAAATCCCCCAGAACGATGAATGATTTTACAACCATTACTTGCTGCAGCAATGACGGAAGGTTCCTCTGTTACCATAGGAACAGTATAAGTTTTACCATTTACGGTGACTTCAGGAACAATTCCAAGTGGTAAGTCATATAGTCCGATTTGATTTTCAATCATTTGATTAGCTACTGATTCTGGTAAGTTAAATCCAGTTAATAAGTTTGATTTCTTTTCATCTGATAAATGAGATAAGTTTGTTAAAATGTTTTTTCTTTCTAGTGGTGTTTTTTGATAAAATTTATAAAATAAATGCTCGTTCATAATAAGCCCCCTTAGTGACTCTAGTATAACAAATTTATTAGTATGAGGGGAAGATACAAGAAAAAATGTTTCAAATACTGTATACTAGAAAACAAGGAGTGATGAAATGAAATTTACAAGAACAATTCAAGAACGTTTATTTATTGTAGAAGCAAAAGAAGCTTACCAAAAAGAAGCAGAAGATTTATTAACGATTGTAGAAGATTATTTTGAAGAAAACTTAGAAGAATTAAATCAATTGATTCCAATTCATTATGGAAATATTAAAGTTGTGTCCATTGAAAATGAGTATCATGTTTGCGTTCCAAATTATGAACAAAAACAATTAGAGGAATGGATTACAGATTGTAGCTATTTCTTAGAGATTGTTCAAAAAACATTTAAAGCAGGGAAACGTACAAAAACATTAGGAAAGTTAGTCCCATTCCGTTTTGATAGTCCTGTTATTATTGCAAATCATACATTTGAAGTGGAAGATTTTTATGCGCATCGTTTTGATGATGAAACATGGTATGTAGCACCTGTGGATCAAGAAATTGAATCTCAACCATTATCAGGAGCAAAAGCTTATGAAATTTTCCCGGATTATCCTAGTTTTTATGATATGATGCATTTACCAACAGATACAATTGTGATTTTCCATAAAGGAGAAATTGTATCAGTATTAAATGAAAATAGTGAAGATATTTGGAATTAATAGGAGGCTGCTATGACGGTTGACGTAATTTGCCAAATAGAGCGTACAATTCTTCCTTATGAATGTGATTGGAAAGGGAATTTGTTATTAAGTCAAGCTCTAGGAATGATGATGTTAGCTTCTAGAAAGCAACAACAACAATTACAAAGTCCAAAATTAATTTATGAAAAAGGCTATACATGGATCGTGATTCAACACGAAATTGAGATTCATCGTATGCCAAAAGTAGATGAAGAAGTTATCATTGAAACACAAGCCATTAGCTATAATAAATTTTTTACTTACCGTGAATATCGCATTCTTTCAAAAGAAAGAGAAGAGTTATTTGAATGTATCACGACATTTGCAATGCTTGATATGAAGGCACGAAAAATTGTGTCAATAGATGAAGAGGTTGTGTTGGAATATCCATTGTCCATTGGAAAAGAAATGAGAAAAGCAACTCGAATTCCTAAAAGAGATTTTACAGAGGCGATAACAGGAGAATACAAAATTCGAATTAATGATATAGATGCGAATCTCCATGTCAATAATGCTCGTTACTTTGATTTTGCTTTTAGTGAATTAGGAATGGAGTTTTTAAAGGAGAATCAGTTAAAACAAGTTGTCATTAAATACGAAAAAGAAGTATTACCAGAATCAACAATTTTGTGTTCAACTTTATGGGAAGAAAATACATCAGAGAGTCAAGAGAGAAGACAAACGTATCATTTAATTTCGCAGGATGGAAATCGATGTGCGAATATTCAAATGGAATGGGAAGAAATCGTATAAAATAGTTTGCATTTTATTCAAACATCTGATACAATAACTTTTGTGTAAAATATGCAGCAGAAATAAGAGAAGCTCGTCAACAGTCCTATCCATTTAGAGGAAGGTAGTAACCACGGCTGCAAAGGTGAACCCTAGTAGAGACTGCACGAATCTACTGTTTCGCAATTATTTTACTCCAAAAAAATTTTTTATTAATTGGAGGAATGTTCAATGTCACGTTACACTGGACCAAGCTGGAAGTTATCTCGTCGTTTAGGCATTTCACTTTCAGGAACAGGAAAAGAAATCGCTCGTCGTCCATACGCACCAGGTCAACACGGACCAAACAACCGTAGTAAATTATCTGAGTATGGTCAACAATTACAAGAAAAACAAAAATTACGTCATATGTATGGTATGAACGAACGTCAATTTGCTACTTTATTCAAAAAAGCTGGCAAAATTAAAGAAGGTAAACATGGTGAAAACTTCATGATCCTTCTAGAACAACGTTTAGATAACGTAGTTTACCGTTTAGGATTAGCTTCAACTCGTCGTCAAGCTCGTCAATTAGTAAACCATGGTCACGTTACTGTAAATGGTAAACGTGTAGATATCCCTTCATTCCAAGTACAAGTTGGAGATGTTGTTGGTGTTCGTGAAAAATCACGTAACTTAACAATCATTAAAGAATCTTTAGAATCTTTATATGGACGTCCAGAATTTGTTACATTTGATGAAGAAAAATTAGAAGGTTCATTAAACCGTCTACCATTACGTGATGAGTTAACATCTGATGTTGACGAATCATTAATCGTTGAATACTATAACAAATTAGGCTAGTCATTTTCATTGCTAGCAGTAGCCCAAGAATTACGGTGTTATCGCATTCTTGGGTTTTTATTTTTTGCCAAAAGTGGCTCAAAATGGAAAAATTGTGATTAGTTTTCCCCTTTTTTCCCCCTAGGTTTTATCGTAATAGTAGAACCATTTATATTGATATTTTTAACTTAGAAAAGCTAAATTAGTTGAAACAATTTTCAATTGATGATAATATATATCCTGTATCATTAGGGATACTACAGGCAAAGGGAAAAGTTCCTTAACATTTTAGGAAAAGGAGGCAGTATATGAGTCAAGTCATCCCTGAAGAAACGCTGAATCAGATTCAATCGCAAGTAAATATTGTCGATATTGTAAGTCAGTATGTTTCTTTGAAAAAACGAGGGAAGAACTATTTTGGCCATTGTCCTTTTCATGATGAACGGACACCTTCATTTTCAGTAACTGAGGAAAAACAAATCTATCATTGCTTTAGTTGTGGTAGAGGAGGAACTGTTTTTTCATTTATTTCAGAAATTGAAGGACTTTCTTTTGTTGAATCCGTAGCAAAAGTTGCAGAATTAGCTCAAATCCCATTTGAAAATAAATATTTGAGTTCTCGACCATCGGTTCAAGATACTCATCAACCGCTTGTTGCAGCACATGAAAATGCTGCTGAGTTTTATCAACATGTGTTATTACAAACACGTGGCGGTGAAAAAGCTTTAGAGTATCTTCAAAATAGAGGATATACATTAGAGACGATTCAAACCTTTAAAATGGGACTAGCATTAAAAGATCGCACTTATGTGACGAATTTGATTAAACAAATCCCATTAACACCTCAACAGATGGAAGAATCAGGATTATTCATCGCAAGAAATGATGATTTTATCGATCGTTTTTATCATAGAATTATGATTCCGCTTCGTAATGAGCAAGGAAAAGTGATTGCTTTTTCTGGTCGGATTTTACCCAATGATGAGGAAATGGTCGATGAACAAGAAGCGAAATATTTAAATAGTTCTGAAACACCTATCTTTAATAAGCGACAGTTCTTATTTAATTATGATTTAGCAAAATCAGCGATTCGTAAATCAGGACAAGTTGTCTTATATGAAGGATATATGGATGTCATTGCTTCTTGGCAAGCTGGTGCTAAAAACGGTGTAGCATCGATGGGAACATCTTTAACAAAAGAACAAATCCAAATCTTATCACGAGTAGCAAATGAAATTATTATTGCCTATGATAGTGATAGAGCAGGTTTAGATGCAACGAATCGGGCAATTGAATTATTGCAAGAAAATTCAGCTTTAACGATTTCAATCTTATCTTTAGATGCTGGAAAGGACCCGGATGAATTTATTCAACAAAGAGGAGCGGAAGCTTATCTTGAACAATTAGCTCATCATACAGAATCTGTTTTCCAGTTTAAAAAGAGATATTTTTCAAAACAATATCGACTAGAAATTGAACGAGAAAAAGTACAATTTTTAGAACAAATGACGATTGAATTGGCAAAAATTTCTAAACCTATTGAACGTGAATTTGCGATTAAATCATTAGCAGATGAGTTCGGAATTTCTGTAGAATTACTTTCTAGTCAAGTCAATTTTGTTCAGAGAAAATTCAAGCAGCAATCTTCTCACTCAACAGGGGAGTGGACGGCAAATCCTATGAAGATTTCACAGGATAGTCCGATGGAAGTTTCTCAAAAGCAACTTTTGTATCGTCTATTACATTCTCCGGAAGCATGGAGTTATTTAGCAAGAGAAAATGAAGAGTTTGAATTTCCTTATGTAGATTATCAACAATTTTATATTTTGTTGAGAAGCTATCGTGAGCAGCATCTTGAAGAATTACTTGTACAAGAATTTATGAATTTTTTAGATGAATCCGATGCAGTGAATCGTAATTTATTATCGATGATTGAATGGCTAGAAATGCCTGAAGAATGTACGGAAAAAGAAATTCATGACTTAATGTACTTTTTATCGAAAAAAGAAGATTTAAAACAACAATATCAAAGATGTATGCAAGAAATGAAAGAAGCTCAATTATCAAATGATGCTACTAGAGCAAATCAATTGATGATGGAGTTAGTTAATATTCAGAAACAATTAAAGAAATCATGAATGGAGGAATAGTGGATGACAGTTGAAAACAATAAGAATGGTCAAACGCTAAAAGAAGCTACAAGTAAATTGCTAGCAGAACGAAAATTGTTTGGGCAAATTTTATATGATGATTTATCAGCGCAAATTGCGATTCCATATGAATTAGATGCAGAAGGAATGGATAAATTAATCCAACAATTCGAAGATGCTGGAGTTAGTGTAGTGGACGCAGATGGTGGACCAACTAGTCGTCAATTATCTTCAGAATCTGCAAAAGAACCTGAAGTGGAAATGACAGAAGATGAAACAGCTTTATCTTCGAATGTAAAAATTAATGACTCTGTTCGTATGTATTTAAAAGAAATTGGACGTGTTCCATTATTAAGTGCGGATGAAGAAGTAAACCTTGCTTTACGTATTCAACAAGGAGATCAAGAAGCGAAACAAGAATTAGCAGAAGCTAACTTACGTTTAGTAGTTTCGATTGCAAAACGTTATGTAGGACGTGGAATGCAATTTTTAGATTTAATTCAAGAAGGAAATATGGGCTTAATGAAAGCTGTTGAAAAATTCGACCATACAAAAGGGTTTAAATTTTCAACATATGCTACATGGTGGATTCGTCAAGCAATTACTCGTGCCATTGCTGACCAAGCACGTACCATTCGTATTCCAGTTCATATGGTAGAAACGATTAATAAATTAGTTCGTATCCAAAGACAACTATTACAAGATTTAGGACGCGAACCTACTCCTGAAGAAATTGGAGCAGAAATGGATTTACCAACTGAAAAAGTAAGAGAAATTCTAAAAATTGCTCAAGAACCAGTGTCATTAGAAACTCCAATTGGGGAAGAAGATGATTCACATTTAGGAGACTTTATTGAAGATGATAATGCAACAAGTCCAGCTGAACATACAGCTTATGCATTATTAAAAGAACAATTAGATGAAGTATTAGAACAATTAACGGATCGTGAAGAAAATGTATTACGTTTACGTTTTGGTCTAGACAAAAATGGAGAAATCCGTACATTAGAACAAGTAGGCCAAGTATTTGGAGTTACTCGTGAAAGAATCCGTCAAATTGAAGCGAAAGCACTTCGCAAATTACGTCATCCAAGTCGTTCAAAACAATTGAAAGATTTCTTAGACTAGTACTGATGGAGACTGGGCAGTAGCCTAGTCTTTTTATTTATAAATGAAAGGAGAAACTTATGTTTCGTCAAATTTTAAATGGTTTTTGTATGGCATTGGCAGATAGTGTTCCTGGTGTTTCTGGAGGAACAGTAGCTTTTATTATGGGGTTTTATGACCAATTTATTGGTTCCATTCATGATATGGCATTTGGAAGTAAAAAGGAGAAGAAAGAAGCTTTTACTTATTTAGTAAAATTAGGAATTGGTTGGGTTATTGGAATGGTCAGTGCCATTTTAGTATTATCTTCATTATTTGAATCACATATTTATGGAGTAAGTTCATTATTTATTGGATTTATTGCAGGAGCCATTCCTTTAATGATGATGGAAGAAAAAGAATCTTTGAAAAAGCCATTAATGGGAATTTTTTATATTCTTCTAGGAGTGGCTATTGTAGCTGGAATTACTTGGATGAATTCTCGCACAGGTAAAGGTAGTTTTGATTTAAGCCAGTTTTCTCTTGTTGATTCCATTAAATTATTCTTTATTGGAATGATTGCTATTTCAGCAATGTTTTTACCAGGAATCTCTGGTTCAACTTTATTATTAATTTTTGGAGCTTATATTCCAGTCGTTTTTGCTGTAAAAGCAGTATTAACTTTCCAATTAGCATATGTTCCAAGTTTAGCTATTTTTAGTTTAGGGGTATTAGCAGGAGCCTTATTTGTTGTTAAAGCCATCAAATATTGTCTAGAACATTATCGTAGTCAAATGATTTATGGCATTATTGGAATGATGATTGGTTCATTTTATGCGATTATAATGGGACCAACGACATTAAAAATTCCTCAAGAAGCGATGAATTTTTCAACATTTTCACCAATTGCAGCTTTAGTTGGTTTGTTATTAGTATTAGGATTACAAAAATTAAAAGAAAAGGATTCTAAATAGATGACAGAATTACAAATTCTTGATGGATTTCAAAAATTACACAATCCAATATTAGATTCTATCATGATTTTTATTACTTCATTAGGAAATGTTGGATTCATTTGGCTAGCGATAATTGCAGTTTTGTTAATGAATAAGAAAACAAGATCTCTAGGGATTCTGTTAGCTATTGCGGTAGTAATCAATACAATTTTGTGTAATGGTCTCATTAAACCAATTGTAGCTAGAACACGTCCATATGAGGTTAATTCAGCGGTTTCTTTATTAATTTCAAAACCATTAGATTATTCATTCCCATCAGGGCATACAGCTATTTCATTTACGGTAGTTAGTGTATTGTATTTCCTTCGTATGAAAAAGTACTGGATTATGGCTTTTGTCTTAGCAAGCCTCATTGCTTTTTCAAGAATGTATTTATACGTTCATTATCCAACAGATGTACTAGCAGGAGCAATCGTAGGAACATTCAGTGGCTGGATCACCGTAAAATGGAGCCAATCAAGATATAGAAGATTTATATAAGAAGAAGGTATAAAAGCAGAGCAACAGCAAAGCTTTTATACCTTTTTATTTTGAAACTAGATATTAAATATTTTTAATCCATCTAACTATTTTTTTGAAATTCATAATTAATCCAATAACAATTAACGCAAATACTACTGTAGCAATTAAAGTTCCTAACATATAAATTCCTCCTTTATAGAAAGTGACTAAATACTGTTATGATTTTAAACAGTTTATCTAATAGAATTCTATCTTAAAATTAATAAAAAGAATCTCCATTTTTATACCTTTGAGGATCTATAACTATCATAATAAAACCTCCAATTAATTAAATTAAAATTTGATAACGTTTTCTTGTGAATATTATACCTTATTTAGTACGCTAAATAAAGTAGGAATGAAAAAAATTTGAATAGTGAAAAAGAGCAAAAGATAACCTTTATCATAGACTTCGTTTAGCTAGAGTCCGTTGCTAACGAATCAAATATAAGAATTTCAGACAAGAAACGAAATACAATCAATTGCGAAAAAGAGTAAATGAATGTTCCCTCCATAGACTTCTTACAGTAGTATGAGCAATAGAATCTGCAGAAGCAGATTCTATTACTGGAAAATTTGAGACCAAGGCTCAAATTTTAGGCATGAGACTTGCAAAGCAAGTCTGCTGCCGTCCAAATACTACTGTATCAAAGAAGTCTATATAATTTTTCTCGTAATTAGAATAAGTCCAATCTTCCCCAAACCCATTGCAATCACAGAAATTTTTGGTAAACTAGTATTTATGTAATTGAGAATGATTATCAATTAGAAAGGAGAGGTTATGAAATTTAAGCATTTAAGCATCCTTTTACTCATTCTATCATTAATATCTTTATCAGTTGGAGCACAAACATTTTCTTGGGGACTATTCATCCAACAAGATGTTAAAATGCAACAAGTCTTTTGGTTATCTCGAGTTCCAAGACTATTGAGTGTGATATTGGCAGGAAGTTCTATGAGTATTGCAGGATTATTAATGCAGACAATGACGCAAAATGAATTTGCAGCACCTAGTACAATTGGTACCACTGAAGCAGCAAAATTAGGTTTACTATTAAGTTTATTCTTTTTTAATGGACCTAGCTTATTTCAGAAAATGCTATGTGCCTTTATATGTTCATTTGCACTTACGATTGTTTTTATTATGATTCAGCAATCCTTACAATTGAAAGAGAAGTGGATGATTCCTTTAGTAGGATTAATTTTTAGTGGAATGATTTCAGCCTTTACAAATATGATATCGTATCAATTTCATCTCGTTCAAAGTTTAACGTCATGGACACAAGGATCCTTCTCCATGATTCAAACTCACCAATACGAATGGTTATTCTTTGGTTTAATTATCATTATTGTTTCTACAAAATTGGCACATGTTTATACGATTGCTAATTTAGGAGAATCGATTAGTTTGAATTTAGGAATTTCTTATAAGACGTTAGAATGGTTAACATTATTACTTGTTTCACTTACAACGTGTGTTACGATGATAACGGTAGGATCACTTCCTTTTATAGGAATTATTATTCCAAATTTAGTACGCTATTTATCGGGAGATGATTTAAAAAAGACGATTCCACAAACAGCTTTATTAGGTGCAGTACTAGTTCTAGCATGCGATATTGTAGCTCGATTAGTTATTCCGCCTTATGAAGTATCAGTTAGTCTGATTTTAGGGATTGTTGGAGCTGGACTATTAATTAGTCAAATCTTAAGAATTAGCTCGCAAAGAAGGGGGAGCATTCGATGAAGAAAAGAACCCTTCTATTAACAATTACATTAGTAAGCTTATTACTCATTATCAGTGCTATTTTCTTATTTTTTCCAATCGGAAATATGGGAAAATTCTCTGTCCTCTTATTTAAAAAGAGAGTGTTAAAATGGTTAGTCATTTTATTAGTTAGTTTATGTGTTTCGATATCGACGATTAGTTTCCAAACAATTGTACAAAACCGATTTTTAACACCGGGTGTTCTTGGAATTGAGAGTGTCTTTGTATTGTTTCAAACGTTGGTTTATTGGGGACAATTAAGTCTAGGAATGGAAACAGCGCCAAATCTATGGATTTCAATCTTCACGATTGTGTTGCAGATAATCTTTTTCTTCCTCATTTATCGAGCTTTTAATGATTTATTATCGATTCCATTTTCGATGCTATTATTTATTTGTTTAGCGTTTGGAACATTGTTTAGAAGTTTAAGTACATTTGTTCAAGTATTAATGGATCCAAATGAATTTGATAAATTGCAAGGAAAATTATTTCCCTCCTTCCAAAGAATGCATCATCAAAGTGAATTAGTCATTGTAGTGGTCATATTAACAGCTATTTCAGTAATCTATTTAATAAGAAAACATATGGTGTTAAATGTATTTCACCTTGGGAAAGTTCAAGCACAAATACTAGGTGTAAATGTAGCGAAAGAAGAGAAGTGGATTTTACTAGTGATTGTGTTACTAACAAGTCTATCGACAACATTAGTAGGTCCGATGCAATTTTTAGGATTTATGATTGCCAATGTAACGTATCAATGGATTAAAGATTACCGACACTTACAAATGTGGACTATCGCATTTTTATTAGGAAGTATTTTATTACTAGGAGGACAACTGGTTATCGAGAAGCTCTTCCAATTAAACATTCCAATTAGTGTTGTTATTGAATGGTTTGGAGGAATATTATACTTTGTATTGTTATTGAAAGGAAGGTACCGTAGTGGAATTAAAAAATATTCATAAAGCATATGATACGGTAGTTGTCGATTCCGTTTCATTAACGATTCCAAAAAATCAGTTAACAGCTTTTATCGGACCAAATGGAGCAGGAAAATCAACTTTAGTTTCCATTATGAGTCGATTATTACAAAAAGATTCTGGTCAATTATGGATTAAAGGTAAAGAAATTGAAGCTTGGAATTCAAAAGAACTCGCAAAAGAATTATCCGTTTTAAAACAAAATCAATCATTTCAAGTATCTTTAACAGTAGAAGAGTTAGTTAGCTTTGGTCGTTATCCTTATTCAAAAGGAAAGTTATCGACACTTGATTATCAAATGATTGATCAAGCATTAAAACATACGAATTTATTAGAGTTAAGAGAACGTTCGATACAAACTTTATCAGGCGGACAAATGCAAAGAGTTTTTATCGCAATGGTATTAGCTCAAGATACAGAAATTATTTTATTAGATGAACCTTTAAATCATTTAGATTTAAAACAAGCGGTAGAAATTATGAAATTACTGCGTTATATGGTAGAAAATCTGGATAAAACAGTTGTCATTGTTATGCATGATTTAAATATGGCAATTAACTTTTCTGATTATTTAGTAGCCTTTAAAGAAGGAAAATGTGAGTTTCATGGCAAAACCATGGATGTGGTTACGAATCAAACCTTATCAGAATTATATGAAATTGATATCGAAGTGATAGAAGTTTTAGGAAAAAAATATATTACAGTAAAGTAGGAGAGAAATATGAAAAAATTATTAACAACCGTAGTTATGGGGGCAACATTTTTATTAGCTTCTTGTGGTACAAAAACAACAAATGTGACACCCACTACACAAGAAAATTCAGTGAAACAAGTACAATTAACAGATGGATCAGAAACTGTTGAAGTGAAGTCAAATCCAAAGAAAATTGTGACTTTTGACTTAGGTTCAGCAGATACATTACGTGCAATTGGACAAGGTGAAACAATCGTTGGAATGCCAACAAAACCATTACCAACGTATATTAAAGATTTAGGAGAAAAAGTTCAAAATGTTGGAAGCATGAAAGAACCGGATATCGAAGCAATTGCAGCAATGCAACCTGACTTAATTATTGCTTCTGCACGTACAAAAGATTTTATTCCTCAATTAAAAGAAATTGCTCCAACTGTAATCTTTAATGTTGATAGTAAAGATTATTGGGGTTCTGTCCAAAAAAATGTAAAAAGCTTAGCAAGTTTATTTAACGAAGAAACTCAACAAAAAGCAAGTACTCAAGTAAAAGAATTACAATCAGTTATTGATACAATTGCATCTCAAAATGAAAAACATAGCGAAAAAAGTTTAGCAATTATGTTAAATGAAGGTAAAATGTCTGCATTTGGCGCACAATCACGTTTTGGATTCTTATATCAAGATTTAAAATTCCGTCCAACAGATGCTAAAATTGAAGATAGTAGACACGGACAAGAAATTAGTTTTGAAGGTGTTAGTGAATTAAACCCTGATGTTTTATTTGTATTAAATCGTACATTAGCAATTGGTGGAGATAATTCAAAAGCAGATGCCTTAATGAAAAATGAATTAATTCAAGCTACAAATGCTGTAAAAAATAATAAAGTAGTAAACTTAACTTCTGACTTATGGTATTTAAGTGGTGGAGGATTAGAATCTACTAAATTAATGCTAAAAGACTTACAACATGTATTTCAATAATGATTAAGACGACGCAAGTCGTCTTTTTTTGTCCTTATTTTATAATTAGCCTTATTAAAGAAATAAAATTTTGGGTGTTCGACAAATCCTGTTGATGAATCTAATTTATAAGTTTCCATCATATCGATTATAGGTAAAATAAAGTTTCCAATAAATTTATATAAACTTCATCAGTAATTAATTAAATGATTCATTCAATATAAACAAAGAATCTGTATTCATGTGATATGGTTTTTCTTTAGGAATAGTCACAAACCTAAAAATTTGGTATAATTCAAGTATGAAATCAAAGGAATGATGAGCTCTAGAAAATGTACCATCTAGAGTAAAAAAGGAGACAAATATGGTTTGTGTTAAAAATTTATCTTTTAGATTACAAAAAATAATTTTAAATGATATAACATTGTCTATTGAACCTAAAGGGCAAATTATTGCATTGCTTGGGCCTAATGGTTCAGGCAAAACAACGCTTATGAATGTTTTAGCCGATTTGTATCAAAAGTATGAGGGGAATGTTCATGATGTAGGTAAAGTACAATTGCTTCCTGATTATGCGTACATACCAGAAGACTTAACAATTAGGGAGTGTTTTAATTTATTTGGGCAAGTTTATGACACATTTAATATCGAAAAGGCAATACAAATATTTAGTTACTTAAATCTTAATCAGGATCAGTTGATTTCTTCGTATTCTAAGGGAATGAAAGAGCAATTACATTTAGCTTTTCTACTTTGTCATGATGTAGATACTTACTTATTGGACGAACCTCTAGCAGCAGTCGATCCGCTTACTCGAGATATATTAATTGACTTAATCATGAAATTTAAAACAAATTCTGGAGTTACAATTATTAGTACACATCTCATACAAGATATGGATAAATTGTTCGATGAAGTTATATTTATGAGCAATGGCAAAATATTATTGCATAATTCAGTACCTCAACTTTTTGAAAAGTATCCTGGATTATCACTAGATGACATTTATAAGGAAGTGAATAGAAATGTGCCTTTTAATTAAGAAGATTATACGTGACTATAAGAATGTATATTTGTATGTATACGGTATAAGTATAGTAATGAGAATAATTACATTTATGTCGGGGGATATTGAGTGGATTCGTATGCTTAATGGTATTGGGGTTATGATTTCTGCTACGTTTTTAATAGGTATATCTACTTATTTTCTATATGAACTGTTGTACACTAGAAAGAGATATTTTTATTACACTCTAAAATACAGTAAAATGCAAATTCTTATTATATATTCATTTATCTTTGCATTTTTTAATATCATATACTACTTGATAATTTCAAATTTTGACATTTGGCAACTTTTTCAAAAAGTCATTTCAATATTAAGTTTTTTTAGTATTGTCAGTATGTTGTTGTATCTATGTAGAACATTGACAAAGAAGTCTGTTCGTTTAAATTTATTTATTTTTTCACTTGTTTCAGTATTAATCTTTCAAGTATGGTGTTTCTATTATATGTTTATGTCAAATAATCAAGATAGAGTGATGATAGGGGTATCATCAGTTAATGAAATTAAAATTGTATACAATAATATAATACCGCTAACGTTGTTTGTAGATGTCCAAAGATATCAAATTTTAGCGGAACATTCTTTGATTATGAATTTAATAGTAACGATTATTTCTATATTAATATTATTTAGTCTTAAAAATAAAAAAATTAATTGGTAACAGTGTTCATATTTCGGAAATATGGGGAAACTGAATAAAGCTATTATGAAAAGCATAAATTATTTGAAGAAAATATAGAGAATTTTATGAGGAAAGAATTACTATTAACTGATAAGAACGATTAACCAAAATTTTGCTATACTAATAGTAAAGTTTATTCAAAATGAAGGTGATATAATGTCATTGATTAAAATTGAAAACTTAACATTTTCGTATTTTTCATCTACAAAACCAGTGTTTGATGACGTGAGTTTTTCTTTAGACACAAATTGGAAAACGGGGTTAATTGGTAGAAATGGAATCGGGAAATCAACCTTGTTTAAGTTATTATTAGAACAAGAATCTTACCAAGGAAAGATTCATAAAAGTGTTGAATTTGTTCAATTTCCACCTAATTATCTAGATATTTCAAAGACTGGGATAGAATTACTAGAAGAGTGGACAGCGCAAGAAGATGAGTGGAAAGTGTATCGAGAGCTTCATCAGTTGAAGTTAGATGAAAGTATTATGGATAGAAAATTTGAAACTCTTTCTAAAGGAGAACAAACTAAACTTTTATTGGCGATATTATTTACGAAAGATAATGGATTTTTATTGATTGATGAACCAACAAATCATCTTGATGTGAATGGAAGAAAAATTGTATCTGATTATCTGAAGAGTAAAAAAGGATTTTTATTGATTTCTCATGATAGAGATTTTTTAGATGGATGTATTAATCATGTCATTTCTTTTAATCGAAACTCAATTGATGTACAATCAGGTAATTTTACGTCTTGGTATGAAAATAAAGTATCGAAAGATCAGTATGAGTTTAATCAAAATGAAAAAATTAAAAGTGAGATTGAGCGATTAAATAAGGCGGCAAGGCAGACAAAAGTTTGGTCGAATAAAGTTGAAAATACGAAGAATGGTGTGAAAATTTCTGGTATAAAGCCAGATAAAGGACGTATTGGGCATTTGGCGGCAAAAATGATGCAAAAGACCAAGAACTTAGAAAAGCGTCAGCAAAAAGCAATCGAAGAAAAAGAAAATTTATTAAAAGATATTGAAAGAAAAGATAGTCTATTTTTTCGTCCATTACAACATCACAAATCTTTGTTAGTATCTGCTAGTCAGTTGAGTTATCAATTTGGAGAAAGAAAACTATTTTCTAATATCAATTTTGAAATTCATCAAGGGGATGTAATTGCTATAAATGGAGCAAATGGTAGTGGAAAATCAACACTTATTAAAATTTTATTAGGTCAGTATCTTGACTATATTGGTGAGTTAAAAATGGCGAATCATTTAGAATTTTCATACATTTCACAAGATACTTCATTTTTGGAAGGAGATTTAATGAAGTATATTCATAGTCAAGGAGTAGATGAAACTACTTGTCGGACAATTTTAAGTAAATTAGATTTTCCAAAAGAATTATTTGATACAAATATGAAATTGTATAGTGATGGTCAAAAAAAGAAAGTATTAATTTCTATTAGTCTTTCCAAACCTGCTCATCTATATATTTGGGACGAACCTCTAAATTATATTGATGTGATTTCAAGAATACAAATTGAAGAACTAATCAAAGAAGTGAAACCGACCTTGATTTTAATTGAACACGATCAACGTTTTGTAAATCATATTGCGAATAAAATCATACAAATATAGAAAAAAGTCGACGCAAGTCGACTTTTTTTATTCTTCCACATCTTCTGCGCTAACACCCATTAAGACTGGTAAAATCATTGGGCGGCGAGCTGTTTGTTTATATAAATAAGGATTTAACGTATCTATAATGAGATTACGTAATGATCTCTCATTTAAAGGCTCATCAGCTTCATTAATGAAGGCTTGTAATTCTTCTTTTAATATTTGCTGAGCCTGATTTAATAGTTCACCGGATTCACGCATATAAATAAATCCGCGAGATAAAATTTCAGGTCCTGTTACTAATTCACGTTCATCATAATCAACAGTTGCAACGACAATCACTAAACCGTCTTGAGATAAAGTTTTACGGTCACGTAAAACGATATTTCCGATATCTCCAATACCATTTCCGTCTACATAAACATCTCCAGCATAGAAATGTCCAGCACGACGAGCAGAGTCACTTGTTACTGCTAAAATATCTCCATTACTTAAAATGAATGAATTTTCTTTAGGAATTCCAACTTGACTTGCTAAGTTAGCTTGGATTTTTTGCATTCTGTATTCACCGTGAACGGGCATGAAATACTTCGGTTTCATTAATCGTAACATTAGTTTTTGTTCTTCTTGAGAACCATGTCCTGAAGTGTGAATATTATTTAATTTACCATGAATAACTTCAGCTCCAGCTTCAGATAGTAAGTTAATCACACGATTTACTGCAGCTGTATTTCCTGGAATAGGAGAGCTTGAGAAGATGACCGTATCTCCAGGTTGTACAGAAATTTGACGGTGATTTCCATTGGCAATACGGCTTAAGGCAGCCATTGGTTCACCTTGAGATCCTGTACATAAAATAATTACTTCTTCAGCAGGATATTGGTTAATATCACGACCATCGATAAATGTATCATCTGGCGCAGAAATATAGCCTAATTCACGAGAAGTAGCAAAGCTAGCTTCCATACTACGTCCAAAGACAGCAATTTTACGTCCAGTTGCTACTGCAACATCTGTTACTTGTTTTAAACGAGAAACATTCGATGCAAAAGTAGCGAAAATAATACGACCTTCCACACGTTGGATGATTTCTTTAATGGATTGTCCAACGACTTGTTCTGATTTCGTGAATCCTGGAACTTCTGAGTTCGTACTATCACCTAAAAGAACTAGGACACCTTCTTCGCCAATTTGAGCCATTTTGTGTAAATTAGCAGGTTGTCCTACTGGTGTAAAGTCAAATTTATAGTCTCCCGTAAATACAATATTTCCAGGAGGAGTTTTAATGACAATTCCAAATGCATCTGGAATAGAGTGAGTAGTGCGGTAAAAACTTACTTGAGTTTTTCTAAATTTAATAACCGAATCTTCATCTATTTCATGTAAGATAGCATCTCGAAGTAAGCCATGTTCTTCAAGTTTGTTTCGAATGAGTGACATTGCCAATTTAGTCGCATAAATTGGAATATTCACTTGTTTAATTAAGAAAGGAATACCACCAATATGGTCTTCGTGTCCATGAGAGATGAAGAGACCTTTTACTTTACTTTGGTTTTGAATAATGTAGCTATAGTCAGGAATAACATAGTCAATTCCTAATAAATCATCTTCAGGGAACTTAATTCCAGCATCTAGAATAATTAATTCATCCTGGAATTGGACGCCATAGGTATTCTTTCCGATTTCACCTAAACCACCAAAAGCGAATACGCCCGTTTCATTATTTTTGATTGTTGGTTTCATTAGTTAAACACCGTAACTTTGAAATCAGGATTTTTTTGTTCATAAGCTAGATGTTTTTCATCTAATTCTTGAATGAACTCCACATTGTATTCAGTGTTTTCGTCAACTAAACGACGAGCTTCAACTTTATCTTGAGCTTCTACATATAGAGATAAAGTATTTTCACGACGTGGTGCTTCATTTTTTGATGGTTGGTAAGTAATTTTAAAAATCATTTTATAACTCCTTATTTGTTCAATTTATTTTCAAAAATTATTTTAACATAAAAGTACACTTTAAGTACAATTATCTGTGTAGTTTTTGTTGGATTAAAGGAAATACATCCTTCGGTTCTTTAGCTACATCACAAGAGAGCTTTTCTTGATCCATTTGATGATATTTTATAAATTGAATCGGATGCCAATTCGCTTGAATAGCTCCAGTAATATCAGTTTTTATATCGTCTCCAATCATAAAATACTCATCAGCAGAAATTCTTGATTCGACATGATGGAAAGCTTGAATACTTGGTTTTTTCGCTTGAATAGATTCTGAAATAAACCAAAAATCTTCAGGAATCCATTTGGATAAGTTTAATTGATACAGTTTATTTTTCTGATGGTTTGTTGGACCATTCGTCAAAATAGCCATTTGATATGATTCTTTATTACATTGTTGAAATACTTCAATCCATTCTTCAGAAAGGGTAATAGCATTTAAAGTGTCTTGGTAAGCTTTAATAAAAGCTTGAATTTTTTCAGAGGATAACTCAATTTCTACATCTTTAAAAGTATTGGAAACTCGTTCTTGATGCGATTGAGAAAGAGTAATTTCTCCTGCAGAAAATTTTTCAAAAGCCTCATCACTTCTTTTTTGATAAGTTAAATAGAGACTCTCCGCATCTATACTTGGTGTTGCGAATTGACAAAATGTTTTAAAAAACACTTCATTTTTAGAATAAAGGGTATCATCTAAATCAAATATCACTGCAATTTTCTTATCCAATTACGACAGCTCCTTCTGGAATATAAAGTGGTTGAGTTTGGTTAATATGATCATAGAACATGACTCCGTTTAAGTGGTCAATTTCATGTTGAACCACAATGGCTTCATAGTCTGTCAATGTTTTAACTTTTTCTTCACCTTCTGGTGTGAAATATTTCACTGTAATTCGCTGTGGTCTTAATACCACTCCAGGAACTTCTCGATTAACGGATAAACATCCTTCGCCTTCTTTTAAGCAAGTTTTTTTAACAGATTCTCTTAAAATACGAGGATTAATCCATACTTCATCAAGTAGGGCAGGTTCATCTTCATAACCAGGAATTAAAAGAGCAATCATTTGAATTTCTTTTCCTAATTGTGGAGCAGCTAAACCAACTCCAGCACGTAATTCATATTTTGCAGCAATTTCTTCATCTTGGCTATTATGTAGAAATTCAAGCATTTCTTTAGCCAAATGCTGCAAGTCATCTGATAATGGAAAACTAATTTTTTCCGCTCGCTTTCTCAAGGCAGGATGACCTTCTAAGACAATATCTTTCATTGTAATCATTTTAATTTTTCTACCTCCTATTTGCTTCTTTTCCTTTAGCATTATACCATTTTTTTCCTAAGAAGACCATGGCAGAAAGCTTCTTTCAAGAGTTTATTCTAGAAAGACTAAGAATGGTTTAAAAGGAGGGAATAAACTACCCAATGTTCTATTTTTCTGTTACAATGAAAGAGTATTTCATAAGTAAAGGAATTGAAATGATGCTTTTTTGGAAAAAGAAAAAAGAAACGAAAACTATTGAATTAGATAAGACAAATATTCCTCAACATATTGCTGTTATTATGGATGGTAATGGACGTTGGGCGAAAAGTAGAAATTTACCTCGAATTGCTGGTCATAAAGAGGGAATGAGTACGGTTAAAAGAATAGCCATTGCTGCAGATGAATTAGGAGTAAAGGCTATGACAATGTATGCATTTAGTACAGAAAATTGGAAGAGACCAACCGAAGAAGTGAGCTTTTTAATGAAACTTCCGGGTGACTTTTTTAGTTCATTTATGCCTGAATTGCAAGAGAGAAATATGCGTATCCGTTTAATTGGATTTATCGATCAATTGCCTGAAGCAACAAGAAGAGTCGTTGAAAAAGCTGTTGAGGATACAAAAGACAATACAGGAATGACGCTATGTTTTGCTTTAAATTATGGTTCTAGAGCAGAAATTCTCCAAGCAGTAAAAGAAATTGCAGTAGATGTTTCTAATGGTGAGTATGATGCGGAATCTATTAATGAAGAAGTATTTGCGAACCATTTACAAACGAATTTTTTAGGAGATTTATCAGAGCCAGATTTAATGATCCGTACAAGTGGAGAACAACGGTTAAGTAATTTTCTTTTATGGCAATTAGCCTATAGTGAATATTATTTTACAGATATTTTTTGGCCAGATTTTAGTAAAGAAGATCTAGAAGAAGCGATTTTAACGTACCAGAAACGTCAGAGACGATATGGAGGATTAATTTCATGAAGACACGGATTATCACTGCCATTGTTACCTTGATGTTGTTTATTCCTGTTTTAATCATAGGGGGGTATTTATTAAAAGCAGTTATTGCATTTTTATCATTTGTTGCTATTTTTGAATTTTTTCAAATGAAGAAATTATCGATTTTTTCTATTGAAGGAGTTTTAACTTTAATTGCTACTTTATCGATTATTTTTGCAAGAGCACCCATAATTGAATTGCCAGTAGGAGTAGATTTCTTTTATATTTTCTTCCTTTGTGTCATGTTATTAATGTCATTAACGGTTTATAAAAGTGAGACTCTATCTATTGAAGATGTGAGTTTCTTATCTCTTATTGCATTGTATGTTGGCGGAGGATTTTCTGGAATTTTATTTGTACGTGAATATGGTTTTGGTATGCTTGTCTTTGTTTTTTGTATTATTTGGGGAACAGATACATTTGCTTATTTTACAGGAAGAGCATTTGGAAAGCATAAATTAGCTCCTGCTATTAGTCCGAATAAAACGATTGAAGGTTCCATTGGTGGAGTGATTGGTGCGATTGGTTTAGGGACTATCGCTTTAAATTTATTTAATCCACTAGGATTTCATTTTGTCGAAATGACTATTTTAATGATTGCTTTATCAGTTTTTGGGCAATTAGGAGATTTAGTAGAATCTGCTTATAAACGTAGATTTAATGTAAAAGATTCTGGGAAAATTTTTCCAGGTCACGGAGGAGTATTAGACCGATTTGATTCAACATTTTTTGCAATGTTTATGTTTCAAATTGTATTGAAATTTATTGGTACTCATTAAGGAGGACATATGATTAAAACAATTATTGCATTTTTATTTGTATTTGGTGTCATTGTGATTATTCATGAATTTGGACACTTTTATTTTGCAAAACGTGCAGGTATTTTAGTAAAAGAATTTGCCATTGGAATGGGACCAAAAGTATTCCAAGTGCGTAAAGGTGAGACGGTTTATACATTACGATTATTACCCGTTGGTGGCTATGTTCGTATGGCAGGTCATGAGGAAGATGATCAAGACATAAAACCTGGTATGATGGTGACACTTCGATTAGAAAATGGAATGGTTCAACAAATTTCATTTGATTCATCAACTGAATTAGAACAAGGAATTCCTTTTCAAATTGAATCTTGTGATTTGCAAGATAAAATGGTAGTGAGAGGATATAAACCTCAAAAAGAAGAATTAGAGATTCTAACAGTTTCTAAAACAGCAACCATTATTGAAGAAGATGGAACTGAAGTAGTCGTTGCACCAATTGAACGTCAATTTAATTCAGCTAGTTTAAAAGACCGTATGTTAACAAATTTTGCGGGACCGATGAATAATTTTATTTTGTCGATTATTACATTTATTATCGTAGCATTTCTAGCAGGGGGAGTTCCTTCTAATGAAGCAGTAGTTGGAAACTTTGCAAGTGAATCTGCAGCTCAAGTAGCCGGATTGCAAGTTGGCGATAAAATTATTGAAATTGAAGGACAAAGAGTACAAAAATGGGGAGATATTAGTAAACAAATTTCTCCACGTGCAGACCTTGAAACAAAACTTGTCATTGAACGAAATGGGACTCAACAAACAGTTGTTGTGACTCCTAAAGCGTATGATTTATCAGATGGATCTAAAGTTGGTGTTTTAGGAATTGAATCTGCGAAGAAAACAGATGTATTGTCTAAAATACTCTATGGATTTACTCAAACATGGTTTGTCATTAGTTCTGTATTTTTAACAATTGCATCATTCTTTACAAAAGGATTTTCGATTAATCAATTAGGTGGTCCAGTAGCCATTTTTTCATTAACTTCCCAAGTGGCTCAAAGTGGATTTATTTCTATTTTGAATTTCTTAGGATTAATTAGTGCAAATTTAGGAATGATGAATTTATTACCAATTCCAGCTTTAGATGGAGGTAAATTAGTATTAAATATCATCGAAGGTATTCGTAAGAAACCATTAAGCCCTGAAAAAGAATCCTATATTACAATTGCAGGTGCAGTATTCTTAATCATTTTAATGATTTTAGTAACATGGAATGATATTAGTAAATTATTTTAACAAGTAACAGGAGGTAAGTGATGGTTTTCTATAATAACAGAATAGAAAACCACACTTATTTTTTCAGTTATAGAGAGGAGTGCTCAAGTGTCGGAACATCAACAACAATTATTTTTAACGTTAATGAATCAATTGCAGCTAGATACGGATGAGTTTTTACAACCAGATTTTGATCAAGCCTCATTAACAAAAATTGATATTACCAAAAGTATTCCAGAATGGTGTTTTCATATTGAAACAAATCAAGTGATTCAGTATGAAAAATTCAAACGTTTCTATGAACAATTAAAACAGACTTATGAAAAAATTGCTCGAGTGAAATTAATGGTGAATACGAGAGAAGAATCTGCAATTACCCAAGAACAAATTCAAGCTTATTGGGAAATGGTTCTTTTTCAATTGCAAAAAGAATCACCTCTTGTAGTTCAATTATTATCAGGACAAATCCCTACTTGGAATCAGAAAAAGATACAATTTCATTGTCCAAATGAAATTACCAAATCTCATATCAATGAAAATTACATCAAAAAAATTCAACAATATTTTGAGAATTTTGGCTTTCCAAAAATGGGTGTGGATATTATTGTCAATGACGAATTAGGTAGTCAATTAGAAGAAGAGTTACGAATCAAACATGAAACGATTGAACAAGAGTATCAAGAAAAAGCTGTTCAACAAAAGGAAAATCAAGAAGCTACAGCGTCTAAACCTGCTGCAGTTAATTCAGATTCATCTATTTTATATGGAAAAGCGATTCGTAGTAATTTAGAAACAAGAGAAATTGCAGATATTTATGAAGAAGAGAGAAACGTATTAATCGAAGCGCAAATTTTTGATATTGAAATTCGTACAAGAAAAGCAAGTGGGAAGTCTTTTGCGAATATTAAAATGACGGACTACACTTCATCTATTGGGGCAACTTTATTTCCCTCAACAGCTGAAGATGAAGAACGTTTAGCTGCCTTAAAAAAAGGAACATGGGTAAAAGCGTATGGAAATATTGAGATTAATAAATTTTCTCAAGAATTAAATATGATTATTCGAGATATGAATAAAGTGGAGCATATTGGACGAATTGATCGTGCGCCAGAAGACCAAAAACGAATTGAATTACATTTGCATACGAATATGTCGGTCATGGATGCCACTAATTCTGCGAGTGATTTAGTGAAACAAGCAGCTAAATGGGGACATCCTGCTGTAGCCATTACAGATCATGCAAACTTACAATCGTATCCAGAAGCTCATGGAGCAGGAAAAGGAAATAATATTAAAATCTTATATGGATTAGAAGGAAATATTGTCGATGATCAAGTGAATGTTGCCTATAATCCACAACATATTTTATTAGAAGATGCGACTTATGTAGTGTTTGACGTGGAAACAACAGGTTTATCAGCCATTTATGATTCTATTATTGAATTAGCAGCCGTTAAAATGCATAAAGGAAATGTTATCGATAAGTTTGAAGAATTTATTGACCCAGGACATCCATTATCTGCAACAACGATTCAATTAACAGGCATTACAGATGATATGGTTCGTGGTTCTAAATCACAAGCTCAAGTATTAAAAGAATTTGCAGCATTTACAAAAGATACGATTTTAGTCGCTCACAATGCTAGTTTCGATATGGGATTCTTAAATACTGGATATGAAAAAGAAGGCTTGGAGAAAACGACTCAACCGGTCATTGATACATTAGAATTATCCAGATTGCTACATCCACAATTAAAATCTCACCGTTTAAATACATTAGCAAAACGTTATAATGTTGCCTTAGAACAACATCACCGTGCGGTATTTGACTCAGAAACAACTGGACATTTATGTCATATTTTCTTAAAAGAAGCAGCCAATGATCATGGATTAATTTATCATGACCAATTGAATACGAACTTACACCCAGAAGAAGTGTTCAAAAATGGTCGACCATTCCATGCTACGATTTTTGCAAAGCATCAAGCAGGATTGAAAGAACTCTTTAAAGTAGTCTCAGCATCAAATGTACAATATTTTTACAGAGTTCCTAGAATTTTACGAAGCATGTTAATTGAAAATAGAGATTCATTTTTAATTGGATCTGGATGTAGCGAAGGGGAAGTCTTTGAAGCAATGATGCAAAAAGGCTATGAAGAGGCTAAAGAAAAGGCTAAGTTTTATGATTATATTGAAATTATGCCAAAAGCAGTCTATCGACCTTTAATTGATAAAGAACTCATTCGAAATGAACACCATCTAGAAGAAATTATTAAAAATCTCGTGAAATTAGGTGAAGAACTAGATATTCCAGTTGTCGCAACAGGGAATGTTCACTACTTAAATCCGGAAGATAAAATTTATCGAGAAATTTTATTAACATCTGTGAATAATGGACAAAAATTAAATTATCCAGATGTTCATTTTAGAACGACAAATGAAATGTTAGATGAATTTGCCTTTTTAGGAGAAGAAAAAGCTTTTGAAGTCGTTGTGACAAATACTCATTGGGTTAATGATCAGCTAGAAGTGATTATTCCAATTAAAGATGACTTATATACGCCTAAAATTGAAGGGGCAGAAGATGAGATCACAAAATTAAGTTATGATAAAGCTCATGAATGGTATGGAGAAGAATTACCAGAAATCGTTGAGAAACGTATCGATAAAGAATTAAAGAGTATTATCGGAAATGGATTCTCGGTTATTTACTTAATTTCTCAAAAATTAGTGCATAAAAGTAATGAAGATGGATATTTAGTAGGTTCTCGTGGATCCGTTGGTTCCTCATTAGTAGCGACATTAACGGGTATTACCGAAGTAAATCCATTAGCGCCACACTATCGTTGTCCAAATTGTTGTTATTCAGAATTTTTTGATGATGGTTCTGTAGGTTCTGGTTTTGACTTACCTGAAAAAGATTGTCCAAAATGTGGGACACGCCTTGCAAAAGATGGACATGATATTCCATTTGAAACATTCTTAGGATTCTATGGGGATAAAGTACCCGACATCGATTTAAACTTCTCAGGGGAATATCAGCCACAAGCGCATAACTATACGAAAGTATTATTCGGAGAAGATTATGTGTATCGTGCAGGAACCATTGGTACCGTTGCTGATAAAACAGCCTTTGGATATGTAAAAGGATATGAACGGGATTTAGGATTAGAATTTAGACAAGCAGAAATTGATCGTTTAGCAAAAGGATGTACAGGAGTAAAAAGAAGTACTGGACAACACCCAGGGGGAATTATTGTAATCCCAGATTATATGGATGTTTATGACTTTACTCCAATCCAATTCCCAGCAGATGACCAAAATGCCGAGTGGAAAACGACACACTTTGATTTCCATTCCATCCATGATAATGTGTTAAAACTCGACATACTTGGACACGATGATCCTACCGTGATTAGAATGCTACAAGATTTATCAGGAATTGAACCGAAAGATATTCCACCAGATGATCCAGAAGTGATGAAAATCTTCGGTGGAACAGAAGTATTAGGCGTTACACCAGAACAAATTGATTCTAATACGGGTACACTCGGAATTCCTGAGTTTGGTACAAAATTTGTACGTGGAATGTTAGAACAAACAAAGCCAACTACATTTACAGAGTTACTACAAATTTCAGGATTATCTCATGGTACAGACGTATATCTTGGAAATGCAGAAGAATTAATTCGACTACATGGTATCCCACTTTCTGAAGTAATTGGATGTCGTGATGATATTATGGTGTACTTAATTCATAAAGGTGTTGAAAACGGTGCTGCTTTCAAAATTATGGAAGGAGTACGTAAAGGAAAGGGAATACCGGAAGACTATCAAGCAATGATGCGAGAAAATAATGTTCCAGAATGGTATATCGAATCGTGCTTGAAGATTAAGTACATGTTCCCGAAAGCCCATGCGGCAGCCTATGTATTAATGGCCTTACGTGTAGCGTGGTTTAAAGTTCATAAACCTTTATTATATTACTGTGCATATTTCTCAGTTCGTGCTCAAGACTTTGATATTGTAGCAATGTCACAAGGGAAAGAAATGATTAAGCAAAGAATGAAGGAAATCCGTGATAAAGGAAATGATGCAAGTGCGAAGGAAGTAAATTTATTAACTGTACTTGAATTAGCCAATGAAATGTGTGAACGTGGCTTTAGCTTTAAAATGGTCGATATAGAAAAGTCTGATGCTGTGAATTTTGTCATTGAAGGAGATAGTTTAATTGCTCCATTTAGATCGATTCCAGGATTAGGATTAAACGTAGCCAATAAAATTGTTGAATCAAGACAAGAACAACCATTTATTTCTAAAAAAGACTTAGCAACACGTGGGAAAGTTTCTAAAACTTTAATTGATTATATGACTGAGAATAAAGTATTAGATGACTTACCAGATGAAAATCAATTATCCTTGTTTGATTTTTAATGAAAAAGTAAAATAGACGACTTCGGTCGTCTATTTTTTATAATATTCTTCAATTTGTAAAAAGATTTGTAGTAATTTTTCTTGTAAGCTTTTCGATTTGTGTGGATCCAATGTATTGTTATGAAGATAGAGTGAATAAGGTATTTCTATTTGAATCGCTTCTACATTTGGTTGTTTTGATACTTCATGTATAATATTTCCACCTTTAAATGGTTTATCGAGTTGAATGGATAAAGCTGCTTTCTCAAAACAATGCACAATAAACTTCAACGATTCTTTTGAGATTGTTGAATGTTCTCTAGTACTAATAATAATTTTATTTGAAGAAAAGGAATGATCATCATAGCTATGTAAATCTAGTAAACAAATCTTTGAAAAATTTTGTTCTTTTAAGTATATTTGTTCCAATATCGCATCGTAATAAGGAGTATAAAATTCCTTCAGCCATTGTTGCTGGATTGCTTTAGAAGGATATTGCTTAAATAATGAATTTCCATCTTCATCATATTTTGGAATGATTGGGAGTGCAGAAGTTTTAGAAGTAAATTTTGATCGATTCACATCTACGATATATCTCGATAGTTTTGAAGAAATACTTGTAAATGGAAAGTCTTTAATGAACGTATCCATTTCCCAATCAGTATGAATTCGTTTTGCTTTTGGATTTATTCGTACTTGAATTCCTTCAGGAATTTCTATTCCAGAATGAGGAATAGACAATAAAATAGGAGAAAAGTGATTTTCTTGTTTTACAGTGATATATGAATTCATGAAATCCTCCTAGTAATATTGTGATTATTGATTAAATTTAGTATACTAAATTTTGAAGAGGTGAATCAAATGAATCAACGTGAAATTGATGAAATGTATACTTATATATTAGAATTTACAGCGGATGTATTATATTGTGCAGCTCCATATAGTGAAGATAGAAAAGTATTAGCTGCCTTAACTTATGATCCAGATTTTAAACAAAATTTTCTTTTATCCTATCGTAATGAACAAGATACTGTTGAAATGCCTGAAGAAACAAGACAAAGAACTACAGAAGTTTCGATGACTTTTGGAGAAGTGATTGATTATGCTTTAAATCAATTACAAGAGTTCCGACTAAAGTATTATCCAAAACAACAAATGAAACGCTCTCTAAGATTATAATAGATTTTGGAAAGCAAATTTTATTCATTCCAAGTGTTGACAGTTATTAGACATATTGCTATAATAACTTTTGTACTGTTCTAGTAGCTCAGCAGGATAGAGCATTCGCCTTCTAAGCGAACG
Organism: uncultured Granulicatella sp.; assembly: GCF_963515095.1. Classification (GTDB taxonomy): domain Bacteria; phylum Bacillota; class Bacilli; order Lactobacillales; family Aerococcaceae; genus Granulicatella. Next base: position 251 of record NZ_CAUPXD010000023.1, on the reverse strand, counting down.
GTCGGGGGTTCGAATCCCTCCTAGAACGTTTTATACCTAATTGATAGGTAGAAAGTTATGAAGAACGTTGATTTATCAACGTTCTTTTTTTTGTTTTTTGATAAAATACAATGTTACGGAACAAATATGGAACAAAAAATTAAAAAAAGTACAGTTAAAAATAAAATTTTAATGAAAGTGAAAAAGAATTCATTAGTTGTCAAGCGCAAGTTAAAATGTCCCGAAAAAATTAGTTTAGTACAGGTGTGCGA
>NZ_CAUPXD010000022.1:0-31371 GCF_963515095.1 uncultured Granulicatella sp. | reverse complement strand
GTAGCTAAAGATGGAACAGCAGTCAAAGCAGTAGCAACGAAAGGCAACAGTGACGCAAGTAACGAAGGAACAGCAAATGATCCAGTGAAAGAAGCGAAACCAGCAGCCCCAGTAGTGGCAGCAGATCCAGCGAACGCAAGCGTAAGTGTAACACCGACAGGAGAAGTGGATAAAGTCAAAGTAACGTTCACACCAACAGATGGAACAACTGAGAAAACCATTGAAATTGCGAAAGAAGATGGAGTATGGAAAGATAAATCAAATACCCCAGGAGTAACAGTAAATCCAACAACAGGATTGGTGACATTAGACCACACAGTAGCTAAAGATGGAACAGCAGTCAAAGCAGTAGCAACGAAAGGCAACAGTGACGTAAGTAACGAAGGAACAGCAAATGATCCAGTGAAAGTTTATATTTTGAAAGGTGAGCCAGCAAGAGAGTTTGAAGTTGAAATTCCACTACCGATTGTAGTTCCAGACCCAGAACATTTAACATCAGAAGTAAAAACAGAATTAGAGAAAAAAGTTAAAAAATCTAATCCAAATATGGATGTTAAAGTCGACGATAAAGGAAATGTTACTATAACAGATCCAAAAACAGGTCAGTCTAAAGTAATCCCAGTTAAAGATTTAACTGTTAAAGACTTCGAACCAGTGAAACCAACCGACAAGGTTCCAGCGAAAGACAAAGCACACTTAACTCAAGAAGAGAAAAAACAAGTGGCAGATAAAGTCAAAGCTAAGAACCCAGGTAAGGAAGTAACAGTAGAAGACGACGGCACAGCAACAGTGACAGATCCAACAACAGGAATCAGTCATACAATTCCAGGGACAGACTTAGTAATTGAATTTGCTAAGGGGGATTCTAAAAAATTAGAAGTTCCAGAATTAATCATCACAAAATGGACTGATGAACAAGATAATATATTGAAACCAGCAGTATTAGGTGAAGCAAATGAAGCATACGAACATGGTGAAATTGAAGGTTATGTATTTGTAAGAACAGAAACTAAAGGTGATGTTGTAACTCATATCTTCAGAAAAGTAACTCCAACTAAACCAGAAGGTAATGGAGAACAACAAGGTGGAGATAACAAACCAGAATCAACACCTGAAGCACCAGCTGAAACAGAGAATACAACTACGAAGTCAAAAGCTTCTCAAAACATCTTGCCAAATACTGGTACGGCAAAAGGTGTTGGAATTTTCTCTGCAGCAGCAGCTTCAATCCTTGCAGGATTAGGATTAATAATCCCTGTGAAGAAAGAAGACGAAGAAGAGGAAGAGACACAAAACAATTAATCAATTCAGCAACATGAATGAATAATTGCAAGTACAAACCTTGAAGAAAGAAACGGATAGAAAGACCAAAGAAAGCCTTTCTATCCGGCTTTCTTTAAGTTAGAATGTAAGCGGTTAAATGCAAATCGGAGGGAAATAGAATGTTAAATGAACAAGATATTTTAGACCAATTAAATATTAAAAATAATTCGGAATTGTGTAGGATTTTAAACGATAATTTGCCAAATACTAATATTACAATTAAATTTAAACTAGATCATAATTATTATAGAATTTCTGGAACTTTTTGTATTGACTCAGAGTTTTGGAAGTTGAAAGATACACTTCCAGTGAAAAGTAGAAATACAAAAGGTGATAAAAACAAGATTAAAAAGAGAAAATATAAGTTAATAAAAGCTAGAAATCTTAGAAGATATAATGTTTTATGTCATAGAGGACACTTAATTGCAAAGCAATTTGAACCTTACATAGAGTATTATGATTTTAATTTTTCTAAAAATAATCCAGATAATATCTATCCTCAGTGGATTAATGCAAATTTAAATAATTTAAAGCATTCTGGTATTTTAGGTCAAGCATATTTTGAAGATAAGGTAATCAATTGGTTAGAACAAGGTGACGAAGTACTATATAAGGTTGTGCCAATTTTTGAGGAAGATACTAAAGATTATCCTATAGGAAATGTGATAATAGCTTTTAAGTGTAGGAATAAAGAAGAAATACAAAATATGGAAGATAGTATTGAACGTTTTATCAATTATGATTTTGATGAGGAAGATACAAATAAGTTTTGTGTCTTCATACCGAATTATTTAGATACTGATGTTGTTGTGGTTAAGAAAAAGAAATGAGTCTTTGTTAAGTAAATGAGTGTTGGAAAGGATATGTTATGGATAATAAGGAAAGTGATGGTGAAGATGTTATAATACGATAAATATATAAGCAATTTGAATATATAAGTGTTTGTGTTTCAGAGACAAATTAGAAGGATTTTGTTACACTTAACTTAATAATTTACGAATTTAATAAAAAATTATGAATAAAAAGGAGATAAAAATAAAATGGAATTAAGAGGTCATGAATCGCTTATCTGCCAATGATTAGCAACAATATCTTTAATTGAAACTTTAGATGGACTTAATTTTTTAAATAGCGAATATTATAAAGAAAATGTAGTATTTAATGTTAATAATGATATTATTAAAGAAATACTGGATAAATCTAGATTAGGGAATCCTGCTACTTTTCAAATGTTTTTCTATATGCTTTTGGTGATGCCAAAGGAAATTATTGAAGAAACAACAATTACTTCATGGGAAGTAGAATTCAAAAGAGATATTAACTCATATTCTTTAGATGTAACTACAACATATCCGGATGAATCAGCTGAAGATTCGACTAGTATTCAATATTTTAGACATATTCGAAATTCTATTTCTCATTCTAAATGTACATACGTAGAAAAAAATAATAAGCAGTATGTTATATTTAAAGATGAAAATCCTGGAAACAATTCACAAAGATGTGAAATAAAAATGCCAACAAGTGATGCTGGAAGAATAATGGAATTCTTATATCAAAAAATGATGATATACTTAAATAATAGATGGAAAAATAGATAAATTATGTAAGCGTCCAATAACAGATACTTGGTTATTGGGTGCTTAAAATATATTAAACGTAAATTCTATACAAAATGTATAAAAAATGAGTTTTAGAGTTGTAACATATTATTTTTAATACTATAATACAAATAGAGAGATACTATAAATGATGTACTTGGTGGTGAATAGGATGAATAATGAATTTGTTAGAATGATGGGTATAAGCATTGAGAATTTTAAGAATACTCATAAAGGGAAAATAAAACTTTCAAGTATGAATACGAATAAAATTGAAAGTGATATCATAGGCATTTATGGACAAAATGGATCTGGAAAAACATCCATAATAACTGCAATAAGTATAATAAAAAAAATGATTTCTAGAGAACAGTTGGATAAAGATGTTTTTAAGTATATGATGGTAGATGAGAAATCAACAAAAATAGTGGTAAAATTTCTTGTTGAAACTAAAAATAATACATATGAGACTGAATATATAGTAGTAATAACTAAAGATAAAATAGGAGATGAGTGTATTCCTGTTATAAAAAAAGAGTCAGTCGTATATTGGGATTACAGTGAAGGGAATAAAAATAGAAAGAAAAGTTTAATTGAAGTTGATAATAGCAAAAATGGCTTGAAACCTTCATACAGATATGAACAATTAAAAAAATTTTTTAGCGATGAAAATGACTTGATTGTTGAGAAAAAACTAAGCTATATGACGAGCAGAAGCTTTATATTTTCAGGAGCTTTATATAATTTAATTGAAAAGCTTCCTGTGGAATTTGAAATAATTAAGGCTTTAGAACTGTATGCAACTTCAAATTTATTTATAGTAGAAAATGAAATGTTGGCATTAAGTGATGCTAATTTGATAATTCCGATTGTTTTTAGAAGTTATGATAGACATGAGGCAGGTGTAATACCTATTGCTTTAAATAAGCCAAAATCCATTTCATTACAAGAATTTGAAGCAGTCAAGAAATCACTTGATTCATCTAATAAAGTAATAGAAAAGCTAATACCTGGATTAAAAATAGAATTAAGATTATTAAATACACGCTTAAATGAAGAAGGTATAGAAGTAGTTGATGTCGAACTGCTTTCAATTAGAGGAAATAGAGAGATACCTATAAGATATGAGTCAGATGGAATAAAAAAAATTGTTTCAATTATCCATTTATTAATAGGAGTATATAATTATAAAGCGCTAACTGTTGCAATTGATGAAATTGATTCTGGAATATTTGAATACTTATTAGGAGAAATTATTGAAATTCTTTCTAAAGGTGCTAAGGGACAATTAATATTTACTTCTCATAACCTAAGACCATTAGAGGTATTGAATAATTCTAATTTAGTTTTTTCAACATCAAACTCACACAATAGATTTATAAGAATGAAGAATGTTAATACTAATAATAATATTAGAGATATGTATTATAGAACATTAGTTTTGGATGGACAAGAAGAGAAATTATATAATAATACTAGCCAAATCAAAATTAGGAGAGCTTTTGAGAAAGCAGGTGAGCTTCTTTAATGAAAAAGATAGTATTCTTCATAGTAGAAGGTATTACAGATCAGATTAGTTTAGAAAATATTATAGATACGTTAATTGATGAGTACAATTCGTCAAGTACACATGGAGATAATGTTATTTTTGAAATATCTGATGGAGATATTACTTCCGCTTATAGCTCAGAACCTAGTAACATCAAATCTAAAATAACGAAAATAATTAAGGGTAATGGGAAAAGAAAGTATGCTCCTACTGACTATAAGGAGGTTATTCATATCATTGATACTGACGGCGCGTATATAGATAATGAGAGACATTATCACTTGTGTTTGACAATGAGAGGGAACTTGAAGTGGCTGAAGTTTGCAATTCATTTTGTTTTTGATATAATAAAGATACAAAAAGAGCCGAGCAGTAACTCGACTCTAATGTAGACCGTTGAAAAGACGGTGGCAGAATTTTGGTGTATAACACCGCTAACTCTCCAAAGTTAGAGCGGTGTTATTTTTTTGTTCTTAAATCTATTAATTTGACAACAAGTGATACTAATGCAACTAGTAAAGTCGCGAAAGAACACACCAATGTCAAAGCTTGATAGACTGACAAAGTACAACCTCCTTTCGATAGATTTTAAATAGATGCACATAAGCATCACCTACCTTTATAAGAGATTGCCACCGCTTTAAAACTTTCTACGCTGAGAGTGTACCATAAACGAAATTGGAATAATAGCAAAATGTGCGGAAAGTCACATTGTTTGAAAATTTTTGAAGTTCTGGTATAATAAAGATACAAAAAGAGCCGAGCAGTAACTCGACTCTGATGTAGACCGTTGAAAAGACGGTGGCTAATTTATGGGTAAATAATACCGCTCAATCAGTCAAAGTCATGAGCGGTGTTATTTTTTTGTCTTAATTTCTATTATTTTGACAATGAGTGCTACTAATGCAACTAATAAAGTCGCAAAAGAACACACTAATGTCAAAGCTTCATAGACTGACAAAGTGCAACCCCCTTTCGATAGATTTTGAAAAGATGCCCATAAGCATCACCTACCTTTATAAGAGATTGCCACCGCTTTAAAACTTTCTACGAGGAGAGTGTACCATAAACGAAATGGAAATAATAGCAGAATGTGCGGAAAGTCACATTGTTTGAAAATTTTTGAAAATCTGATATAATAAAGACACAAAAAGAGCCGAGCAGCAACTCGACTCTGATGTAGACCGTTGAAAAGACGGTGGCAGATATTATTGTGTTATAATAACATCGCAAACTCTACCTAAGTTTATAGCGGTGTTATTTTTTTGCTTTCATATCTATTAATTTGACAATGAGTGCCAATAATGCAACTAGTAAAGTCGCAAAAGAAGACACCAATGTCAAAGCTTCATAGACTGACAAAATGCAACCCCCTTTCGATAGATTTTAAACAGATGCTCATAAGCATCACCTACCTTTATAGAGATTGCCACCGCTTTAAAACTTTCTACGCCGAGAGTGTACCATAAATAAAATGGAAATAACAGTAAAATGTGTAGAAAATCACATTGTTTGACATTTAGAAAAATTTTTTGTATGATAAACACATAACACCGCTAACTATCGAAAGTTAGAAAATACCGCTTTCCAATCACCATGTTGGAAGGCGGTATTTTTTATAAATGAATTGTTGTTCATTAGATATTAAAATCATTCCAAAGTTGTATGGACAGTTCTGGAAGATAAACATATAATGAAGACAACAAAAGGGGGAATACAAATGAAAGATGTAACCAATAGTGCGAATCGAAGTGCGAGAAATCAACAAGGAAAGAGCCTTCGATTGAATTTTTCAAAATCAATTTTATATGTTATTGCAGTAATGATTATTGGACTTTACTATTATAAAAATCTACCACCAATTCACTATGCTTCACCTGCTTTTTGGGTGTTTTTAGCCTTAATTTTAGTCTTAGTTGGAGCAATTGAATGGGTGACAGGAGGTAGTATTGCTTTTAAAACTACGACGAATAAGTTTTCATGGGAACAAGAGAATCAGTCTAGAAATCACTTGATTTCAAAGATTGTATTATCAATAGTTGGAATTTTTGTCGTTATTGCTGTTGCAAGTTACTTTATTTTATCTCCATTATTTTTTGCGGAATCTTATTCTAAAATGATTCAAGTTCAAAATGCGGACTTTGCGACAGATTTTCCTAAAACGGATGTCACTCAAATTCCATTAATTGATCGTGATACAGCCTCAAGATTAGGCAATCGTCGAATCGGTGCGTTAACCGACTTAGTTTCTCAATTCGAAGTGGCGGAAGATTATACGCAAATTAATATACAAAATCATCCGTATCGTGTTTCTCCATTAAAATATGCAGGATTTTGGAAATGGTTCTCTAATCATCAAGATGGCATCCCTAATTATATGCAAGTAGATATGGTGAATGGGGATGTGGAAGTGAAGAAACCGGATCAACCGATTCGTTATAGTGAAGCAGAGTACTTCAATCGTAATATTCATCGTCATTTACGTTTCAATCATCCATTTACATTATTTGGTAGTCCAAGTTTTGAAGTCGATGATGAAGGGACGCCGTATTATATTGCTTCAACGTATAGTCGTAACTTTTTCTTAAGAGAGCCTGAAGTGAATGGTTTAATTACGGTGAACGCTCTGACAGGTGAAAGTAAGCATTATAATTTACAAGAAATTCCTCATTGGGTAGACCGTGTGTATAGTGCGGAATTAATTTTACATCAGTTAGAAATGAATGGAAAATATAAATTAGGATTCTGGAATACCATTTTCTCTAAAAAAGGAGTGACAGTTCCTACAAAAGGGTATAATTACTTACCGATGAATGATGATATTTACTTATATACAGGAATTACTTCAGTAGCTTCAGATAATTCAAATATTGGATTCGTATTAGTTAATACTCGTACAAAAGAAGCAAAAATGTATCCAGTATCAGCAGCAGAAGAATTCTCAGCAATGAGTTCGGCAGAAGGTAGTGTACAAGAAACAGGATATAAAGCAACTTTCCCACTACTGATTAGTTTAAATGGCAAACCGATGTATATTTTATCTTTAAAAGATGGTTCAGGTTTGATTAAAAAATACGCCTTAATTGATGTGGAAAATTATCAAAACGTTTATGTCGAAACAAGTGTAAGTCGTTTAATTCAAAAATATGAACAATCTGCACCAACAGAACAAGCGGGAACAGAAAGTGATGATCATTTAACAAGTGTGACAGGTAAAGTTCAAGATATTCAAGGTGTGGTAGTGAATGGAAATACGATTTACTATTTATTAGTGGATGATAAAGTTTATCGTGCTCCAGCTACGATTCAAAATCGTTTACCATTTGTACAAAAAGAACAACTGGTAGAAATGCAAGTTACTCCACATGGAGAAGTGAGAAGTATTGTGATTAAATAAATTAAAAAAAGAAGTACTTAGAAATAATTCTAGGTACTTTTTTCTTGTTCAAAAAATAGTTGAAATTCATAAAGATAAGTCGGTTTATTTGACAAAATAAACAACTTAGTATATCATAATTTCGCTAAAAAGGCGAAAAATTTAATATTTTTTATATTCAAAGTGATTGCCTAGCTTGTAAAGTATATGAAATCATATGTTTAAAAAGCATAAAGAGAAGGGATAAAGGAGAAAAGAATGAATAAAAAACAAGGTCTAAGAGCCATTCAAGCACAACGATATTTACGATATGGAATTCGTAAGTTTACAGTTGGGGTAGCAAGTGTTGCTATTGCATCTGGATTAGCAGTATTAGGTGGGGTAAATGTTGAAGCTGCTGAAGAACCAAATGCAAATGTAAATGTAAATGCAACAACTCTAACTACAGAAATAACAGTAAACCCAACTGCTGCAGTAGAAAATGCAAGTGTTGAGAATAAAGAAAACAAACTAGTTGTTGAGAAAGTTGATAAATCAAGCTTAAATGATGCAATTGCTCGTTTAGAAAAAGCTTTAGAAAAAGCAGCATCAACTGAAAAAACGGCTTTAGCAATTGAGTCTACAAAAGCAGAATTAGCAAATGCAAAAGCTGTTGCTGCAAATAAAGCTGCAACAAAAGAAGAAGTAGCAAAAGCTACATCAGCAGTAAACGGAAAAGCTTTTGTTGTTGAAAGTATGCCAAAAGCAACTGCGGACAAGAAAGAAGAAAAAGAAAACAAAAACCAAGATCCACGTAATGGAAAAGTCATTCCTGGACAAGGTGAGAGTGGGTTTAGAGAGGCAGCGGGGACGACAAGTGGGACAAATTATCGTGAAAAAATAACTGCACTAAACGCTGAACTTACTACTGAGATTGAAAAAATAAAAGTTGAAATTACTAAAGAAGAATCCCTTGGTGAAGGAAAGAAAAATAAAGAAAAATTAGATATTTTAAAGGCAATAGTTAACAAATCTGAAGAAGTTAAACGAAATGCGACTAATGCATCAATGAATAATAGTGAAACTGAACAAAATTTACAAGCTGAATGGACAAAAATTAAACAAGAGAAAGACAAATTGGGCTATTATTTAAGTCGTTCCGAAAACTGGGGAGCTCCAATTAATAATAATAAAGCAGGATATGGAAATAACCCAGCAAATGGAGTTTTTGAAAATTTAAAAAACGGTTTTGGTGAAATGGATTTTACCGGGACTTCTGTAGAATCTAAAAGTAAAACGATAGAGGATCAGGTAAATAATTTACAAAGTAGTATACATTACGGTAAGGTAACTTATCATTGGAAAACAAAGAAAATAACAGCAACAGATGCAGAAAATGGAATGTTGAATGGTTGGAAAATTGGAGGAACAAAAGATTATATTCATGCAGTTAAACCAGAGGAACCAACTGATTATACATTAGGTGCAGAAAGAACTGAAAAACCTAAAAATGCTAAAGCATATGATAATAATGGGAAAATAACTACTACAACGGCTACACAAGAACAACCAAATGCTAGTGGTAAGTTTTTAGGAGGATTACCAACCTTAGATGGAATGAAAAATCCTGATAAGGGTAGTGTAGCTAATAGAGATTACTATTTAGAATTAGGTAGCAAAGGAGTAACTTTATTTAAAGAATATGATGTCAATCCAAATTCTCAATTATTCTTTAATTTAGTTCATAATGGTGTATATGGAAAGGCAGCTTTGTCTAACGGAGGAGAAGAAGTTAAAGTTGAAGTAACGGATGCTTATACTGGTAAGAAAATTGCATCAGTTCCAATGAAAAATGGTCAGGCTCCAGACACAGCAACAAATAGACCTGCATCATCTGGATATGGAACTCCAGCAGATGGTTGGAATAATCTATCAAGACTTTTTGCTATTCCAGAGGGAACTAGTAGAGTAAAAATTACGATTACAGCAAATGATGATGGACAGTTTAAAGGTGTAGAGGACGGTTTCTTAATTGGTGGAGTGGGTGTTGCTACTGGACCAGGTATGCAGTTAACAAGTAATGTTACAAGTAATGGTAAAACTGGGGAGTATGGTTATACCAAAGATAAATTATATAAACGTTCACAAGAAGGGAAACTAAATCTTGAACTTAAAAATGTAGGTGGAATGGAAAATACATTCCCTTATGGCGGAACGTTTAATATTAAAGTGAAAGTTCCAGAGGGGGTTGAACTAGGAACAGTAAGTAAAACGAACTATGAAAAATTAGATTTATCTAAGGCAAGTGGAGAAAGCATTTGGACTGATCAAGGCTATCTAACGAATGTTCGTTACGATGCGGCGACTCGTACATTAAGTATGAACTTAAATGCTGTTCAATATGGTAAAAATAATTTACAAGCGACTGGTAAAACATCACGTAAATTTTCAATTCCATTTATTACAAAAGATGACTATGTGGGAGATGCCACGTTTGAAGTATCAGGTACTGGTGGATTCGGTGGAGTTGATGCTGAAGGGAATTCTCTGTATAGCTGGAAGATAAATGGAACTGGTGGTATGTACAGTACCGAGGAAAATTATAATTCTAACGGCTTAAGATGGTCAGACAATCCAGATTACTACTATAATAGAACCATTTATATTGATGCGCGAAAACCTAAAGCGCCTACTGTAGAAGAAATTCATACGGATAGAATTGTTGGAGATAAAAAAGACAATAATCAGGAAAAATATTTATTGGTTTCTACAGGAGATACTGTTGGATCTCTTACACCAACAGAGGCTCAAATTAAAGAAAATATTTTACGAGTTGCAGAAAATAATGGTGTAACATTAAGCGAGAATGATTTGAATGATAAAGTTGCAGAGATTAAAAAGAATTTTGAGTTAGAAAACGAAGTAGGTAAAATTATTAAAATTACTCTGTCTAAAGATCAAATTATTAAACTCGAAAAGAAAGATGATGGTTGGTATCGTGGAGATAATAAATTAGAAGTTGTCGATGGGAAGCTTAAAGTTAATTTAGGAGATGATATCAATTTACACGGACTTGCAGGGATTGATAAAACTGCTGTAACAGCAACATCTCCAGTTGGTAACGATTCGGATGTGGCGAATAGTAATATTGTAAATGATGCTCCAACCGTAGCTGTCACAAAAAATAAACTATACGTTTATAAAACAAAAGAAGCTGATAAATGGAATAATGAAAAAGTTCTAGAAAAAGCTAAACCGACAGCAACAGACCTTGAAGATGATCGTGATGGTGTTGAGTCTACTAAGCCAACAATTGCAGTAAGTGATGCAGGTAACTTAGATACAACTAAAGTTGGAGATTACACTGTAAAAGTTCAATCAACTGATAGTGAAGGTAAAAAATCAACAGAAACAAATGTTACCGTTCATGTCTTAGATTTAATTAAAGTAGACCCAACAGTAACAACTGACCCAACAAATCCAAGTACAACATCTCCAGTATCTCCAAAAACAGCAGATACACCTGTAAAAGAAGGAGATGAAAATCTTGGTAAATATCCAGCAGGATTGACACGTGAAGATTTAGTTAAAGAAGTTACACGTACCATTAAGTATCTGAAAGAAGAAGATGCTAATAAGGCAGATGCAACGGGATTAAAACCTGAAAAAGTACAAAAGGTAACTTATAAACGTACAGCAACTGTTAATCCGGAAACAAAAGAAGTAACGTACTCTGATTGGGAAGTATACAATGAAGCTGAAAAATTAACGGATGCCACAGTTGATGGAACAAAAGGTAAATTCAATGCTGTTGAATCACCAGTAGTAGACAACTACTTACTAGTAAACGCGACAGATAAAACAGTAGCTGAAAAAGAAGCACCAGTTCCTGGAGCTGATGGAACAGTTACTCCAGAAGCGACTAAAGTTCTTTATAAAGAAATTGGATCATTTGTGCCAAACTATCCAGAAGGTAAGAAAACAAATGGAGCTCAAGATAAAATTCCTTATCCAAATAACCCAACTGATCCAACAGTTCCAGGTGATTTTAGTACAATAACGATTCCATATGTTCCAGGTTATACTCCAGTACATAATGGACAAGAATTGACACCGAAAAATCCGACTGATCCAACTCAAGGATATAAAGTGCCAGACGGATTTACACCAACGGATAAATTCGGAGAATCACCAATTACGTATACACCTTCTACTCAAACAGCTAAAGTAGTCATTGAGAAGAAAGTAGATGGAGCGGCTAATGAAGTTGTTTCTAGCGTTGATTTAACTGGTAAATCTGGTTCAGAATTACCAGTAAGTACGGACATTGATAACAAAATCAAAGAACTTAAAAACCAAGGTTATGAAGTAGAAAGTGATGAATATCATACTCAAGATAATCATCATCCAATATTTGATGATAAGGAAGATATTAATGCACAAGATGGTACACCAGCACCATCTCAAACATTTAAAATTGTTGTTAAACCTAGAATCGTTGAAGTACCTTCATCAACACCGCATGAAAAAGACAGTCCAGTAGATCCAAATGGTGAAAACCCAGAATTAAAATGGCCTGAGGGATTAGCAGAGTCTGATTTGAATACGACTGCAAAACGTGTAATTTCATATGTGAAGAAAGCTTCTGATACAGCGGCTGAAGAAAAAGCTAAGGATGATACTGTTCAAACGGTACCATTCACAAGAAAAGCGAGCGTTAATCTTGTTACTAAAGAAGTAACGTATACTGATTGGGAAAGTCCAAATAAAACATGGGATAAAGTCGGGGTAGATGTTTTACCGGGATATATTGCAGATAAAAAAGAAATTCCAGTGAAAGAAGTAGTAACCCCTGAAAAAGATACAAAAGTAATTCCTGATGAAACTGATAAAGTTACTTATACGAAGATTGGAAGTTGGATTCCAGTTGATCCAACAACAGGTAATGATGGAGAACCAATTCCATTCCCTAACGATCCAAATGATCCAACGAAAACTGGAGAAATTACACAAATTATTCCTCATAAAGATGGATATACTCCAAAAGATGGAAATGGAACACCTTTAGAACCAGTAAATCCTGCAAATCCAGAACAAGGTTATAAACCACCAAAAATTACGGATCCAAAAGCAAATATTAAGATTACGTATGAAAAAGATGATCAAAAAGCAAAAGTTAAATTCGTTTCTGTAGATCCAAAAACTCAAACAGAAATAGAGTTAACTGACCATGCGTTGACTCTAACTGGTAAATCAGGCGAAACAATTCCTGAAAGTGATGTACAAACTCATATTGATGTGTTGAAATCAATGGGATATGATATCGTCGACAATCCGTTTGATAAGGATCCAGTATTTGATACGAAGAAAGATACGAATGATAATATCACTCAAGAATTTACCATTAAAGTTCAACCACGTGTGTCAACTGCAAAAACTGTATATGTAGTTGAAGGGGATAAGCCATCTGCAGAAAAAGTAGGAGGAGCAGTTACACCTGGTAAGGACGGTAAAGTTACAAATCCTGATGTCAGCAATATTTCTACTAATGGAAAAGCAGGGCAAGAGATTAAAGTTCCTGTAACGGTTACTTATGGGGCAAATCAATTTAAACGTGATGAACCAGTTGAAGTAACTGTGAAAGTTCTTCCAAAACTAACACCAAAAGGTATTACAGTCTTTAATGGTACATCTAATGAGAACTTAATTGATGCTATTAGAGCAAACGTTAAAAAAGCAATAGACGGACTAACAAATGTTCCTGAAGGTGTAACTCCATTTGTAACAGATGATGCGATTGTTACTCCAAAAACGGATCAAAATGGTCAACAAACTCCAGTTACTGTTACGGTTAAATATAGAGATAATGCTACTGGAAAAGTCATTGATGATATTTCTGTGAATGTGGATGTTCCTGTAAATGTAGTTGGTTCAACTCCAATCTCTAAAATTGTCTTTGAAGGAGATGAATTGACTGCTAAGGAAATAACTGATGCGGTTACTCCTGGGGAAAAGGGAACAAAAGGTGAGCCTAAAGATTTAGCAAAAGATATTACTGCTAAACCAGGTGTGAAAGAAGTCACTGTTCCAGTAACTTATACAGATCAAAATGGAGAAACTTTAACAGAGCCAGTAAAAGTTAAAGTAACAGTTTTACCAAAACCAATACCAAAAGGGATTTTTGTTGCAAAAGATAGCGACAAGGAAAAAGCAAAAGAAAAAGCTCTTGCCAAAGTGAAAGAAGCTATTGCAGAAGGTACTTTCAAAGGAAAACTTCCAGCAAATGTTACTAATGTAAGTATTGATGAGAATGTAACAAGTCCAGATTTATCAGATGATACTGATGTAAATGTGACTGTGAAGTACACTGTTGATAGAGAAGAAAAAACAACGATTGTTAAAGTTCCTGTAACTGTAGTAGAGGGAGTTCCACAAATTGTTCCAGTGGATGAAAATAATAAACAACCAAATCCAGAAGACAGTATTGATAAAACGGAATATCCAGATGGTTCAACATTTGAATATGATCCAAAAAATCCAGTAGATACTACAAAACCTGGTGATTACACAGTCAATGTCATTGTAAAAGACAAAGATGGTAATCCTATTACAGAAGTTCCCGCAACTGTACGTGTGTTAGAAAGTTATCCACAATTTGTTCCAGTAGATAAAGATAAAAAACAGCCAGTTGTTGAAGGAAGTATTGACCCTAAAGCATTCCCTAAAGATACAGAGTTTACTTATGAAACTCCAGTAGATACAACTACGCCAGGAGAAAAAGATGTTGTTGTAGTAGCAAAAATGGGAGATAAGGTCATTGCGAAAATTCCTGCAAAAGTAATGGTTGTAGAACCTAAGACACAATATGTGACAGTTGATAAATCAAACAAACAACCAGATGCATCTAAGAGTATTGATCCTGAACAATATCCAGATGGAGTAACATTCAAATACAAAACTCCAGTAGATACTACAACACCAGGAGAAAAAGATGTTGTTGTAGAAGTAAAAGATGGAGAAGATAAATTGGTAGAAGTTCTTGCTAAGGTGAAAGTAGTGGAAGGTAAAGAACAATTAATACCTGTAAATCCAGCTGAAAAACCACAAGCAAGAGATAACATTACTCCAAGTGATTATCCAGAAGGTTCAACATTTGAGTACAAAGTTCCAGATGGACAAACTGAACCGTTCGATTCAACAACTGTTGGAGATAAACCAGTAACAGTTGTAGTAAAAGACAAAAATGGAAAAGTTTTAGTTGAAGTACCAGCAACGATTAAAGTAGTGGAAGCTAAACCGAAACCAATCGAAACACCAGTAACAAATACACCTTTAACAAAGGATGATATTGCAAAATATGTTAAAGTGCCAGAAGGTGGAAAAGTAACGAATGTAGAAAATATTCCAGATGTAACAACACCAGGTAAGAAAAATCCAGTTAAAGTTACTGTTACCTTACCAAATGGTAAAATAACGACAGTAGAGGTTCCAGTGAATGTAACTCCAGTTAAAGGAATTGAAACACCAGTAACTAAGACTCCATTAACCCCAGAGGATTACACTAAGGGAATCACGATTCCAGAAGGTGGTATGGTAACAAATGTTGAGAACATTCCAGACTTAACAACACCAGGTAAGAAAGATCCAGTTAAAGTAACGGTAGAATTACCGAGTGGAAAAATCATTACTGTTGATGTACCTGTGAATGTTACTCCAGCTAATGGAATTACAACACCTGTAACAGATACTCCATTAACAAAAGAGGATATCGAAAAGCATGTGAAAGTTCCAGAAGGTGGTAGAATTGTTGAAGTAGGTAAAATTCCAGAAGTAAATACTCCGGGAGATAAAGGTACTGTCAAAGTTAAAATTGAACTTCCAGGTGGTAAACAAATTGAAGTAGAAGTACCAGTGAACGTAACACCAGTGAAGGCAATTGAGAAGAAACTTGGAGATCCAGTTACGAATGAAGATGTTGAAAAACATATTAAGATTCCAGAAGGTGGAAAAATCATTAGTATTGGAGATAAACCATCTACAGATATTCCAGGTGATAGACCAAGTATTCCAGTGGTGATTGAATTACCAGGTGGAAAACGTGTAGTTGTTAACGTTCCAGTGAAAGTTACGACAACACCGACACCAAATCCTACTCCATCTACACCAACTACAAAAGTAACGACTCACTTTGTAGATGAAAATGGTAAGGATATTTCTACACCTGAAGAAGGGGTGAAAGAACCAAAAGTTCTTGAAGGATATGAATTTATTGAAACAACAACAGATGCTAATGGAAATAAAGTTCACCATTATAAGAAATTGGAAACAGCTCCATCTGAAGTTGAAAATTCTAGAAATCAAGAACAACCTTCAACGCCAGAAAAAACAACTGTACCAGATAAATCAAGTGATGAAACAGGTCAACCAACAACTACTACTGTTTCAAAACAAGAATTACCAAATACAGGGACTTCTGAAATTGAAT
The DNA here is from genome assembly GCF_963515095.1 of uncultured Granulicatella sp. GTDB lineage: Bacteria > Bacillota > Bacilli > Lactobacillales > Aerococcaceae > Granulicatella. Next base: position 15,058 of record NZ_CAUPXD010000022.1, on the reverse strand, counting down.
TATTTACTCCAGCTGTATTAGCAATCCTTTCAGGATTAGGATTAGTTATTCCAACGCAAAAAAAGAAAACAGATGAAGAGTAGAAAGAAATTCTGACAAATAAAAACGAGATGAATCGTTGAATAGTTATGTTTGTTCAAATTTCTAAAAAATACACCGATTGAAATTATTTTCAGTCGGTGTATTTTATTTTATAGTCTTTTAGATAAAAGCATAGTACAATAACATTGAATAAAGAAGTGGGAGTGAAGAATATGAAAGAGATTTACAATGGATTATATCAAGTTCAAGAAGCATTAACAAAATTTGATAAGGAATTTATGGTAGCAGCAGTTTGTAATAAAGCTGGAAAAGTCCAATTCATTGTGCAATTAATGCATAATAAGGAAGGGCAATTTGCAGCATTTTTCCATAAAACTGTTCGTGAATATCAACATAGAATTAGAGCAGAAGAGGCTATTGTTGCACTAGCGGAAACGGAAGAAGATTTAGATGAAATTGAAGGATTACGGAAAGGGATTCAAATCGTTTTTGTCCCATTAGAGTTTATTCCGAAAAGTCAAAAAATGACATTAAGAGACTTAGGGATTACTCGTAAAAGAAAGAAATTATATCCATTAATTTTTAGTTTAAATGATTCTAAATTATTATCCAGAGATTTAAAAGTGTCAGAAGTGAATTTCTGTAAAAAAGTATTAGACTGGTTAACACAAGAAGGCAATCTTGCATTACTTTCTTCTACTTCAAAATCAACTGAAAAAAATTCCTTACCAAAGATTACATACAATCCAAAAAAAGAAGAGAGTATCTATGAACAAGGGGATATTCTTCAGTTTGAAGAAGAACTAACTTACGAAGAATTTATTGGGTATAAAGGAGAAAAACCAAAACTGTATGTCCCAGAATTATCCCTTTATCGTGTGAAAAAAGGAATTCAATTTTCTGTACCTGAAACATTTGAAATTCGTTTAATGCTTTCTCCATCTCATTTTTATGGTGATGATGAGAAAAACGGGCCTCAATATATATTAATTATTACAACTGATATGGAAATAGCACTCATTGAGCCAATGTATAAATTAGATCCGGAATTTATACAAAATGCGTTATTAGGTTTTTATAATGATGTACCAATGACTCCGGGAAGATGGGTGACAAGAGGAGTTTTTGCTCCATTCTTGAAGGAGTGCTTAGATCCAGTGATGGAAATTTTTAAAATTCCGTTTACAATTAGTACAGAAGAATCTGTTATTGATATGTATTCTCATGAAGAACTCTTTCACTTAATTACTTCTGAGGATCCTTATTATGATTTCGATGGTTTCGATGACTTTAATGAGTTTAATTCAATGGAAGAACTTCGTGAATTTAGAGATTTTCATGAAGGTGCTAAAAAATCCTCCTCTGTAGAAAGTGAATTAGAAGAGTTACAATCCGCTCTTTCGATGGCATTGGAATATATTAGTAATCATGAAACGATTACGTACAATGAGTTAAAAAAATTTTTACAGGGAAAGAATATACGCCCGTTAAATATCTCTGCAGTCATTGAAGGGTTAATTGAAGCGGGATGTTTACTTCCTGATTCGAAGTAATCGATGATGCTTGAAGGTATAAAATAGTACAATCCTGTTGGTGAGAAATCACTGGCAGGATTTTTTGAATAATTTGTAACAATTTTTTGCAGATTGAGTACTTTTTATTGGCAAAGAGAAATTTATTTTGTATAATTAAAGTCAAAGAAAGTCAAAAGAGAGGAGAGTTCGTATGCAACCGTCAAATATGTCGGATATTATTGAAGAATATTTAAAAAACGTCTTATTAGCACAAGAAAAAGTTGAGATTCGCCGTAGTGAAATTGCGGATCGTTTCAATTGTGTTCCATCGCAAATTAATTATGTTATTAATACTCGTTTTACGGTTCAACAAGGATATGTTGTTGAAAGTAAACGTGGTGGTGGTGGGTATATCCGTATTATGAAAGTCAATTTAGTAGATGATATGGATATCCTTGATGCCTTATTGGAAGTAGTTCCAGAAGAATTATCGATGAAACAAGCCAATCATATTTTACAAAATCTGTATGATAATGAGCTCCTCTCAAAAAGAGAAGCTCAATTATTGAATATTGCAATGTCGAAGGAATCGTTAACGGAAGCAGAGCAATGCAGTGGTCAACTTCGTAGTAATATGATGAAAAATATATTAACCAGTTTAAAGTATAAGTAGGGGTGAAGTGAATGAGTGAAATGTTTACAGAAAAAGCACGTAATGCTATGGTATTAGCTGCTCAGGAAGCAATTTCTTTTAGACATCAAGCAGTAGGGACGGAGCATTTGTTATTAGGTCTAGTCATTGAACAAGAAGGAATTGCCGGAATCCTTTTAAGAGAAAGAGGATTAACAGTAGAGATTGTTCGTCAAGAAATTGAAGCATTAACAGGATATGGAAGCAATCGTAAAGAAATTGATCCATATTTAATGCCTTATTCTCCTAGAGCTAAAAAAGTAGTTGTTGCAGCAACAGAAGAAGCAAAACGTTTGAAAATTCCTCAAGTAGGAACAGAGCATTTATTATTAGGCTTACTTCAAGAAGAAGTATTAGCAACAAAAATTATGCGTGATAATCATATTTCATTAGAAGAATTAATGAAGACAATTTATGAAAAAATTGGCATTCAACCTTCCAAAGCTCGTTCAACAAAAGGTCAAGTATCTGGTGGTAGCGCCAAAGATAAAACACCAACATTGGATAGCTTATCAAGAGATTTGACAGCCCTAGCTCGACAAGGAAAACTAGATCCAGTAATCGGAAGAAATGAAGAAGTTCGTCGTATGATTCAAGTGATTAGCCGTCGTACAAAAAATAATCCGGTCTTAGTGGGTGAACCTGGTGTAGGTAAAACAGCCATTGTGGAAGGATTAGCACAACGTATGGTTAATGGTGAAGTTCCTGAAGAAATTGCTGGCAAACGTTTAATGATGTTAGACATGGGTGCATTAGTAGCAGGAACAAAATACCGTGGTGAATTCGAAGAGAGAATGAAAAAAATCATCGAAGAAATTTATACGCAACAAGATGTGATTTTATTCATCGATGAATTACATACACTCATTGGTGCTGGTGGCGCAGAAGGAGCGATTGATGCTTCGAATATTCTAAAACCTGCATTAGCTCGTGGTGAATTACAAGTGATTGGTGCAACAACTTTAGATGAGTATCAAAAATATATTGAAAAAGATGCTGCCTTAGAACGTCGTTTTGCTTCTATTCATGTAGAAGAACCAACAGCTGAAGATAGTATTCAAATTTTAAAAGGGTTGAGAAAACACTATGAAGTGCATCACCATGTGGAAATTACAGATGAAGCGATTCAAGCAGCGGTACAATTATCAGTCCGTTACATTACTTCAAGACGTCTTCCAGATAAAGCGATTGACTTAATGGACGAAACAGCGGCAAAAGCTCGTTTAGATGTGACAACTAAAGTTTCTCCAATCGTCTTATTAGAAGAAGAAATTTTACAGTTTGAACAATTGAAAAATCAAGCGATTCAACATCAAAACTTCGATGAAGCAGCTAAATTCCGTAAAAAAGAATTAGCGAAGCGAGCTAAATTAGAAAAATTAGTTGAAAAATTAGAATCTTCACCAAAAACAGATTATATTGCTTCGATTGGAGAAGGGGATATTGCAGAAGTTGTTTCTCAATGGACAGGAATTCCTCTTCAACAAATGGAGAAAAAAGAAAGCGAACGTTTAATCAATTTAGAATCTGTGCTACACAAACGTGTGATTGGACAATCTGAAGCCGTTAGTGCGGTTGCTCGTTCAATTCGTCGTGCAAGAAGTGGATTAAAAGATCCACGTCGTCCAATTGGTTCATTCTTATTCTTAGGGCCTACTGGTGTTGGTAAAACAGAATTAGCGAAGACTTTAGCAGAAGCAATGTTCGGAGAACAAGATGCACTAGTCAGAATTGATATGTCTGAATATATGGAAAAACATTCCGTTAGCCGTTTAGTTGGTTCACCTCCAGGATATGTTGGATTTGATGAAGGTGGTCAATTAACTGAAAAAATTCGTCAACGTCCGTATGCCGTGATTTTACTAGATGAAATTGAAAAAGCTCATCCAGATGTGTTTAATATTTTATTACAAGTATTAGATGATGGACATTTAACCGATTCAAAAGGAAGAAAAGTGGACTTCAGAAATACAGTTATCATTATGACATCAAACCTTGGGGCTGTAGCTCTTCGTGAAGAAAAATCTGTAGGATTTGGTGCAAAAACGGTTCAACAAAACCATGATGCAATGGAAAAACGAATTCGTGAAGAATTGAAAAATTCATTTAGACCAGAATTATTAAACCGTATTGATGAAACGATTGTCTTCCATAAACTTCAAAAAGAAGAACTAAGACAAATTGTTGGCATTATGGCAAAAGAAATTACTTCAAGACTACAAGAATTGAATATTACAGTGAAAATTACTTCTGCAGTATTAGATGTGTTAGCAGAAGAAGGATTTGACCCAGAATACGGAGCAAGACCAATTCGACGTGCCATTCAAAAGAAAATTGAAGATCCATTAAGTGAAGCATTGTTAAGTGGAGAAATCCGCTTCGGACAACAAGTCACTATCGGAGCCACAAAAGGGAAAATTACAATTAAAGGGAAAGAGAAAAAAGAAAAAGATGTAAAAACTCCTGTCCTTGTGTAATGGAACGTTCATTTAAAATAGGTAGAAGATAGCCTCGAAGATTCGGGGCTATTTTTGGTGTTTGAGATGAGTTTTAGTAGGAAGTTTATAAAATCCCACTTGTAACATTTGACTTTCTAGAGAGTAAAGTGTTACAGTTATAAAGCAACAGTAGTGCAAAGGTAGTAATCAAAAAGGAGAGTTTTCATGAAAAAACATCAATTATTTTTAGCAAGTTTAGCATTTTTAGGTGCTGGATTTTTAGCAACAAATTCAAATGTACAAGCAGCAGAACAAAGTAATACAGGATTTATTCGTCAAAATGATAAAGTCTATTATGTTGAAAATGGTAAAAAATTATCAGGATGGCAATTAATTAATGTGAATACTGATGATAAAAAAACAACAAAATTATGGACTTATTTAAATCAATCAGGTGAAGTTCAAACAGGATGGGTGAATGATAACGGAACGTGGTATTATTTAAAGGATTTAGAAGGTGAATCTAAAGGTATTGCCTTTATGCAAAAAGGATTTTTAGAAGTAAATAAAACTTTTTATTACTTTGATGAATCAGGTGCGATGAAAGAAAAACAATGGTTCCAAACAACAGAGGGTTGGTACTATGCAGATAAATCTGGTGCAGTAAAAGTTGATGAATGGTTCCAAGTAGGAAATAAATGGTATGTTGCATCTGGAAAAGGTACAATTCTTACGAATGTATTTATTACATATCAAGATGAAGTTTACCACTTCAATGAATCAGGTGTAATGGCTGAAAACGAATGGTTTGAAGCAGAGGGATATTGGTTCTATGCAGATAAATCAGGAGCTATTTTAAGAAACACAACAACTCCTGATGGATATTATGTCAACGCAAACGGTATAGCGCAATAATCGTTAATGATAAATGAGAAGAAGACGACTCCGGTCGTCTTTTTTTGTGGGGAAATTCGAGACCAAGGCTCGAATTTTAGCCATGAGACCGTAGGTCTGCTGGCGTCCTCACTATGTACGTAATCCCCTTAATAAAACCGCCCCGATACAATACGGATACAAAGAATCCTACACCATTTCTTTATAGTGAAAGTAATATTAGCTATGCAAGGCTAATATTACAGGGAAAAATCAAGACCAAGGCTTGATTTTTAGCAATGAGACACCGAAGGTGGCTGCTTGCGACCTCACTATCAAAGGAATGGTGTAGGATTTAATTTTTTAGTATTCCTGTTGCATCAAAAGAAAATGACAGAGAGTCAGATCGTCCATGTTTTTCAGCTCCAATCCTGTCAACTGCCCAAAACGATCAATCCGATACTGCAACGTATTACGATGAATAAACAAACGAGTAGCCGCCTTCGTCAAAGTCCCACGCTCTTGCCACAATGCCTCAATTAAATCCGGAAACTCATCCTGAACCATTTGCGCATACAAAGTCTCGGGAATAGGAGAAAAATCTAACTTTTTCTGAGTGAATCCCCATAAAACCATTGGTGCAAAAGCCAAACAAGTTTGCTTATTCGATTCATGCAAATACGTTACAAATAGAGCTTTTTCCGCTTGATAAATACCCGGAATTTCCTCTGACATTTTCCAAACATTCCCAATAAAAATCTTCATCGAAATCGCAAAATCTTCTTCAACCGTTACATGAATTGCTTGCAACTCCTGAATCGAAATCGTCTCAACATCCGCTTTTCTTACAATCGTATAATGCTTTGGAAAACAAGAAAAACTCGTGATAATATCTCCGAAAATCTCTTGCATCATCTCTAACCATTCTTGCTCATTAAAATCCTCATTTTTTTGAATCAAACAAACATGAATAAACTGAACATTCTCCAACTGAACAGGGCACCTACCTCCTTGTTCTAAATACTGTTGCCAAGGTGGAAGTTGGGTTGCGACTTTTACGGGTGCTTTTGTTATGGTTTCAAGTAAAGCTAATTCACGACTGGATAATTCTTCAAAAGGAAGTTGTAAATAAGTGTTGTCTTCTAAAGAAATCACATAATCCTTCGTATCTTCTGGAATGTGATGTATTATTTTAGAATTTGGAAATAATTGTAACCATTCTTCGTATTTCATAATTGTCTCCTTTTTCAATCTTCTCTTGTAGTATACACTAAAAAGGTGACGAAATAAAAAGAAGAAAAGGAATTTAAAGTTTTGACTAGGATTTTTTTTGAAAATTCGATACAATAGAAGCAACTTTATTAAAGGAGTGAGAAAATGAAAGCAGTCGTAACAGTTGTCGGCAAAGATCGTGTCGGTATTGTTTATGAAGTATCAAAATTATTAGCAGAACAAAATATTAATATTGTAAACATCTCTCAAGAAATTATGGAAGAATATTTTACAATGTTAATTTTAGTAGATGTATCAGCAAGCAAAATGCCATTTGTAGAATTGTCTCCTTATATCCATGAACAAGGAAAATCTTTAGCATTAGATATTCGCATTCAAAATCATGAAATTTTTGAAGCGATGCATCGGATTGGTTAGGTGAAGGAATGGTTCAACATAGTGAAATTTTAGAAACGATTTCGATGGTTAAAGAACAAAACTTTGATGTTCGTACCATTACTATCGGAATTGATTTACACGATTGTATTCATCCGGATATTGATGTGTTAAATCAAAATATTTACAACAAAATTACTCATATAGGAAAAGATTTAGTGAAAACTGCGCACGAATTATCACTACAATATGGTGTGCCGATTGTTAACCAACGAATTTCTGTAACTCCGATTGCTCAAATTGCAGCAGCTACAAAAGCAGATAGCTATGTTTCAATTGCTCAAACATTGGATCGAGCAGCCAAAGCCATTGGCGTATCTTTTATTGGTGGATTTTCTGCCTTAGTTCAAAAAGGGATGAGTCCATCAGATGAAGTGTTAATTCGCTCGATTCCAGAAGCAATGAAAGTTACCGACATTGTCTGTAGCTCTGTGAATATTGGTTCTACAAAAGCTGGAATTAATATGGATGCTGTAAAATTAGTCGGAGAAATCATTAAAGAAACAGCGGAAACTACTCCAGAAGGATTTGGCTGTGCCAAAGTCGTAATTTTCTGTAATGCAGTAGAAGATAATCCGTTTATGGCGGGAGCTTTCCATGGAAGTGGAGAAGCAGATGCCGTTATTAATGTCGGAGTTTCTGGTCCTGGGGTTGTAAAAGCAGCCCTTGAAAATCATGAAGCTGAAACATTAACAGAAATTGCCGAAATTGTTAAGAAAACTGCATTTAAAATTACTCGTGTTGGAGAATTAATTGGTCAAAAAGCCAGTCAAATGTTAGGTATTCCATTTGGAATTTTAGACTTATCTCTTGCACCAACTCCTGCAGTAGGAGATTCAGTTGCTCGTATTTTAGAAGAAATGGGTTTGTCAGTGACAGGAACTCATGGTACAACAGCAGCCTTAGCATTATTAAACGATGCTGTGAAAAAAGGTGGTATGATGGCTAGTTCTGCAGTTGGTGGATTAAGTGGAGCATTTATTCCAGTTTCAGAAGATGAAGGAATGATTGAAGCAGCTACCAATGGCATTTTAACATTAGATAAATTAGAAGCAATGACAGCGGTATGTTCCGTTGGATTAGATATGATTGCTGTTCCGGGAGATACTTCTGCTACTACCATTTCAGGAATTATTGCGGATGAAGCTGCTATTGGAATGATTAATACAAAAACAACTGCTGTACGTATTATCCCTGTTCCTGGTGGAAAAGTAGGAGATTCTGTAGAGTTTGGTGGATTGTTAGGATATGCTCCAATTATGCCTGTTAAAGAGGGAAACTGTGACTTATTCGTCAACCGTGGAGGAAGAATTCCAGCTCCAGTACAATCATTGAAAAACTAATTCTATCATGGAAAAAGTGTACTAAATACAGTATAATGAAAAATACGGAAAAAAGAGGAGGAATGAAAGATGTATGAATGGACATTAGAAGATTTATACCCATCATTTGAAAGTCAAGAATTTAAACAAGATGTAGAAGCTTATAAAGCGTTAAAAGGAAAATTTGAAAGTTTAACATTAGAAGATTCTATTGAAGGAATTACACAAGTTGTAAAATTATTAGAAGAATCAACAGTTTTAACAGGACGTTTATATAATTATATTCATTTAACACTAGCGACAGATACAACGCATGAAACAGCAACACAAGTAGAAGTACAATTAGCAGGAGTTTCAGCTGATTTACAAGCTACTTATGCGAAAGTTTCAAAATTTTTAGGAACGATTCAAACAGATATTACAACAGATCCTTTCTTAGCAGAATATCGTTATTATTTTGAAGAAGCTAAAAAAGATGCGACTCACTTATTAAGTGATGAATTAGAAGAAGTTTTAGCAAAAATGTCAATTAGTGGCGGAAAAGCTTGGTCTCAATTATTCGACTTCATGTGGTCAAGTGCTCAAGGCGAATATAAAGGTGAAGTAGTTACTTTAAGTGAAATTCGTGGTAAAGCATATGATAGCGATGCAGAAGTACGTAAGTCAGCGTATGAAGCAGAGTTAAAAATGTATGATGCGATTAAAGAACCAATTGCTTTCTCATTAAACCATATTAAAAAAGAAGTATTAACGACTTCTAGGTTACGTGGATTTGAATCTCCATTAGCGCATACTTTAGAAGCTTCTCGTATGAGTCGTGAAACTTTAGATGCACTATTAGAAGCAATCCGTGAATATTTACCAAACTTTAGAAAATATTTACGCCATAAAGCAGCTTTATTAGGTCATGAAAATGGATTACCATTCTATGATTTATTTGCACCTGTTGGAAACAGCAGTCGTACATTTACAGTAGAAGAATCAAAAGATTACTTAATTGAAAACTTCAAAACATTCTCAGCTGATTTAGCAGAAATGACAGAAGAATTCTTCGATAAACATTATATTGATTTCTACCCACGCAAAGGAAAAGTTGGAGGAGCATTCTGTGCTAACTTGCCAATGATTAAACAATCACGTGTGTTAACAAACTTCACAGGATCATTAAGTGATGTTGTAACATTAGCACACGAATTAGGACATGCATATCACGGTTTACACATTGAAAATCACCGTCCATTAAACCAAGATTATTCAATGCCAGTTGCAGAAACAGCTTCAACATTTAATGAAAACATCATTATGAATACAGCGATTAAAGAAGCAAGTGATGAAGAAAAAATCGCATTAATTGAATCTCAATTACAAGATACAACACAAATTATTGTCGATATTTATTCTCGTTACTTATTTGAATCAGCTGTATTTGAAAATCGTGAACAATCATTTATGTTCTCTAAAGATTTAGAAGAAATGATGTTATCTGCACAAAAAGAAGCGTACGGAGATGGATTAGATCAATCTTACTTACATCCATATATGTGGGCATGTAAACCACACTACTATAGTACTGGATTAAGTTTCTATAACTTCCCATATGCATTTGGTGGATTGTTCTCTAAAGGATTATATGCCATTTACCAAGAACAACCAGAAGGTTTTGTAGAAAAATATCAAGAACTACTTCGTGCAACAACAGTGTCAAGTGTAGAAGATACTGCTAAAGTTTTAGGAGTAGATGTAAGTACTCCAGAATTTTGGAAGAAAGCATTAGCAGAAGTAGCAGAGTCTATCGAAGCATTTATTGCATTAACACCATTAGATAAATAATAAACGTTACAAAAGGTCTTTTCTGCTTAAGCATAGTGCTAGGACGAAAAGACCTTTTTTATGTTGAAAATGAATGAAACAAGGGTAAAATAAAATTTAAATAGTGAAAGTAAAAGATTTTTTCAAAAAAATGAAAAAATTTAAATAAAAAGATTGATTTTTTTATAAGAAACTGTTAAAGTATAGAAAGTTAATTTAATTGTCAGACAATTCTGATATAAGTCTGGCAGACAGGAGGAAATATGAAGAAAAAAGGTTTATTATTTTTCTCAACTGCAGCTGTAGCTTTAACATTAGCAGCATGTGGTGGAAAAGGACAATCTAGTAATTCAACAACAACAGGTGGAACACCACAACCAAAAACTAAATATGCATCTGAAGTAACGCACGAAGGTACACCAATTAAAGGTGGGACTTTGAAATATGCAATCGTTTCTGCATCTCCGTTTAAAGGATTATTTATGGACGAATTATCATCAGATTCAACAGATTCAACTATTACTTCTCAAATTGATACGACATTATTTGAATATGATGAAAACCGTAAATTAACAAATACAGGTATGGGTGCGATTGAATTTGACGTAGAAGGTAAAACTGCTACAGTTAAATTAAACTCTAAAGACTATAAATGGTCAGATGGACAACCTTTAACAATTGATGACTACATTTTCGCAATTGAAGCTATTGGTAATAAAGATTATACAGGTGTTCGTTACAACTCAAACTACCAAAATATCGAAGGTATGGACAAATTCCATAGTGGTGAAGCTAGCTCAATTTCTGGTGTAGAAAAATTAGATGACTACTCAGTGAAAATTCACTTCAAACAAATGCGTCCATCAATGCAATTAGCAGGTGGAGCTTTACCTTACTATGTAATGCCAAAACACATCTTCTCAACTATTCCAGTAGCTGAATGGGAGAAGAGTGAATATGTACGTGGAACTAAAGGTGTAGGCCTTGGACCATTCAAGATTGATTCAATTACACCTGGTGAATCTGTAACATTAGTTCCAAACGAACATTACTACAAAGGTCGTGCTAAATTAGATAAAGTTGTAATGGAAGTTGTTTCTCCAGATACAATTGTTTCTCAAATGAAAGCTGGTAACTATGATGTTGCTTCAATGCCAAGTGCTCAATATGAAGCTTATAAAGATTTAACAAATGTTTCATTTATCAGTTCATTTGCTTCTCAATATGAATATATCGCATTCCACTTAGGTAAATTTGATAAAGAACAAGGTAAAAACGTAACAGATCCAAATGCTAAAATGAAAGATCCAGTTTTACGTCAAGCTTTGGCTTATGCTTTAGACATTAATGCGGCTGGTGAAAGTATGTATCATGGTTTACAACGTGGAACAAACTCAATCATCATCCCATTCTTCAAAGATATTTACAATCCAAACCAAGAAGGATTCGATTATAACCCAGAAAAAGCTAAACAAATGTTAGATGAAGCTGGTTATAAAGATACTGATGGTGATGGATTACGTGAAAACAAAGATGGTTCTAAATTATCAATCAACTTTGCAGCTCGTACTCGTGATGATGCAAACGAATCATTAATCCAACAATATTTATTATGGTGGAAAGAAATTGGTTTAGATGTAAAACTTTACACTGGCCGTACTCTTGAGTCAAATGTGTTCTATGAAAAAGTTCAAGCGGATGATCCAGAAATTGATATGTTCGCTGGTGGATGGGGAACAGGCTATGATCCAAACCCAGCTGGTTTATTTGGAGAAACAGCTAAGTTCAACTTTGCTCGTTTTGTGAGCCAAGAAGGTAATGATTTAATTGCTAAGATTAGTTCGACTGAAGCGTTTGATGAAGCTAAGAATGTGGAGTTCTTCAAACAATGGCAAAAATATGTTCACGATCAAGCGTTCATCTTCCCAACTTTAGTTGGTGATTCTGTAACTGCCGTGAATAAACGTGTGAAATTTATGAACTCAGAAATTGGTAATAAAGATTCTAAATCTGCTTTATATCAACTTGAAGTTGTTTCAGAAAATGCTACTAAGTAATTTTTATATGACTTCCCTATAAGTAGTAAGGGACGCCAGCAGCTTCTCTAAAGCGAATCTCATGGCTAAAAATCGAGCCTAGGTCTCGATTTTCCCCAGTACAAGTAGCCAATAGCGTGGCTACTTGTACTCTTACTACAGCGGGAAGTCTATTTTTTTGCCATTCATTTATGAGGGTGTGTTTAGAAATATGACTTCCCTATAAGTAGTGAGGGACGCCAGTAGCTTCGTAAAGCGAAGTTTTTGGCTTCTCTACTGTGGGGAGTCTTTTTTTATAAGAAATATGTACTTTGAATAATAGAAAAAATATTTTTAGTTGTTGATTTTATGCTGTTTTTTCAGTGACTAAAAATTAATTTCGAAAAAAGCCAGAAAAAAGTAGTTGACAATCGATTTAAATCAGTGCATAATAAGCTCCATAACAAGAAAAGGAGTTAAGAACATGCATCAAGTATTCAAATTACAATTACAATTAAATACTCGTTGGCAAAGCCACTAGATACAGGTTGTTCTTAACGTACATTTTGTACATATAGATACAACCTTCATTGTCGTGAAATTGTATCTATGTGGCAAACTACTATCATGAATGAACTCGACCACGTAGATTCTAATATAATAGAACTTACGTGGTCTTTTTGTATATAGAGACTACTATGGTCTCTTATTTTTTTATCGAGTTCATTCGAAATGATTTACTTGGAGGATTTTATGAAGAAAAAAGGTCTATTATTTTTATCAACTGCAGCTGTAGCTGTAACATTAGCAGCTTGTGGCGGGAAAGGACAATCAAGTGATGTAACTACTACAAGTGCTAACCCACAACCCAAAATGAAATTTGCATCAGAGGTAACTCATGATGGAACACCAATTAAAGGTGGAACATTAAAATATGCAATTGTATCACCAGCTCCTTTTAAAGGAGTATTTATGGATGAATTAGCATCTGATTCAGTTGACTCACAAATTACATCTCAAATTGACAATACATTATTTGAATTTGATGATAATCGTCGTTTAACAAATACAGGTTTAGCATCCGTTGAATTTGATATTGAAGGAAAAACTGCAACAGTCGAACTAAATTCAAAAGACTACAAATTTTCAGATGGACAGCCTTTAACAATTGATGATTATATTTTCGCAATTGAAGCAATTGGAAATAAAGATTACACTGGTGTTCGATACAATGGAAATTATCAGAACATTGAAGGGATGGAACAATTCCACAGTGGTGAAGCTAGTTCAATTTCTGGGGTAGAAAAATTAGATGATTACTCTGTGAAAATTCATTTCAAACAAATGCGTCCATCAATGCAATTAGCAGGAGGTTCTTTACCATCCTATGTATTACCAAAACATATCTTCTCAGCGATTCCTATAGATGAATGGGAGAAAAGTGAATATGTACGTGGTACAAAAGGTGTAGGAGTAGGACCATTTAAAATTGAATCAATTGTTCCTGGTGAATCTGTAACACTAGTACCAAATGAACACTTCTATAAAGGTCGTTCAAAAGTTGATAAAGTTGTGATGGAAGTTGTATCTCCTGATACAGTTGTTTCTCAAGTGAAGTCTGGTAATTACGATATTGCATCAATGCCAAATTCTCAATTTGAAGCGTACAAGGATTTAACAAATGTTTCCTTTATTAGTTCATTTGCTTCTCAATATGAATATATCGCATTCCATTTAGGAAAATTTGATAAGGAGCAAGGCAAAAATATTACAGATCCAAATGCTAAAATGAGTGACCCAGTATTACGTCAAGCAATCGCTTATGCAATTGACAATAATGCTTCTGGGGAAAGTATTTTTAATGGTTTACAAAGAGGAACAAACTCTATTATTATTCCATCTTTTAAAGATGTATATAATCCAAATCAAGAAGGATTTGATTATAATCCAGAAAAAGCGAAACAATTATTAGATGAAGCTGGTTATAAAGATACAGATGGAGATGGATTACGTGAAAATAAAGATGGTTCTAAATTATCAATTAACTTTGCAGCTCGTACTCGTGACGATGCAAATGAAGCGTTAATTCAACAATATTTATTATGGTTTAAAGAAGTCGGCTTAGATATTAAACTATATACAGGTCGAACACTTGAACCGAGTCTATTCTATGAAAAAATTCAAGCGGATGATCCGGAAATCGATATGTTTGCGGGTGGATGGGGAATTGGTTATGATCCAAATCCAGCCAACTTATTTGGAGAAACGGCTAAATTCAACTTCTCTCGTTTTGTAAGTCCAGAGGGTAATGAGATTATTGGTAAGATTGGTTCGACAGAAGCATTTGATGAAGCGAAGAATGTGGAGTTCTTTAAACAATGGCAAAAATATGTTCACGACCAAGCCTTCATTTTCCCAACTTTAATTGGTGAATCTGTAACTGCCGTGAACAAACGTGTGAAATTCATGAATTCTGAAATTGGTACGAAAGATGCTAAATCTGAGTTGTATCAAATTGAATTGGTTTCCGAAACAGCAACTAAATAATATTTATATGACTTCCCTATATGTAGCGGAGGACGCAAGCAGCCTCGCAAATGCGAGTCTCATTGCTAAAATTTGAGCCTAAGGTCTCAAATTTTATTTGAAACAAAGTACCAAAAAAAGACAAAAAGATATTACCTAT
>NZ_CAUPXD010000021.1:0-31951 GCF_963515095.1 uncultured Granulicatella sp. | reverse complement strand
CAACAACTTCAGATGACATCAAAAAAGTTTTAGACAATGGGTTAGATAAAATTGCGAAAATCAATCCAGTAGGTGCTAAAGAAGAAGCTAAGAAAGCTGTGGAAGAGGCATTAGCCAATAAAGAAAAAGAAATTGATGAAAGAACAGATTTAACTCCTGAAGAAAAAGTTAAGGCGAAAGCATTGGCAAGAGAAGAAGCAAAAGCAGCGAAGGATGCAATTGATAAAGCAATAGATATCGAAGCTATTGAAAAAGCTCTAAGACCATTCTTATATCAAATTGATCAAGATGCGTTAGTAGTTGATAGACCAACTTTCAACCTTGAAGCATACATCCAAGCATCAATTACAGGAGTTGTAAAAGTTGAACTTGGAAAAGCAATTACTCAAGCTGATATCATCGCTAAACTCAACTTACCAGAGAATGTTACAGTGATTAGCATAGACTTACCTGATACAACTACAGTAGGTACAAAGTTTGCTAAAGTAACGTTAAGATTAGTAGATGGAACAGAAGCAACAGTATTTGTCCCAGTTGAAGTTGTTGAAAACTCTAAAGAGGATAAACAACAAAATAATACTCAAGAAGATTCAAAACCAGAAGTAGTCCCTTCTAATAATTCAGAACAACCTGCTGTAACTCAAACTGAAGATGTAAAAGAAAATCCTTCAAATACATCTCAAGAAATAAAAGGTTCAAATCAAAAAGTATTACCAAATACTGGTACGGGTAACGAAATTTCAATCTTTGGTTCAGCAGCAATGACTGTGTTAGCAAGTCTAGGTCTTGTAGCTACATCAAAGAAAAAAGAAGAAGAGTAATATTAGAATAAAAATTCTATAACGATTCGATAAATCCTGTTGGTGAGAAATCACCGACAGGATTTTTTTATAAATATATTTGTATTGATCCTTTTCAAGAATTCCTGTTAGAAGTATAATGAATGGTACTAAAGGGGAGAAGTGTATGAATGAAGTAGATTTGTATCAAACATTTGTAGATGCGGAAAAATTTTATTATGACAAGTTTTGGTTAGGAATTATTGGAGTAGCTTTAACGTTATTCTTTTTATGGGTGATGGTTTTATATGCGAATAAAAAGCAAAAAATCATTAGTCTTATATTAGCGATGTGTTATATCATTCCAACGGGTATTTATTTAGGAGGAAATTTTTTACAGTATCATTCTACAATACAGTGGATGAGCCAACTAACGCCAGCTGTACGTGAGTATGTACGAAAGCCATTTTCAAAAGAACATTATTCTGTTTTTGAACAGGAAAGTTATCGTGGAAAAAATAATCCCAGTCAATATCCGGAACAATTGTATCAAAAGACTCAACTACAAGAAGAAGTTGTTTACCTAGGAAAAGATAGAAATTTTGTTTATGTTCAAATTGGGAATGACTCTTATAAAGTATCGAAAAATTTATTAGAAATACGGAATACAGTTTCTTCAGCTAGTAGAATGGCTATACAGTATGTTCTAAAAGATGATAGATTTATACAAGAAGGATTTGTAAATGAATCAGCTATTTTCTTAGAAAAAATTGTGATTCCAAAAGAATTAGAAAGTTTAGAAGTGGATGCTTCAATCGCTAATGCTTTAAAATCTAGTACTAAAAAGATGGGGACATGGACAATTTCATAATGTCTTTTATGTGGTGTAAATAAGCGTATAATAAAGTATTTACCAATAGTAATGAACTGCTTCTATTTTAAAAGTAAGAAGTAGAAGAGGAGTAAATTGAAATAATCTCTTGTGACAAAAGTTTGTGTTTCTTAGAATATACAGATTAGTAATTGTTTTAATAGAGAAGTTAAATGATATGTTATATAATAGAGTTAAGGTCAAGGAAACATCTTTGACCCTACCCCATCCTTAAAAGAGAGGGGGTGAAAAGTATGAGAAAATTTTTTGAATGGTTTGATAATATCGAGCCAAACAAAAAAGCGGAAATAGTAATAAAACTAATAATTCTAGCAACGGCAATTGCTAAAATAGTCTTAAAACTAGTCCGCTAGTATACTTTTTACTTAGGGGGAACTATTAAAGGTTTCCCCTTACTTTTAAGGTCATTATAACAGAAAAATGAAAAAATGTGAATAAATTGAATTTAAGAATAAATAAAAGAGATAGTATGGAATAAAGAGTTAAAAATTTCGGAATTTATTTAACAAAAGAGACGAGTAAAATCGTCTCTTTTCTATATAGTATTCAATTTTTCAAGTATCATTTGTCCAATTCGTTCGATATCTCTTTGACTTCCTCGTAATTCGAATTCGTCTAATACAGGGAAGTGAAATCTCTCAGAATATTGACGAGCGGTTAAACAAAATTGTTTGTTAAAGTTTCGATTTCCACTACCGACAATGCCAAAACATTTTTTGTAATTATCATGATAGGCAAGGAAATCTCCAAGAGGATTAGTTAGAATTTCAGTATCCCCGTTATCAACACCATTTCCACCTTCTAAATAAGTTGGAAGAAATGCAATGGTAGGATGCTCTAATTCAAAAAATTCTGTATGATCCCGAATGATATCTTTAACATTGATTAATTGGATTTGTAAAGAGGATTGTTGAAATTTAAAATACTCGATTAATTTTGTAACAAAACTATGAGTATTCCCTGTTAAGCTAATATATGCGATTGATAATGATTGAGTCATAAAATCCCTCCCTTTAATAATATCATAGCATAAATAAATGAAAAAACAATGGAGTTTCTTGAATCTTGAAATGTGAAAATGCGTAAGACCTTGCTTTTCAAATACTGTAAAATCAGCTATAATACTAAAGAAACGTTTGAAAATATAGAAGTGGAGTTAAAAACATGTAAAATCAGCTATAATACTCAAAAACGATTAAAAAAATATAGAAGTGGAGATAAATACATGTCAAATCAATTAGCAGCAGAAGTTTCTTCACGTAAGACTTTTGCCATTATTTCTCACCCGGATGCGGGGAAAACAACGATTACTGAACAATTATTATTATATGGTGGAGCGATTCGTCAAGCAGGTACGGTTAAAGGGAAAAAAACTGGTAAATTCGCAAAATCAGACTGGATGGAAATTGAAAAACAACGTGGGATTTCTGTAACAAGTTCTGTAATGCAAGTGGAATATGATGGGAATCATATTAATATCGTAGATACACCAGGACACGAGGACTTTTCTGAAGATACGTATCGTACATTAATGGCGGTAGACAGTGCGGTCATGGTTATTGACAGTGCGAAAGGGATTGAGCCACAAACGAAGAAATTATTCGAAGTTTGTAGTATGCGTGGGATTCCAATTTTTACATTTATTAATAAATTAGACCGTGATGGTCGTGAACCATTAGAGTTGATTGCCGAATTAGAAGAAGTATTAGGTATTGATGCTTATCCAATGAACTGGCCAATGGGGATGGGAAAAACATTTTTAGGACTATACGATATTTATAACAAACGTGTAGAATTAATGCATCCTGAAGAAAATGGGGATAATGACTTCTTACCATTAAATGAGGATGGAGAAGTTGAAGGGGATTATGCGTTCAAACAATCGACTTTATATGAACAAGCCATTGAAGATGCTCAATTATTATTAGAAGCAGGAAATGACTTTAGTGAAGAAGCGATTGCGAATGGAAAATTAACACCAGTATTCTTCGGTTCTGCCTTAACAGGTTTTGGTGTTCAAACATTTTTAGATGCCTTTGTTGATTTTGCACCAAGTCCTTCAGCTAAGAAAACAGAATCTGGAGAAAAAGTTGAACCATTAGAAGAACAATTTAGTGGATTTATTTTCAAAATTCAAGCAAATATGAATCCGGCTCACCGAGATCGTATTGCGTTTGTTCGAATTTGTTCGGGAGAATTTACACCGGGAATGGATATTACCGTCAATCGTTCTCAAAAGAAAATGAAATTATCTCATACAACGCAATTTATGGCAGATGCTCGTGAAACAGTAAAAGCAGCGGTTGCTGGGGATATTATCGGGTTATATGATACAGGGAATTTCCAAATTGGAGATACGATTTATAGTGGAAAACAAGCGATTCAATTTGAACCACTTCCACAATTTACACCGGAATTATTCAATAAAGTAGCTGCTAAAAATGTAATGAAACAAAAATCATTCCATAAAGGAATTGAGCAGTTAGTACAAGAAGGAGCTATCCAATTATATAAAACTTACCATACAGGAGAATATATTCTTGGAGCTGTTGGTCAATTACAATTTGAAGTATTCCAATATCGTTTAATGAATGAATATAATGCGGAAGTTGTAATGACTCCAATTGGTAGCAAAATTGCTCGTTGGATTGATGAAGCAGACTTAGATCCAAATATGTCTTCAAGTCGTAACTTATTATGTCGAGACAGATTTGATCAGCCAGTATTCTTATTTGAAAATCAATTTGCATTGAATTGGTTTAAAGACAAACACCCATCGATTGAATTAAAATCATTATTCTAATAAAACTACCGTAGAGGAAGAACGAGAATGTTTCTTTCTCTACGGTTTTCTTTCGTGTAAGGAATGTTTTAGGGAAATCTAACTGATTTTCAAGCGAAAATATGATACACTAATGCAGTAGGAGTTGGAGATTATGAAAAAGAAAGCAAATATTAAAACAAATGCCATTCGTATGGTAGAACGTCAAAAAGTTCAGTATCAAATTTTTGAATATGAATGGGATGAAGAACATTTAGATGCCGTTCATGTGAGTGAACAAATGGGGATTTCTGTGGATCAAGTATACAAAACAATTGTTTTACATGGCGATAAAACGGGGTATTTAGTAGCCTGTGTTGCAGCTGACCATGAATTGAATTTGAAAGCTTTAGCGAAAGCTTCTAAAAATAAAAAAGTAGAGCTAATCCCAGTAGCTCAATTAGAAAGTTTGACTGGATATATTCGAGGGGGATGTTCACCTGTCGGAATGAAGAAAAGTTTTCCAACTTATATTGACTTACGTGCTAAAGAACAAGAGACGATTCGAGTTTCTGCAGGTAAGAGAGGAATTCAAATGGAATTAAAACCACAAGATTTACAACGGCTAACGAGAGCGGAATGGTTTGATAATCTAGAAAATTAACCGAAGAAAGGATTTTATATGAGCGAAGTAAAAGAAGAAACAACAATGACTGAACTAAATGAAGTTTTAGAAGAAATCGTTGCACCACAAGAACAGGAAGTGGAACGTGTCGTATTTTGGGTAGACGAAACTCATGTCAAAATTAAAGAAGTCCATTATGAAATTGTTGAGGATTATCGTAAAGGATTTGAATTAGATGCCTTTAATGCACGTTACCAAGATATCTTTGATAAATATGAATATATTGTTGGTGACTGGGGACATGAAAAATTACGTCTAAAAGGATTTTATGAATCAAAAAATCGACTAGCTACTCCGGATAAGGATATTGCTTGTTTACAAGAGTATTTATACGAATTTTGTAATTTTGGATGTCGTTATTTTGTACTCCAGAGAGATCCAAATGTAAAACCAGTAGCGGTAGAAGAAGAAGGAATTCCAAAACGTCCAAAAAATAAACAACAAAAGAGAAACTCGAAGCGTTTTAACAATGAACGAATAGAAGAAAGAACATTTAAAGGAAATTCACAAAAAAATAATCGTTTTAATTCTAAAAAACGTAATTTTGATGTGAAAGAAGCACCCAAACAAGATTTTGGTTTGAAAGAAATGACGCATAAAGAAAGTTTACATCTAGAGAGTCAATCTTCACTACAACCAATGAAAAATAAACGTCAAAATCGTAATTTTTCAATGAAGGAAGTCGATCAAACAAAATTTCAAAAAAATGCACCAATGAAGCAAAAAAATAATCATCCTAATAAGAGATTTGATATTCGAGAAAAACCACAAAAAAGAGGGAATTAGCATGTATAAAGCATATTTTATTGATTTAGATGGAACAATGTACAAAGGAAAAGAACGTATTCCAACTGCAGAAGACTTTATTCGTCGCTTACAAAAAGCCAATATTCCATTTTTATTTGTAACGAATAATGCTACAAAAACACCACAACAAGTCGCTGATAATTTGAGAGAAAATTATGGAGTAGAAGTGACAAAAAATGAAGTGTATACAAGTGGAGTTGCTGCTATGGACTTTTTAGACAGTCATAACTTTGGCAAAAAAATAATGATTGTCGGAGAAGAAGCATTAAAAACTCAAGCAGTGGAACGAGGATATGAACTTGTAGGAGAAAATCCAGACGTTGTATTACAATCGCTAAATCGTGATACAACTTACGCTGAATTAGAAGCTGCTACTTTAGCGATTCGTGCAGGTGCAAAATTTGTTGTAACAAATATCGACTCTAATCTTCCAAGTGAAAAAGGATTTATTCCAGGATCTGGATCTATTACAGCATTTTTAAAAATGTCTACACAACAAGACCCAATTGTGATGGGAAAACCAAGTAGTATTATTATGGAATCCGCTTTGAACTATTTAAATCAACAATATCCAGAGCAACATTTTACTAAAGAAGATATTGCAATGGTGGGCGATAACTACCAAACAGATATTCAAGCTGGGATTCAGTATGGAATGGATACATTAATGGTGTTAACAGGATTTTCTACAAGAGAAGATTTAGAAGGAGTAGCACAACCTACTCATCTAGTGAATAATTTAAGTGAGTGGAAGGTATAACAATGTCTACAACCATTAAAAGATGGAGTTTTTCGATTGTAATAGCACTGTTCTTATTAAGTACAGCGATTACCTTTGTCATCTTTTTTGAACCATTATTTCGAGGAGTTATTCTGTTATTTGGCTTAGAACAGCATAGTGGAATTTCTACAGCAACATTAATGGAGAATTATCATGTCTTAATTTCTTATTTAACAAGACCATGGATTAAGGAATTAGTGATGCCAGATTTTCCGAGTTCTCCTCAAGGATTATTTCATTTTGAAGAAGTGAAACGATTATTCATGATTAATTTTGTCATTGCAGTGATTTCTACGATTGTTTCACTTGTTTTGATAAGAAGGTTAAAAAAAGAAAGAAAATTATTCCTATTACTCACTCCATTAAAAGGAATATTGTATGCAACACTGTTATTTGTCGTATGTTTAGTGAGTTTTTTTGATGTTATTTTTGTAAAATTCCACGAATTATTTTTCCATAATTCAGCATGGATATTTGATCCACGATTAGATCCCATTATAGAAGTATTGCCAGAAGAATTTTTTATGATTTGCTTTTTAATCGTATTTTTATGGCTTGTCTTTGGGATTATGGGGATACGGAGATGGATTCGAAAGCAAGAACAGATGTAAATATTTTAAGCACTTAGTTCAAAGAAGCTAAGTGCTTTTTGTATGGAATTTGACATAATAAATACAAGTTAACACTTGTTTGAAAGCGGTTAACGTTTTATAATAAAGTAAAAGAAAGAGGTATAATTATTGAATAATAGAATAAAAGGTAGGTGTGTACAAATGAAAATTTATTCAACTGGAATTTTGTCCATTTTGGCTACTGTTGTTGCGCTTCTGGCAAATACACAATTAAGACAGAATTTCGATATGGAATATCCTATTTTATTTATAAGTGGGCAAGTATTATGTTGGAGTTGTTTTTTAGTTCTTACAATATATATTTTTAAGAACTGGGGTAATGATTCTTCCAATTCTAAATGGAATTTATTTCGTTCAGTTATCATATGTATATGTATCTACTGTATTGCCTATACTAAATTAGATTATGCTTTTCTAATCATTCTCATTCTGGGAATAACTCATATCTATTTTATTCGAAAAAAATTTGATAAATATAGAACCTGAAAAATCCAAAATAACTAAGTAGCAATGTGTTACTTAGTTATTTTTTATGGATTTTATTTGTTAAATACACTTTTGTCATACTAAAAAAAATTAAAACATGGTATGATAACGAGGAGAGAATAATGACCGAGGGAGAAAGTATGAAAATATCAGTAGTGATTCCTTTTTATAATGAGGAAAGAATGATTGAAAAAATGTACAGTGAATTAGTTCATGTACTAAATCAACAAACAACAGAAGAATTTGAAATTATTTTAATTGATGATGGAAGTAAAGATAAAACTTTTGAAAAAATATTAGAAATTGCCAAAAATGATGAGAGAGTTCGTTACTTGAGTTTTAGTCGTAATTTTGGGAAAGAAGCTGGAACAATTGCTGGATTACAATATGCAACGGGTGAAGCCGTTATTTTAATGGATGGAGATTTACAACATCCACCTGCACTTGTTCCTCAAATGATTGAAGCTTACCGTGAAGGCTATGATGTCGTCAGCGGTCGTAGGACAAGAACAGGTGAAAGCCAATTTCGTACCTTTCTAGCGAATCGTTTTTATAAATTAGCGAACCGACTAATGGATACACGTTTAACAGATGGAATTTCTGAGTTTCGTTTATTTAGTCGAAAAGCTGTACGAGCGATTTTATCATTGAATGAATATAACCGTTTTTCAAAAGGACTTTTCTCATGGATTGGTTTCAAGGAGAAAGTAATTGAATATGAAAATCATGTACGTGAAATTGGAGAAACGAAATATTCCTTGAAATTTTCATGGAATTATGCGATTCAAGGGATTTTATCGTTTAATGATAAACCATTACGTGCGTGTATTAATTTAGGATTAGGTTGTTTATTAATATCTGTGCTATATATCGTGTGGATGTTTATTAAATATCTCATTGATCCAAGTTCCTTAGTGAGTGGCTATTTTACAACGATTTTCGCAGTTGTCTTACTAGGGGGAATTCAGTTAATTTCAATTGGAGTATTAGGAGAATATATCGGGAAAATTTATTATGAAGTGAAAAAACGTCCTCACTATTTAGTGGATAAAACGAATTTTGAGGAGGAGAAAGATGAGTAAAAAGAAAGTTGTTTACTTAGCAAGCTTCTTCCTGCCAATTGGCATTATGCTTGTTTCGTGGATCATTAATGGATTTTTCCCATTTGGTGCAAAATCACTAATGGCAGTAGATTTTAATGCGCAATATATTGGTTTATATGCTTATTTGAAACATTTCTTCTTAAATGGGGATTGGAATAGCTTTTTCTATTCCTTTTCAAAATCCATTGGCGGAGGAATGCTTGGAATTTGGGGATTTAATTTAATTAGTCCATTTAATCTATTGTATTTCTTCTTTTCAGAACAAAATTTTCAATGGGCAGTGATGTTAACTATTGGTCTTCGTTACGGAGTGATGGGACTTACTTGGACACATTTCTTTGTGAAGAGATATAATGGGTTAGAAAAAAATCCAGCATTTCTTCCTATATTTGGAAGTTTGTATGCTCTGAATGGTTTTAATGTCAGTTATCAAATGAATCCAATCTTTTATGATGGCATGATTATGTTGCCACTTGTATTAATGGGTGTAGAAGAAGTGTTGGATAGAACAGGTGCTAAACGGTATGTTCTATTGTTAGCTTTAGCGTTATTACTGCATTTTTACATGGGATATATGATTTGTATTTTTGTAGTCATCTATGCCTTATTTTACTTATTTAAATCAAAAGATAGAACGTTGAAACAAGGATTTCTTCAATTACTTCAACTAGGATTTTATTCGATTTTAGCTGTTGGATTAGTGGCATTTATTCTTGTTCCGATTTTGATGAGTTTAGTTTCAACTAAGGGTGGACTTGAAAGTAAGTTATTATTTGAATGGAAATTACAAATTGATCCTCTAGATATTTTTTCTAAATTATTTTTAGGAGCATTTGATAATTCTTCTTGGCCAGCAGGTCCAAATTTACCAAATATTTATGTGGGCTCACTAGGAATAATGGGGACGATTTATTATTTTATCAGTCCTACTATTCAACGCAGAGAGAAAGTAGCTTCACTTTTTGTTCTAGCTATTTTTATCCTATCTTGTGTCCATGAATTTACGAGTAAATTATGGCATATGGGACAAAATCCAGCAGGATTCTTCTATCGATTCTCTTGGATTATGGCGTTTTTCTTAGTCTATTTAGCATATTTAGCCTTAAGAGAAGTCGATCAATTACATTGGAAACCGTCTATCGTTATTGCAGGAGGGACATTAGTACTGTTTGCTATCGTAATGAGTAGACAATATTCCTTCCTAATTGTTCCACAAAAAATTGCGACAGTAGCATTAATATTTGTAATGTTATCGATTTTAGTATGGCCTCAAATTAATAAAAGATGGGCATTTTTAGCAACAGTCACAGCGATTGAATTAATGATGAATGCAACGATTGTCCAATCGAGAGTAGGATATACGGATGCATATAAATATCAAGATGCAGTCAAACAATTACAAACAGCAGTAGCACCTATTCGACCAAATGATAAGGAATTTTATCGTATTCAAGGAAGCTTCCATTTAAGTAAAAATGATCCCTTTATGGCAGACTATCCAGGAATGTCCGTATTTAGTTCTAATCTTGAAAATGCCACAAGAGATTTATTTGAACAATTAGGCAATACCGGCATTAATGCGACCACTTATTACTATGGAACACCATTAAGTGATGCCATTTTTAGTTTGAAATATTGGATGACACCCAAGCCCGTCTACACGAAAGATTATCCAGATACAAGTAAAATGTATGTATTTGGAAACTATGCAACTCGTTTAGATTTAACAGAAAACACGCCAGTTGTTTATGAAGAAGAGCGTACAGAAGTATTTCAAATTCCACAAACCCTTCCAATAGCATTCGGAGTGAATGAAAAATTAGCTTCATTAGAATTAAGAATGAATCAACCGATTCAAACATACAATAAAATTACAATGGCTCAACTAGGAGAACAAGAGAAATACTTGGAAATGTTAGCAGCAAATGATATTACGACAGATAATTTTCAAGTAACCGATCGAACAGAAACATATCGTAGAATTGATTCAAGTAAACCAGCTAGTATCACCTATCATTTAATGCCACAAACAGATGAAGAATATTGGGTTACGTTACCAACCCGTTTTTCAAGAACGGATACAAATCTTATTCGAATTTTTCTGAATGGAGAAGAATATCATTTCCTAAATAATTATCAAGCGACTCAATTCGTCAATATTGCTTCGCAATCAATGGATAAGCCAATTGAATTTAAAATCGAAGTGAATACAGACGAAGATTATTCCTTTAGTGGCGTTCGATTGGTTAAATCTAATCGCTCTGTTTCCAATCGTTTTATTCAGGAACGTCAAATTCAAGCATTGCAACTGACTCATTGGGATAATTCTCATATTCAAGGTAGCGTTACAATTACAGATGACAGTAGTGTCATGTTCACTTCAATTCCATACGATAAAGGTTGGATTGTAAAAGTCGATGGAAAAGTCGTTGAAACAAGAAAAATTTGGAATAGTTTACTAGGTTTTGCGATTGCGAATGGAGAACACACAATTGAATTAAGTTTCATTCCAGAAGGATGGTTTGTAGGAGTTGTGATTTCTATCGTATCATTTATTGTATTACTTGGTTTGATTTACAAGAAGTGGATATAGTTTTTTAGAAAAAGACTTTAATATATGTAGCAATGGACGCCAGCAGCTTCGCAAAGCGAATCTCATGGCTAAAATTTGAGCCTAGGTCTCAAATTTTCCAGTAAAAGAAGCCACAACGATTTGTGGCTTCTTTTACGTATGCTACTAATATAAGTCTTATCTTTACTTATGATTCTTAAAAAATTCTTTGAGGTCGTTTAGGCTGATATCGCTACTGTTTGATAAAGTTTCTTGTAATTGACCGTCTTTAAAGACTAATAATGTAGGAATAGAATCAATATGATATTGTTCTGCAAACTTTGCTAATTCATCCGTCTTATTTTCCGTATCAATATAATAAATTGTAGCATTAATACTTCTTGCAGCCTTTCTTAATTTTGGAGCAAATTCCCTACAATACGGACAAGTTTCACGTCCAACATAAACAAAACGAATCTGTTTCTTTTGAGTATCCATTTCATTCTGAATAGTCGAATTGTCTAGTTGAACAAAATGACGTGTGGCTTGTACATACTCACTGGAGCGATAAACTAAAGTGTTGTCATTTGAAACAAGAATACGAGGATTAACGAAACATAACATTATAACAACACCAATATAGGATGCAATTAATTTTTTTCGTGGACTCCAATTTTTTAAGAAGTGATCTTTTAGGAATACAAAATAATATCCAGATGCTACAAGAAATTGAAAAAAAATCCATAGTAGTGAAAATTCACTAACGAAATAATTAAATATCATATAAGCTAAAAGAATAATTAAGAATATACAATCACCTTTTGTTAAATATTTAACTTTAGACATTACACCCACACCCTTTACTAATTTATGATTAAAGTATAGCACTATTTCTTGAAAATGAAAGAGTTTTCTTACTTTTTATGAAAATGTTATTAGCGAAAAATAGTTTAGTAACGAGAAAAAAATATTAAAGAAAAAAATTTTGTACTAGCAGTAATAAAATCTGATTTATCAGATTTTATTAGAGGAAAATTTGAGACCAAGGCTCAAATTTTAGCCAAGAGACCCGTAAGGGGCTACTGGCGTCCTTTGCAAGCTACAAAATCTTTTTTCTTTAATATTTACTTATAGGCGGTTAAAAATTGTTTGTTCGATAGATTCGCTTGTTCGGTAAATCCAAGCGTTATTTTTAAAAATAAATAATGGTGGAGCGATTAAAAGAGCAACTAGGCAGAAACCTATAAAAGCTTTTGTTACTTTAGAAAACTTTTTACTTAGAGATGATTTACAACATAAATAATAAATCCCTGTTGCTACGAAAAATTCATAGAGCATCCACAGAAATGAATATCCAGTAAAATAAGACAATAGTAAATTGAAAACAAGAAGGATTGAAAACAATTTATCATCTTTCGTCAAAGACTTAATCTTACACATTAAAACCAACTCCTTTATTATTTTATACGTTCATTATACTATAAATTTATTTTTTTTGAAAGCGGTTTTAATGAAAGGTTTCAGAAAATTGTTTACTAACGATAAAAAATACTATAGAAAAAATTTGGTACTAGTAGTAATAAAATCTGATATATCAGATTTTATTAGAGGAAACTTTGAGACCAAGGCTCAAAGTTTAGCCATGAGATTCGCAATGCGAAGCTGCTGGCGTCCTTTACTAGCTACAAAATTTTTTCTATAGTATTTATTTAGAGAAATTACGAAATCATACTTTTGTCCCATTGTCGTAGGATGAGAATATGCTATAATTTTCCTAAGAGAGTTGATAAAGGAGAAGTCTTATGAAGAAACATATTATTCAAGCTATTAAGCTATTTTTCTTTGTAGCAGTCAGTTCAAAAGTTTTTGTAAGAATGCATAGTTCTGCAGAAATGTTTCTATTTATTCTATTATGTTATGGAATATTTTTCTACGTACTATTCCGTAAAGAAATGAATCCACCAAATTGGAAAACATACCTACATAAGGAAAAAGAATTACAAGGCCCATCAGAGAAACAACAAGAAATTTATGAGAAGGCAGGTCTAACAGAAAGCGATGTTGCTTTCTTTAGAGAAAAAATGAATCGAGCAAAAGGTCAAATTCAACAAATCGAAGCTTATACGAAACAAAATAATAAACTAGAAGCCATTGCGAATCGTTATCAAGTCGTGACCGTTTTAAAAGATTATTTCAAAGAAATTGTCCAACATCCCGAACGATTACATACCGTTGATAAGTTTTTAAATACGTACTTACCAGGTTTAGAAGAAATGATGGGAAAATATGTTGAAATCGAACAACATATCTCTAAAACACAGGAAACTTACCAAATGTTGGATCAAACGATGGACTTCATAGATGACTGTTGTCTACAAATTGAAGCTGACTATCAAAAATTCCAAGCGCAAGATTTTAATGATTTAAATTTAGAAAAGGAATATATTCAAAAGCAATCTCAAAAAGAAGAGTTTGAAGACTTTTAGGAGGAAATATACATGACAGAAAAACAAACAACAGTAGAAGATTTAATTCAAAATCCATTTGGAGAACAAGTGAGTGTAACACCATTATCAGAAGTGTCTCACGATTTTCCAGCAACACAAACGGAAGCTAGTCCCAAAAAATTAATCGATACATTGGATGAAAAACATCAAGAACAAGCTCGTGCATTAGCAAAGCAAATTGATGAAAAAAATTTACAAGCGATTATTAGTTATGGGGCTGCAGCTCAAAAACAATTAGGGGAATTTTCTCATCAAATGCTTTCTCATGTGCAAGCAAAAGATACAGGAGAAATTGGGGATATTTTAAACGACTTAATGGAGCGTTTAAATGAAACTGACCCAAATGATTTAGTAGCTGAAAATCAAGGATTCTTCCAAAAATTCTTTGGAAAAATTAAGAAGAGCATTTATGAAATGCAAGCTAAATATCAAGAAGTGGGATCACAAGTCGATAAAATTGCAATTCGTTTAGACCATGAGAAAAATGGTTTATTAAATGATAATTTATCATTGGAACAATTATATCAACGTAATAAAGATTTCTTTGATGCTTTAAATATTTATATTGCAGCTGGAGAATTAAAATTAGCGGAATTACAAGAAACATTAATTCCTGAAGCTTTAGAAAAAGCACGTGTAACAGGAGACCAAATGGATGTACAAGTCGTAAATGACTTAGAACAATTCCTAGACCGCCTAGAAAAAAGAAATCATGACTTGAAATTAACAAGACAAATGACGATTCAACAAGCACCACAAATTCGTTTAATTCAAAATACAAACCAAGCATTAGCTGAAAAAATTCAATCATCGATTACAACAACTATTCCATTATGGAAAAACCAAATTGCGATTGCGATGACATTATTACGTCAAAAAGATGCTGTAACGGCACAAAGACAAGTTTCAGAAACAACAAATCAATTAATTCAAAAAAATTCAGAAATGTTGAAAATTTCTACAATTGAAACTGCTCGTGAAAATGAACGAGGCATTATTGATTTAGAAACATTACAAAAAACTCAAAAAGATTTAATTGAAACATTAGAAGAAACATTGAAGATTCAACAAGAAGGTAGAGCAAGAAGAAGAAAAGCTGAAGTTGAATTAACGAATATGGAAGAAGATTTAAGACAAAAATTATTAGTGTTAAGTCATAAGGAAAAACAAATTCATCAAGATTAATAAGGTAGATATTTTCTAGAGTTTCAAGCTAAATTATGATTCAGTAGTAAAGATGTAATCTGCTTGTAATAAAATAAACTTGCGATTTTTTCCAACATTAATTACAATAGAGGTAAATAAATTTTTAATGAGGTGAGAAAATGCACGTTTGGATCGTAGTAGTAGCATTATTAGCTTTAGCAGTATTTTTCTTATTCATTTCATTGTTCTTAAAAGACAATCAATATGAAGATGAATTAGATGAATTAAGTGAAGGCTTATTAGAATTAAATCGAGAAGTGTATTCTTTAAAGAAAAAAATTCAAGAATTGGAAGGAACACCTATTTATCGTGCTCCTGTTGAGCATACTCCTCAACCTGAACCAGAATTTACATTTATTCCACAACCAGTCGTTGAGCCAGAACCAACTTTCACTCCAAGATTTGAAGAAAAAGAAGAGGAAGTTCAACCAGTGTTTGAACCACAACCAACGTTTACTGAACCAACTTTTTCACAACACGAAGAAGAGGAAGAAGAGTTACATAGTATCACTCGTAAACATATCTTGACTCTATTTAGTCATGGTGGTTCATATGAAGAAATTGCTGAACAATTAAATGTACCAGTTTCAACTGTTCAATTAGTTATTGATAGCTATTTTGAATCAGATTCACATTAAGGAGGGGTATTATGAGTAAAACAAAATTTCGCTCTTTAGGTGTAGGTTTCCTTTTATCAGCAATTTTCTTAGCTTTAGCAACTGTGGCATGGCCATTTGTTCCTGAATCATTGAAAAGTCAGTTAGATAGTGTTCATTTACCATTAGTAACAGACACTGTTAAAACGACTGAAGAAACAACTGCAGCTACAACGCAAGCTACACAAACAACTGAAACAACTACTAAAACAACTGCTAAAGTTGCAGATAAACCTGTAACAATTACAGTTGAAAGTGGAGAAGTTTCAAGTGATGTTGCTCGTAAATTAAAAGAAGCAGGAGTTATCACTGATTCTAAAGCATTTGTAGATTATTTATTAGAAAATAATATTGCAGAAAATATTTTGGCAGGAACATTTGAAATCCAACCAAATAGTAGTTTTGAAGAAATTGCTCGTACAATTGGAGCTTTACGTTAATCTATAAAAATAAGAGGTAGACACTTGAAAATAGTGTTTACCTCTTTTCTTGTTTTATATTGAAGATTTTTTCGTCCAGATTAGATAACTAAATAAGACGAAGATTAAGATTGTTAAGCTAATAAGCGTTTCAATTGTAACGAATAGATGAAGGAAAGAAACTTGTAAAATTCCTTGAGCCATTTTCAGTGAGGTTGCTGTAACAATGGTTGGGAATGTTAAAGCTGAAAATGCGGGTTGAAATCCTTGTTTTAAAATTTGTGGTAGGCGACTTAAGACTAAAAAGAAAAATATTTGAGATGAGATAATCATCATGATGATAGAGTATGTTAATAATTGATGTCCACCTACACGTACGAGTGAAGCTAGTAGTAACGAAAATGGAGCACAATAAATTCCTTCTTGTCCTAATAATTCATTTGGAAGTGGCTTTTTCTTCAAATCTAGATAAATGCGTGGATATAAATAAAACGTTAAGATAAAGCCAAAAATAATTGTTGCATATGCAATTTCAATGATTCCTACAACAGGATAAGTGAGTGCTGCTACTGCAATTCCAACATAAAGAACTGTCCAACTAGGAGTTGCGTAAATTTTATCCTTTGAAGTAAGTAGTTGAACTGTGAAGTAGCTGATTAGTCCAATATCTAATAGGAATGAGAACCACCAAAGAACTTGTGCTAATAGAGATACACTTGGAACTGTACGTAGAACATAAGTAGCTAAAATCATTCCTGCCATAGGGAAAGTAGCCATTCCTGATAAAACAGGTGGTTTCTTTAATTCTTGTTGGGCTTCTTTCCAATCTAGTAAATGTGTAACAAGAAAATAAATCCATAAGACTAGTCCCATGATACTTAATGTATGAGATAACTCAGGGATTGAGTCGGATATAAGATTTCCAGCGCCAGCTAACCCAAGAAGGCAACCAGAAAAGGCTAAAGGTAACTTTTTCATAACATCCTCCAATAAACTTTTTATGAAAAGTATATCACAAAATAGAATGCAGGAACATTTAAATTTGTAACTTTCTTAAAAAGAGAGTGATTAAAAATCCATTTTATTTCGTTAAATTATTTTAAAATCTGATAGATTTATTATTAAACCAATTCTAAATTATGCTATAATGGAGCAGTGAATATTAAAAGATGGATGTGAATACATGATTAACAAAAGAAAAAATCGTCCTATAAAGAAAAAATCACATATTCCATTTCGATTAAATTTATTATTTTTTATTGTGTTTTTTTCTTTTATGGCATTAATCGGACGATTAGCGTATGTTCAATTAGTCAAAGGGGATGATTTCATCGCCTTAGTGAAACGTACAGAAACTTCTACTGCAAAAAAAGCAGTTCCAAGGGGTTCTATTTATGATAGTAAAGGAAAAGTTTTAGTAGGAAATAAACCAAAATTAGCAGTGAACTATACACGTTCGTCAGATGCTACAACAGCAAGTATGTTGGAAACCGCTAAAAAATTAACGGAGTTTATTACAGTAGATACTAGTAAATTAAGAGAGAGAGATTTAAAAGATTATTGGTTTGCAACTCATCCGGAGGAAGCTAGTAAGCTATTAACAGCAGAAGAGAAAAAGAAAGCATCCAAAGAAGGCTTATCGAATAGTAAGACTTATGAGATGCAGTTAGATCATATTACAGAAGAACAAATCAATTATTCTGATAGTGAAAAACAAGCAATTGCTATTTTTACGAAGATGAATAGTGCCTATGCCTTATCAACCGTTACGATTAAAAATGATTCTGTAACAGAACAAGAAGTTGCTCGTATTAGTGAACGTCTTGGAGAGTTAAAAGGGATTGACATTGATTCAGATTGGGATCGTGAATACCCAATGGGAGATATGTTGAAGACAATTCTAGGTTCTGTATCTTCTGAAACAACAGGTTTACCTTCTGATAGAGTGCGTTCTTTATTAACTCTAGGGTATTCATTAAATGATCGTGTAGGTACAAGTTATTTAGAAGAACAATATGAATCAGTTTTAAGTGGAACAAAAACAGTGGTTCAAAGCCAAACGAATAATCGTGGAGAAGTGGTTAACCACGAAGAACGTTATGGTGGAATAGCTGGTTCCAATTTAGTGATGACAATTGATACGGATTTTCAAAAGAAATTGGAAGATATTGTTACTAAAGCTGTAGAAGGATTATCAGATGCCACTGCAGACCGAGTGTATGTTGTTGCAATGAATCCAAAATCCGGAGATGTTTTAGGAATTACTGGTAAAAAGAAAAAATATAATGAAAATTATCAAGTAACTGGAATTGAAGATGATGCCTTAGGAGCTATTAATGGTGCCTTTGGGATGGGGTCAGCTGTAAAAGCGGCAACAGTTATTTCTGGATATATGGATGGAGTTATTACAAGAGAAGATAATACGATTGTCGATGAACCAATTGAGTTTGAAGCTTCTAAACCGAAAAGTTCTGTATTCAACCGTAATGGTAGTATTCCTGTAACAGATTTAGATGCGATTGAGCGTTCTTCTAACGTTTATATGATTAAGTTAGCCATGAGAATGGGTGGACAATATGAGTATAAAAAAGGTGGAAAATTAAATATTAATCTTAACGTATTTGATAAATTACGTGAGTATTATGCCCAATTTGGTTTAGGGGTTCGTACAGGAATTGACTTACCTAATGAAGGAAAAGGATATAATGGTGGTACAGGTGCTGCCTTCTCTGCACTGGACTTTGCGTTCGGTCAGTTTGACTTATATACGCCATTACAATTAGCTCAATATATGGCTACTATTGCCAATGGAGGAACACGTATTGCACCTCGTTTAGTAAAAGAAATTCATTCAACAGGTAAAGATGGAGGAATTGGAGATTTAGAAACAGTTGTTCCAACAAAAATTATGAATTCTTTACAAGTGGAAGCTGGTTTAATCGATCATATTAAAGAAGGATTATATCGTGTAACGCATGGAGCAAACGGAACTTCAGCTTATACGTTTAGAAATTATACGCCTTCTGTTTCTGGTAAAACAGGTACAGTAGAAGCGTTCTACGATGGACCATTACCACAATTTAAACAAAAGGAAGTAGAGAACTCTACATTTGCTTCTTATGCTCCTTCTGATAATCCTGAAATTGTTGTATCAGTAGTTGCACCATATTTTTCAAATGGAATTCCTGGAGACTTTGCAGCTGGAATTACAAAACAAGTGTATGATGCATACTTCCACCAAGAAAGTTCAACTTCATCAACAAATTCTACAACTGCTAATGGACAAACAAATACTCAAGCAGGAAATCGTCCAGCACAACAAGCAACACAACAACAAACTACGAACAATCAAGTTCCTGTCGCTCCAGTAAGAAGACAAGGACAATAATTTATGAAAAAGGTCTTTTGAATATTCAAAAGGCTTTTTTTATGGTTTAAATACTACTATAATAACCCTTTCTTTTTTCTTTGATTCTAGAAGAAACGCCTGAAAACAACTGAGAATAAATTGACAATAAAGAAGAAAAACAGTTAAAATAATCATGATTGAAACAATAAAAGAAGGTGAGTAAATGCCGACTTATCAAGTAGGGTATGATGAAAATACCTGGGAATTTAATGATGCCATTGGAGCTGCTAACCCAGGTGATGTACTAGAAATTCAAAAAAATTATTTTTTAAATTTTTCAACAGATACTGCCTATGAAATCAATAAAAATCTTACTTTTTTAGGATTACTAGATGAAGAAGATGGAGAATCTTTCTTTACGAATAAATTCCAAGGAACCATTTCTCTAGATTACGGTGCTTCTGTAGTTTTTGAAAATATTTGGTTTACCAATCTTAAAGATACAACATTGATGATTATTCATGAAAATTGTTCTGCAACATTTAAAAACTGTGTTTTCGAATGTACAGAAGAAGATAATGAAAATTATTTAATTTATGCCAAAGAAGGCTCTTTTTTGACTTTTGAGCAATGTAAAACAAGTTTTGTGAGTGATAGTGGTAATCAGAGTATTTACTTACAAAATTCTTCTTTCACTGCAAAGGATTCTTTCTTTCAATTTAGAATTATTACGGAAGGTGCGGAATTAAAACTTTCAAATACCATTTGTGAGAATTACTTTGGAAATGCATTATATTTACAAAAAAATACAGGCTTTGAAGCTGAAAATTGTCAGTTTTACGGAGGTAATTTACTTAAATCGTATCCAATGATTTGGGTAGAAGATTCTTACTTTAGATTAGAAATGGGAATCATTGGTAAAATGAAACGAGGACAAGGGTTATACGCTGGGGATAAGAGTGAAGTCTCACTAACAAATGTAACAGCTCATTCCTTAGACGTTCGAAAAAGTATTTGTCTTTTAGAAGATTGTAAAATTATGGATTCAGTTTTCTTAGGACCATTTACTTACTGTTATGCCCAAACGGTTTTATCTTTCCTTTGTGAGAGTGAATCGAGTATACCATTGAGATTATATAATGGCTCAACGATTTTTGCAGATCAAGTGTTATTTGAAAAAGCTCTTGATGTTAATATTGAAGCAACTGCGTCTTCATTAGTTCATGTTTGTGAATTAATGTATGCTAATGGTAGTTCAAGTGAGTTAACTATTCAAACGGATGAATTTTCCAAAATGTCCGCTGATGTTCGTCATACAACAGCTGCTGGAGCAGAGGGAAATGAGAATGCAGCTAAAGAATTAGACAGTTATGAAGAATTACAAAACTTAGTTGGCTTAGAAGCAGTTAAAAAAGAAATCGATACATTAATTGGAATGGTCGATTATAATAAACAACGTGTTTCTAGAGGAGAACCACCTCAACAATTAGTATTACACTCATTATTCATGGGAAATCCAGGTACGGGTAAAACAACCGTTGCACGTTTAATGGGTAAAATTTTATTTGAACGTGGAGCATTGTTTGGAGATACTTTTAAATTTGTGGAAGTTTCTGAATCAGATTTATTATCTGGATATGTGAACCAAACAACAACTCAAACATTAGCGAAATTAGAAGAAGCACGTGGTGGGGTACTATTTATCGATGAAGCTTATTCCTTAGATAAGAAGAGTACGAATGATACCGGAAAAGAAGCTATTACAACGATTCTTAAATATATGGAAGACCATAAAAATGAAATTATGATTATTTTTGCGGGATATACGAAAGAAATGGAGCAATTTTTACAAATTAATCCAGGATTGACTTCACGTGTTCCAAATCGATTAAATTTTGAAGACTATACTCCAGAACAAATTGTTCAAATGGGGATTAAAGGTCTACAAAAAAATAGCTATGAAATTGCAGATGTGGAGTACTACACACGTAAAGTAACGTTGGAATATAATCGTTCATTAGATCGTAGTAATGCGCGTTGGATTCGTAATTTTAACGAAAAAATTATTAAACAATTAATTGCTCGTGTTATTGCAGAGAAGAGTGAAGAAATTTCACTGATTACCAATGCGGATATTGATGCTGTTCTAGAGATTGGTAAGTATCAAGATAATGGTACGAAGAAAGATGCATGGGAAGAATTACATCAATTAATTGGTCTTCATAAAGTGAAAGAGCAAGTAGAAGACTTTATTGCTCAAGCTGAAATGAATCGTAAACGGGAACAAGAAGGATTTGCAACTTCTGTTGCGACTTTACATTCATTATTCTTAGGAAATCCAGGTACAGGTAAAACGACTGTTGCTAGAATTGTTGCGGAATTATTGTATCAAAAAGGATTGATTGCTACGAATAAATTAATTGAAGTATCTCGTGGTGATTTAATTGGTGGTTATCAAGGACAAACAGCTATTAAAACAAGAGAACATTTACAAGTTGCTCTTGGTGGAGTTTTATTTATTGATGAAGCTTATTCTTTAAAACACGGTTCTAGTGATAATTTTGGACAAGAAGCGATTGATGAAATTTTGAAATTTATGGAAGATCATCGTCAAGATATGGTCGTGATTTTTGCTGGATATCATAAAGAAATGGCAGAGTTTTTAGAATCTAACTCAGGATTGAAGAGTCGTGTTCCTACGACATTTGATTTTGAAGATTATAGTCCAGATGAAATCGCACAAATTGGTGAATTTATTTTACAAGGTCAAGGGTATCAATATGATGCAGAAAGTTATAGAGCAGCTGTGAAGGAAGCTTATGCTGTAACTGATGACCATAGTAATGGACGTTGGATTCGTAACTTTAACCAAAAATTATTGGCACATATGTCTCGACGTGTGACAAAAGATGAATCGAGTGATTTTAATACGATTACAAGTGAAGATTTAGAAAAAATGAGGGAGGCATAAGATGACAGATTATGTAGCACCACCAAAAAGAAAAAAAGATTCTGATAAGGATAATAATAATGATTATGTAGTACCGCAGAAAAAAGATGACTACGTTTCTCCGCCTAAAAAGGATGATTATGTATCTCCTCCAAAAAGAGATGACTATGTAGCACCACCTAAGAAAGGTCAATCAAGTTCTTCCGATGACTGGAAAAAGAATCCGACTTTTCAAACAAAACCATCTTCTGAATACCAAAAGGATTCAGAATTAGATCCTCAAATCATTCCTTATTCAGGATATGGTGGATATTTTGATACACCAAAGCAAGATTTTAGTTTTTATTTAACAGGTTATTTAGTGATTTCACTGTTATATTACTTTTCTTCGTTCCAAGAAATGGGATTTTTTGGAAAAATCTTCTGGTTTGGTTATATTCTTCTATCCAATTATACTTATAGTTGGTATGCTGATTATCGTCGTTTCAAAGGTGGAATTCTAGGCTGGTTCTTTACACCATATGGTGGAATTCGTGCTGGATTTGCTGCTTCTTCGATGATGGATTATAGTACTGGGAAAGTTAAACGTGGATTTTTTGGTGGTTATAAAATGAAAATGAAGAAAGATATTTGGTCACATATGTTCTCATTTATGATTCTTACAATTATTATAGAAGCTATCAAATATATGATTGCAACTCCGATCGCATTTATCTCGTTATTCTTCCATAAGAGTACAGTACGTAAATATGTAAGGGCTAGTGAAGAGGCTGTTAGGGGTTAGAAATTGAGTTTTTTATACTGTAGCGAAGGACGCCAGCAGCCCTGCGGTCTCATGGCTAAATTTCGAGCCTAGGTCTCGAAATTTCCAGTGAAAAGTTATTTTGTCAAATTGAACTACTTGCATTTTTAATAAAAATAGCGTATTATTTTGATATTCGTAGAAGAGAACGTTCTATTTTTGAAACAATTAGCGAGCTAATGATTGGTGAGAGTTTAGCATGTCCCTCAAAGATAGAGAATCATCTCTGAGATATATTTCCGAAATAATAGTAAGAAATATCGCCTAAATAGCGTTAACAATTTACCAAGTTGAAAAGTATGAATAACTTTTCAAGAATTTGGGTGGTACCGCGAAACTTTCGCCCCTGCTGTTGCAGGGGATTTTTTATTTTATAGACAAAGGAGGAAATGCAATGAAAATGAAAGAAACATTGCAAATTGGAAAAACAGAATTTCCAATGCGTGGGAATTTACCTACAAAAGAATTAGATTATCAACAAGAATGGGAAGAAGCAAACCTTTATGCGCAACGTCAGTTAAAAAATGAAGGCAAACCTTCTTTCGTATTACATGATGGCCCTCCATATGCCAATGGGGATGTTCATATGGGACATGCGTTGAATAAAATTTCAAAAGACTTTATTGTTCGTAGTAAATCAATGAGCGGATTCCGTGCTCCATTTATTCCTGGGTGGGATACTCACGGTTTACCAATTGAACAAGCTTTAGCAAATGCTGAAGGTGTTGATCGTAAAAAAATGTCAGTAGCAGAATTCCGTAAATTATGTGCAGAATATGCTTGGCGTCAAATCGACAATCAAAGAACAGTGTTCAAACGTTTAGGTGTAACTGGTACATGGGATAATCCATATGTAACATTAAAACCTGAATTCGAAGCAGAACAAATTCGTGTATTTGGTAAAATGGCTGAAAACGGCTATATTTACAAAGGATTAAAACCAATTTACTGGTCTCCATCAAGTGAATCTTCATTAGCTGAAGCAGAAATCGAATATAAAGATGTAGAAAGTGCTTCTATTTATGTAGCATTCAAAGTAAAAGATGGAAAAGGCTTATTGGGTGAAGATACTTCATTTGTTATTTGGACAACAACTCCATGGACACTTCCTGCAAACTTAGGAATTTTCGTTCATCCAGATTATGTATATGCACAAGTGAAAACTTCTTCTGGTACATTCGTTGTTGCTAAAGATTTAGTAGAATCATTAACAGCTACATTATCATGGGAAAATGTAGAAATTTTACAAGAATTCCCAGGTAGTGCATTAGAATATATGACTGCTTGGCATCCATTCTATGAACGTGAATCATTAGTAATGAATGGAGATTATGTAACATTAGATGCGGGTACTGGTTTAGTACATACAGCTCCTGGACACGGGGAAGACGACTTCTATTATTCTCGTAAATATAATTTAGCAGTATTGTCTCCAGTAGATAGCCAAGGTTGTTATACAGATGAAGCACCTGGATTTGAAGGTATGTTCTATGCAGATGCGAATAAAGTGATTACAGATTTATTAACTGAAAAAGGTGCACTATTAAACTTAAGTTATTTTGTACACAGCTATCCACATGACTGGCGTACGAAAAAACCAGTTATTTTCCGTGCGACACCTCAATGGTTTGCTTCAATTGATGCATTCCGTCAAGAAATCTTAGATGTGATTGAAAACGACGTTAAATGGTATCACCCATCTGGTCAAGTTCGTATTTATAACATGGTTCGTGACCGTGGTGACTGGGTAATTTCTCGTCAACGTGTATGGGGAGTTCCGTTACCTGTATTTTATGCTGAAAATGGTGAGCCAATTATTACACCAGAAACAACAGAACATGTTGCTCAAATTTTCGAAAAACATGGTTCAGATGTATGGTTTGAATGGGATGCAAAAGACTTATTACCAGAAGGGTTCACTCATCCAGATTCTCCAAATGGTATCTTTACAAAAGAGTTAGATATCATGGATGTATGGTTCGACTCAGGTAGTTCTCATGCTGGAGTTTTAGGAACTCGTGAAGAATTATCATTCCCAGCGGATATGTATTTAGAAGGTAGTGACCAATACCGTGGATGGTTTAACTCAAGTTTAACAACAAGTGTAGCAGTTCATAAAAAAGCACCTTATAAATCAGTTCTTTCTCAAGGATTCGTAATGGATGGAGAAGGGAAGAAAATGAGTAAATCACTAGGAAACGTTATTTCTCCAGCTAAAGAAATGAAGACTAAAGGGGCAGATATTATTCGTTTATGGGTAAGTTCTGTGGACTATGAGTCAGACGTTCGTATTAGTGATGAAATCTTAAACCAAGTATCAGAAGTTTACCGTAAAATCCGTAATACTATGAGATTTATGTTAGCGAATACAACTGATTTTGATCCTAAAGCTCATGCAATAGCGTTTGAAGATTTACGTACAGTGGATCAATATATGTTAGTACGCTTCAATCAATTAGTAGATAGTATTCGTAAAGCATATGATAACTATCAATTCTCAACGGTTTACCAAGGGGTTATTAACTTCTGTACGGTTGACTTATCACAATTCTATTTAGACTTTGCTAAAGATGTTGTGTATATTGATCAAGAAAATGGCTTTGAACGTCGTGCAATGCAAACAGTATTGTATGAAATCTTAGTAAAATTAACAAAATTATTGAGTCCAATTTTAGTGCATACAACAGAAGAAGTATGGAAATACTTAAAAGAAGAGGAAGCTTATGTTCAATTAGCTGAATTCCCTGAAGTAACTCATTATGAAGGTGAAGAAGCTATTTTAGCTCGTTGGGCTGAATTCTTTAAAGTTCGTAATACAGCTCTTAAAGCATTAGAAGAAGCTCGTAATGAAAAATTAATTGGTAAAAACTTTGAAGCAAAAGTGACATTATATCCAACTCAAGAAGTGGCTGATTTATTAGACAGCTTACAAACAGATGTTGCTCAATTATTCATCGTTAGTCAATTAGAAGTTGCTCCTGTAGGAACAGCAGCTCCTGAAAATGCAGTTCAAGGTGAAGGTGTTTCAGTTGTTGTTGAACATGCAAAAGGGGAAACTTGTCAACGTTGCCGTGCGGTGAAAGTAGAAGTCGGAACATTAGAAGATGCTCCAACATTATGTCATCGTTGTGCGACAATTGTCCGTGAATTTTATCCAGAAGCGCTTCTTGGCGAAGAAGAATAATTTTTATTTAAAAGACTTCCTAGTATAGTAGCAGGGACGCCAGCAGCTTCGCTTTGCGAATCTCATGGCTAAAAATCGAGCCTTGGTCTCGATTTTTCCGGTGATAGAATCTGCGATGACAGATTCTATCACTTGTGCTACTATGGAAGTCTTTTTTGTTTCGGTCATATGACGAAGGAACGGATAAATGATGGGATGACTTCTTAGTATAGTAGCAAGTGGACGGCAGCTACTATGGTTTGTCCATCATAAAAACAGCTCTTTCCTAATTAGGAGAGAGCTGTTTTTGTTGTTGTGAAAGATATTGTGTCTTTAATTGTTCTAGTGAATGAGTAACGCAACGATAGCGATAGAGGCGAATCGATGGTTGAGTTGCTTCTTCTTCAATCGTAAAGAGAAAATAATGATCCTGATGGTCCAATGCATTTTTTCCATTTAACTTAAAATAAGGACGATTTGATTTTGCCATGGATAATAATACATCATCAATTAAAAAAGTCAGAGGAATTGTTAGAGAGGAATAGCGATAAAAGTCTTCTTCAAAATGACGGTACTCTTCACTAAAATAATTCATTTGTAGTTCATTACGATAATAATCTTGTTGATTCATCCTGTTCCTCCTCTACTTGTTGAATAGAGACAATAGTTTCAATAAAAATTCTTTGATAGCCATTACTGAGTTTTAATAAACATTCTGTAGCAGTGAGATTTTCTAATGTGCCTGTATAGTGCAACAGTTGCTTGTTTTCAAGAATAGAAATATAAGCTTTTAAAGAATATAACTGTAATTGCCCTAATAATAAATATTTTTCTTCTAAACTGAGTTGTGAATGAGTAGGGATAGGGATTGCATCATCTTCTAATGCACTTGTATGTTCAGAAAGGAAAAATCCCATCCACTTTGCCATTTTTCGATCTTGATATAAGCGAGCAGAACGAAAGGGTAAATAAGAACGATCAATCATTTTAATCCCTCCAAACCTCCAGCAGAATGTCCTCCAATGAGTTTGCTACGAGCAATATTTCTCGAACTTTCTAATAGAGAAGTTCCTTTTTGAATCGATAAAAATCCAAATTCATCTCGAATGTCATCAATTGCCTGTTGTAATTTTTCTTCTTTTTCCATGAGGATGGGATCATCGAATAATGAAATGATAGAATATTTATCATCCACTAAGTCACTATAGCGTACTCCAATTTGGCGGACAGCACCGCTATGATATTTTTTGCGAAATAATTGTAAGACAGCCTTTGTTAAGATGGCTGTTTGATTGCTTGGTTCTATGGCTTCTTGACAATGAAGGGAAGACTTCATTTCATATTTTGAAAAGCCAATATAAATAGAAATCAGTTTTGTTTTTTTATGTCGTCTTCTTAAGCGAATGGCTACTTGTTCCGCCATTTCTGATAAGACAACTTCTACATCTTCTTGATGAATATAATCTCGTGGTAAAATCTGCGAATTACCAATTCCTTTTGATTGTACTTTATATGGTTGATGGATATTACTTTCGTCGACTCCATTGGCATGAAACCAAAGCTGAACTCCTATGATGCCAAATTCTTTTTGTAAATCATCCGGATTACTCTCAGCTAATTCACGAATACTATGAATGCCTAGTTTATGTAATCTTTTTTCTGTTCTATTGCCAATTCCCCAGAAATCGGTTAAGGACGGAATCGCCCATACCTTTGTTTCAACATCTTCATAGGACCAATTTGCTCGCATTGTTTTTGTTTTTTTAGCTTCATTATCGAGAGCTAGTTTAGCAAGAAGAGGATTTGCATTGCTCATTCCAATAGTTGAAATAATTCCTGTTTTTCTCCATATTTCTTGTTGGATTTTGGAAGAAAGAACATCTAATTTTTCCTTTTTAGTGAATTGATGATGCGAAATAAAATAATTCAAGGAAGAAGTTAAATCAATAAAGGCTTCATCAATGGAATAAGGAAGAATATCTGTCGGTGCAGCAAATTTTTGAAAAATCTTTTGAATTTCCATATTTTTTTCAATGTAGCGATCCATTCTCGGGGGTACAATTAATGTTTTTTGCGCCCAATTTTCTACATAGTGTATAAAATTTTGATTGATGGGTAAACCTTGTCTTTTTGCAGCAGCTAGATTGAATTTTCTTGTTTGAATATGAAAAGGTAAATCATAAGAGCGACTGACATTTGCTTTTCCAAAAATTTTCTTAAAAATAGGGGAAGAAGCAAGAATCAGTCCATTAGCATTATCTGCACGACTCATGACACAAAGACAAGTTGTTAATGGATTCAATCCACGGTCAACACACTCCACACTAGCATAGAATGATTTCATATCAATAAAGGCAATATCACTATGTGGTTCTCTTGCATAATCAATAACGCTCATTTTAAACCTCTAGGAAGCAGATACCGGCATAAAGTGATTCACGACGAGTCCAACTACTTGTGGATTTTCTTCATAAGGAATGAATTGCTCTGGATAATTCGGATTTAAAGAAACCATTCTAAAGCCTTGTTCGTCTCGATATAATTTCTTAATATAAACTGCCTCGTTCCATGTTAGGGCATAGACTGCTCCATCATAGTCAAATCCATTGGCTTGAATAAGAGCAACTTCACCATTTTGATAAGCGGGACTCATCGAATCTCCTTGAATCCATGCAGCAATATCATACCCTCGTTGCTCTGTTGGAGAGTAGACAATTTCTGTTTCATATTCATCAAAAATTCCTTTTCCTAATCCGGCAGAAAGTTTTACTTCTGCTAATACGGTAATCGGATAGAGCGTTTTTTGACTTTGTTGTTGATGAAGTAATTGCTCTACATAGTGTTCTGCCTTTTTTTGATTATTTGAATGCAGTTGTAAATAGTTCGTCACAATAGTATATTCCGATTCAAAATAACTGGCTTCTACATTGAAA
This sequence comes from uncultured Granulicatella sp., assembly GCF_963515095.1. Taxonomy (GTDB): domain Bacteria; phylum Bacillota; class Bacilli; order Lactobacillales; family Aerococcaceae; genus Granulicatella. The sequence continues at coordinate 2,489 of NZ_CAUPXD010000021.1, read as the reverse complement.
ATGTCTGCTAATGCGATTAAATTTTTTTGATTTGGAATTGTTTTTCCATTTTCCCAATGATGGTAAGCTACTCGACTAATTTCTAGTTGTTTGGCGATAAAAGATTGAGAATAGCCTTGTTGAGTACGGATTTCTTTTAGACGATTTGCTGAAAACATAATGCACCTCTGTTGTTAATTTATAACTTAACAACAGTTTATCATATGAAATGTGGAATGGCAATATCTTGCTTATATTAATAGCGAATAAAATTGAAAAATGATAAGATACAAGAGAAGAACAGGGAGGAATTATATGAGAAATAAAGTTCGATTTAAAGAAAAATTATTTCTAGGGACAACTTTGTCATTTGAATTTGATGGAAGTACGATTGGAAAAGAAGCTACTCCTAATCAATGGGTGCATGGAAAGTGTTCGATTGAAAATGCTTTTGTATCTTTAAAGGTAAATGGAGAATTTCTCCGTGTTAGAGAAGTGGATCAGTGGATTGAAGATTTAAGAAAATTGAAAGAAAATGAAGGAACAGAACCTTGGCATTTATCATTTGAAGAAGAGGATATTGCTTTATATTTTTCTCCTAAAGAATATGAATCAGATGTCTGCTTATTAGGAATTCGATTGCGTCCTTTTATCAAAGGTGGAAGATATTTAACAGAATATTATGAGATTAGTTTATTTGAAGAAGAAATTTTTAAATTATTAGACTTCTTAGAATCTTGCCGTGAATTCAGTGTTGCCTCAAAAGAAAAAGTTGAGCCGACTCATCAAGAGGGAGAATATAAATATTGCCGTGTAAGCTTTGAAGGCAGTCGAAAACAATATGTATATTTATGTCATAAAAATCTAGAAGTAGAAGTAGGCGATTATGTGACAGTTCCGGTTGGAGAATATTTCCAAGAAGTGGAAGCTTTCGTTGAAAAAGTTTTTTATGGAGATGAAGAGGCAGCGGATTTTCCAATAGAAGAATTGAAATATATCACAAATGTTGTTTCTTCCCAACAAGAAGCTGTAATCGAGTATCAGTTATCCATTCCAAGAGAACAGATTATTTATAATTCTAGAGAAAATGAATTAAGAGAAAAAACGATTTTTGGAAGCAAAAATAAAACAGTCAATCCTGTGCATATTTTAAAAACAACGATTGGGGAATTTTGGCTGGAAGCAGATGGAGAAGTCATTCCAATGCATTACGAATTTACGAAATTAAGAGTATGGAAAGAAAATTTAGTCAATGGTTCGTATCGTTTAAGACCAGCTCAATTAGAGACGTTAGCAGGTAAAACGGTTGTATTAAAAACTTCGATGGATTTCGAGGAAATGCGCTATATTAAATCTTATGAGGGAATTGATTTATTAGGAGCACAGTGGCAGTGGAATCAGCTAGCAGTTGGAATGTGGGCTGAAAAGGTAGATCCAGAACACTATGAGATTGAAGTGGATTCGAATGGTGTCGTTTACTATCCACCAGAATCGAAGAAGGCTTCATTTGGAGTAGCGTGGACAACTTATGTGGACGATGAAGATGCTACGATTTGGATGAATATAGAGTAAATAGGTGAAGAGATGACGGAAAAATTATTTGTAGATAGAGAGATTAGATGTTTGTATTGTAGACGACATTTTAGTGTACGGGAATATCAAAAAGTTGAATTACCACGGCAACAAGAATTGATTCCTTATATTTTAGACGGATCTATTTTTGAATTTGAATGTCCTTATTGTCGAGAAGAACATACGGTGCTAATAGATCAAGATGAGTTTATCATTGATAATCAGGTTAAGAAATATCGTATTTATTATAGTGACAATGAATATGATAGTGGTGTTAAACTCATGCAAGTGTCCCATGGATTAGGAATTATATCAGAAGAGGAAAAGGATTTTGTGCTTGAAGTTCGTTCATTAGATGAAGAGGGTTACCGTATTCGTTTTGAACCGAACTATGGTTCAGCAGTGGAAAAGATGGTCATTTTTGAAGCGGGTTTAAATGATGTAGCAGTCGAATTGCTGAAATCATATATGGAGCTTGAGTATGATTTTGATAAAGAATTTGATCATTTAGTATTTATAGATGATCAAGACAGAGCTTTTGTTGGTGTACAAGATGGTCGTCCTGTATTTGCAGTAGAATTTGATGAAGAGCAATATGAGGATATTTTAGAAGCTTTTGCTGAAGAGTGTGAATGTATACAGTATGAAGTTGATACTTATGAAATTAAGAAAATTATGAAAAAACGTCTCGAAGAAATGGAAGAGGAAGATAACTAGACTTCGCTGAGGTTGCGTTGGACGTAAGCAGCCTCGCAAAAATGCGAGTCTCATTACTAAAATTTGAGCCTAGGGTCTCAAATTCTCCAGAGGCTGTGCAACAGCGCAAAGCCTGTTTTCTTTATTACAGAAAAAATGAGACTAGGCTGCGTTAATGTTGAAAAGGGGTTGTTCGACAAATCCTGTTGGTGAGAAATCACCGACAGGATTTTTTACATGCA
>NZ_CAUPXD010000020.1:0-32766 GCF_963515095.1 uncultured Granulicatella sp. | reverse complement strand
GAGTATGCATCTGGAAGACCAGTTACAGTGTGAGCGTGACGAGCACGACGGATGTTTGAAGTATAAGCACGGAAAATACCATCGTTAACTGTTGTTACATATTTTGTAAAGATTTCGTGAACAGCTGGATCTGGTTCATATCCATTTTCTTTCAAAGTAGTTTCCGCCATACGGATACCACCTTTTGGCATGAAGTTCAATTTGAACAATTCATCATTTTGAATACCGTAAATTACTTCGTTTTCTTTGTCGATATATCCAGCAGGAATATCAGCAATAGATGTTGGACGAGTATCCATTGGGAAACGAGTTGCTTCATAGTGAGCTTTAGTTTCTTCTACTACCTTTTTAATGTGTAGTGAACGTTCTGTTGGTCCAGCAAGGAAGCTTTCATCTCCATCATAAGGTGTGTAGTTAGCTTGAACGAAGCGAGATACACTTGCTTTCTCTTTCCAATCTACACCTTTGAAGCCTTCCCAAGCTTTTTCAAAAAGTTCTTGGGATTCAACAACTGCTTTATTAACCATTTATTTTCCTCTTTTCTTTTATTTTTGTTTTTTGTTTTCCTTTTAACAAACACATTATACATCTTTTCTCAAGAATTAGCAATGGAATAATCACAAAAATCTGTACTATTTTTTCAGATAAGTGATATTTAATACAAGTAATTTGTTCAAAAATTATAAATAAAAGCTATTAAAAAACCTATTTTTAAAGCTTTTCGAAAAAAATAGATTGTTTCTCTATAAATATAACACCTTTAATTAACTGTGTTAATACAGATACCTATCAATTAAGTGGCTTAAAAAAATGTTTAGAATAAAATCATTGAGTTAAAATCTAACAATAGTCTTTTTTAAAATAATGAAAACGCTGTAATTATCACGTTTTTTTATTCTTCTAATCTATTTAAACTTCTTCATTAATTTCGTAAAAAAAGATTTTTATCAATAAAAATATATGAAAGAAATCCTAATTTTTTATAACTGTATATAATACACTTCTTCTTTATCTTTATATTTAAATACTACTTTATATCTGCTTTACTTCTTTTCATACGCAATAAAAAAGGTTGATGGAAAATCCATCAACCCCATTTCTACTTTTAATAAGGAGTTTAGTCAATAACAACCGCTGTACCAGATGCCATTACCATTAACATACCACCTGTACCTACTGTCTCTGCATCGATTTTTACTCCGACAACTGCATTTGCTCCCATTTGAACGGCACGTTTTTCCAATTCACGAAGAGCATCTTCTCGAGCTTTTAACAATTCTTCTTCATACCCTTGAGAACGACCACCGAAGAAATCACGAAAACTTGCTCCAAGGTCTTTTAATACATTTACCCCTGAAATAACTTCTCCAAAAGCAATTCCCTTATATTCAACAATGTTGTGTCCTTCAATTGTTGGTGTTGTTGTAATAATCATCCTAACCACTCCTTTTGTGATTTTTTTATTAAATTTATTATACACCCAGGTTATCCCGAAATCAATGGGAGAATCCAATTAACCCATCCCCAACTTATCGGCATAACAATGAGCATTGCGGGAATCATATCGGCTACTGGAAACATTTTAACCTTAATGATTCGAAATCCTGTTGCTAACATAATCATCCCACCACAAGCTCTAAAATCCGCTAACATTGCTTGATTTGTCAAAGGTAAAATTTGTGTACCAAATAGATATAACGAAAAGAATGTTATAAATTGTGGTACTGCCACTAATGAAACAACATATCCAACATTACAAGCAAAAATAGCAGCCGTGAAAAAATCTAAAATAGATTTCGCAATTAAGATACTATGATCTCCTGTCATTCCAGAATCCAGCGAACCATAAATCCCTGTTCCACTAAAACAAAATAATACGATTACTGTTACTAATTGCGTCAAAAATTCTTCCTGACTTAATCCACTATGACCTCCACTGCTAAATCTAGCTACTGGACGTTCCAATAATTGCCCCAATTGATTGATTCTTACTCCTACTTTACAAGATATTCCAACAATTGTTCCTATAATCATAGATAGAATGACTGCTGAAATATTTTTTACTAATCCTATGGAAGTAATTCCTAGCATCATAGCAGATAATCCAAAAATTAAATTTAATTGAATTTTGATTTCCGATGGAATTTTATGTCCGGCAAAACCTCCAACGATTCCTCCTAATAAAATGGCAAATGAATTGATAATAATTCCTACTGGCATATAATCTCCTTAGTACGATAATTTTCTATTCATCCTACCATTATTCAAAAATTGATGCAATACTTCTTAATCAACATAAGTTTCTAAACGATAATTCCCTGCCGTAAAGAATACAAGTGCCATCACTAATACCATTGGAATACCTGGAAGTAATTCTTGACGATCAACGATTTGAACAAACCAATAAACTGGACTAAAATGAGCAACAATATCGATAATTTCAGACTGAAATAGTTTTGGTGCCATTCCAAGTCCCGCAAGTAAAAGGGTGCCGAAAACTCCTACTTGTTGAGCTATCACTGGATTTTTAAAAATTCTAAACAAGAATAATCCTAGACTCAAACTATAAATAATCCCACTTGCAACTAATAAACAAACGTTAAACCAATTTGGAATGCCTACATTCATCACTCTATCCATAAAGAAAATGATAAATAGATTCGCAACAAACATCACTACAAAGTAAGCTCCCAAAAAGCTCTTTGTAATCCACGCATTTGAACGTGGCGCTAATAATGAACGTTTTAATACATAATTTTTCTTAAAAGTAATTAAATCAAACGAAATAGAAGATGCATTAAACAAAATATAAAACATCACTAACAATAGCAATAACACATAGCTTACAGTTGTTGAATTTTCTTCTTCAAAATGAACGAGTTGATTTTCACTTTGCTTGAATAGTTCTCCCTTTTCTAATATCCCTTCTTTTTGAAGAGTTGTATTGACTAATTGTTTTTGCAAAATACCTTGAATATCTTGTTCTAATAAAACTTCTTTTTGTTTTTGACGACTATACACTTCCATCTGTTTTTCTTGTCCATTTCCTAAAGATTGAACAAAATTTTTAGGAACAACATATACACTTCGAATATATCCTTTTTCCAACTCGTTTAGAGCTTTTTCTTTATCTGTAAAAAAAACATTTTTAGAATATAGCTTTTCTAATTCTTGTTGAAACTCTTCATTTCCTTCTTCCAATACAATCGCTAATGAAGGAGTTGATGAAGAAGTTGTTGTATTGTTTTTATTTGTAGTCGATAATTGAATGAATACCATAAAAAGTGTCACTATTGTTGGAAGAATCACCATTTGACCTATCAATGCTGGACTCTTTACGATTCTTTTAATATGAAATCCTATCCCTCTTAATAAATCCATCAGTATTCCTCCCTTCTTTGTAAACAACGAATTTGTAATTCAGTAATCAGTAAAGCCACGATGACGATTACAACATAGATGATTATAAAATCTCCTACCGATTCTTGTTGCATCATACGAATGATTGGTTCAATCAATACTCTTCTAAATGGATTATCTCCAAACCAATGGAACATTGGACTCATTTTATCAAGTGGAAGAGCTCCTGAAAAAAGAACAAATCCAAGTGATATAATAGAAGAAACTAATCCTAACGTTTTCTCCGTAATAAATATACTTACGAATCCTGCTATCGATAGTATTGCAAATAATTGAATCGCTAAAATTCCTGCAATCCCCAATAGATTACCATTAAAAGTTGATGGATTAATGAGCTTCCAAATTCCTACATATAATAAAGTAAAAAGATAAAATTGTATAAAATTCGAAATCAATCCATACGTTTCTCTTTGGCGAACACTCAGTGGTAATAATTTCACTCGTTTATTTAGCCCACTTAATTCAGGCTTCACAGCACTTGCCACCACTGTTGAAAAAACCATAGCCAAAATCATTGTTAATTGAGCGGTAGAAAAGTATTGCTCACTTGTCAGCATTCGACTCGTTTGATAATCATTTCTTTGATAGAGTTCTGTAGTAAGAACCTCATTTGTTTTTTGAAGAATTTGCGTAGACAATACAGCTGCTGTTGCATCATCGACTTGTTTTTTATTCTTCACCAATTCTTTCAATTCCACTTGCTCGAATAACTGTCCTGTAATATTTTTCAAGATAATTTCATACGTCAATTGATTACTAGTTGAAACTTTTGATTTCTTTTGAACTTGAATCGGATTTGTTTGCTGACCCTCTGATACGGTTTTGGAAAAATCTGTTGGAATAATAGCAATCAATTCTGCTTTTTCTTTATCAGTTGTAAGGGCGATAATTTCTCGTTCATTCAATTGTTCAAGCGTTTTTTGGACAATATTTCCTAACACTTCTTGATCTTGATTTTCCACATATAATAATGTATCTACTTTATTCGGTTTACGTTCAATGACACTTTTCCCTGAAAAATTAATAAACAGTCCTATTAATAAAGGGCCTAATACAATCATAAAAAACTGCATATGAAACTGTTTGAACATCATCTGAAGATTTGCTTTTAAAAAATACCAAAATTTCATATTACTCTCCTTTAATCTCGTAATGCTTTTCCTGTTAATTTCAAGAAGGCTTCCTCTAATGTTGTTTCATTGACTGAAACTTTTTTAATGACTAAGTGATTTTCTTCTACTAAAGAAATAAATTTCATCATCGAGTAAATCGAACGATCCACGACTAAATTCATTTGACGATTTTCAACCATTACTTCTTGAATACCATTTTCACTTTCTAGAACCACTTGCTCGAATCCTTGTGGAATACGATCCAGTACTACTTCAATAGAATATGTTAATCCTACTAGTTCCTTCACATATTCTTTTGTTCCATACGCTACTTCTTCTCCAAGATCCATAATAAATACACGGTCACATAATGCTTCCACTTCTTCCATATAATGTGAAGTGTATAAAATAGTAGTTCCTTGTTGATTTAAAGTTTCTAAAAAGTCAAAAATATGCTGTCTCGATTGTGGGTCAACACCAACCGTTGGCTCATCTAAAATTAAAAATTCTGGTTGATGTAAGAGTGCAATCCCAATATTTAATCGTCTCTTCATCCCACCTGAAAAAGTTTTTACCTTTTCTTTTTTCTTTTCTTCTAATCCGGTTACTGCTAGAATTTCTGCAATTCTCTCTTTTAACGTATTCCCATATAAGCCATATAGTCCACCAAAATACGTTAAATTATCGACTGCATTTAATTCTTCAATAATCGCCAATTCTTGTGGAACAACTCCTAATTTTTGTCGAATCGTCAATGCATCTTCTTTAATCGAACGCCCATCAATCAAGACCTCTCCTTGATCTGTTTTCTTTAATCCAGTAATGATATCAATCAGTGTTGATTTACCAGCACCATTAGGCCCTAATAATCCAAAGCATTCCCCTTTCATAATTTCAAAAGATACTTGATTTAATACTTTTTTCTCATCAAATGATTTTGTAATAGATTGAATTTCAACGTATGCCATATTTGTTCTCCTTTTTAAAGTTACTATTAATTAATGTAAGAAAAATTTATAAACGACAAAAGCTAAGAGTATTCCTAATATTACGATTACAATTTTTTCTTTTCCTTTTTGATAGGTCATCATACTCTCTCTTCCCTTCGCTTTACTGTATCCTTATTATACAAATTATTCCTACAGTCGCCTACTGACTTTAGTCACTAACTAGAATGACTTTAGTCATTTTTTTCGATACAAAAAAGTGAGAAAAAACATTTTTGTTTCTTCTCACTTTTACAAATATATTCATTCTATTCTTGTGGTTTATTCATTTTCTTTTGTGAATGAGCTGGTTTTGCAAAAATCATTCTTCCCGCTGCTGTTTGTAATGCACTCGTTACAATGACATCAATTTCTTGATTCATATAATACTGACCATCTTCGACTACAATCATTGTCCCATCATCCATATAAGCAACCCCTTGTTGCCTTTCAGTTCCTGCTTTGATAACTTGAATTTTCATCATTTCTCCAGGAATCACAACAGGTTTAATCGCATTTGCTAATGCATTAATATTGAAGACAGGAACATTTTGAAACTCACTAACTTTATTCAAATTATAATCATTCGTAATAATGACTCCATCAATCGCTTTGGCTAATCGAATTAGCTTACGGTCCACTTCAGTAATATCATCATAGTCTCCATCATATGTTTCAACAGGAACTTTTGATTCTTTTTGTAAAGCATTCAGAATATCTAATCCTCTACGTCCACGAACTCGTTTCACACTATCAGAGCTATCCGCAATATATTGCAATTCATTCAGTACAAATACTGGAATGACTAATACCCCTTCTAAAAATCTAGTTTGCGCAATATCATAAATTCGTCCATCGATAATCACGCTCGTATCTAAAATTTTATATTTATGGAAAGCATCATCTACTTTTCTTTCCAGCACTTGAGGTTCTTCTGCTTTTTTCTTTAAACTTAATAGTTTATGAAAATCCCCTCTACGACTCGTTCCAATATAAAATCCTAAATAACCAAAAATAATACTTAATACTATAGGTGCAACTTGTGTAATCGCCGGAATTTGTAAATTTGTTAGTGGTAAGCTAATAAATGAAGCAACCACTAATCCGAGTAACATTCCTAATAATCCAAATACTAAATAAGTAACAGATAATTGATTTACTAGTTTTTCTAATTTTTTAAATCCTGCCATGATTGGTTTGGTTAATAATAAAGAAATAAAAAAGAAAATAATGGCACCAATCACCGCGCTACACACAGCAGAATTCAACCAATCATTGGAAATCCCTATTAATTCCCAAAATGATGGTAAATAGGTCACTCCCAAACTACCGCCTAAAATGACAAAGATAAGGCTAATCATTCGTTTGGCAAAAAGTTGACCTTTTACGGATAAATCCATGTTATTCAACCTCCTTATTTGATAATTTTATTAAAATGCTTTTTGAATGGCTTCTTTCACAGAGGAAACTCCGACAACTTCAATTCCCTTTGGAAATTCCCATCCATCGATATTATTTTTCGGAATAAAAATTCGTTTAAACCCTAATTTTTGTGCTTCTTTTACACGATCACTAATACGATTTACACGACGAATTTCTCCTGTTAATCCAATTTCTCCTACAAAACAGTCATCTACAGCGGTTCCCTGTTCTTTATAACTTGAAACAATACTCATCGCAATTGCTAAATCAATCGCTGGTTCATTTAATTTCAACCCACCTGTAGATTTGAAATAGGCATCTTGATTTTGTAGCAATAATCCTGCTCTCTTTTCTAAGACTGCCATTAGTAGAGCTACTCGATTATAATCCAATCCACTCGTTGTTCTTCTAGCATTTCCAAAAATTGCTGGAGATAATAGACATTGAACTTCTGCTAAGATTGGACGAGTTCCTTCGAGCGACACAACAATTGCAGATCCTGTTGCCCCTTTTAATCGTTCCTCTAAGAAAACTTCTGACGGATTAATCACTTCTTTTAATCCATCTTGCATCATCTCGAATACACCAATTTCATTAGTTGAGCCAAAACGATTTTTCACCGAACGTAAAATTCTAAAACTATGGTGTTTTTCCCCTTCAAAATACAATACAGTATCCACCATATGTTCCAACATTCTAGGTCCTGCCAACGCTCCTTCTTTTGTCACATGCCCTACAATAAAAATCGCAATTTGATTTAACTTCGCTAATCTCATCAATGTGGCAGTTGATTCTCTTACTTGAGAAACACTTCCTGCAATTCCTGTTGCTTGCGGATGAGCCATTGTCTGAATTGAATCGATAATAACATAGTCTGGCTTTATTTGTTCTACTTGTGTTACTACAGCTTGTAAATCTGTTTCCGGATAAATGTAAAACCCATCTGCTTGCATCCCTAAACGTTCTGCACGCATTTTTACTTGTGCAGCACTTTCCTCACCTGAAACATATAAAACACTGCCACCTGCTTTTTGTAATTGACTTGATACTTGTAATAATAAAGTAGACTTCCCAATTCCAGGGTCTCCACCAATTAATACAAGAGAACCAGGAACTACTCCACCACCTAATACACGATCTAATTCTTGCATCGAAGTTTCTACACGTTTGACACGTTCATAGGCAACTTGGTCAATACGAAGTGGTTTTGCACGATTTTCTTCTTCAGAATGACTCACTAAAGATTGTTTTTTAGTACTACTTGTCGCAACTTCCTTATATTCTTCCATCGTACTCCATTGTCCACAATTTGGACATTTCCCTAAATATCTAGGAGAAACATACCCACATTCTGAACATAGATAGCTAACGGTTGCTTTTGCCATAAAAACTCCTTTCTAGCGAACGCCTGATGAACCAAATCCACCAGTTCTTTCATTCGCTTCTTGTTCATCATCTTCATCTGCTTTCAAGAATGAATGGAAAATTCCTTGACCGATACGATCACCTTTTTGAATTTCCTTATCAAATAATCCAAAATTCAATAATTGGAAATAAATATGTCCTTCATTTCCTTCATTATTATAGTAATCACTATCCACAACTCCTACCCCATTTGGTAATACTAAGAAGTGTTTTAATGGATTACTAGAACGGTTTGCTAATTGTAAGTATTCATCTTCTTGCATATACGCTTTAATTCCTGTAGGAACTAAAATCGGTTTTAATACTTTTTGTTCTTTTTCTAATTCAGCTTCCACTACTTCTTTATCACTACGATATACCCATTGTTTTAATTGAACGGCACAATATTTAAAAATCATCTTCCAAATACTTGGCAATACAATTGTTTCTGCTGCTTCAAAATCATATCCTGCTGAATGTTTTGTGGAACGTTTTGGGATATTAATCCCTTTATCTTGATAACTAGTAATAATTTCAAATCCACGTTTTTTTTCCATTTCATCACCTTTTCCAATCATTCTATTCTCTTCTATCATAACATTGAAAGAAGAAAATTACACTAGAAGTCCCTTCATTTTTTACAAATCCTTATACCCTATATGTCACACAGCAACTTGCACAAAAATCAAAGGAAATTTTTAGGCAAGGGGACTGTAGGTTTTGAAAGCTTTTTCATGTATAATTACATTATCCAATAAGATAACAAAAGGGGATTATAAAATGGTACAAATTGAATTAAATCATATTCACAAAAAATACGACAATGCTGATTTCTATTCAGTAACAGACTTTAACTTACATATCAAAGATCGTGAGTTTATCGTATTCGTAGGACCTTCTGGATGTGGTAAATCTACAACTTTACGTATGATTGCTGGTTTAGAAGATATTTCTGAAGGTGAATTAAAAATCGGTGATACTGTAATGAACGATGTTGCTCCTAAAGATCGTGACATCGCAATGGTATTCCAAAACTATGCGTTATATCCACATATGAGTGTTTATGATAACATGGCATTCGGATTAAAATTACGTAAATATGACAAAGCTGAAATTGACAAACGTGTTAAAAATGCAGCTGAAATCTTAGGATTAGCTCAATACTTAGAACGTAAACCAGCAGCTTTATCAGGTGGACAACGTCAACGTGTGGCTTTAGGTCGTGCAATCGTTCGTGATGCTAAAGTATTCTTAATGGACGAACCTCTATCAAACTTAGATGCTAAATTACGTGTTGCCATGCGTGCAGAAATCGCTAAATTACACCGTCGTTTAGAAACAACTACTATTTATGTAACACACGACCAAACTGAAGCGATGACAATGGCTGACCGTATCGTTATTATGAAAGATGGTATCGTTCAACAAATTGGTTCTCCTCAAGAAGTTTACAATACTCCAAACAATGTATTCGTAGCTGGATTCATCGGTTCACCAGCAATGAACTTCTTCAAAGTAACATTACAAGATGGCGTAATTTCAAACGGTAAAGGTTTATCACTACAATTACCATTAGCTAAACAAAAATTATTAGAAGAAAAAGGATACAATGGTAAAGAATTAATCTTCGGTATCCGTCCAGAAGATATTAAAGGTTCACAAATCGTTCTTGAAACATATCCTTCATCTTCTGTAAAAGCTGAAGTTGTTGTATCAGAATTATTAGGTGCTGAAACTATGTTATATACTAAAGTAGATGACACTGAATTCGTATCTAAAGTGGATGCTCGTGACTTCCACAACCCAGGAGAAATGGTTGATTTAGCGTTTGACTTAAATAAATCACACTTCTTCGATGCAGAAACTGAAACAGTTATCCGTTAATGCAAACAAAAAAAGAAAGCTCTCTAAAAAGGAGCTTTCTTTTTTTAATCCTCATTCAAAAAATCAGCATTTTCTAATCGTTTACTATCGATAATCGCCACTAACATAACATTTTCTTGTATTTCATAATCAGCACTTAATTGTGTATTTAAAGGTGCATTTTCTACCGGACGATATCCAATTAAGTTCAAATCATATCGTTGACGTAAATGTAAATCTTTTAATGCTTTTCCGATCCATGATAATGGTGGATAAAATTCTACTAAGGAGATATTTTCATCTAAAGAAATTACATCTGCTAATTTATGGTGTACAATATTTTTTGCAACTCGAATTCCTGTTTCTTTTTCAGGATTGATAATTCTAGTTGCCCCCATCTTCATTAAGATTTCTGTTGAAGTTTTACTTTTTGCTTTTGCTACAATTTTTGGAACACCTAGTTTACTACAATGCATTACTGCTAAAATACTTGCTTCTAAATTACTTCCTGTCGCAATAACCGTTACATCACAATCACTAATACCGATTTCCTCTAATACATGAAAATCTGTAATATCTGCAATAACACCTTTTGTAATATAAGGTTCCAAGCGATTCACATTTTCTTCTTGACTATCTACTGCAATAATATCACAGTCATATTGACTTAGTTGTTTGGCAATCGTTGTACCAAATACTCCTAACCCTAAGATTCCTACTGTTTTTGTCATACTTAATCCTACTTTCTATCCAATTAATAATGGAGCTTTCGCATATTTTATTTTTGATTCTTGTTTCTTGCGATTTGAGAAACTTAATAATACCGTTAATGGTCCAATTCTTCCGATAAACATTAATGTCATAATAATGATTTGCCCAAGCATCGATAAGGTTGGTGTTAAATTAGCTGTTACACCTACTGTACACATAGCAGAAATCGTTTCAAATAATGTATATAATAATGGAGCTTGTGGATCTGTGATACTTAACAAGAATACACTACTTAATGTTAATACTGTAAAGATAATAAAAATCATTAATGATTTTCTAGCCATTTCATAAGGAATCGTATGGTGTCTAAAATTAATCGATTTTTTCTCATAAATTTCTGAACGAATAAATAATAAAACGACTAATACCGTTGTAGTTTTCACACCACCAGCAGTTCCTCCTGGAGAGCCACCAATAAACATTTGAATACAATAGAGTAGTAAAGTAGATGGGTTTGCTTTTGTATAATCAATACTTGCAAATCCTGCTGTTCTCATCGTCACCGTTTGGAAAAAGCTAACTAATAATTTCTGTCCAAAATTTAGATTACCTATTGTATCAGGATTATGCCACTCTGTAATCAACGTTAAGAAAGTTCCTGTTAACAAAATCCCTAATGTTAATAAAATGACCACTTTTGTATGATAGTGTAATCGTTTATAAAACATTTTATGATATTTATTTTTTAAGGAACGGCGGTAGCATGAAATAGAATTTTTTACATCAAACCATACTGCAAAACCAATTCCTCCCAATATAATCAACGCTGAAATAACAATTGCTAATAAAGGGTCTGTTGCGTAATCAATCAAACTATTACTTCCTAAATTATCAAAACCAGCATTACAAAAAGCAGAAATCGCAAAAAATATTGAAGTAAATATCCCTTTACCGACTCCTAACATCGGAATAAAACGTATCATAAATAATATAGCTGCTATTCCTTCAATGATAAAAGTATATTTAAAAATCGTACGTAAGTAATCTTTAAAATCCTTTGTATCATCTCGATTCAAACTATCTTGCAATGCTAAACGATCTGTTAAAGATAGTTTCTTTCCTGAATCAAAGAAGAAAAAGGCAATCATACTCATTAACCCAAGCCCACCAATTTGCATTAAAAACATACAAATAATTTGACCAAATGGATTATAAGTAGAAGCAACTGGTTGAGTAAATAATCCAGTTACACAAACCATAGAAACTGTCGTAAACAAATGATCAAAATAAGTTGCCTGTGAAGTCTCTAATTGTGAGATAGGTAAGTTTAATAATAAAGAACCCACTAAAATGACGATAGCAAAACTAGCTGCTATTCTTTTAGGAATGGATTGTTGAAATAAAAAACGAATCATTTAATTCCTCCATTTAATGATAAAAATCTATTCTTGAAAATTATAATCCTTTTCAAAAAAAAAATCGATAAATTAATGAAATCTTATCCAAATGTTTAGTATAATACTAACGTAAACTTTTTAAAGGAGACTTATATGAATATTACGATTATTAGCGTTGGAAAATTAAAAGAAAAATATCTGAAACAAGGAATAGATGAATATGCCAAACGATTAGGGAGTTACTGTAAACTTCAACTCATTGAAGTACCTGATGAAAAAGCTCCAGAAAATCTAAGTGAAAAAGAAATGGAGCAAGTAAAAGATAAAGAAGGAGAAAAAATTCTTTCTAAAGTAAAAGATTCTGATACCGTTATTGCTATGGCAATTGAAGGAGATTTGATAAGTTCAGAACAATTAGCTGAAAAGATTGAAAATTATGGAATAAATGGAAAAAGTTCTATTGTTTTCATTATTGGCGGTTCATTAGGTTTAAGTGATACTGTCAAAAAACGTGCCAATGCTAAAATTTCATTTGGAAGAATTACTCTTCCTCATCAATTAATGCGATTGGTGTTAGTGGAACAAATTTATCGTTCTTTTCGAATTACAGCGGGACATGCCTATCATAAGTAATTTTTCATAAATCATAATAAAATCTATAAATATATTTCATAATTTCTTCATATTCTTCCACTATACTTTAGTCATTCCCAAATAAGAATATTTATCCTCCCAAAATAAATATTTCTAATCCTTTTTTCCACCGATGAAAATCGGTGGTTTTTATTTATAGTAATTTGTGAACTTAATAACAATTTAATATATAAAAAAACTGTGGAAAAGATATCCACAGTTTTAGTAAGCTTACTATTGAGCAACAATATTCACAGTCATTGTTGCTTGAACATCATGATGTAATTTAACAGGTACTCTAGCAAAACCTAATGCACGAATAGGAGCAGCTAATTCAAATTTACGACGATCTAAAGATAAATTAAATGTTTTATTGAATTCTTCTGCAATTTGTTTTGCTGGAATAGCTCCAAATAAACGTCCATCTTCTCCTGCTTTTGCTTTAATCGTTACCACTGTTTCTTCTTTTTCTAAAAACTCTTTTAATTCTTTTGCTTGTGCCAATAATTCAGCATTATGTTTTTCTTCTGCTTTCTTTTGCCCAGCTAAAGTTGATAAGCTAGCATTTGTAGCTTCTTTTGCTAAACCATTTTTAATAAGGAAATTTTGTGCATAGCCATCTGCTACGTTTTTTACATCTCCTTTTTTACCTTTACCTTTAACATCTTGTAGAAAAATAACTTTCATTTTCCTTACCTCCTATAAATCTATATCATTTCCTAAATCAGAAATTACTTCTTTTAATTGGATAACAGCTTCTTCAATCGTAGTATCACTTAATTGAGTAGCTGCATTTGAGAGATGTCCTCCACCGCCCATTTTTTCCATTACTCTTTGTACATTTTTATTTCCTAAACTTCTTCCACTAATACCTATTCGTCCATCTTCACGTTTTGTAACAACAAATGAAGCATCAATATTTTCCATTGAAAGCATCATATCTGCTGTTTGTGCAGCAACAACTGTTGGATAAGGAGTATCCTCTTCCCCTTGTACAATTCCAATATTATTATCTAGTAAAATTAATGAATTTAATAAATGACTTCTTAATAAATAAGTTTCTACATTTTCTTTCAATAATCTTTGGATTAATATAGTATCGGCCCCAACTGATTTTAAATAACTTGCTGCGTCAAATGTTCTTGAACCTGTTCTTAATGTAAAGTTTCTTGTATCAACAATAATTCCACCTAACATGGCTGTTGCTTCAATCGGTTGAATACTTTCTGCATAATTATTCTGATATTCAAATAATTCTGTAATTAATTCACCAGTTGAAGAAGCATAAGGTTCAATATAAACCAACACAGGATTTTTTGGAAAATCTTGACTTCTTCGATGGTGGTCGATTACAACAATTTTATTAGCTTGTTCCAATACTTCTGGCGAAGCAGCAATGACTGGACGACTCACATCCACTAATATTACTAATGTATTGGATGTCAGTTTTTCCAATGCTTCTTCTGGAGTAATGATATCCTCTCGTAAATCTTTTTGTTCACGAATAACATCCATTAGTTTATGAATATCATGTGAATATTGATTTTCATTTGTCACAATCCAAGCTTTTTTCTGATTCATGTTTGCAATACGTCGAATTCCTAAACAAGCTCCTATAGCATCCATATCTGGAAATTGATGTCCCATTACAATAATTTCAGATGCTTCTTCCATTAAGTCTTTTAATGCTTGAGAAACCATTCTTGCTCTTACTCGTGTACGTTTTTCCATTGGATTTGATTTTCCACCATAGAAACGTGCATCCTCATTTTGAGAACGAACAACTACTTGGTCTCCACCACGCCCAAGAGCTAAATCCAAGTTTGCTTGCGCATAAGAAGCAATTTCTGGGTATGTTACATCACTATTTTCTTTATCTGGATAGGAGAATCCCATACTTACAGTTAATGGATAATTTTGTTTAGCTGTAGTTTCACGAATTTTATCCATAATATCAAACTTTTCTTTTTCCAAAGTTTCTAATGATTTACGATTTAAAAATGCGATAAAACGATCATCATCCACTCTCTTCATAAAGATATTATGATGAATTGCCCAACTTGATAATTGATTCGTTACAAAATTATTTAAATTTGACTTTCTTCTATCATTTAATGACTGGGAAACTTCTGAAAAATTATCTAAAAATATTTGTCCAAAAACGATTTGTTCTTCATGATATTTTTCTTCAATACTTGCATATTCTGTAATATCTGTTAAATAAATCATTCGAATATCAGAATGTACGATTACTTGATATTTTTTATCTATATGAGTGAAGATATCATTTTCTTTTTGATTTTGAATTTGTTTTTTCACTTGATAATATAATCGTTCATTTAATTCTTTCAACGGAATTCCTATAACATTCTGTCTTTGGAGTTTCTTCTGAAGATAAGGATTTATCCATGTAATATTTTCATTTGTATCATATAAAATCATACCTATTGGCATTTTTAAATAGGCATCCTGCTCACCTTTACGAATCTTGTAAGCTAAATCAATCGCATATTCATTAATTTTTTTATTAATATGCTGTATTGAAAAATATACTAATGTGGCAAATAAACATATCCAAAATAGAAATACGAAACCTAGCCATACATGAGTTACGAAACTCATTATACATAGAATAAATAAAAGGATTATAAAAGATCCTCCATAATATTTTACAGAAGGGATTCTTAGATAAGATGGAAGTTTTTCATACCATTCCTTAAAATGATTTAACATATGTTTATCACCATCTTTCTATATACATTTTAACATATTTTACACCTAAGGAATACCCTTGACGCTTTATCAAAATGTTTCACGTGAAACATTTACTCCAACATCAGAGAAGAACTTCTAATGTTTCACGTGAAACATTTTGATAGAAAAAAGGACTGGAAAACCAGTCCTTTATCTTTATTAGTCTACTGTTGTAAATGGTAATAATCCCATAATACGAGCACGTTTAATAGCAACAGTTAAAAGACGTTGATATTTAGCACAAGTACCTGTTACACGACGTGGCAAGATTTTACCTTTTTCAGAAATGTAGCGTTTTAATAATTCTACATCTTTGTAATCGATATATTTAATGTGGTTTGCAGTAAAGTAGCAAACTTTTTTACGACGACGAGCGCCGCCACCTCTACGTTGTTGAGCCATTACGGTATCCTCCTTTTGATTAGAATGGTAAATCATCGTCAGAAATATTAATTGCTTCACCATTAGCTAAGAATGGGTCTGCTGGAACATTTCCAAATGATGATGTAGGAGCACTTGGTGAGTTATAACCACCTTGTGATTGATACTGATTTTGTTGTGAATAACCATTATAAGAATCATTTGCTGGACGTTGTTCAGTAACATTTTTTGACTCTAAGAATGAAAAGTTGTCAACTACTACTTCAGTTACATAAACTTTTTGTCCTTGTTGGTTTTCATAACTTCTAGTTTCAATATGCCCTTCAACTCCAATTAATGAACCTTTACGAGTAAACTTCGCTAAATTCTCAGCTGATTTTCTCCAAACTCTACAGTTAATAAAGTCTGTTTCTCGAGTTCCTTGTTGATTTGTATAACGGCGGTCACATGCAATTGAAAAAGTTCCAACTGCTACTCCATTAGGAGTATATTTTAAGTCTACTGGTCGAGTTAAACGACCTACTAACACAACATTATTGATCATAGTATCTGCTCCTTTCAAGATTTGTTTTACTTATTATTAAGCAAATGCTTCTACTTTAACAACCATATGACGTAAGATGTCATTGCTGATTTTAGCTAAACGGTCGAATTCGTCAATTGCTTTTGCATCTTCAGCAGTGATGTTCACTAAATGATAGATACCTTCGTGGAAATCTTTAATTTCGTATGCAAAACGACGTTTCGCCCAGTCTTTAGATTCAACAACAACAGCGCCATTGTCTGTTAATACAGCATCAAATCTTGCAACCAATTCAGCTTTAGCAGCTTCATCGATGTTTGGACGGATGATGTATAAAATCTCGTAATTTGATGTTTGACTCATTGACTGTCACCTCCTTATGGACTTTTGGCTTATTCTTTTGAACAAGCAAGGAGAGTATTAAAACTAATACTCACGTTCCATCATTATAGCAGAGAAATTGCATTCTGACAACGATTTTGCATTAATTTTTATATAAAAAACAGTATGCAGAAAATCCACATACTGTTAAGAGACTATTTCCAAACTTCACGAACAATTTCGTCAATTAATTTTAATTTTTCCCATTGAGCTTCAATCGATAAAATATTTCCTTCTTCAGTTGAAGAGAATCCACATTGAGGACTTAGACATAATTGTTCAAGAGGAACATATTGGCTTGCTTCTTTAATACGAGCAATAACCTCATCTTTATCTTCTAAGTCACCAGATTTAGAGGTAATTAAACCAAGTACTACTTTTTGGTCTTTAATATAGCGTAATGGAGTAAAGTCTCCGGCACGGTCACTATCATATTCTAGGAAGAATCCATCTACACGGCAATGTCCGAATAATGTTTTAGCAACTGGTTCATAACCACCACTAGAGAACCATGTTGAACGGAAGTTCCCACGGCAAATATGCATATTTACTACTAAATCTTCTGGTTTCCATTCAATTACACGGTTTAACACGTCTACATAATCACGAGCAATTTGTTCTAAATCAAATCCACGTTCTTCATATGCTTCACGTTTATCTAAAGCACAGAACTCTCCCCAACTTGTATCATCTAATTGAATATTACGGCATCCTAAGTCATAGAAGTATTGTAGAGCTTTACGATATGCTGCCACAACATCATCATAGAATAATGCTTCATTATCTTTATAACGATCAATTGGGACATAGTTTTTCTCACGTACTTGAGTAATTAAATGCAACATACTTGGAGATGGAATTGTTAATTTCACCGGTGTATCTCCTGCATGTTCTTTTAAAAATTTGAAATGTTTTACGAATGGATGGCTTTCTGAAAAATCAATTTTGCCAACAATGCGTAAAGTTTTTGGTTTTACATCTTTATCTTTAAATTGAACAGAGAAATGTTCTACTTCTACTAGTTCCACTCCATCCAAGTTTTCTAAAAAGTCTAAGTGCCAGAAAGCACGACGAAATTCTCCATCTGTAATGGATTGAAGTCCAACTTCTTTTTCTTTTTTAACTAAGGCAATGATTTCTTCGTTTTCTACACGTTCTAATTCTTCAGCAGTAATTTCTCCAGCACTAAATTTTGCACGAGCTTCTTTTAATCGTTCTGGACGTAAAAAACTTCCTACGTGATCTAAGCGGAAAGGCGCTTTTTGACAACAATTACAATTTTCATGATTTAACATATTTATTCCTCTTTTCTTTTATTCAGCTTCTGGTAAATAAGCAATTGCACGCACAGGTGATCCTGGTGTACGTTTCCAGTTTGGATAAGATACTGAAATGACCGCACCTACTGCAGGAAGTTGATCAAGATTTGCTAATACTTCTACTTGATAAATGTTTTGGCTTAGTAAATAATACTCATTTGTTAACCCATGTGCCGCTGCATGAATACCTGAATCTGTATCTAATGTTTCATGTCCTACTGCTTTTACATGACGTTCATGAATTAAAAATTCTAGCGCTTCTTTACTCCAACCTGGTGTTTGTTGAACGCCATTTTCATCAAGATTGCGAATAGCATCTTGACTTGGCCAACGATGTGACCAGTCACTACGGAAGGCAACAAACGCACCTGATTCAATCTTACCATATTCTTCTTCAAATGCTACTACATCTTCTTTTGTTAATTCGTAATTTGGATTTTCAGCTACTTTTTTTGAACAATCAATCACGTATAATGGTAACAGTAAATCTTTTAACTCTAATTCATCAAGGAATCGTCCTCCTTCCACAAAATGGCAAGGTGGATCAATATGTGTTCCGTATTGGGTAACTACTGATAATTGTTGTACATGAAACCCATCTTTTAATGTAAATAAATCTTTTTGTTTCAATGCTGGCAAAGCAGGAAAATGAGGGCTATTAGCATCAATTTGATGACTTAAATTTACCCATTTTGCTTGTTTTAACGTTTGAAACGCTTGTGTTAGTTGTTGTTGAAATATTGTCATTATGACACTTCCTTTCTAAAAAAATGGAAGGCTATGGATTAACATGAATCTCCCCATAGCCCTTTGTTTGTTTTATAATACTAAATTTATTTTCCCCAAACTTCTTGTGCAATTTCACTAATTAATGCAATTTTCTTCCATTGATCTTCTTCAGTAAGGATATTCCCTTCTTCTGTTGAAGCAAATCCACATTGTGTACTTAAGTATAGATTTTCTAATGGAACATATTGACTAGCTTCTTTAATTCGAGCAATGACTTCATCTTTGTCTTCTAAGTCTGCAAATTTTGAAGTTAGTAGTCCAAGAACTACTTTCTTACCGTCAGACACTTTTGCAAGAGGCTTGAAGTCACCGGCACGGTCTGTATCAAATTCTAAATAATAAGCATTTACATTTTCCCCACCTAGTAACTCATCTTCTACTTTATTGTATCCTCCTTGAGAAATCCAAGTAGAATGGAAATTACCACGACAAACGTGAGTGTTAATCACTAAATCTTTAGGAGCATTTGCAATAACACCATTGTTTAAACGTAACGCACGAGCAGCAAATTCTCTTCGTACTTCTTCTAATGGACGATCTTCACGGAAACGTTTTGCAAATCCATCGTCTACTAAAGCTCCCCATGTACAGTCGTCCAATTGTAATGTTCTAAGCCCTGCATCATATAAATCTTGAATCACTTCAGAATAAGCTTTAATAATAGCCTCGAATAATTCATCTGTTGTTGAATAAACAGCTTCCCAAGCAGCAACATGCTCTGGTGTACGAATTAATTCAAAATAAAATTGTGAAGGTGAAGGAATTGTAAATTTAACAATGACATCTTCTTCTTTTACTAAATCTCTTAAAAATTCAAAATGTTTAACAAATGGATGATTTTTCCCATTAATCGGTGCTTTAAGTACTGCAGTATCAGCTTTTGTTTCAATTCCATGAAATAAATAGCCACGTTCCCCCACTACATGTTCTACTCCGTTAAAACCCCAAAAGAAGTCTAAATGCCAGTAAGCACGACGGAATTCTCCATCTGTTACCCCTTGTAATCCAGCAGCAATTTGTTTTTTCACAATTTCTTGAATCGTTTTATCTTCCACTGCTGTTAATTCTTCACGTGTAATTTCACCGTTTGCAAATTTTTCTCTTGCTTCTACTAATTCTTTTGGACGTAAGAAACTTCCTACGTGGTCTACTCTAAATGGTGCTTGTTGTTTTGTCATAATATATTCCTCCTAAAATAAAAAATCCTTACAGTTTTTCACTGCAAGGACGAAAATTCGCGTTACCACCTTGGTTTAGAATTATTTCGCAATAATTCCCTCTTTAAGTATCTTTATACTCTTGCTATATCGGGCTACCCGTAGATATTTAATCATTCAATATCTAACACTCCAAGGCCATCTTCAAAAATTCAATCTTGATCTCTTTTCACCTACCGAGACTCTCTAAACAAGTTTCCTTCTCTACTCACCTTTTCATAGTGCGTTTCTTTAACTGAACTTAGAATAACAGGAGAAACTGTTCTAGTCAATTATCTAATTATTATCTATTGTTATAGTTTAAAACTATATAATAAACTACAAAAACTCCATAGCTATCACTATGGAGTCAAAAATTATAAAGCTTTTTTCAATTTTCTTAAATAATATTCACCAAAGAATATTCCTAGTCCATTAAGGATGACAAAAGCTGCAGCTCCTATGATATACCCAATTGTTTCTGGAAGGAAGTGAATAATTGGGAAAGATGCCACTATACAAAGGATTAAAATGATAAATAAAATAAACATTAAAAATCCTAATAAAAATTTATTTCCTCTACTTTGTAATTCGACAATATTACTCCAATTAGGAACACGTAGGCGATAGTCTCTTTCAAAGCCCCAAGCTGATAACCCAAAACTAATTGAAAACCAAGTAACTATTATTGTTAATACTAATAAAACTGGCATGCGTAGTACTAATAATACAATACTTAATAATAAAATCGGTACAGAAGATTGCGCTAAAAATAATACTTTAAATTTTTCACGAGCATATTTTTTCATATCGATTGGTAATACTTTTAAATATTCAAAATTATCTCTTTCTAAAGAAAAACCAATACTAGTTAAGTTATTTCCAATTGAATTCGTTACTGCAAATAGTAATGCAAATAATAAATAAGAAAGTAAAAATCGGAAGGTAAAAAATTCTGTAAGATTAACTCCTTCTCTCGTCACACTAAAAATCATTGGTAATAACATCAAAAACGGTAAAATGCTTGGTGCAATGATTCCTTGAACAATAATTGACCCTTCTTTCATTAATTGGATATGGTATTTTCTCACTAATTTTGAAAAATTATCCAATGAAAAGCTACGAACTCTTTTAGAATATTGTTGAATCGAACTAACTTCCATCGCTTTTTCATAAAAGGTTGGCAATATTTTATAATAAATATTCACTAATAAGAGAATTGTAATTCCAATCCAACCAATATAGCCAATCATTCCGTCAAGTGATAATGGATGAAGAATCATCGCATAAAAAGCTTCAAAAGGAGGAATAAAAGCTCTCTCTTGTTTCGTTAATATTGAAACAGTATTATGATTAGAAATTAAAATATAAAGTAAGCCTGAAAAAACAGAAACAAACCCTAATAAAATATTTGAAATAATATTTTTATGCTTTTTAAAAAATGACAAACTTGTCAAATAATGTACTAGTGTAAAAATAAATACTCCTAAAAAGACTAATAAAATGAAGCAGTTAATGATCATTAAAGGAATGGTATACCAAAAATCTTTTCCATATTGAATCGGTAAAACGATAAAATATGCAATTATAGGTCCTAATCCCATTAAAGCTACCATCATAACAGAAATAGCTTTTCCAAGAATAATTTCTACTTCTCTAAAAGCATAAGGTCGATAAGAAGTTAAATCTTTACTTTCATAAAATACATTATAAAAAGCAATAAAACTTTGAGAAAATGTAAAAGCACTAAAAATACTAATCATATTCGCAAATAGGACTGGATTTTCTCCAATAGGATTCACAAATGAATTAAGCAGTCCAAAAAAAGCAATATAAATTAATCCAATCATAAGCTGAGAACGAAGGATTTTTTTAGGAATATCGATTTTTTTTAGTGGATTTTTTTCTTGCTTTTGTCGGTAAGCAGCTAATTGAGCAGGAGCAACTGCATATAATAAATTCAACTTCACTAATTTTCTAACAGCTTGCAGATTCATCGACAGTCTCTCCTTCCTTACGTCCCGCTAAAGATAAATAAATACTTTCAAGAGACTCTTGAGGATTATGTTCTTTTAACTCTTCAATTGTACCGTAAAATAATAATTCACCTTTTTTCAAAATGGCAATACGATCACATAATTGTTCTGCTACTTCTAATATATGGGTAGAAAATAATACTGTTTTTCCTTTTTCGGCATGTTCACGCATCATTTTTTTCAAATCATAGGCAGCTTGTGGATCTAAACCGGTTAATGGTTCATCTAAAATCCAAATATCTGGATCAGATAACAAAGCACCAATGACGAATACTTTTTGTCTCATCCCATGAGAAAATGATTCAATCACATCATAACGATAAGGAGTAAAGTCAAATAACTCTAATAAATACGTTAATCTTTCTTCTATTTGATTCATTGTTAATTGATAAGAAACTGCAATTAATTCCCAAAATTCATTAGCTGTTAAACGTAAAAATAAATCTGGAGAATCTGCTACATATCCAATTTTTCTCTTAATCGTTAATGGATCTTGTGATAAAGGAACACCATCTACTTCAATCGTTCCACTTGTAAGTGGTAAAATACTCACTAATGATTTAATGGTTGTAGATTTTCCGGCACCATTATGTCCAATTAATCCAACAATTTCTCCACTTTCAATTGTTAAGTTTAAGTTGTTTAAAGCTACCTTATCTCCATATTTTTTTGTTGCTTGTTTAAATTCAATCATGATAAACTTCCTCCCATCCTGTAATTACGCTGATTATACACCTAAAAATAGCGCTTTACTAGTGACTAAAGTCTGATTTTTCTAAAGAATTGCTTGATATTTTGTATTTTAATCATAATTAGAAAAAAGACTTTTCCTCATAGCATGAAAAGATATCTAACACCTTTGCTAATCTAGAAAAGTCTAATTTTAATGTTTTATTCTTGTTCGTCTACTAATTCTTGTGCGAAGTTTTGTAAGTTTTCAGTTACTTTTTCAGAAACAACGGTTTCTTCAGGTGAAGTGACTGTTTCTTCTGCTTCCTCTTCACGATCAACAATGGCTAATGAACTTACAATAGCATCTTGATCTAAACGCATCATACGAACTCCAAGAGCACCACGACCTGTTTGAGAAACATCTGAAGCGTGGAATCGAATGATTACTCCTTTATTCGTCATAATCATTAAATCTTCCTCACCCGTTACAGTTCTTAAGCATACAAGAGGACCATTTTTCTCAGTAATACGAAGAGTTTTAACTCCTTTACCACCACGACCTTTTAAGGCATATTCGCTGGCAGCAGTACGTTTACCATATCCTTTTTCACTAACGACTAATACTTCACGTTCAGGTGTTAAAATATCCATTCCAATCACATAGTCATCATCACGTAGAGATACACCTCGAACCCCTGCTGCTGTACGACCCATTGCACGAACTTTTTCTTCATGGAATGTTACAGCATTTCCGTGATAAGTTCCAAGAATGATACCATCTTGACCACTTGTTACGACTACACGAATTAATTGATCATCTTCTCGTAATTGAATTGCACGTAATCCATTTGTACGAATATTTTTGAAGTCTGATAATTTCACACGTTTAACAGTTCCACGTAAAGTTGTAAAGAATAAGAATCTTTCTGTTTCATCTGATTCTGGTACACTAATAATCGCTTGAATTTTCTCAGTTGAGTCAATATTCAATAAGTTAATGACTGGTAATCCTTTAGCAGTACGGCTGTATTCAGGAATTTCATATCCTTTGGCTTGATATACTTTACCTGTATTCGTGAAGAATAATAATGAATCATGTGTTGAACATGAAATCATATTTTCTACAAAGTCATCATCATGCACGCTCATTCCTTGAACACCACGACCACCACGACGTTGTGTTTTAAATTCAGAATTTGCTAATCGTTTAATATAGCCATTCTTCGTTAAAGTAATGACTACATCTTCTTCTTCGATTAAGTCTTCATCTTCTAAACTTAAAGCTTCGCCGACTAATAATTCAGTACGACGAGGATTATCAAATTTTTGTTGAATTTCTAATAATTCTTGTTCGATAATTTCATAACGTCTTTCTTCGCTTGCTAAG
The DNA here is from genome assembly GCF_963515095.1 of uncultured Granulicatella sp. Classification (GTDB taxonomy): domain Bacteria; phylum Bacillota; class Bacilli; order Lactobacillales; family Aerococcaceae; genus Granulicatella. Next base: position 8,380 of record NZ_CAUPXD010000020.1, on the reverse strand, counting down.
ATTTCATTTAATTCTTTGATTAGTGCTTGTAAATCTGCATATTCTGCATCGATTTTCTCACGTTCTAATCCTGTTAAGCGAACCATTCTCATATCTAAGATAGCTTGAGCTTGTTTATCACTTAATCCATATTCATTCATGAAGCGTTCTTTAGCAATATCACCACTAGCAGAACTACGAAGAATTGCTACAATGGCATCAATATGGTCTAAAGCTACTTGTAATCCTTCTAAAATATGAGCACGATCTTCTGCTTTTTTCTTTTCAAAAATACTACGACGACGAATCACTTCTTCTTGATGATTTAAATAGTGTCGTAAAATTTCTTTTAAGCTTAAAATTTTTGGTTCTTGCCCAACAATCGCTAACATATTAAATCCAAAGTTCGATTGTAATGGCGTTAATTTGTATAAATTATTTAAAACAACTGAAGCAGAAACATCTCTTCTCACTTCAATCACAACACGCATTCCTTTACGGTCAGATTCGTCATTTAAGTACGTAATTCCTTCAATTTTCTTTTCATGATGCAATTGAGAAATACGTTCTACTAAACGAGCTTTATTCACCATATATGGTAATTCTGTAATAATAATACGTTCTTTTCCATTTTTTAATTCTTCGATTTGTACACGACCACGAACCGTAATAGATCCACGACCTGTTTCATAAGCTCGACGAATTCCAGATTTGCCTAATACAATTCCACCTGTTGGAAAATCAGGTCCTGGTAATACTTCCATCAATTCAGCTGTTGTGACATCAGGATTTTTCATTAATAAATGTAATGCAGAAATTACTTCTCCTAAATGATGTGGAGGAATATTCGTTGCCATTCCTACCGCAATCCCTGTTGCTCCATTGACTAAAAGGTTTGGAATACGAGATGGTAAAACTTCTGGCTCACGTTCTGTTGAATCATAGTTATCACGATAATTAATCGTATCTTTATTAATATCTCGTAGCATTTCTAAAGCAATTTTACTCATTCTTGCTTCGGTATAACGCATTGCCGCTGGACTATCTCCGTCGACAGAACCAAAGTTTCCGTGACCATCAATTAATGGATAACGATATGAGAAATCTTGTGCCATACGAACCATTGCATCATAAATGGCAGAGTCTCCGTGTGGATGGTATTTACCCATTACATCCCCAACAATACGAGCGGATTTTTTATGGGGCTTATCTGGCGTTACTCCTAATTCATGCATTCCATATAAAATACGACGGTGAACAGGTTTTAACCCATCACGAACATCCGGAAGCGCACGAGATACAATAACACTCATGGAATATTCCAAAAATGATTTACGCATTGTTTTGGCTAAATCCGTTGGTTCGAATTTTTCTTCGAAAAATTCTAAATCTTTTTCCTCAGACATTTTGTCTCTCCTCTTCTTCAATCATTAAATATCTAAATCATTCACGTCAATAAATTTCGCATTTGCTTCAATAAATTCTCGACGTGGTTCTACTTTATCGCCCATTAACATATCTAACACTTGATCAGCTTCAGCAGCATCTTCAACTGTTACTTGTAACATCGAACGATTTTGAGGATTCATCGTTGTTTCCCATAATTGTTCCGCATCCATTTCTCCTAAACCTTTATATCGAGAAATTTGTGGTTTTGGACTAGCTGGAAGTTCTTTTAATTTTGCTTCTAATTCCTCATCATTTTGAATATAAAACTCTTGTTTTCCTTGTTTTAATTTATAAAGAGGTGGTTGCGCAATATAAACATATCCTGCTTCCACTACTGGACGCATATAACGATAGAATAATGTAATTAATAATGTTCGAATATGCGCTCCATCGACATCCGCATCGGTCATAATCACTAATTTATGATAACGAGCTTTCGATAAATCAAAATCTCCACCAAATCCTGTTCCCATTGCAGTAAATAGAGAACGGATTTCATCATTGGCTAAAATTTTATCTAATGATGCTTTTTCAACGTTTAAAATTTTTCCTCGAATTGGTAAAATCGCTTGGAAGTGACGAGAACGTCCTTGTTTTGCAGAACCTCCCGCAGAATCTCCTTCGACGATAAAGATTTCTGAAACACTTGGATCATTACTTGAACAGTCCGCTAATTTCCCTGGTAAATTAGAAATTTCTAAGCCAGATTTTTTACGAGTTACTTCACGTGCTCTTTTCGCAGCTAATCGAGCTTTAGAAGCTAAAATCCCTTTTTCAACAATTTTACGGGCAACTTGTGGATTTTCCATTAAGAATTTATCAAAATGAGTCGCAAATAATCGATCAGTAATCGTTCTTGCTTCAGAATTTCCTAATTTTGTTTTCGTTTGTCCTTCAAATTGTGGATCAGGATGTTTAATCGATACAACTGCGGTTAATCCTTCACGTACATCTTCCCCACTTAATTTTTCTTCGTTTTCTTTCATTAATTTTTGACGACGAGCGTAATCATTAATGACACGAGTAAGAGCAGTTTTCATTCCAGATTCGTGTGTTCCACCTTCATAAGTGTGGATATTGTTTGTAAAACTTAATAAATTTGTATGGTATCCTGAAGTATACTGCATAGCTACTTCGACTTGAATGCCATCTTGTTCCCCTTCAACATAAATCGGTTCTTCAAATAATACTTGCTTCGACTTATTTAAATGTTCAACATAACTTTTAATTCCGCCTTCATAATAAAAAGTTTTTACTACAGGCTCTTCTACTCGTAAATCAGTAATCGTTAGTTTTAATCCTTTATTTAAAAAAGCTAGTTCACGTACACGATTCGCTAATTTTTCAAAGTCATATACGGTTGTTTCTTGGAAAATTTCTGGGTCTGGTACAAAATAAACACTCGTTCCATGTTTATCAGTTTTTCCAATTATTTTTAAATCTTCTAAAACAGCACCACGTTTATAAGACTGTTCATAAATATTTCCATCTTTAAAAACTTGGACGGTTAAATCTGTAGAAAGTGCATTTACAACAGAAGCACCTACCCCGTGAAGACCACCGGAAACTTTGTAACCTCCGCCGCCGAATTTACCACCAGCATGAAGTACTGTAAATACTGTTTCAACCGCAGGACGTCCTGTTTTTTCTTGAATATCAACTGGAATTCCACGTCCATCATCCGTAACACGAATATGGTTTTCAGGTGTAATCTCAATTTCGATATGAGTTGCAAATCCAGCTAACGCCTCATCGATTGAGTTATCAACAATTTCCCATACTAAATGATGTAAACCAGCACTACTTGTTGAACCAATATACATCCCTGGACGTTTACGTACGGCTTCTAATCCTTCTAATACTTGAATCTGACTGGCATCATATTGTGCAGCAAGAACTTCTTTATTTTCTTCTGTCATTTTCTATTCTCACACTCCATTTTTCATTGAACTTGACCTTGATGAATCGGATATACAATCGGTTCATTAATAAATTGCTTACGAATTCCATCTAAACTAGTCGTTGTTATGAATGTTTGTACTTTATTTTCAATTGCTTTAATCAAATGCGTTTGTCGATCATCATCTAATTCAGATAACACATCATCTAATAATAAAATTGGATATTCTCCAGTAGCGATGTTCATTAATTCTATTTCTGCTAATTTTAAACTTAATACAGTTGAACGTTGCTGCCCTTGAGAACCAAAATTTTGAACAGGCTTATCATTTAAATAAAAAATCAAATCATCTCGATGCGGACCGACTAAAGTACTCGCTTGTTCCAATTCTCTTTTTTGTACAGCTTCAAATTGTTTTTGATACAATTCTTTTACTTCATCTTGAGACATTCCTTTTTCAATCGAAAGAGATGTTTGATATTTCAATGAAAACTCTTCTCTTCCTAATGAAATTTGTTCATGAATTGGTTTCGCTAAAGCTTCCAATTGTTCCATAAATTCTAAACGATGGTTTAAAATTGCACTTGCCTTTTCAATAACTTGTTCTGTTAAAACTTCTAAATAAAGATCAACCGATGATTTTTTTATCGCTAATTGTTTTAAATAATGATTTCTTTGTTTTATAAGGCGTTGATATTCTACTAATTCATGTAAATAAATAGGATTCATTTGACCGAGTTCCATATCCATGAATTTTCGGCGATTTGCAGGAGCACCTTTTACTAATTCTAAATTTTCAGGTGCAAATAAAATGACATTTAATTGTCCTAAATAGGAACTGAGCTTCTTTTGTTCTAAATGATTGACTCGTCCTATTTTTCCTTTATTTGAAAAACGAATTTCTAAGGGAATATTGCTAATTTTCTTTTCTACTTTTCCTTTAATGGTAGCAGTATCTTCATTCCACATAATCAATTCACGATCTTGATTGGTACGATGGCTTTTTGTCATTGCCAAAGTATAGATAGATTCCATTAAATTCGTTTTTCCTTGAGCATTTTCACCAATGAAAATATGAACTCCTTTCCCAAATTCAAGAAAAAGTTCTTCATAATTTCTAAAATGATTCAGTTGTAATTCAACTAATCTCATCCACAACTTCCTCAGATTCTCTTTTCACAACAAAAATGCCTTCTTCAGGAATTTCTACACGTGTTTTATCATAAAGTTTTCTACCACGACGATTTTCAATTTCACCATCGACAAATACAACTGTTTCTTGCAAATACCATTTTGCTTGTCCACCTGTTGTAATGACATCAATATGTTTTAAAAATTGTCCTAATGTAATAAATTCTTCTGTAATTGTTACAATCTTTGTCATGATTTTCCTCTTTTCTTTCATTTGGGTATACACATACTACTTTATTATACCTTTTTTTATGAGAATTCTCAAAGATTTTGAAAAATTCCGCCTATTTTTGCATTTTTTTATCAAATAAATAAAAAACCTTTTTAAAAGGAAAAAATGAAATTTACTATGATTTTTTTAAAATTTTAAAAATAAGCAAAAAAAATCCATGATGACCAAAATCATCATGGACTATTTTTTTATCTTTATCCATTAAATGTACGAACTGGTGTCACTAATTGAATAAAGCTATATGGAATATCTGAATGATTATCTTTTAATGTCAATGTAAATGGACGATTCGCTTCTAAAAATTGAATCGTTGCTTCTGAAGAACCAAATAAACGAAGCGCATCTTTTAAATAATCAGGATTGAATGAAACGTCCAATGAAGCACCTTCATAATTTTCTACCGTAATTTCTTCTTCAACTTTTCCAATTTCTGGTGAATTTCCTGTTAATAAAATACGATTTTCAGTAATCGATAATGTCGCAATATTATTTTTATCTGTATGAGACATTAATGATGCACGATCTACAGCAGCTACTAAATCACTAGCAACAACCGTAATCGCTGTATTAAATTGATTATTAATTAATCGATCTGTATCTGGATAACGACCTTCTAATAAACGAGAATAGAATGAAAGAGTTTCTGTTTGGAAAAGAACTTGATTTTCAGTAATCGCAAAATCAATTGTTTCTAATCCATCAATAATTCGTGATAATTCAATTAATGTTTTACCTGGTAAAGTAATTTCAAATGTTAACGCATTACTTGTTTCAGGCATTTCTAAAGGAATAATTCTTTGACTCAAACGGTGAGAGTCTGTTGCGACAGCTTTTAATTGATTATTCGCAATAACCATATGAATTCCTGTTAAAATAGGGCGAGATTCAGCAGTAGAAACAGCAATAGAAGTTTGTAAAATTACTTGTCTAAATAAAGGAACAGGTAATGTTAATACATGGTCTTTTTCAACTTCTGGAAGTTGTGGATAATCATGAGCCGATAAACCATTTAATGTAAATGCAGCACTTCCTGCAGTAATCGTTGCTTGTAATTGGTCATTTGTTTCTAAAGTAAATGTATTTTGAGGTAATTTTTTAACAATTTCACCAAAGAATCGAGCAGGTAATACAATTGAACCTGTCTCCAAAATAGATAATTGTAATTCTTCATGTTCTACTGGAAGAAAAATTTCAATAGAAACTTCAGAATCACTACCTGTTAAAGTAATTCCTTCTTGAGAAACAACTAATTTAATTCCTGTTAAAATTGGAATCGTTGTTTTAGAAGGAATAGCACGTTGAACGTCTGCTAAATTTTTTAAAAATGCTTGACGATTAATTGAAAATTTCATTTTATGCCTCCTAGTTGTATGTGTGTATTTTAAATTTAATTTTATTTATAATAAATATAGTAATAGTAGTAGGGCCTGTTAATTTTGTGGAAAACTATCTTATTTCTTTTATTTACACTATTTTTACTTGTGGATAAAACTTGTGCATAACTTTTTTATAACTAGAATAGTTATCCACATCTTAAAATCCAAGTTTTTTCTTCAAATCATTAACGGCTTTTGTAACATCGCCTTGAAGTTTATATTCTTCATTAATTTTATCATAGGCATGTAATACAGTAGAGTGGTCTTTGCCAAATTCTGTTCCTAATTTTGGAAGAGAGCTATTTGTTAATTCTCTAGCTAAATACATGGCAATTTGACGAGGTTCTACAATGGATTTAGTTCGTTTTTTACCTTTTAAATCCTCTAGAGAAATATGGTAATAACGAGCAACAGCTTCTTGAATATCTTGAACGGATACAATTTTTTCCTTACTTCCAGGTAAAAAGTTTTGTAAAGCTTCTGCTGCTAAATTCGTTGTAATATCTTCTCCATGAGTTACAGAATAAGCTTGAACTCTAACAAGAGCCCCTTCTAATTCACGGACATTGGATTGAATTTGTCCAGCAATATAACTCAATGTATCTACAGAAATATCAATACCAACCGTTTCTGCTTTTTTTGATAAAATCGCAATTCTTGTTTCTAGATCGGGTGGAGTAATATCAACTGGAAGTCCAGAAACAAAACGAGAAACTAAACGTTCTTGTAAAGCTTTAATTTCTGTAGGTTGTCGATCACTTGTTAATACAATTTGTTTTTGATTATTAAACAATGCATTAAATGTATGGAAAAACTCTTCTTGAGTAGCCTCTTTTTCAGCAAAAAATTGAATATCATCTACTAATAATAAATCAACATTACGATAATAATCTCTGAATTCTTGTTGCGTGTTTGTTCTTAATGAAGTAATCATTTCATTTGTAAAAGCTTCACTTGTAACATATTTAACTCGTGCATTTGGATTTAATAATTTATATTGATTTCCAATTGCTTGCATTAAGTGAGTTTTTCCTAGTCCAACACCCCCATAGAAAAAGAGAGGATTATATAATTGCCCTGGTCTTTCGCAAACAACTAAAGCAGCAGCATGTGCCATTTGATTTCCTTTACCAATAATGAATGAATCAAATGTATATTTAGGATTTAATAGAGAATCATCTTCTAAATAAATATTTTGAGTAACTTCTTTTGTTTCTTCAATTGTATGAATTTGTGGAGTAGATTCCATAATGGCTGGTTTTGCTGAAAAATCTTGTTCATCTGAAATCATAAATTTTGGTTCAAAAGACTTTCTAAAAAAATCATAACCACGTTCCATGACGTCCGTTAATAAATTATCTTCCCAAAAATTAGCATACGTTTGAGAAGGAACTTGAATATATAGATAATTTTGGTCAATTTTTAATAATTTCGCAGGCATAATCCAGTGTTTAATCGTAAAATCTGAATTTGTTTTTTCGAAATGAGCTAATAAAATTTTCCAAAATTCATCTAATAGCTCCATAAAAACACCTCCTTGTGGATAAATAATATAAAATCTAATAGTAAGTGTAGCATTTTTTGAAAAAGTTTTCCACAGGAAATCAAATTTTAACAATTTTTAGTGGATTTAGAATAACTTTTCCACAAATTGTGGATAAATAATAAAAAAATAAAAGAAATTTTAGTTATTCACAAGAATTGTTGACAATAAAAGTTCAATAAAAATAAAGGTTTTATGGACATATCCACACTATCCACAGATTGTGGATAAAACTTTGTAAACAGGCTTTGAATTTGTTTAAAAATTGTGGAAACTATGAGGAAAAAGTTTCAAATTTTAAAAGTTAGCAAAAAATAATTGTGGATAACTATTGAAAGATGAATAAATTACTAGGTATTTTGAATAAAATATGGTATGATACTCCAGTACAGTGATGCAAGAAACAAAGTATTGACTTTGTTAGAGAATATCATTATAATGATGTAGACTGTCTAGGATAGTTAGACATGACACAGAACTAGGAGGTGCAAGAAGTTATGAAAAGAACATATCAACCAAACAAACGTAAACGTCAAAAAGTTCACGGTTTCCGTAAACGTATGAGTACAAAAAATGGCCGTAGAGTATTAGCAAGCAGACGCCGTAAAGGTAGAAAAGTTTTAGCAGCTTAGATCACTGAACGTCTCAGTGATCTTTTTTTTATGTGACTTTCAGTCCGTCACGCTCCGTAGGTGCGTGACAAATAAACC